>NZ_OX336137.1:2400000-3011914 GCF_946900835.1 Nitrospina watsonii
GCTCGACTCGATGAGCGTGTTCGACAACATCGCCTTTCCGCTGCGCGAGAAAACGAAACAGACCGAATCCGAAATCAGGGAGCGCGTCGAGGAGGGATTGGCCAACGTCGGCATCGTCGGCATGAACCACAAATTCCCCGCCGAGCTCAGCGGCGGCATGAAAAAACGCGTCGGGCTGGCCCGCGCACTGGTCACGCAGCCGGAGATCATCCTGTTCGACGAACCCACCACCGGTCTCGACCCCATCATGAAAAAAGCGATTCATAAACTGATCTACGACACCCAGCGCCGCTTCGGCTTCACCGCCGTCATGGTGAGCCACGACATCCCGGAGGTGTTTGATTTTGTCGATCAGGTCGCCATGTTGTTCGACGGCGTCATTCACGAAACCGGCACGCCCGGCGCCATGCAGCAGTCCACCAATGCGGCGGTGCAGCAGTTTTTGCGAGGGGACCTCGACGGCCCCATTCAGATCAATTAACACCTGACAACCCCGGCTCAAATCGGGTATTCTAACAACCGACTGGCAGCAGATAGGAGACCGTATTAATGAATGGACGCCGTATCGAAATCGCCGTGGGCCTGTTCGTGGTTCTGGGGATCCTCAGCCTCGGATGGTTGTCCGTCAAACTCGGCAAAAAAGAACTGCTGAACACCGACAACTACTCGGTGTTCGCGGATTTTGAAACCGTGTCCGGTCTGCGCGAAAACGGCGAGATCGAAGTCGCAGGCGTCGTCATCGGCAGCATCGGCAACATCGGCCTGCACAAGGGCATGGCGCGGGTGGAGCTGAAACTGCGCAACGACATCCAACTGCCGGAAGACACCATCGTCTCGGTGAAAACGCGCGGCCTGATCGGCGACAAAATTCTGAGCCTCTCCATGGGCGGTTCCGAGGACACGGTGCCGCCGGGAGGCGTGCTGCTGGAAACCGAATCCGCCCTCGATCTGGAAAGCATGATCAGCAAGGTGGTCTTCGGCGACGTTTGAGTTCACTTCTTCCCAATGGAACGCGTTTTATGAAAAACAAATCTGGTTATTGGTTGTTCTGCGCCGCCTTCTTCGGGCTGATGCTGATGCTGGCGAGCGTGTCCCACGCCCTGGCCTCGGCCGTCACCGACGGATTGAAAACCACCATCGACCGCGTCATCAATGTCGTCACGGACGCCAAGTACAAGGGCGATCCGCAGGCGCGGCGCGCCAAACTGCGCGGCATCATCCATCCCAAATTCGATTACATCGAAATGGGAAAACGCTCGCTGGCCCGCAACTGGCGCGACCTGAGCCCGCAGGAACGCAGGGATTTCATCGACCTGTTCGGACAGCTTCTCGAAAATTCCTACGCCAAAAAAATCGAGTCCTACCAGAACGAAGAAATCAAATACGTCGATGAAGTCATCAAAGGCAAATACGCCATGGTCAAAACCGAGATCGTGCGCAAGAACGATGTGATCGGCGTCGATTACAAATTGATCCAGAACGGCAACGAATGGCAGGTGTACGATTTCATCGTCGAGGGCGTCAGCCTCATCCGCAACTACCGCTCGCAGTTCAACAAGATCATCGTCAAGGAATCGTTCGCCGAACTCATGAAGAAGCTGGGCAAAAAGGTGAAGGACCTGGAGGCGGGCACCGCCAACGACAAAGACGAGATCTGACCCACCCTCTCCCGGCACGCGCATGATTGACAGCTCAGCCCCAACGCGGATCGATCTGGCCGGCAGCACGCTGGACTTGTGGCCGCTGCACCTGTTCTTCGACAACCCGCCCACGCTCAACGCCGCCATCGACCTGTACGCGCGCGTGCAGATCCGCCCACGTGCCGACCGCAAGCTGGTGATCGAATCGCGCGACCTCAAACAACGCGCCACCTTCGCCAATCTGCAACGCCTGCCCGCATCCAAACATCCCCTGGAACTGATCCTGCGCCTGGTGAAATTTTACACGCCGCAAAAAGGGTTGGAGATCGTCACCCACTGTGCGGCCCCGGCGGGTTCCGGCATCGGCGGCTCCTCCGCGCTCAACATCGCCCTCAACGGTGCGCTCAACCGGTTCACCGGGCGCGCCTACCGCCGCGAGCGGATGATCGAAATCGCCAAGAACATCGAGACGCAGGTCATCAACGTGCCCGCCGGAACGCAGGATTACTACGCCGCCATGTACGGAGGGGTGCAGGCGGTTCAGCCCTACTACGACCGGCTGGCCTCGCACCCGATCCCGCTCGATCTCGCCGACGCCACGCGCCGCTTCGTGTTGTGCTACACCGGCAAGCCGCGCAACTCCGGCATCAACAACTGGACGGTGTATCAACAGACGATCAACGGCAAGGCATCGGTGCAGCGCAACCTGCAACGCATTGCCGGCCTCGCCGTCAAAATGGAAACGGTGTTGCGGAAAAAACAGTGGGGACGTTTCGGCGAACTCTTTGCAGAGGAATGGCAGGCCCGGCGGGCGCTGGCGCCGGGCATCGCAACGCCTGAAATGGATGCGTTGATGCGCGCCGCCAAACGGCACGGAGCGCAGGCCGCCAAGGTGTGCGGGGCGGGCGGCGGCGGTTGCATCGCCTTGTTCGTTGCGCCGGAACGCAAGGACGATGTCGCCCAGGCGTTGCAAAACCTGAATGGACGCGTGCTCGACTTCCGCTTCGTACGGCGCGGGTTGGTGGTCAAATCGGACTGAGTCCGGTCATCGGATTTTGTCGGTCACCGGATGGATCCGGTCAGGCCTGCCAGCCGGGCACCAGCGTGCGCGGGGTGCGGCCGTCCAGTGCATCGAATACATTGTCCGCCACCAGGTTGGCCATGATGTCGCGCGTGGCATGGCTGGCGCTGCCGATGTGTGGCGGGATCAGGATGTTGTCCAACGCGGTCATGCCCTCCGTCAATTCCGGTTCGTTTTCGAACACGTCCAGCGCCGCCCCAGCGATCGTTCCCTGCCGCAACGCCTCGACCAAAGCGCGATCGTCCATCACCTTGCCCCGCGCGGTGTTGATGAGGTAGGCCGTCGGTTTCATCATGGCGATCTGTTCAGCGCGGATCATGTAGCGCGTCTCCTCCGTCAACGGCACGTGCAGCGACACAAAATCCGATTCCTTGAGCAGTTGTTCCAACGGCACGTAAGTGGCATTGAGACGGTGCTCTTCGGCTTCCGGCAGGCGGTGACGCTGGCAGTACAATACGTTCATGTTGAAACCGACAGCACGCCGGGCGACGGCGCGGCCGATTTCGCCGCAGCCGATCACGCCCAGCGTTTTGCCGTACACATCGTGCCCCAGAAACAACTTGGCCTGCCAGCCGTCGAAGCGACCTTCGCGCGTGTACCGGTCGGCGGGCACGATCGCGCGCGCAATGCCCAGCAGCAACGCCCACGTCAAATCCGCCGTGGTCTCGTGCAGCACGCCCGGCGTATTGGTCACCCAGATCTTTTTTTCGCGGGCGCGGGCGACGTCGATGTTGTTGAATCCGGCACCGTAGTTGGCGACGAGTTTGAGGTTTTTGGCCGCACCCAGCACTTCGCTGTCGATGCGGTCGGACAGGTACGTGATCATCGCGTCGCTCTCCGCCGCCCGGTTTTGCAACTCGCCAGCAGACAGAGATTGTCCGGAATCGTTGTAATGCACCTCGAAGCGCTCGCGCAGGCGGTTGAGCGCCGGATCGGGAAAGATATGGGTGATGGAAACGACGGGCTTCATGGAATCCTTTGAAATAAAAAGTTCGTGGTGCGTTGAAGCTTCCAATGATATGAAAAATCCACGTCCACCGCCACCCCTTTACCAGGAAAGCGTTGCATCGCTCTTTAAACGAGGGAACCCATAGATTCTTCGTCGCCTGCGGCTCCTCAGAATGACACACTGAGGCCGGGTTTGTCATTCTGAGCGGTAGCGAAGAATCTATGTTTTTCCCTCCCGGTAAAGGGGTGCGAATAGAACAGGGGTTTAGTTGATTTTGCAATCGGACGGGCTCCTCCCAAGGGAGTCCGTTTCCTTCGGGCGCAGCCCGGCTTTTTCGTGATGAACCGGATCGCCGGTTGGGGTAAAATCAACCCATGTTGAAAGTCACCGAAATTTTTAAAAGCATTCAGGGGGAATCGACCCGCACCGGCCTGCCCTGCCTGTTCGTGCGTCTGACCGGATGCAACCTGCGCTGCACCTGGTGCGACACCGAATACGCCTTTTACGGCGGCACCGCAATGAGCGTCGAGGACATCCTGAATGCACTCGCGCCGCATAAAGTTTCACTGGTGGAGATCACCGGCGGCGAACCCCTGTTGCAGGATGCGGTGTACCCGCTCATGCAGGCGTTGCTCGACGGCGGCTACACGGTGATGCTCGAGACCGGCGGATCGCTGCCGCTCGACAAGGTGCCCGCGGCCGTCATCAAAATCGTCGATGTGAAATGTCCCGGCAGTGGCGAAGTGTTGCAGAACCGGTATGACAACCTCGAATGCCTGCAACCGCACGATGAAGTGAAGTTCGTCATCGCCGACCGCACCGATTACGAGTGGAGCCGCAATGCGTTGCAACAATACGGCATCGATAAAAAAGTACAGGTGCTGTTCTCTCCGGTGTACGACAAGCTGCCGCTGAAGGATTTAACCGAATGGGTGCTGGAGGATGGGTTGCTCGTCCGCGTTCAGACGCAGCTGCACAAATGGATCTGGGGTGAGGACGCCATCGGCGTGTGATCCCTTGCCTTCTCTTCCCAAACCGTTCATCCGCTCGTTACGCCGGTTGCGTGACAATCTGAATTGCATGAAGCCGACCCCGAAATCCAAAACCATTGCACGCGCCCTGCTCGCGTGGTTCGACGCCGAGCGGCGTCCCATGCCCTGGCGTGAGACGCGCGATCCCTACCGCATCTGGGTTTCCGAAATCATGTTGCAGCAGACGCAGGTGAAAACGGTGATCCCTTACTACCAACGCTGGATCGCCTCGTTCCCAACGGTGGAAAAGCTGGCCCGCGCCCGCGAAAACACCGTCCTCAAACACTGGGAGGGACTCGGCTACTACTCCCGCGCCCGCAACCTGCATCGCGCCGCGAAAGAAGTGGTGCGCGAGCACGACGGCAGGGTGCCCGACACGCTGGACGGCATCCTGTCTTTGCCGGGCATCGGCCGCTACACGGCGGGCGCGGTGTTGAGCATCGCTTACAACCAACCGGTGCCGGTGCTGGACGGCAACGTCAAACGCGTCGTGTCCCGCCTGTTCGGGCTTATGGAAAACGGCGCCACGCGCAAGTCGGAAACGCGGCTGTGGGAGCACGCCGGATCGCTGCTGCCCGCAACCCGTCCGGGCGATTTCAACCAATCGCTGATGGAGCTCGGCGCCACCGTGTGCCTGCCGCAGAACCCAATGTGCCTGCTATGCCCGATCGCCAAACACTGTGAAGCGTTCAAACAGGGCGAACCGGAACGCTATCCACCCCCCAAACAACAGCCTGAAACAAAAAAAATCGAAGTCAGTGCTGCCATCATCCAAAAGGAAGGGAAAGTGTTCATCCAACAACGTCCACGCGACGGGTTGATGGGCGGGCTGTGGGAATTTCCCGGCGGCAAACGTGAGAAAAAGGAGAATCCGGAAGACTGCCTGATCCGCGAAATCCAGGAAGAGCTGGGCGTCACGGTTGCCATCCGCGAAAAGTTGATGACCCTCAAACACGCCTACACCCGCTTTCGGGTCACTTTGCACGCGTTCACCTGCGACATCGAATCCGGGCGGCTGCGTCCGACGCATTGCGAACGGTGGCGCTGGGTGCGGCACCGGGACCTGGACAAATACACCTTCCCCGCCGCCAATGTCAAGATCGTGAAACACCTGAAAGAGAACGGCAGCTCCTAACGTCAACGCACACTCGAATCCATGATTCCAATCATCAAACTGACCCCCGCGACCAAAGCCATCCTCGTCGGCGCGCTCGGCAACTTTTTATTGTCCGTGATGAAAATCGTCGCCGGGATTGTCGGGCACAGTACGGCGCTGGTTGCCGACGGCGTGCATTCCTTGTCCGACCTGTTGACCGACACGGTGGTGCTGTTCACCTATCGAATCAGCCAGATTCCGGCGGACGAGAACCACCCGTACGGACACGGCAAGGTGGAAAATATCGGCGCCACTTTGATCGGTGCGGTGATCATTGCCGTCGGATTGGGGCTTTTGTACGAAACGTGGTCGGTCATTCAGTCGGGCCGCCAGCAGGTACCCACGCTCATTGCCGCTGTGGTCGCCGGGCTGACGATCCTCATCAAGGAAGGGCTTTATCAATACACACGGATGATGGGAGAAAAGGAAAGCAGCCCGTCGGTGAGCGCCAAGGCCTGGGACCACCGCGCCGACGCCGCCTTGTCCGCAGCGACGCTGGTGGGCATCGTCGGCGCCATGCTGGGCTACCCGATCCTCGACCCGATCGCCGCGGCGGTTGTCGCCCTGGGCATTCTGCACGTGGGGTACCGCATCGTGCGCGGCGGCATTCAGGATTTGATGGACGCGGGCATGAGCGAATCGAAAGCGCTCGAGATCGCGCAACTCATCAAAAGCATTCCCGGTGTCATCCGCTCGCACGACCTGCGCTCGCGCAAGGTGGGCGGTGAATTTTTACTGGACGTCCACATCCAGGTGGACAAGGAAGCCTCCGTCACCGAGGGCCATCAGATCGCCGAAGCCGTGCGGCGGCGGCTCATCCGGGAAGAAGATCAAATTCAGGATATCATGGTGCACGTGGACACCGAGGACGACACTTACTTCGAGCCAATTTACTGGGCGAGCCGCAGTGATGTGATCCGTCTGGCCGATCCCGTCATCGCCGCCACTCCCGGCGTTGCGGCGCGAACGCGGATTCGCACGCATTTTCATCACGGTAAAATCGTTTTGGAAGTGTTCGTGCGGCTTCAGGAATCGCTGAACTCGCAGCAGGAGCGCGACACCGTTCGGACGCTCAAGGAACGGATCGCCGCGCTGGAGCACATCAATGACGTCCGCGTGTACCTGGACATGAACTGACCCCAACGCTCACCCCAGGAGAAAGGAGTGCCATGGCTATCTGCATGACCGCACGCTACCAGGTGGAACCCGAAATGGTGGAAGACTGCAAGCAAACGGTCAAGGACTTCGTCAAATACATCCGCATCAACGAACCCACGACGCTGTTTTACATGGCCAACCAGGAGATGGGGCACCCGACGCGTTTTCTGCACATCATGATTTTCGAGGATGAGGCCGCGGTGGAAAGACACCAGAAATCCCCGGCCACCAAGCGCTTCGTGGACATGATCTATCCCGCTGCGGTGGAACCGCTGGAGTTCAGCGAATTTTACATTCTGGGATACAAGGCGGAGTACAAGGGAACCCCGGGGACCTGACTGGAATTATTTTTTGACTTTGAATTCCTTCAGCGTATCGCGGGACCATTTGATGGACAAGCGGCTGCGGTGCTTGTGGGCTTTTTTCTGGAACGCCGAGCCGAAGATGAGCGGCAATGACACGCTGGGCTCCACGAACGCCATGCAATGGTTCGCCTCCCGGTTGATCTTGCCCCAGGACTGCGCTTCCGCGAGAGTGCTGCCGCTCAACCCGCCCCAGTGCGGCGAATCCGTAGTCATCTGGATTGCGTACTTGTGGCCGCCGGTGTTTTTGCCGAAGACGTAGCTCATCACGATGGAATCGTTGATGTAGTTTTTGGGCACGCCGCCCGCCACGTAAAACGCCGCAGTCCGTTTCGATTTGCAGACAAGCTGGGTGATTTCATAATTGTCGCGGATGGCGTCGAGGGTGATGGGTTTGCGGCCGTTCTTTTTGGCGATGTAGTAATGCTCCGTCAGGCCGATGCCGATGCTGGAATCGTTGATGGCCGGACAGAAAATCGGCACCCCTTTTTTGCGGGCGGTGACGAGGATCGATTCCGGATCGTCGATCGACTTGGATAAAGCATGCAAAAACTCGCGGCTGGAATAGCTGCGGGGTTTCAGGCCGTCGGCGAACGCGCCGATGAGGCTGTCGAACTGGGCGAACTTTTCCTCATCCACATACGTGTCGTAAATGCGGTTGATCAGCAAGTCACGCAGAACGCCGTCGTCGGCGTGCGGACTTCCCCGGTAATGACCGGCCCCCTGCGCGCCGTAATAATCCTGATACACCACTGCGCCCGTCGTCACCACCACATCCACCATGTTGTAATGGATGAGGTCGCGAATGACTTTTCTCAACCCCGCCGCGATCAACGGACCCGCCAGCCCCAGCATGATGGTCGGGCGTTCCTTGTCCGTCAGCATCCGCTCGAAAATGCTGGCGCACATGCCCACGTTCCGCGCCTGGATGGACGTATGCTTGTACGCATCCACCAGATCCGCCACACTTTTGATCTTCGTGTAGTCGATCGGTTCGATTTTCGTTTTCAGCAGATTTTTTTTGAGCTTTTTTTCTTCTGGATCGAGGGGGTGAAGACTTTTGAGGAAATCTTTATAAGCCATTTCTACTCCGGTTGCTTGCTGATGGAACAGGAATCATAACGCCCCGTTTCTTCAAAATCAAGTCCGCAGAAGAAATGGCCGGGGCGGGGTTCCCACACCACGCTGGGACACAGGGTCATATACGGGAACACAGGTCGGTGGCGTGGGTTTTCGTATTCACCTGATCGATGGCTTCGGCGATTTTTCCGTGTTCATCGATGACATAGGTGATGCGGGACGCGTACTGATCGTCCTTGCTCTTGGTGGCCTGATACGCCATCGAAATTTCCCGGCCCACGTCGCACAACAGCGGATACGGAAAATTGAATTTTTCGGCGAAGGCTTTGTTATCGGCTTCGTTGTCCAGGCTGACGCCCAGGACCACCGCATTCTTTTCCTTGAACTGGTCGAACGCATCGCGAAAACCCTGTCCTTCAACAGTGCATCCCGGCGTGTCCGCTTTGGGGAAAAACCACAGAATCACTTTCTGGCCACGCAGCCCTTCCAGTGTCACGCGGTTGCCATTGTGATCGTTGACCAGAAAATCCGGAGCTTCGGTTCCAACTTGCAGCATGCGTCTCCTCCTTCCAAGAATGCGGTCCCATACCGTCTGGGTGATGAATTTGACGAGCGACCATTTGATCATTTAGGGATTGGATGCAGGCAGCGGTGAAAGAGTTCTAAAAACTTCAGGGCTTCCGCGAGTCGCCGGGTTCGCCCTGCGTGCTGTCCTTTTTCAGGCCGCGACCAAGAAAGGCCGTAAGATCAATACCATAATAGCGCAAGGCGGCGAGAACCAGGGCGCAGGCAGCCGCTTCATCGAGATTGCCGACGAGCGGCAGGTTGTCGGGAATCAGTTCAAACACCCCGGCGGTGGGGTTGATCAGGTACACCAGCCCCAACACACCGGCGGCGGCGACCAGAATCCGTTTCGACACACTCTGTTCCGCCATGCACTCACCCCCTCGCCAACAGCTCGGCAATTTTTTCGCCCAGGATCAAATCTTCCGCACGCGTGATCTTGATATTGAGTTCGGAACCGGGGATCACTTTCAACGGCCGCCCCAGGTGTTCGATCAACGTTCCTTCATCGGTGCCGTAGTACGCATCCGCGGCGGCCCTGGCATACGCCTCCTTCAGCACGGCGTAGCGAAACGTCTGCGGGGTCTGCACCCGCCACAGGCCGTCCCGATCTACCGTCCGCTCGACAAACTGTTCCTTGTCCACTTTTTTGACGGTATCGCTGAGCGGAATGGCGGCGATGGCCGCGCCCTCTTCGCGGGCGGCGTGGATGGAGGCCTCGATCATCTCCGGGGTGACGAACGGACGCACGCCGTCGTGCACAACGACGATCTCGGTATCCGCATCGAGCGCTTCAAACCCATGCCGCACCGAATCCTGCCGTTGTTCGCCGCCCGCCACCACCTGTTTGACTTTCGACGCCGAAGTGGCAAAATCACGGACCGCTTCCATCTCATTCGCCGGCACCACCACGATGATTTCATCCACCGCAGCGCAGCGCTGAAACACATCCAGCGTGTGTTGCAGGATGGGTTTGCCGCTCAACGCCAAAAACTGTTTCGGGATCTGCGTTCCCATGCGCACTCCCTGCCCGGCGGCGGGAATGATGGCGGCGATGGTCATGAGCGTTCCTGGGTTAAAACGTGAATGCGGCGGCAATCACTACAAAATGGTTTCCAAAGTCTCAGCCAGGGTTTTCACCCGCACCACTTCGATGCCGGGTGCATTGCTGCCGGGCGCTTTGCGTGCGGTGTGCGGCACCACACAACGCGCAAACCCCAGGTTCGCGGCTTCATGCAGGCGCGGCTCCAGTTGCACAACCGAGCGTACCTCGCCGGTCAACCCCACTTCACCGATGACCACGACACCGGGATCGATCGGACGGTTCTGAAAACTGCTGGCAATGGCCACGGCGATGCCCAGATCCACCGCGGGCTCCGATACCTTGATGCCGCCGGCGAGGTTGACGAAGATATCTTCTCCAGCCAGGTTCAATCCCAGCCGTTTTTCCATGATGGCGACGAGCAGCGTCATGCGGTTGGGATCGACTCCGGTGGCCATGCGGCGCGGCATGCCGATGGAGGACGAGCTTGAGACCAGTGCCTGCACTTCCACCAGCAGCGGCCGCGTTCCTTCCAGCGTGGCGACGATCACCGATCCCGTCGTGTCCTGCGGTCGTTCCGCCAGAAAAATTTCCGACGGATTGCCGACCGGCGTCAGCCCTTCCTGCGACATTTCGAACACGCCCATCTCCGGCGTCGCGCCGAACCGGTTCTTGATGGCGCGCAGAATGCGGTACGAATGGCCGCGTTCGCCTTCGAAATACAACACCGCATCGACGATGTGCTCCAGCGACTTGGGCCCGGCAATGGCCCCTTCCTTGGTGATGTGGCCGATGAGGATCACCGGCAGCGACCGCGTCTTGCAATCCTGAAACACTTTGAACGCCACTTCCCGCACCTGGCCGATGCTCCCCGGCGCGGATTGCAGATCCGTCGTGTAAAAGGTCTGGATCGAATCCAGCACCAGCACGTCCGGCTGCGCCTGATCCACCAGCCGCAATACTTCTTCGATGCAGATCTCGGCGCCGATGATCAAGTGATCGGACAGGCAGCCCAAACGCTGTGCGCGCAGCTTGATCTGTTCCGGAGATTCCTCGCCGGAGACGTACAACACTTTTTTCCCCGTTGCGGCGACGCGCCACATGCTTTGCAGAACGAGGGTGGACTTGCCGATGCCGGGATCGCCGCCGATCAACACCAGCGAGCCGGGCACCAGGCCGCCGCCCAGCGTGCGGTCGAATTCTTCAATGCCGGTGGGGATGCGTGAAGACGGGGCTTCGGACACCTGCGTGATGGGTTGCAGCTCCGGGGCTTCCCGTTTGGCGCGGGGAGCGCGTTTGGGGTCCGCCGCCGGAGGCGCGGCTTCCTCGACCAGCGTGTTCCAATCCTCGCACGCGGGGCAGCGGCCCATCCATTTGGGAGCGCGGTGCCCGCAGGATTGACATACGAACGCGGTCAGTGTTTTTGCCATAACGGTTTCATTCCATCAGCGTCCGCGTCTTTCCGGAAGATCTGAAAGCCGTGGCACGCCGCGTCATTTCTGCAATAATTTTAAAATGTCGTCGCCGCGCGAAATGGCAACGTTGCCCTTACGGCGCAGGTCTTCCAACCGATCCCGGAACTCTTTGTGCGTTTCGGTCAGGTTGCTGTTGATGGTGGCCTGGATGGCATCGGTGGCGGCCTGAATGTTCTGATTGATCTTGCCCTGATTGCCCAGCACCTGCGTCAACTTGTCCTGTTCCTGTGCAATGGTTTTCAGGATATCCACCAGCTTGGAAATTTTTTCATTGCTGAGATTGGCCTCACTGCGGCTGACATCGATTTTCTGCGCCACCTGATCCATCTTCTCGCCCACCTGGTTTGTGGTCATCAACATGCTTTTGGTTGTGTCCACGAGTTTGGCAAATTTTTCATCCGTTTGCTGGTTCAGCGTGCGCACCTGATCCAGTTTCTGATTGGCCGTTTCCAGCTGCTGCTTCGACGTGGTGTTCTGCGCATCGAGTGTTTTCAATCCCGCCGCCAGCTTGTTCATCTTTTCGTCAAACACCAGCAGATTCCCCTGCATCACTTCGGTCTGCTTGAGTGCCTGCTGATTCATGGTCCGCAACGACTCCTGCGTTTGCACCGTTTCGGCCAACCGTTTGTCGATGATTTCTTTCAGCTTCTTCATCGTCTCCCGGGTCAGCTCGATGTCCTGCTTTGTGGTTTGCTGGCGGGCGGACAACTCATCAATTTTGACCAGGGCCACTTGTTGCTGCTTGAAATTTTCGGACAGGATATCGATCAGCTTCTGGTTTTTCTCCTGCATGCCTTTTTGTCCCGCTTCCATGCGGGTCATTCCGGTCAGAATGGTTTCATCGCTTTTATTGAGGGATTGAAACGCATTGGCCATCATCTCACCGTTCTTTTTTTGCAGGGTGGCGAGTTCGCCCACCGAGGAGACCGCGCGGCCGATGCGTTGTTCCTGTGCCTGACCCAGCCGGTCCATATCCTGCGCCAGTCCTTTCTGCAAAGCCTGGAAACTGCCGGCCAGCCCCGACTCCAGCGAATTCATCTGGGTTTTGACCTGATTCATATCGCGGTCCAGTTTCGCGTCGGCCTTGTGATTGGTCACCTGAATTTGCTCGATCGATCCCTGCAGGGAAGCCAGGCTGCTGTTCAGCAGTTCCACCTGCCGCACCAATTGATTGTGCCGCTTGAGGGCGCTCTCATTGAGACGGTTCATCTGTTCGACCAGATCGCTCTGCGCTTTTTTAACGCCTCCCAGTTCCGGAAACAGCTTTTCCACCAGACGCGTATTCAGTTTTTTGAGTTCGGAGTTGATGTGCTCGTGCGAGGCGTCGCTGCCGCCGAACAACTGGGCGAATCCGGTGGAACCGAATAGAAGAAATACGAACAGAACCGTTAAGCAAACAATCAGGGGCTTGGTTTTCATGGCTTCTTCCCGCGAAAATAGTGGGTTGAAATGGAATCGGCTTCGTAGAAAAAGACGATGACAGGCATTGAAACGTCGAGGACAAAAAAAATCGACCGCAACAAGTATAACCCGTTGCGGTCGATCTATTGAAGAGCAATTTTTATAACTGCTGAATAGTCAAGCCTATTCAGAAATCATGAAATGCGCACGTCGATTGCGCCACCAGCAATTCTCGCTGCTTTCAAAACAGAACGGCTTTTCTTCGCCGTAGCTGATGGTGTGCAAGCGGCTTTCATCCACACCCTGGGACGCAAGAAACTTTTTGGTCGCCAATGCGCGGCGTTCACCCAGGCCCAGGTTGTAGTTGTTGGTGCCGCGCTCGTCGCAGTGACCCTGAATCTCCACTTTGGCATTCGGGTTCTGCTTGAGCCATTCGACATTGGCGCGCAGACGATCTTTGCTTTTCTGATCCAGATCGAAACTATCGAAAGCGAAATAAACATCTTCGACACTTGCCGTGGGCTCGAAAGTCAGCAAACGGGCCTCTTCGATCTTCTCCGGCTCTTGTGGCTGCTCGAACACCTTGGCCGTGTCTTCGATCACCGGGTTTTCCTGCGGCTCAGCCACAAACGCATCGTTGGTCATATCCATCTGCTCCACCTTGGTGGCTTCCTCTTCCTTCGGAGCTTCTACCTGAAAGTCAGGGATGGTGGTGGCTTCTACAGTCTCTTCCTGAACCGGCTCTTGATCAGGAGACTCCGTTATGAACGCGCCGCTTTCCTCAGTCTCCTGAATCTGAGTATCAAACCCGGATTCCGGTTCCGGTTCCGGAGTGGGCTCCGGCTCCACGGCCACCGTCTCCACCGTTTCTTCAGGAGGTGCTTCCACTTCCGGTGCCAGTTTCTTTGCACATCCGGTAACCCCTATTGCCAAAATAAAGATGGCCAATCCACAAATTAAACGCATTGCTTTCGCCTTAAATAATTTGTTCATAATTTTTCAACCTCTTGTTTAACGGACTCCCCTCGTAATAAATCCAATGCTATATATGAAAACCGATACTCGTTTTTTTAACTATGCCGTATTTACAGGGAAAATGACTCTAATCATTGTAATCAATTTTTCCTGGAAATCCAAACCCAGTTTTTCAATAATTTTTTAAAAAACAACTAGTTAAGAGGCGCATCGGGCCGCGCCTGTTAATTCGCCTTTTTTCAACGACAACTCGGCGTCCCTGGCATTGTTCCACAATACAGGGTTAACCTGTCTCCGAAACGAGCGGCCTGCCGCCCTTCCATTTATTGGTTTTGGCCTCCAAGGTACCTTCTGGGGTAAGGGGACCACGTGGGACTGAAGCTGCCTTGCGGCAGGTGTGTCAATTGACGGCTGGGCTTTCCGTTGAATCCCTTGATGTGCACAGAGGAATAACGCCCGCGCGCCACCCGGTAAGCCAGAAACCGGCCATCGGGCGACCACGAAGGTTCCTCCTTGTTGCTGGGGCCCTGGGTGAACAGCGCCGTTTTTCCCGTTTCTGGAAAGAACAACCGGATCTGATGGTAATCCCCCACCCGCGACGTGTAGGCGATCTTGTCGCCATCCGGCGACCAGGCGGGGTTGTCGTTGTACCAGGAATCAAACGTGATGCGGCGCACGCCCTGCCGATCCCCGTCTTCGGCGTCCATGACGTAAATCTGCGGACGCCCCGCCCCGGCGCGGTCGGACGTGAAAGCAATGCGTTTTCCATCCGGCGACCACGTGGGTGAGGTATCTATATTAAAGTGTCGGGTCAGCCGCGTCAACTCGTTCCACCGGCTGAGCGTATAGATTTCGGAATTCTCGTCCTTGCTGAGCGACAACGCAATGCGTTTGCCGTCGGGAGACCACGAAGGGGCCGAATTGAGACCCGGAATGTCCAGCAGGGTGCGGCGCTTGTCGCCGTTGATCGACATCAGCACCATGTTGGGGTTGCGGTCGCGGTAGGAGGTGAAGACGATGGTGCGGCGATCCGGCGACCAGTTCGGCGACAACACAACGGACTGCTCATTGGAGATCTGGTTCACATTTTCGCCGTCAAAATCCACCGAATACAACTCCTTGCCTTCTTCGCTGGCGGCGAGAAAAGCGATCTGCGTTTCCGCCACGCCCCGGATGCCGGTCAATTGATCCATCAATTCGTCGGCAAACCGTCTCATGATGACCCGCACGTATTGGCGTCCGCCCTGATAGCGCTTGCCCATCAGATACCGGTTGTGCACCACATCGTAGAGACGGAACACAAACTGCACCCCGCCATTCAGGCCTTCCGTCCGGAACTGCGTTTTGACCAGCCATTGTGCGCCGATGCGGCTCCATTCCAGAAACCGGGGACGCGACTGATGCCCTTCGCTTTCCACCAGCGTGGTATAGGAGACCGGGTCCATCGGCGCGAACAGTTCAAAGTAATGCAGGTTGGTTTCCAATATCTGCCGGGCCTCCTCGGCCAACGCCTGGTCCTGACCCGGCCCGGTGCCGGCAAAAGGCGGGATGGCGATCTGGATTTCCGTGCCGGTTTCCTTATAGAGATCGAGTTCCACGTCCGTATCCGCCGCCGCCCCAAGAGGCAGCAGCCAGGCCGCTATCAGAAAAACCATCGTCGTTGCGATGCGCATATTATTTTTTCGGGACATATTTAAAGTTGATGGTGATGTGCAGGTTGGGTTCTTTCAACGCGGAAGGAAAATCCGGAAACGGCGCGGAATCCTTGATGGCCATCAAGGCCAGCTTGTCCAGTTGCCCATCTCCGGAGCTTGCGATCAGTTCGGGCTGATCGATATTGCCCGCGCGGAAAATGTAAAAAGAAACCTTGACCTCATTGTGCCCGGCACCGAGGGGATTTCTCCAGTTTTTATAAATCTGCTGATGCACGCGGCCGATGTACTGCGACAGGGGGTCCGCTGCCTGCGCCCGCCCCACCGGCCCCTGGTACACAAAGGTCTGCTTGCTGGCAGTTCCGGGCCCCGTGCCCTGGACGCCGCCACCCAGTGTGTTCAGTGCCCACACCCGGCTTTTGAACTGCACCGGTTGCTTGCGGCTGGCTTCGTCCATGTCGAAGCTCACTTCCACCTCGTGCTTTTTGCTCAATGACGCGATCTTGTCCAGAATTTCCTGGGTGGACTCCAGCTGCTGCACGATGAGGGTTTCAAATTCCCTGGAATCCGTTTTCTTGGCGATGACCACCGGTTTTTTCGATGCCTTCAGCTTCTGCAATTCTTCCAGCTTTTGCAGCAACTCACGCTGGTCGGCGACGGTCGTGTCCGGCGTGCCGCTTTTCACCTTGCGTTCCGCCAGCATGGCGAACTCCAATTCCTCCATGCTCAGGTCTTCCTTTTGCTGGACGGGCACCGGTTTGGACATCTCGATGGGCACGCTCTTTTTCATCTGCAACGTGTCGAATCCCTCCAGCGCTTCGGTCACACGCGAAGGACCGGGCTTTTTCTTTTCGCCGGGAGAAGGCGAAGGCGTCTTGAGTGCATCGAGATCGCGCAGGGTATCTTCCAGCAACGTGGGCGTGGTCTTTTTCTGGGTCGGCTGTTTGACCGTGGGAGGCAGCTTGGCCACCTGCTCCAGTTCCTGCAGGGTGGAAACCGACTGGCCCGGCTTGGTTTTCGGCGTCGGCGTTCCGGTGAACGGCAGATCCTCCAGCTTGAACTGTTTCTGACCGGTCGCAGCCTGGCTCTTCGCTTCGGGAACCGGTTTGGACACTCCTTTTTCTGCGGCGGGCTTTTTCGCCATTGGTTTTTCCGTCGCCGGCTTCTGCACCGCGACCTGTTGTTGCGGCGGCGCCGTCGCTTCCTGCTTCTTGCCTTCCTCTGCCAGGTCACCACGCTGGGAACCGGGAAGGGCCGGAGCCTCCACCAGGTCCACCGTGAACATCGGACGGATTTTCTGTTGCACCCATTCGGCCTTGGGCATGAACAGCACCGCCGTCAGCATCAGGCAGTGCACGAACACCGAGATGACGAGCATCTGGTTGAAATTGTAAAACTGGGATGCGTTCATTCTCATTGGTCGGGTTCGGTCATCATGCCGATGTTCTTCACCCCGGCGCGCCGGATGGTGGCCATGATCTTGACGACGTAACCGTAGTCCAGGTTGCGGTCAGCGCGGAAATACACCGACCCTTTGGCATTGCCTTCCATATACTGTTCCAGCTTTTTGGTCAGTTGCGCCAGCGTCGCCAGCTCTTCCTTGTCATAAAAAACCTTCTTGTTGCTGCGCACGGAAATGGTGGGCACGTCCTTGACTTCCACCGTCTCGGTGCTTTCTTCCGGCAGGTCCACGTCCATGCCGTGCTGCATCAACGGCGCGGTGATCATGAAAATGACCAGCAGCACCAGCATGACGTCAACGAACGGCGTGACGTTGATGTCGGCCATCAATCGGGGGTCTTTGCGGTAATCCATAATGCGTTTCCTGACGGCTCAGTAATCGACGGGTTTGCGGAGAAAATCTTTTTCGGTCATGAACTGGAAGTCCTGCGAAAAATCGTCCATGCGCGCGGTGAAGCCGCGGATCTTCGCGTTCAGGTAGTTGTAGAACACGACCGCCGGAATGGCCGCGAACAGGCCCGCCGCGGTGGCGATCAACGCTTCGGCGATGCCCGGGGCCACGCCGCCGATGCTGGCCGAGCCTTTGACGCCGATCATGCGGAACGAATGCATGATGCCCCACACCGTGCCGAACAGGCCGATGAACGGCGTCGTGCTGCCGGTGGTGGCGAGAAAGTCCAATCGATGCGCCAGCCGCTCGATCTCGTGGTTGATCGCTTTCGTCAACGCCAGCCCGATGCCCTTGAGATCCCGCTCAGTAAGCGCTACCTCTTGGGCCATGCCCGCTTCCCGCGTCTCGCTGCTGTCCGCGTTGTACCGGTACAGCTCGGAATAACCGGTCATGAACACCCGGGCCACCGGGCTGTATTTCAACTGCTTCGAAAAATTGTAGATGTTGACCAGGCTGGAACTCTGCGCAAAGACGCGCAGAAAATTCTGATCTTCTTTCTTGGCTTTGCGGTACGCGATGAATTTGGTCAGGATGATGGCCCAGGAGACAATGCTGAATATCAAAAGCAGCACCAGAACCGCCTTGGCCATGGTGCTGGACCGGGAGACCATTTCCATGATGCTGAGCGGCATGGTCGATGGGTTGAGAGTTTCCATGGAAGAAATTCCTATGAGTGATGAGAGTAGCGTGCTTGCGAACAACCGGGCAGGGACACTTTAAAATGTTTAAAATCAATCATATATTTCAAAACGCTTCTAGTTTACCGCATTCTGGAGGCGCAATTCAATCAGGGGAATTCGCAAAAAAACAAGGGGTGGGAAATTCAAGCGGTTTGCCCGGAACGGGCGGAAACCGCTTTTTCAAATAAAAAAGAGAGATGGGAAGGGAGGCCGGACGGCTGGTTTCAGCCTTTGACGCGTTCCTGGTAGGTGCCGGAAGAGGTCGATACGCGGATGACTTCGCCAATGTCCACGAACTGCGGCACGGTGACCACCAGCCCCGTCTCCAGGGTCGCCGGTTTGCCGGAACCGGAAACGGTGGCGCCGCGCAACTGAGGCTCGGTGTCCACGACCTTGAGCTCGACGGTTTCCGGCGGCTGCACGCCGATGGGGCGGCCGTCATGAAACTCCACCGTCACGCAGCTGTTGGGCAGCAGGTACAGCTTGATGTCGCCCATGGTCTCGGCTTCGATGAATATCTGCTCGAAGGTCTCGCTGTTCATGAAGCAGTAGCCGCTGGTCGCATCCTCGTACAGGAACTCCATCTCCGACTGCTCCAGCGTGGCGCGCTCGATTTCCTCGTCGGCGCGGAACTTGACTTCGGTCTGGGTGCCGTCCTTGAGGCTGCGCAGTTTGGCCTGCATGAAAGCGCGTTTGTTGCCGGGGGTGCGGTGCTCCGCCTTCATCACCCGGTACAGGTCCTTGTTGTACACGATCACATGACCGGGCCGGATGGAATTGCCGCTGATGTAGTTCGCCATCTAAAAGTTCTCCTGAGCGCAACGCGTTTGCCAGAACCGTCCTCGGCCACGTCCCTTGAGGCGGCAGGGCGATCGAATTGCAAACCGTGATGATGTTTGGGATCTGACGCGTGGGGTCCGGGCCAAATTGAGGTGCGATCATACCACAAAAGCGCGAACCGGTGCCATATCCCATTCAATGCGCCCGAACCCCGATTGCCCAAAGGACGCCGCTTGTGGCACAATCCCCTGCCATGGACTGCCCGCTTTGCGCCACCCCGACAGACGCCTTCGCCCAAAACGCCCAGCGCGCCTACCGGCTGTGCCCGCTATGCCGGTTGATCTCGGTGCCGCCGGAACACCTCCCCGGCCGCGAGGAAGAAGAACTGCGCTACCGCGAGCATGAGAACAGCCTCGACAATCCCGGCTACGTCGCCATGTTCCTGGACAAGGTCCGCCACCTGCAGGAACACTGTCCGGAAGCGGAGACAGCGCTCGATTACGGCTGCGGCTACGAACCGGTATTGGCCACACTGCTGGAACGCGAGGGCTACCACGCCGAAAAATACGATTCCATCTTCTTCCCGCAATTACCTGAGGGAGCACGTTTCGATCTGGTCATCTCCACCGAAACCTTCGAGCATTTTCACCGGCCTGCACGCGAACTCCAGACCATCCGCCGCCTTCTTCGCCCTGCGGGGTTTCTGGCCGTGATGACCCGGTTTTACACGGAAGCGGGCGAGACGCCAAACGCGGCGGCCTTCCTCAACTGGTACTACCAGCGCGATCCCACCCACGTCTGCTTCTACCGGCTTGCGACGTTCGACTGGATCGCCCGCGCGCACGGCTTCCAACACGTGTTCGACAATGGCAAAGATTTCATCCTCCTGCAACGCGTGGGCGGGGCCGCCGCATAAAATGTGTGATAGCCCTTGAAAATTTTTTAAAATCAGACATCATCTAAACTCAGAGTTTTTTTCAACCCCTTTCAGATTGAAGACACCCGACATGGCTGGCGAATACATCTTTTCCATTTCCCAACTGCGCAAGACCTACGGAGCCAAAACCGTATTTGAAGACATCAACCTGCATTTTTATCACGGCGCCAAAATCGGCGTCGTCGGCGAGAACGGCACCGGCAAGTCCACCCTGCTGCGCATCATGGCGGGCGAGGACCAGGAGTTCGAAGGCAAGGCGCAACCGCTGAAGGGCACCCGGATCGGCATCCTGCACCAGGAGCCGCAACTCGATCCGGAAAAAACCGTGCGCGAAGTGGTGGAAGAAGCCTTCGC
Source organism: Nitrospina watsonii (assembly GCF_946900835.1). Classification (GTDB taxonomy): domain Bacteria; phylum Nitrospinota; class Nitrospinia; order Nitrospinales; family Nitrospinaceae; genus Nitrospina; species Nitrospina watsonii. Next base: position 2,420,230 of record NZ_OX336137.1, read on the forward strand.
GCCCATCCAGAAACTGATCAACGAGTTCAATGAAGTCAGCGCCAGCATGGCCGAAGCGCTGCCGGAAGAAGAGATGGAACGCGCCATGGAACGCATGGGCAAGCTGCAGGACGAGATCGATGCGGTGGACGGCTGGGAACTGGACCGGCAGATCGAGGTGGCGATGGATGCGCTCGTCCTGCCGCCGGACGACCAGAAAACGGGCACGCTCTCCGGCGGCGAAAAACGCCGCGTCGCCCTGTGCCGCCTGCTGCTGATGAAACCCGACATCATCCTCATGGACGAACCCACCAACCACCTCGACGCGGAAACCGTGGCCTGGATGGAAAACACCTTGAAGGATTACCCCGGCAACGTCATCGTTTCCACCCACGACCGCTATTTCCTCGACAACATCACCAAATGGATTCTGGAGTTGCAGGGCGGCCGCGGCCTTCCGTTCGAAGGCAACTATTCGTCGTGGCTGGAACAGAAAGCCAGCCGCCTGGCGCAGAAAGAAAAAGCCGAGTCCAGCCTGCACAAACGGCTGCAACGGGAACTGGACTGGATTCACACCAACCCCGGCGCGCGCCGCACCAAGAATAAAAGCCGCATCAAGGAATTTGAAAAGCTGTCCGAGAAAAAAGGCGACAACTCCGACAACAGCCTCGACATCCAGATCGTGCCCGGCCCGATGCTGGGCGATAAAGTGATCGAGGCGCGCGGCCTGACCAAGGGCTACGGCGACACGCCGCTGATCGAGGATTTGAACTTTTCCATTCCGCGCGGCGGCATCGTCGGCGTCATCGGTCCCAACGGCACCGGCAAAACCACCCTGTTCCGCATGATCGTCGGCGAGGAACAACCGGACGGCGGCGCGCTGGAAGTGGGATCGAGCGTGAAGCTGTCCCACGTCGATCAGCACCGCGACGACCTGGACGACGCCAAAACCGTGTTCGAGGAGATCACCGGCGGCACCGACCAGATCGAAGTCGGCGACCGCACCGTCAACTCCCGCGCCTACGTCGCCCGTTTCAACTTCCGCGGCAGCGACCAGCAGAAAAAAGTCGGCAACCTGTCCGGCGGCGAACGCAACCGCCTGCACCTGGCCAAACTTTTACGGCGCGGCGGCAACGTGCTGTTGCTCGACGAACCGACCAACGACCTCGACGTCACCACCCTGGGCAACCTGGAAAATGCCATTCTCGATTTTCCCGGCTGCGTGGTGGTCATCAGTCATGACCGGTTTTTTCTCGACCGCATCTGCACGCACCTGTTGGTGTTCGAAGGCAACAGCAAGGTGCGCTGGTTCGAAGGCAACTTCGAGGCCTATCAGGAAACGCGGCGGCAGGAGCTGGGCGGACGCGAGGAAAACCGCCGTTCCAAATACAAAAAACTGACGCTGCACTGAGTGGAATAGAAAGCGGAACGCACACCGGCTGTTCCGGCCCACGGGTCAATTCCCTGCAAAACTCCGTATATAGAGAACCAACTGCCAGATTTCGGTTGCGGAAAGATTGGGATGCGCGGGCATGGAGGTGCCGGGCGAACCGTTCTGGATGATCCAGAACAACTGCCCGTCGGGGAGGGGTTGCAGGGTGGCGGCGCAGGTGAAGTTGCGCGCCGCAGGCGTGCTTTCAAAATCCGGATCGCCCAATCCGTTGCCCCGCTCGCCGTGGCAGGTTTTGCAGGCGAACGGTTTGGCCGTGCGCTGGTACAACGTCTCGCCCTGCTGTCGATTTTCGGCGGTAGCCTGTAACGGATTGGCGCGTTGGTAAAGCGCGGACGGCGCGCGCGGCGTGTTGCGTTTTTGCGGACAGACGCCGGACACGGTTTGCGTTTCCACCCCGGCGGTGGCAACGCCACGGCCCGCTTCATCCGGCACCGGCGACGCCGGAGAGCAGGCCGCCATCCATACGAATAACGCCAGAACCCTCCATCCTTCACGCATGATCGATTCCCCCGGCAAACAACAAATCACCGCGGCGATCATTTCGCGAGTTGCCGGATATAGAGGATCACCTTCCACACATCGGTTTCGTCCATGAAAGGATACGGCGGCATGCCCGTCGGCGTGCCGTTTTTGATGACCCAGAACATCTGGCCGTCGGTGATTTCCTGCATGGTCTCGCCGCAGGTGAAGTTGCGCGGCATCGCACTCAGGCCTTGCGCCATCATACCGAGCCCGTTGCCCGCTGGCCCATGACACACCTTGCACGCCGTGGGTTCCGCCATCATCTGAAACAGCGATTGACCCCGCTCCAGGTTGTTATCCGTCGGCTCCAGCGGATTTTTCAATTCGTACACGGTTTGCGGTGCCTGCGGCGCGGTACGGGTTTGCGGGCAGATGCCCTGGCCGCCGCGGCCCATGCCATGGTGCAGGTTGTGCCGCTCATTAATCCCTCCATGCGGCCGGCCCTGGTGCATGGCCAGTTGCATGAGGTCTTCCCCATTTTCTTGCAGCGTGTCCGCCAGCACCGAAGCGGGTGAACCCACCCAACACGCCAATCCCAGAACGAGAGCCAGAACCCGCGTCCGTTGCTTCCAATCACTCATGGTTCCTCATTCCTCTCAATCAATAAGACAAAGCGCCCTCCGTCTGGATGGAGGACGCTTCGGTTGAAACGTTTAATGATGAGCTAAGGCAACTCCGGAATGGCAATCTCGATGGGCTCGCCTTCCAGCGCTTTCATGAATTCCACCAGATCGTTCACTTCTTTGTCGGACAGTCCCAGCGGCGTGATGAAGGGACTCTTGTTTTCGTCCACATCGCCGCCGCGATTGTAAAACTCGATCACGTCCTTGAGCGTCTTTTCACTGCCGTCGTGCATGTAAGGTGCCGTGCGCGACACATGACGCAGGCCCGGTGTCTTGAACGCGCCTTTATCTGAATCTTCCTTGGTGACCTTGTAACGTCCCTTGTCGTCGCCCTTCACGCCGATGTTGTGAAACTTGCTGTCAGTGAAGACAGGCCCGTTGTGGCAGATGGCGCACTTGGCTTTGCCAAAGAACAGGTTCATGCCGTTGATCGCCGACTTCGACATCGCCTTTTTATCCCCGTTGTTGTACTTGTCGTAGGGCGAATTCTTCGACACCACCGAACGTTCGAAGGTGGCGATGGCTTTCACGATGTTGCCGAGATTGATGCTGTTCTTGCCGAACACCGCATCGAACCGCTGCACATAACCGGGGATGGCTTTGAGTTCCTCGATCAACGCACCCACATCCTGGTTCATTTCGATGTCCGCCTGAATGGGTCCCTTCGCCTGTTCTTCCAGCGAGGGTGCACGGCCATCCCAGAACTGTGCGTCGAAGTAACCGCTGTTGATGACTGTCGGCGAATGACGCGGACCTTTGCGGTTGAAGCCGTCGCCGATGGGCGTCGGCAGCCCGTCGCCCCAGCCCAGACCGGGGTTGTGACAGCTGGCGCAACTGATCCAGTTGCTGCCGCTAAGCCGCGGATCGAAGTACAGCATCTTGCCCAGTTCTTCCTTTTCCTTCGACCATGGGTTGTCCTTCGGGTGCGTCATCTCCGGCATCGGTTCGTAAAACGATTCTTCCGCGTTTATGGCACCCGGTTGGCCGATCCACAGAACAGCGGCCACCAGCAAAATAACAGTGTGTGCGATTTTCATATCTCTTCTCCTGATTGATTGAAAGCCGGCCTCCCCCGGTTCATGGAAGACAATGAGCGGGGCACGCAACCATCGTTCGAAACCGCAGGGATCGTTTCAGGGAATCGATCATACCCCGTGCCGCCGGGTTTCCGCAACTCACCAGGCAGCGCGCGCCCGGTCAATTCTCTTTGCGTGCACCGCGATAGGCGCGAATGAACTGGATCACCCACCAGCCCTCGTCCTTGGTGATCACCGTCCCCACGCGGATCGGCATGCCGGTGCCGGGGCTTCCATTTTCCAGCACCCACATCAATTCGCCGTCGGTGCGCAGATCCTGCCATTTCGCATCCGTGAAATCACGCGGCTGGTGTCCCGGCAGTTTCACGCCGGTGCCGTCGTTGCTGTGGCAGGTGACGCATTCCCCCTTGCCGAAATAGATTTTCGCGCCCTTGTCCACGTATTCCTGCCGCTCGCGGAACGGGCTTTCCATTTCCTGAATGCGTTCCAACTCGCCTTCCGGCACACGCGGCGCATAGATGCTGGGATGAAACGCAGCCGCCTCCTGCCACACAAGGACCACGACGCACAACACACCCATGCCCACGCAACGAACCACTCTCATAAATTCACAAACTCTGAAAAGAAGACAAGCGGCCCCTCCTCGGCGTGAAGGGCCGCGTCCCATGGTAACCATTCAAACAAACCGCTCTACGTCATATTTATTCTATCTTACCATGCATGGCTTCCCAATGACCCACCGACTGCGCGATACCAACGCTGCCGTCCGGAATGGGCGCGTCTTTCGGCCACAGGTGAAAAATGATGCCGTCGGTTTTGGAAACATGCTCAACCAGATTCTTCACCGCTTCCTCATCGGTCGGATAATTCACCTGCACCCGGCCCGTCTCGATTTCCTGTTTATGATCGTGCCAGTTGGCCTTGTGCGACCATTCCGGAATCAGTTTGCGCGCCAGGTCTTTGGAAACCATGTATTCCACTTCCGACATGCGCGCGTTGGGATCGGTGCTTTCGAACAGGATGCACTGGATGATCTGGTCGTTGATCGGTTTGCAGTAATGATGGAACGGCCCGACCACTTCCCCGTCCATGACGTGCGGCGCGGTGACGTGGATGGTGTAGCCGTCGAGCGGGCTGGCGGGTTTGTTGTCTCCGGCGGTGGCGCAGGCGGCGGTCGAGACCGTCAGCACTAAAATCATTCCCAGAATTTTCATCGGTTTCATGCACTACCTCCTTGGAAGTTTGGAGTCTCTATTGGCCTGAAATGACTCAGCATTATTCCTAGTGTACGCAGGCGAAAAACGGAATACAAGGTGGATGCAAAAGGAGCCCTGCGCGGGGCGGGAGCAAGACCTTGCGGCTCAATCATTTGAAACAAGGGAAACGGAGGGCGGCAGGAAACACCCCGGCAAAAATCGGGGAATCCGGAGATTTTTTTTGAGGGAGAGCGTTGTTTTTAAGGAAGCGGACCGCGCACCAGCCGCAGGAAGGCGTCGGGTCCGTTGATTTTATCCTGATAGGCTTCGCCGCCGTTGCCTTTATAGGAAACGACCACGGCCTTGCCGCCGCGTTCCTCACTGGTCCAGGTGCCCCAGCCGGAACCTTCCGGGAAAATGGGATCGATGAATATTTTATCTCCATCCTTGTCGATGTTGCGCTTGCGCCGGTTGTACAGGGTTTTGGCCTCTTCCGGCGTGGGCAGGCGCCAGTCGTCGTACCCGGCGAAGTGTTTGTTGTTCATGCGTTGCATGAATTCCATCGCCGTGTACCAGTTCACCCATCCCCGTTGAGCTTGCCAGTAATCGCGTTTCATCCACATCAGGCGGGTTTCAGAATCGAAAACGGTGCCGTCGCCCATGTCCCAGTAGATCTGGTCGGCGGATTTGGCGACGGGTTCACGTTTGGCATCGGCGGCGGCCGCTCCGCTCACAAACAAAAGCAGGCCGGCCAGCACGCAGGCCATCAGGATGGAAAAATAGTTTCGCCCAGGCATCGGGTTTCCTCCGGAGGGTCATTTCGGATCGGGTCTGTTTTCTCACAAAGCGCCTAGAGTGTACAATTCCCACCCTTCGAAAGCAAACGGGGAAATCGCCTTGACAGGGTGTGGCGTTGGAGTAAAATCGGTTCCATCAACCACCTGCGGGAGGCGCGCATGACCCCGTCCAGCCATCGCATCCAGACCCCCCTATGCCTGTCGCTCGGCCTTTTGATTTCGGTTTTTTTTATTGCCGGGCCCGTTTGGGCCAAACCCAAAGACCAGGACCGCTGGAACAAAAAGTATGAAGTGGACGTCTTCCTGTTCGGCAAGGAACCGGTTCCTTTTCTCAAGAAAAACGCCGGTCTGCTGCCCAAAGGCAAGACGCTGGACATCGCCATGGGGGAAGGACGCAACGGCGTTTTTCTGGCCACGCAGGGGTTCGACGTGACCGGCTGGGACATCTCCACCGTGGGCTTGCAGAAGGCGCATCGCCTCGCCCAGGAACACAACGTATCGATCGAAACCCAAGTCGTCGATCTGGAAAAAGCCGAACTGCCCAAAAACACCTACGACGTCATTCTGATGATGTACTACATGCAACGTGACCTGTTTCCCCAGATCAGGGACGCGTTGAAGCCGGGCGGCATGGCGGTGATCGAAACCTACAACGTCGATTACCTGAAGTACCGCGATTTCCGCCGCGAGTGGACGCTGGACACCAACGAACTGCTGGACGTGTTCAAGGATTTTAAAATCATCCGTTACCAGGCCTACGATGACGGCGAAGAAGCCTACTCCAGCATCATCGCGCAGAAACCCGCCGAATGAGCCGTCGCAAACCGGCCCGGCCTGGCGCGGACACCGTTTTTCCCAATCCGCTTTGTTGACGTCCCAACCCGCGAGGCCCTCCTGAACCCGATCGCAAAACTATTCACCACACTGGCCAACGCGTTCCCGCTGTGGGTGGTGGCCGGGGCGGCGCTGGCGTTGTGGCAACCGCAAACCGCCACCTGGTTCCAGCCGCACTGGATTCCCTTTTTCCTCGGCATCATCATGCTGAGCATGGGACTCACCCTCACCTGGCAGGATTTTCTGCGCGTGCTGGAATTTCCGCGCACCGTGCTGATGGGCGTCGGCCTGCAATTCGGCATCATGCCGCTGTTGGGATACCTCATTGCCCGCGCTTTTCATCTGCCGCTCGACTTCATGATCGGCCTCATTCTCGTCGCATGCTCACCCGGCGGCACCGCGTCCAACGTGGTGTGCTTCATCGCCCGGCTGAACGTGGCCCTGTCGGTGACACTCACCACCTGCTCGACGTTGCTCGCCGTCATCATGACCCCCCTGTTGACCACCTGGCTGGTGGAAGCGCTGGCGCGCGATCTCACCGGCGCGGCCATTCAGGTGGACACACTGGGCCTGTTGCTCGACACCTTCCAGGTGGTGATCCTGCCGGTGACGGCGGGCGTTCTCATCAATCATTTTTTTCACCGGCAAGTGGCGCGCATCACGCCCTACACGCCGTTGCTGGCGGTGCTGTCGATCGTGTTCATCGTCGATTACATCCTCGCCGCCAAACGCACGGAGTTGCTGGCAAGCGGCGGCACGCTGCTGGCAGCGGTGGTCACTCTGCACACACTGGGGTTTGTTTTGGGATACGGACTGGCGCGGTGGGTCGGCGGCGGCGAACACAACGCGCGCACGGTTTCCGTCGAGGTCGGCATGCAGAATTCCGGACTCGCCACGGAACTGGCGCGCAGCAATTTCGGGGCATTCGGGCTGGCGACGGTGCCGGGGGCGCTGTCCGCACTCACTCATTGCATCCTCGGCAGTCTCGTCGCCGGGCTGTCGCGGTGGTGGCCGCACCCGCCCCGCGTCCCACATCCGGAGCGACGCAAGGCTTAATCCAGGGCGCGGCCTGTGCTATGATGAGCCTGACCCAAGTGAATGATTCGATTATGGAAAGGAGCCGTTTTGGGTAACTTCAACGTTTTGATCGCAGCAGAATTCAAGGACATTACAAGGGAAGCGGAAAGCGAGATCACGCTGCGCCTGGAAGAGGCCTGTTTCGAACGCATCCCCACCCTGAGCCACGCGTGGGAAATCAAACTGGATGCGCCGGACGAAGCCGAGGCCAAAAACGACGCCATCGAAAAATTCGTCAACGTGTGCCGCACCAACCCCTTCGAATTACGCATGGTGGTGCAAAGCGGAACAGGCATTGTGATCCGCAGGAAAAAACAGTTCGAACCTTGATGCGGCCCCAGGGCGGGCGCACCCGCCGGACTACAACGCGGAACCGGTGAACTCTGTCGAGCGCTCGGCGCCGAACTCGTTGCTGACGATGATCAGGTGATGCCCCTGTTTGGTTTGCAGCGGACCATACACCTGGCCCCGATTGAGAAGCATCTTGCGGTGGGCTTCGCGGATGGCGGCCTCCAATTCATGATTTTCCAGAATCGGTTCGCCAGCGAGCTTGCGCGGGTGGTCGGAGGCCAGTTCGATCCAGCCCAGATTGCCCCCGTCGTCCTTGCTCGGACACAGGCTGTACTTTTCCGCCAGCCGCATGAGCATCTTGACGCGGCCCGCCGAAGTTTTGACTTCATCGATGGACGCCTTCAACAGTTCCGCCACTTCCGGTTTGTCCACCACGATATGCCTGACTTGTATCTGGTGCGAAAATCCTACCATGCGTCCCCCAAAAATCCTCATCCTGCATTGAATGACGAACCCGTCGCAACGGGATTTCGGCTTGCTTGGAATAACTGCCCTATACTAGATTATCTGACGACAAATTTCCAGAAAGGTCACCATGTCCCCGTCCAAAATAAAATTGATCCTCGCCTCGCAATCGCCCCGCCGCATTGAACTGTTGCGAAAACTGGGACTGGAGTTTGACATCATCCCCGCGTCCGTGGACGAAATCACGCAGGCCGGGCGGTCGCCGGAAGACAATGCGCTGGCGCTGGCCCAGCTCAAAGCCCAGCACGTGGCCCGGCAGCATCCGGGAACCTTCGTGCTCGGCGCCGACACCCTGGTGGTGCTCGACGACACCCTGCTCGGCAAACCGAACGACCGCCAGGACGCGGAACGCATGCTCAGCCGATTGAGCGGACGCACGCACCGGGTGATCAGCGGCGTGGCGCTGATCGATGACCGGGGCGTGCCCTGGCAACAGGCGGGTGTCTCTCACGTGACTCTCAAACCGATCACGGCGGGAACCATCCGGAGCTACATCGCCACCGGCGAACCGATGGACAAAGCCGGAGCCTACGCCATCCAGGGAAAAGGCGCGGACCTCATCGAAAGCTGGTCCGGTTCGTGGACCAACATCGTCGGCCTGCCCGTCGAAACCGTGTGCCAGCTTTTGCAACAGGCCGCCTGGCCACATCCGCCATCGACCGCGCACTTCGATGTTTTATGAAAGTCCGGCATGCACCGCCACGTCGAACCCCCGCCGGGGTTTCCGCACGCAGAGCGGCCCCGCCGAGGTATCCCCAAACGGACACAAAAAAACAAACCCCTTGACAAAACTTCAATTGTGTAAATTCAAAATCATTTTTTTTATCAAAAATTTCTTGCAGTGTTTTGCTTTTTGGACATATCATTTAGACCTGATCCACAAGCAACAGAACACACATTGGTGAGTCGGTATCCTTATGTTTACAAGCCAGGATTCAATGAAAATTCACGGCCAGTGCCACAAATGCAAGGCACCCATCTTCCTGAACCAGTGCACGGACTGGTACGGCAACACGGTGCTTTCGCTCAACTGCTGGAACGGCCATTACAAGTGGATCGAGATCGAGGATATCGATAAAGAATTCAAAATCGAGCCGGAAAAAAATCTGGTCACCTACATCGGCTTCTTCGACGCTCCATGAACCGCCATCGGTTTACTTCCTTCCCCGTTGTTCTCTTTTTACTGACAATCTTCTTCTCCCTTGGTGTGGGCGACGCGCTGGCGGACGCTCCGCCGAAACCGCCTCCCGGCATGGTGTACATTCCTGAGGGCTATTTCCCGATGGGCGCCAACTCCGGCAACGATTCTGAAGAAGGTCCGCAACACCACGTGTACACGTCGGCGTATTTCATCGATCAGTACGAAGTCAGCAATGCCGAGTACATGAAGTTCGTCGAGGACACCGGCCACCCCAAACCGGTGTACTGGGAAGACGACCGCTTCAACCGGCCCAACCATCCCGTTGTCGGCGTCAGTTGGTTTGACGCCATGGCCTACGCCCGCTGGAAAGGGCGCCGCCTGCCCACGGAAGCGGAATGGGAAAAAGCCGCACGCGGCAACGACACGCGTCTCTACCCCTGGGGCGACAAATGGGCCAAAGGTTTCGTTTTATACTTCGTCAATGTGTACGGCCTGGAAGACAAATACCGGCACACCGCTCCGGTGGACGACTACCCCGCGGGCATCAGCCCTTTCGGCGTGTTCAACATGGCCGGGAACGTCTGGGAATGGTGCCTCGACTGGTACGCCGACGATTACTACCGGAAAAGCCCCGAGTTGAATCCAGAAGGTCCGGAACCGACAAAAATGAAAGTCGTCCGCGGCGGCGGCTGGATCAACAACCTCGACGGGGCACGCCTGGTGCGTCGCGGCCGCAACTTCCCCGCCACCCGGAATATGATCTACGGCTTCCGCACCGTCCTGCCCGTGCCCACTCCGTAAGGGTTGCACCCGCCTTGGCGTTCCAACAAATCGGTTGACATCCCCACCCCCGCGCAGTAAGTTTTTTAAATCCACGGAACTGTTTTTATCATTTTTTTTTTAAAAGAACTTGCGGGGTTTTTCATGATTCCAGGTAACCGTTTTCAATTTCTGTGGGCTCTTGCAGGGGTCGCACTCTGGATCGCGTCCGGCGCCGTTCCGGCTCACGCGCATTCGGGACACGATCACAGCACCGGCCTCAACATTTCTCTTCCTGACGTACTGGCGCAAGTCAACGGCAAGGACATTGGCAAGGACTCCATCCTGGACACGCTGGTCAAAAATGTGGAGCGTTACAAGGAACGGGGCATGGCTCTCTCCGCCCAGCAACAAAAAGTGGCGGCAAAAAAATTACTGGAAGAAGTGATTCACCGTAATCTTCTTTTGCGCAAGGCTCAAACGCTGGGCGTTTCCGTTTCCGCCGGGGACATCGATGCGAAAGTCGGTTCCATCAAAAGCACGTTCAAAAATGAAATGTTGTTTCAAAAACAATTGAAGATGAGAAACCTGACGCTGGAACAGTACCGGAAGAAAATCCGGGACGACCTGTTGATGGATGCCGTGCTGGAAAAAGAACTGGCGGGACAAATCCAGATTCCGGGCGATCGCATCCGCGAATACTTTGAGGAGAACAAGAACACCCTGTCCAAACCGGAAAAACGCAGCGCCCGGGTCATCCTGATCAAGGTCGATTCAAAATCCGGCTCCGCGGGGGAACTGGAGGCGCGCAAAAAGCTGGAAGACATTCTCGCGCAGTTGAAACAGGGGAAAAGCTTTGAGGAAATGGCCACGATGTATTCGCAGGACTCCCTGGCCACCCGGGGCGGCGACCTGGGCTACTTCACCGCAGACAGCCACATGTTCGCGCCGTTCCGCACGCGGGCGTTTCAATTGAACGAAGGGGAAGTCAGCGATATTTTCAGAACGCCGCATGGGTTGCAGATTCTGAAAGTGACCGACGTGCAGGAAGGGTTTCAGGCCACGCTGGAAAACAGTCGTGAAACCGTGCGCAGGGCACTGGTCGATCAGGAACTCAAAAAGCGAACCCGGCCGTACCTCGAAAGCCTGAAAAAAGAGGCCAGCGTGAAAGTTTATTTTTGACGACGAGGACCGGAAACCGGTCCCGATTCATTAAAAAAACCCAAACCCGCTGGCGCACCTGGCGCCGGCGGGTTTATTTTTTGTCCTTCTTTTCCTTCTTGCCCTTGCCGCCATCGATCTGGCTGACTTTACGCTTCACAATCTTGCCGGGATCCTTATCGAAATCCACTTTCAGGTACACCGTGCTGGTGTGCAGTTTATGCACCACAGCGTCCTTTTTCTTACCGGCAAAATCGATTTTGATTTTGTCTCCAACTTTCATGATACCTCCTCAGGCGGATGCCGCCTCCAAGATGAATGCCATCGATACCTGCTGGGTCCTTCCGAGAAGGAAAAAGACTAGTGGAATTCCCGCAAGCTGTCAATTCATTAATCGCCCCGGTTTTCAGGCTGTGTGCCCACGCCGGAACTCTGGTAAAATCTCCGTGGCTCAAGTTGTATTTTGAAACGCCATCCCTGCGAAACCGACCCGAGTGAAACACCCATGACTTCCCCAACCTACGCCCAGGTGGTTTTCAATCTGCCGCTGCCCGGCGCCTTCACCTACCGCATCCCAGCCGCGCTGCAGGATCGGGTGCAGGTCGGCATGCGGGTGCTGGCCCCGTTCGGGCCGCGTAAAATCACCGGCTACGTGGTGGCGCTCACCGACACCTGCGATGCGTCCCTCAAACTGAAAAACCTCGAAGACGTTCCCGACACGCTGCCGGTGATCTCTCCGGAGTTGCTGGCACTCACGCGCACGGTCGCCGACCGCTACCACGCCGGATGGGGGGAAGTCATCAAGGCCGCTCTGCCCGCCGGCCTGGACGACGAGGAACACGAACTGTTTTCGCTGAGCCCACAGGGCGAAGCGGCGTTGCAGACTTCAAACCTGCCCTCAGCCGCACAAGCCGTCCTGCATCTCGTCCACAAACGAAAGCAGCTTTCGCGCAAACAGATCCGCCACGCCCTCAAAAAAAATTACAAATCCCACACGCTGGCCACACTCAAGCTCGAAGGCCACCTGCACACGGAAACGCGTCTGCGCAAAAGCTCCGTGCCGTACAAAACCGAAAAGATCGTCCGCATCGCAGCCGACGCCGCGCCACAGGATGCCGTGGAAACCTTGCTGGCGCGCAGCCCCAAACAAAAAGAACTTTACGACTGCCTGCAAAACGGCGAGTTGCCGTTGCCGGAGTTGGCGAAGCGGTTTCCAAAGTATTCCGGACCTTTGCGCCAGCTGCGTGAAAAAGGACTGGTGGAAACGCTGAGCACGCAAGTGTCGCGGTTCGATGGAGAGGCGCTCGACCTGTCCGCCGCCGCACCGGACGGTCCTTTGAAATTCACGCCGGATCAGGAAAAGGTGTACGCCACGTTGAACGCGGCGCTCGACGCGGCAACCTTCCACACGTTTCTCCTGCAGGGCGTCACCGGCAGCGGCAAAACGGAAATTTATATCCGTTGCATTCAACAGGCCCTCGACGCCGGACGCACGGCCATCATGATGGTGCCGGAAATTTCGCTGACGCCGCAGACGGTGTTTCTGTTCCGCCGCCGCTTCGGTGAAAACGTCGCCATCCTGCACAGCGGCCTGTCGGCGGTGGAGCGTTATCTCGAATGGGAAAAGATCCGGCAGGGCGAGGTGCCCATCGCCATCGGCGCGCGTTCGGCGGTGTTCGCTCCCTTGAAACATCTCGGCATCGTCGTCATCGATGAAGAACACGACGGCTCCTACAAGCAGGACTCGACGCCCCGCTACCACGCGCGCGAAACCGCCATCGCCCGCGCGCAAGCGGCGGGCGCCGTGGTGGTGCTGGGATCGGCAACGCCATCGATGGAGTCGCGCCACAAAGCCATGAACGGCGAATACCAGTACCTGACATTGCCGAAGCGCATCGGCACGCGCTTGATGCCGACGGTGCATCTGGTGGACATGCGCAAGGAACGCGACGAACGCAAAAATTATTCCATCTTCTCGGTCGAAATGAAACGCGCCATCCTGGAACGCATGGACCGGGGCGAGCAGGTGTTTCTGTTTCTCAACCGGCGCGGCACCGCCAACTACGTGGTCTGCCGAAAATGCGGCTTCGTGTTCGAGTGTCCGCATTGCAGCGTGTCACTCACCTTCCACAGCCGTTCCAAAATCCTCATGTGTCATTACTGCAACCTGACGCGGGTGATGCCCGGCCACTGCGTCGAGTGCGGCGGCGAAGTGATCCGCTTCAGCGGATTCGGCACGCAAAAACTGGAAGAAGAAACGCGCGCCCTGTTCCCCGCCGCGCGCATCGCCCGTCTCGACCGCGACACCACGCGCACCCGATCCGCCTTCGAAGCCATGTACCGCGACATGCGCGAAGGCCGCATCGACATCCTCATCGGCACGCAGATGATCACCAAGGGGCACGATTTCCCCGGCGTGACCCTGGTCGGCGTGGTGTACGCCGATTTGTCGCTGCACATTCCGGATTTTCGCTCGTGCGAGCGCACGTTTCAACTGTTGACGCAGGTGGCCGGACGCGCCGGGCGCGGCACCGTTCCCGGACGCGTCGTCATCCAGGCGCACAACCCGGACCATTATGTGTACGACTACGTAGCGCGTCACGACTACAACGGCTTCTTCGACAAGGAACTTGCGCTGCGCCAACGGCTGCACTATCCGCCATTGACGCAGTTGGTGACACTCGCAATCGAGCATCCCAGCGAAGCCCAGGGCGAGGCGTACATGCAGCACCTGCAATCCCAACTTGCGCCGCTCATTCGCGAGGCTGAGGGCGTGGAGCTGTTGGGTCCGGCGCGCGCCGCCCTGTACCGGTTGCAGGACCAGTACCGCTGGCATTTCATTTTCCGGTCGCGCCACGACGAGGCCCTGCAAGCGCTGGCGCACAAGGCCAAGCAGCTCGACGCCATCCAGAAACCGCCCGGCTCCCAGTTCAAGCTCACGCTCGATGTCGATCCCGTCAATATGCTTTAAGTTTCGTTTCGGGCTGTGTTACCCTTTACCTCTTTATTTTATCGATCCGATTCAAGGTCCCCATGCTGCGAAAAATGTATGATTGGGTTCTGCACTGGTCCGCCACAAAATATGCGGTACCGGCGCTGGCGGTGATCGCATTTGCCGAGTCCTCGTTCTTCCCGATCCCGCCCGACGTGCTGTTGATCGCCATGACCGTGGCCGTGCCCACCCGCTGGTTTCATTTCGCACTGGTGTGTTCCATCGGTTCCGTGCTGGGCGGCATGTTCGGCTACCTGCTGGGCTGGCAGTTCATGGACTTGATCGGATTCCACATTGTCGAGTTCTATCATTTTCAGGATCAATTCGATAAAATAGGAGGATGGTACCAGCAATACAATGCGTGGGCTGTGGCGGCGGCGGGGTTCACCCCCCTGCCCTACAAGGTGTTCACGCTGGCGGCGGGCGCGTTTCAGATCAATTTTCCGGTGTTCGTCGGCGCGTCGTTCGTCAGCCGCGCCGCCCGGTTTTTCATCATCGCCGCGCTGCTGTATAAATTCGGTCCGCAGATCAAGATATTCATCGAGCGTTATTTCAACCTGCTCAGCACCGCCTTTTTCGTTCTGCTGGTGCTTGGATTTTTTGTCCTGAAATACGTCATGTGATGGAGAAGATGATGGAAGAGCATGTGGTCGTGTACGTCACCGCCGGATCGGAACAGGAAGCCGAAACGTTGAGTCACGGCCTGGTGACCGAAAAGCTCGCGTTCTGCGTGAACGTGGTCCCCGCCATCAAATCGTATTACCACTGGGACGGCAAGATGAACGTGGATGCGGAAGTGCTGATGATCATCAAGACGCGGCGCGACCGCTTCGACGAACTCAAACAGTGGGTGTCCGAGCATCACAGTTACGACGTGCCGGAAGTCATCGCGCTGCCGGTCGTCGCCGGACTGGACGCCTATCTGCAGGGCATCGACGACTGGGTGCCACCCAAAAAATAATCAGTCCTGAAGGATTTTTCACAATGAGCAACATCCACATTCCCAAAGGCTGGGAGATGCCGGAAAACGAAGTCACGCCGGAGTCGGTGTACCTGAACCGCCGCGAGGTGCTGAAGGCGATGGGCATGGTGTCCCTGTTCGCCGCCGGCGCACTGCCCGCGTGCTCGCCGCCGCAATCCGTGATCGACGCGCACCCGGAGATCAATCTCACCGATCTCGAAAAAACCGTGTACCCGGCCAACCGCATCACCAAATACAAACTGGACCGCCGCATCACCGCCGAAGCCGTGGCTGGATCCTACAACAATTTTTATGAATTCAGCGAGGTGAAGGAGGACGTCGATCACCACGCGCAACGGTTGCAGACGCGCCCCTGGCAGGTGGAAGTGACGGGGCTGGTGAAGACGCCGAAGGTGTACGACCTCGACGACTTTCTGAAACGTTTCATTCTGGAGGAACGCTTTTATCGGCTGCGCTGTGTCGAGGCGTGGGCGATGGCGGTGCCGTGGACGGGCTTTCCGTTGAAGGCTCTGCTGGATGACGTCGAGCCGTTGCCCAACGCGACGCACGTCCGCTTCGAGTCGTTCCACAAACCGTTTCTGGCGCAGGGGCAGTTTGCGTTCTGGCAACCGTGGCCGTATGCGGAAGCGCTCACTATCAAAGAAGCCGTGAACGAACTGGTGCTGATGGCCACCGGTATTTACGGACACCCCTTGTCGAAACAGCACGGCGCGCCGATCCGCCTCGTGGTGCCGTGGAAGTACGGCTTCAAGAGCATCAAGTCGATCACGAAAATCGAGCTGGTCGATTACGAACCGTCCACCTTCTGGAACACGCTGCAACCGCTCGAATACGGCTGGGAAGCCAACGTCGATCCCAACGTGCCGCACCCGCGCTGGCCGCAAACCAAGGAAGAACTGATCGGCACCCGCGAAGTGCGCCTCACCCAGAAGTACAACGGCTACAGCGATTTCGTCGCGTCGCTCTACACCTGATCTCTACCCGTCACTCCACCGAGCGGGCGCAGCGGAAGCCGATGTGATCGAAACGGCCCGCGGCCAGATCATAATTGCGGCGTGTGGCACGCAGCGTCTGCTCCAGATCACGCCACGACCCGCCACGCACGGAGCGGTACTTGCTGTCGAACGGACCCTGTGGGTCGCGCTTCGGGCTTTCCCTGTAATACGCGTCGGAATAATTGTCCGCCACCCATTCCCACACATTGCCCGCCATGTCGTACAGGCCGAACGCGTTCGGTTTCTTTTCTCCCACCGGGTGCGTGGACTTGCCGGAGTTGTCCCAATACCACGCATACTCGCCGTCGATGGCGTCGCCCCAGTGATACCGCGTTGTCGTATCGCCGCGCGCGGCTTTTTCCCACTCCGCCTCCGTCGGCAAACGCTTGCCGGCCTGTTTGCAGAAATCACGCGCCTCGTACCAGGTGACCTGCTCAACCGGATGGCGCGGCCCTTTGAATCCAGATGGGTTGCCGCCCATCACCGCTTCGAACTGCTGCTGCGTGACTTCGTATTTATCGATGTAATAAGCGGAGAGGTGGATGGTGTGTTCCGGTTCGTCTTCCGCCGCGCCGGACCCCATCACGAATTCACCTTCGGGGATGAGCACCATGCTGGCGTCGTGCGGCGAGGCGGCGGCCACTCCACCCAGGCCAAGCCAGGCGGCAATCAGAAAAGTGAAATGAAAACCGGATGCGGCTCTCATGGTTTATTTGCGGATAAAGAGTTGGATGAAGTTGGCGATGAACCCGGAGATGGCGGCACCCGACCCGGCAGCGATGATGAGGATGTCGCGGTCGCCGGTCTGGTACCCCACCAGCGTGCCCGCCAGCACCCCGATGCAGATGGTGAACAGGTAAATCCGGCCGCCCAGCCAGCCGATGAAGCCGCCGACCACGGCGCCCAACGCGCCCGCCACCATGGACAGCATGGGACTGTGTACGACCACGCCGATCATGATGCCTGTCAATCCCAGCAGAAAAATGCCAGCATAAATGTTGTTCCGGTGCGTCATGTGTGCCTATCATGATACAGGAAGCGTACTTCCCGGTCTTGTCCAATTTCCTGAACGCACCACGCGGCATGGCGGTCCGGCGCGACGTGCTGTTCGTTTCCGACCCTGCCGGCAACGCGATCTACCGCCTCGACACCGCAGCCGGAAACAGCATTCAGATTCTGGTAAAAGATCCGCGGCTGGGCGGACCCAACGGGCTGGTGCACGATATACGTCACGACACATTGATTGTGGTGACAGGACGGGGACAGGTTGTGGCGGTGAATGCCGACGGAGCGTTCCGTTCGCTGCTGGGAAAATCGTTCGGGAGTTTGTACGGGGTGGATTTCGACCGCGCCGGAAACCTGATCGTTTCCGATTTCCAGCGCGACCGTTTAATCCATATCAAAAACTACAGCGAAGTGAGCACGCTCAAGGAAAACCTGCTGACCCCCGGCGGGCATCGCTTACGACTACCGCCATCACCGGGTGGGGGTTCCCTCGTGCCGGGGCAACGCCGTCCTCACCCTGGCGCTGCCGCCCGGATGAATCCCGCATCCGCTCCTGCGCTTCGGTCTTACTTCTGCAACTCGGCGTACACCGCGTCCAGACTGCTCTTGGCGTCGCCGAACAGCATGCGCGTGTTCTCCTTGAAGAACAGCGGATTCTGCACGCCCGCGTAACCCGTCGCCATGCTGCGTTTCAGCACAATGGTGTACTTGCCCTTCCAGCATTCCATGACCGGCATGCCGGCGATGGGGCTGTTCGGGTCGTCCTGTGCCGACGGGTTGACGATGTCGTTGGCGCCGACAATGATGGAGACATCCACGTCCGGGAAATCATCGTTGATTTCGTCCATCTCGTAAACGATGTCATACGGCACCTGCGCCTCCGCGAGCAACACGTTCATGTGGCCCGGCATGCGGCCCGCAACGGGGTGGATGCCGAAACGCACATTGATCTTTTTGTCGCGGAGCTTTTTGGTGATTTCACGCACGATGTGCTGCGCCTGCGCCACCGCCATGCCGTAACCCGGAATGATCATGACCTCTTTCGAGTCCTTCAGCAACTCGGCCACTTCCGGAGCTTCCATCGCCACGATCTCGCCCTGCTCCCCTTCCGCTGCCGCAGAAGACGCGCCTGTGGTGGTGCCGAATCCGCCGGCGATGACCGACAGGAACTTGCGGTTCATGGCGCGGCACATGATGTAACTCAGGATGGCGCCGCTGCTGCCGACCAGAGCACCGGTCACGATGAGCAGGTCATTGTTGAGCATGAACCCGGTGGCAGACGCCGCCCAGCCGGAATAGCTGTTGAGCATGGACACGACAACCGGCATGTCCGCGCCGCCGATGGCCATGACCATGTGGATGCCGAACAAGAGGGCGATGCCCGTCATGATCAGAAGCGGCGTGAGACCCGCACCCGCCGCCGATTGATCGACAAACATTTTGCCGAGCACGATGGTGGCGATCAACAGGCCGAGGTTGAACAAATGCCTTCCGGGGATCAGCATCGGGTTGCCGGTGATCTTGCCGCAGAGCTTGCCCCAGGCGATGACCGACCCCGAAAACGTGATCGCACCGATCAGGATGCCAAGATAAGTTTCGACATCATGGATGGTGAGATCGATGCCGGTGAAATGCGAATTGGGATCCATGAAGTTGGCGTAGCCGACCAGCACCGCCGCCATACCGACCAGGCTGTGCAGGATAGCAACCAGTTCCGGCATTTCCGTCATCTGCACGCGTTTGGCGAGGATCAGGCCGATGGTGCCGCCGATCACCAGCGCCCCGACCAGCAGGGCCATGTTGGCGGTGACCCCGGCGATGGTCACGATCAACGCGATGGTCATGCCGAGGATGCCGAAAATATTGCCGCGCCGCGCGGTTTCCTGATGGCTCAGGCCACCCAGCGCCAGAATGAACAGAATGGTTGCCCCGATATAAGAGGCGGTTACGATTCCTGGACTCATCTTCTCGCCTCCTATTTACGGAACATGTCGAGCATGCGTCGCGTCACCGCGAAGCCGCCCGCAATATTGATGGCTGTGATCAGGGTCGCCGCAGCGGCCAACCACATGATCAGTTTTTCGCCCGAGCTGATTTGCAGCAGGGCGCCAATGATGATGATGCTGCTGATGGCGTTGGTGACACTCATCAGCGGCGTGTGCAGGGCGGGGGACACGTTCCAGATCACCATGTAGCCGACGAAGCAGGCCAGCACGAATACCGTGAAGTGCGCCATGAACGCCGCCGGAGCCACGGAACCCAGTCCCAGCAACAGCAACGCGCCGCCTCCAAACAGGATCGCCGGTCCCATCGCCGAAGGCTTTTCCGCCTTCTTCACGACGACCGGCGGCGCTTCCTCTTTCGGTTTGGGCGGAGCCGCCGACAGTTTGGGGGCGGGAGGCGGCCAGGTGATCTCGCCGTCCTTGACCACCGTGACGCCGCGGATGACTTCGTCTTCCATATCGACGTTGAGGTTGCCGTCCTTCTCCTTGCACATGTCCGACAACAGGTGACGCAGGTTGGTGCCGTACAACTGGCTGGCCTGCGTGGCCAGGCGGCTCGGCAGGTCCGAGTACCCGATGATGGAAACGCCGTTGACGTTGGCGATTTTGCCCGGCTCGGTCAACTCGCAGTTGCCACCCTGTTCGGCGGCCAGATCGACGATGACGCTGCCGTTCTTCATCAGCTTCACCGTATCGGCGGTGATGAGTTTCGGCGCCGGTTTGCCGGGGATCAGCGCGGTGGTGACGATGATGTCCACCTCCTTCGCCTGCTCCGCAAACAGTTCCATTTCCTTTTTGATGAACTCCTCACTCATGACCTTGGCGTAACCGCCTTCGCCGGAACCCTCTTCCTCGAAATCGAGCATCAGGAATTCCGCGTCCATGCTCTCCACCTGCTCCTTGACTTCCGGCCGGGTGTCGAACGACCGCACGATGGCGCCCATGCTCTTGGCCGTGCCAATGGCGGACAAGCCGGCAACTCCCGCGCCGATGACCAGCACTTTCGCCGGCGGAATCTTGCCGGCTGCGGTGATCTGCCCGGTGAAAAAACGGCCGAAACACTGGGCCGCCTCCACCAACGCCCGGTAACCAGCGATGTTCGCCATTGAGCTCAGGGCGTCGAGTTTCTGTGCGCGGGAAATGCGCGGCACGCTGTCCACGGCCATGGCCGTGACTTTTTTCTCCGACAGCTTCTTGAGCAGGTCCTGGTTCTGGGCCGGCCACAGAAACGAAATCAGAATCTGGCCCGGGTGCGTCAACTCCACCTCGTCGGTCTTCAATTCCGGATGCTGCTCCGGTCCGCGTACTTTCAATATGATATCGCTCTGGTCCCAGACCGCCTTGGTCCCGTCCAGCACAGTCACCCCCGCCTCTTTATAGGCGGCATCGGAAAACTTTGCCTCGGCGCCGGCACCGGACTCAATCGCGACTTCAAACCCGAGCTTGATCAGCTGGACCGCGACCTCCGGGGTCGTGGCCACGCGCTTCTCTCCGGGATGAACTTCTTTAGGAATGCCAATTTTCATCGCAAATTGTTCCTTTTATTTATAATTGGTTCTCAGAAATGCCCACGAATGATAACCAAAACAGGGTTCTTGTCAAAAACTTTTTTAATTTCCGAGCATAGAACCCAAAACTCTAACATAACCAAATTCAATTTCACCCTTTTTCTGGCTCCCTTTTCCGGATTTTCGCACACTTGGACATGCTTAAATCCGGCTCCGTGTTTGGATTCAACGCGACCCCAGGCCTTGCAAATATTTGTTCATTGAGCCCGCAGACGGCAGCCTCCGCCGGAGGCTCCTCCCTGCCCAGAATCGTCTGCACCTTCCCTCATCGGACACAAAATTTTCTACATGGTAAATTTTGTTAACAGAAGTGGATTTACGCGACACCGATCAAAAATACAGTTATAATTAAAAAAACAACGATTTAATTTGACGAGCCTCCTCTTCATGTCCTCCGCAAAACCATTAATTTCCGAATACTTAATAATAGCTATCGTATTACTGATATCAGCCTGTCCGTCTCTGGCGGCGGATTACGTCCCGGTTTCATACAAGGAAAAAGACTTTGTGGATGCCTGGTGCGCCGCTTCTCAAGGGGCCACCGAAGTCCAGCAGGCGGATCGCACGCGCATCGATTGCGTCACCGCCGAATACGCCATCGAGTTCGATTTCGGCGTCAAGTGGGCCGAGGCCATCGGCCAGGCCCTGTTTTATTCCGCTGAAAGCGGGCTGAAGCCGGGAATCGTGCTCATTCTCAAAAAGCCCGGAGATATCCGCTACCTGGCGCGCCTCGAAAAAGCCAACCGCCACCACCGCCTCAATATCCGCATCTGGGTGATGCGCCCCGACGACCTGACTCATCCCAGCAGGGCGATGGGCCTGCACTGACGCCGCTCCGCGGTCGCGAACACGGGGCCGCCAACAGAGTGGGAAAATACCCACTTTTTCCGGGAGGGTTCAAGTGTTTAATGCTACACTGGTTTACATTTCAATCTCTTAACATTCAGTTGCTGCCCATCCCGTGTCTCCTGTGGAAACATGCTGGGCTTGGAACACATGCAACCGGAGGTCTGAATGAAACGGGAAATTGCAAACCAGATCATCCAGGAGAAGACGTTCCTGCTGGAACACCCCGAACTGTTTTTCAAATTGTTCGATGGGCTGTTTCCCTTTTTCCTGTTCACCCGCGATGCGGGCGGCCGGTTGATATCGGTCAGCTCCAACATCGCCTCCGTGCTCGGGCACGAACCCGAAGACTTCACCGCCCATTGGCAGAACCACCTGACCCAGCATCCGGTCAATGCGACGTTCACCGAGCGCAGTCAACTCTCCCCGGAAACCGCCACAACGCCGACCAGCTATAAGGCCATTATCAGCAACAACCAGCACGAACCCATCTGGCTGGAAGTGTTCGAGTCCCCGCAGATGCAAAATGGCAAGCCGGAAAAAATCATCGGCATCGCACTTGACCTGACAAAACGCAGCGTGATGGAAAACCAGCTGCGGCTGGGAGAAAAACGGTTCCGCGAAATGAGCCAGGCCTCGCCCATCGGGATTTTTCAGACGGATGGCGACAACCTGATCGCTTACGTCAATCCGGCGTGGGAGATGATCACCGGCCGCACCATCTCCGAAAGTCTGGGACAACCGTGGTGGGACGTCATCCATCCCGGAGACCAGGAATCCGTGGTGCGCAAATGGATGCGCGTCATTGAGAAAGGCGACGAGATCGATGCCGAATGCCGTGTGGTCCGACCCGATGGCGCCGTGATCTGGGTCAAGATCCGCTCGCAGATTTTGTCCGACGACGCCGGCAAAGTCACCATCGCCACCGTGGAAAACATCGACCAACAGGTGGCCGACCGGGAAAAGCAAAAACAACTCATCCATGAACTGCTGCAACTCAAAGAAAAGCTGGAAGTGGCGACCCGCACCGATCCCCTCACCGGTCTGCCCAACCGCCGCGACCTCAACGAAAAACTCGCGCACGAAAAAGCGCGTTTCGAACGCACCGGGCGCCCTTTCACGCTGTTGATTGTGGACATCGACAAATTTAAAAATATCAACGACCAGTTCGGCCATGATGCGGGCGATTACATTTTGGTGCAGGTCGGCGAACTGTTGCGCAACAGTTGCCGGCGCATGGACCACATCTGCCGCTGGGGCGGGGAGGAGTTTTTCTTCCTGCTGCCGGAAACCAACCTGGAAAACGGATTCATCTTCGCCGAAAAACTGCGTACCAAACTCGAAACCGCCACGTTCAATTACAAAGGCAATGAAGTCGGCGTGACGGCCAGCTTTGGCCTGAGCTGTGTGGACGATGACAACCGCGACTTGGAATCCTTCATTAAAGAAGCGGATGATTGCCTGTACGACGCCAAAAGAACCGGACGCAACCGCACGGTGGCCCGCAAAAACAAAAAAGCATCCGGCTGATACGGGAGCCGTGTCCTTGCGCTCTCCTTCCCCTACTCCGCCTGGCAACCACCGTCCGGACCGTTGGCATTGTGCGTGGCCGTACCTGTTCTTCGCATTGTTGCTGCCAGCGCACCTCACCTTCACCGCTCCATGGGCTTTCGCCGCCGAAACCGGCTCCCTTCCCTTTCAATCCATCAATGTTCCGCCCGAGGTGGGGCTGCGGTCTTTACCGGAAGAGGACGTGCATTACCGCGGCGCGCTTTACAATCGCGAAGCGTTCCTCGAACTATGGAACTTGCAGGAAAACGTGATGTCGGATTTTCCGCGTCTGCTCAACTGGCTCATCCCCGACCCGCCACCCATCGATTTCAACCGCCACACCGTCTTATGGTTTTCCAATCGCGGCGCCGGGGCCAGTTTCGTGGAGATGCAGCGCGTGGTGGTGAGTGAAGACGGCGGCGCGTTGGAAGCGCACATCAAGGTGGTGTATTCGGATTTCGGTTCGAAAAAACTCAATTTATGGAAAATCCCAAAAACCCATTTGCCGGTGGTGTTTCGGGAACAGGCGGTGTTTGACGGCGGACCCTGACGGGCTCAGTCGTCCATGTCGTCGAACACGCCGGTGGTGAGGCTTTTGCGGGCGGTGCGCGCTTCCTGCTCGGCGCGGGTGATGCTCTGGTCGTAGTCGTTGTGATCGACGTAACGCAGCACCGGTTCCATCTCAGGATGGCGTTGCAGGTAGAGTTTCGCCATAGTCTGACACACGCGCCGGTACTTGGGGTGCCCCGCCTTCTGCGTGCGCAACTCGGTGAAGTGGCCCAGCTCGCGCAGGTTCATGCCCATGTTCCAGCGCATGAAATGATTGAACAACGCGGCGTACTGCGCCTCTTCGCGCAGCCCGGCGCGTTTCAGATCGTGGTGCAAGCCTTCGGCGCGTTGAAAACATTCCTGCACCGCATCCAGCATGCCGACCTCTTCGATCTCGTCGGGAATGGAATACCCCAGCAACACCCCCATGTCCTGCCGTTGCTGGGTCAGCATGCGGTGCCGTTGCAGGTCGCGGTACTCGGCGAACCCGGCAACGATGTCGAACTCGATGGGATAGCCGTACTCCAGCGCCCGGCCCGGTCGGTCGCGTTTGCTTTTGCGTTCGCCCATATACAGATTGAAAATGTCGAGGCGCGCCTGTTCGGAAAGCGCCCGCACCACGCGCCGCACTTGTTGCGTGGAGTGCTGCACGTACGGAAAAATCATCGAGGCCACGAGGTTGATGAAGTAATCCTCGTCGCGGTTGTCCAGCAACACCACTTCCGGCACGGTCTCGATGGCTTCGGCGGCGAACAGTTCGTCGCAGCGGGCGCGCATTTTCCGATGCACGTCGGCGCGGTGTTCGCGGCGGGCGGCGCGCTTGATGAACGTCGGGATCTGGTGGTTCAGGGCTTCGCGGATCTGCTCCGCCAGGTCCTGCGCCTCGCTCAATTCCTCGGTCTGCAATTTGGAAATCAGCATCGAGAAAAAACGCCCGTTGCCGATGATGCCGACGTTGGCCTGCGTTGCCGCCGGAAGAATGCAGCGCATGATGTCGCAGGCGGCGCTGCGGATGGTGAAGTTGTAGGCGATGCGGTGGGCGCGCTTCTCGTTGTCGTCGGTGAGGTCCGCGGGGAACACACGCTGCACGCCGCCACCGCGCTCGACCTCGATGGCGAACCGGTCGGCAGGCAGGCGCTTGCGGAACAGTTCCTGCATCGGCTCGACCATGGCCGCGTACGTGTCGAACAAAAAGTCCATCACCGCCACGTACGATTCGCCGAGTCCCGATTCCATGATAGTGCGCGACCGCACGTAGCGCCAGCGGCCGCCGCGTTTCTGGTCGTACAGCACGTAACGGGTGGATTCCTCGATGGGCGAGCCGCCGATGCGGCAATCCTCGATGATCTTGGTCATCAGGTTGGAGATTTCCTCGATGCAGAGCGGCGCCACCGCCAGCTCCGCCACCGAATCGTCGCCGAACTTGTTGACGACCCGATCCACCATTTCGCTGCCCTTGATGTCGTTGGGCGTGCCGTCGGCGTTGAGGAACTCGCGCGCCACGGTTTCCTTGAACCCGGTGGGAGCGCGGCTGTAGCGGGCGAGCGCCGCACCGATGACCTCCGGATTCAGGTCGCGAATCGAGAAGACCCGCGCGTCCACGTCGGTGACGTACCGGCGAAGGATATCGCGCTCGCGTTCGCTGAGATCATCAGTCCGTTTTGGCTTCATTTATTTCTTCCGGAGGATCCGGGAGTTCGATTGGATCCTTGGCACAGCGGAACCCGGCATCGTTGAACCGGACATAGGGGCGGGCCCAGCGGCGAAAGGCGCTGTGCAGCGTGTCCTCGTAATTGACCCAGGACCCGCCGCGCATGACTTTGAAGACGCCGCGCTTCGGTCCCTGGGGATTGCTCCTCACCCGTTTCTTGTAATAGTGGCGGTCGTACCAGTCGGACACCCACTCCCACACGTTGCCCGCCATGTCGTGCACGCCGTACACCGACGCCCCGTTGGGGTAACTGCCGACATCGGTCATGGTGTGGATGCCGCGCCATTTGCGGCGATAGGTGGCTTTTCCCGGCGGCGTGTCATTGCCCCAGGGATAGAGATTGCCCATGGGGCCGCGCGCCGCTTTCTCCCACTCCGCCTCGGTGGGCAACCGTTTGCCGCGCCACTTGCAGTATTCATTGGCATCGCGCCAGCTCACCTGCGTCACCGGCTGGTTCTTGATGGCTTTCGGGAAACTCGCACCCTGCCACAAGTTGCCGTCCCAGCAGGCTTTCGTGTCGCAGGTGTCGTCGAGGGCCGGGCGGTGGCCGGTGGCCTTGACGAACTCCAGGTATTTTTCGTTGGTGACCTCGTAGATGTCGATCCAGTAGGGATCGAGGTACACCATGTGATCCGGGTATTCGTCCTTGAACCACCAGCGGCTGCACCGTTCGTCCACCTGCCAGCACATCTCCAGCATGTCGGTGATCTTGTGGAACCCCAACCCCATGCGGAACGTGCTGCCGGGGATCTCCACCATGTCGGAATACCGTTTGCGGATATCCTCCCGCGTCATCGCCTCTTCTTCGTCATGCACGGAAGCGGCCTGGACGGACAACGCCATCCCCAGCGTCAACAGTGACACAAAGATCACGAAACGGCAAAATCTCTGAGTCTGTTTAAACATCCACCCCAACTTCAAATGTGTTTGGATTCACGTGTTCAGACTGTGCACCGGGCTTCACAGCATCGAAGCCGGTTGTGTGGGTTGGCCGGTTCCCCGGAACCGGGCCATTTCCTTGCCATGAATCCAGAACAACCCCAGGCCGAGGATCATGTTGACCGTGTAAAGCCAGGTCAGGCGGCTGTGGTACGTGTCAAACTGACGCTGCAACTGGAGGTTTTCCGGATTGGCTTTTTTCTGCTGATCCATGGCGTGCATTTCGGGCCTCAGAACGCTGCCGATGTACAGGGCCAGCGCCACCATGATGACCAGAAACACTTCGCGGGTGTACCGCTTTTTCGTCACCCTCGGTTCCACGTACCCGCCCCAGCCCTGCCGGTCCGCCAGAAACTTGATCAGCACCGCCGCCACCATCAGCCCCATGCACCAGTAAATGATGTGCACGTTGAAGATATCCATGAGACCGTTCATCACCTTGCTGGCCATCTCTGGCTGCTCTTTCAATTTCACGCGCACCACAATTTCCGCCAGGATGCCGAGCAAAAACATGCCCCCCACCCACAGGGCCAGGGAGAACAGATACAACCAGTTGGAAAAATAAATCAAACGTTTCATTTAAAAAATGAGTTCCTTTTCCTTACAGTCCAAGGCGTGCGGGCCGGGTTCAGCGTCCGCCGGAGACCTGCTTGCGCAGTTCTTTATAACTTTTCTGAATCTGCCGCTCCTGATGTTCCTTCAGCTCGACGATTTCCGGCCGGTCTCCCCCGAACCAGCTTTTGACCGTGTCGCCCGTCTTATACCGGTTCACCGAGTTGAGGATGGACAAGTAAATCACAAAATACAGAAAACCGAACGTATAAAGTAACAGGGGGACGAACGACTTCAGCCGTTTCCGCTCGGTTTCCGGCTTGTTGAACCACCACTCTTTCCAATAAGCAAACGTGAACCATCTCATGGCCGGACTCTGAAACCTCAATAAAACTATAAACTTAATAAATTGTGCGCTGCAATGAGTGCTTGCGGTCAATCATAGCAAAACCCCAATTGCGATACAAGACGGGCCGACACCCCGTCGGGCTGCGCGGAAACCGGGCTTTGTGATATAGTTGGCCGCATTACAAAAGCCTGCCATGCATCGCTTGAGGGAGCATCCATTGATTGAAATCAAACCGTTGAAGGCCGCCCACGGCAGCGTGGAGGCGCCCTCATCGAAAAGTTACACCAACCGCGCCTACCTGCTGGCGGCATTGGCCGCAGGATCGGTCCGCCTCGACCGCCCCCTGTTCAGCGACGACACGCGCTACATGCGGCAGGCGCTGGACCAGTTCGGCATCGCCTGCCGGGAAGAAAGCGAGGCGGTGATCGTCGAGGGCACCGGCGGCGTCCTCCAGACCCCGCAGCAGGAACTCCACGTCGGCAACGCCGGCACCGCCATGCGCTTTTTGACCACCTTCGCCACGCTGGCGCCGGGCGAAACACGCCTCACCGGCGACGCACGCATGCAGGAACGCCCCATCGAGGACCTGCTGCACTGTTTGAGGCAAATGGGAATCCGGGCTGAATCGGTGCGCGGCAACCAGTGCCCGCCACTCACCATCCACGGCGGATCGCCCCAAGGGGGCACCCTGAAACTCGCGGGCAACCAGAGCAGCCAATACCTGACCTCGCTGTTGATCTGCGCTCCGTATTTTCAGCAGGACACCACCATCGAGATCCTCGGCGACCTCACATCCAAATCCTATGTGGACATCACGCTCGACATCATGAAGACCTTCGGCGTGACTGTGATCAATGAGTCGTACCAGCGCTTCCGCATCGCGGCGGGACAACGTTACCGGGCGCAGACCTACCGGGTGGAAGGCGATGCCTCCAGCGCGTCGTATTTCTTTGCGGCAGCGGCGGTTACCGGCGGCACGGTGACCGTCACCCACCTCAACCCCAAAAGCGTGCAGGGCGACATCCAGTTCCCGCGTGTGCTCGAACAGATGGGATGCAAAATCGACATCGGCGATGAAAAAATAACCGTCAAAGGAAACCCTCTGCGCGGAATCACCATCAATATGAATAACATGCCCGACGTGGTGCAGACGTTGGCGGTGGTGGCCCTGTTCGCTACAGGCCGCACCACCGTCACCGGCATCGGCAACCTGCGCATCAAGGAAACCGACCGCATCCAGGCGCTGGAGGCGGAGTTGACCCGGCTCGGCGCGCACGTCGAGGCAGGCGACGATTTCATCTCCATCGAACCCGGAGCGTTGAAACCGGCCGCCATCGAAACCTACAACGACCACCGGATGGCGATGAGTTTCGCCGTGGCGGGACTCAACATCCCCGGCATCCGGATCAAAAACCCCCAATGCGTGGACAAATCGTTTCCCGATTTTTTCGACCGCTTCCAGAGTTTTTATGACTGAACACCAATACACCAACAAACTGATCCACGAAAAAAGCCCGTACCTGCTGCAACACGCCCACAATCCCGTGGACTGGCATCCCTGGGGCACGGAGGCGTTCGAGCTGGCGAAGAAAGCCAACAAGCCGCTTTTGGTCAGCATCGGTTACGCCACCTGCCACTGGTGCCACGTGATGGAACGGGAATCGTTCGAGAACCCGGAAATCGCCGAGTACCTCAACCAGCATTTCGTGCCCATCAAGGTGGACCGCGAGGAACGCCCGGATGTGGACAGCATCTACATGAAATCGGTGCAGGCCTTCGGCCAGCAGGGCGGCTGGCCGCTGAACGTGTTCGTCACCCCCGACGGCATTCCGTTTTACGGCGGCACGTACTACCCGTCCGTCGGACGCTACGGCCTGCCTTCGTTTCTGGAAGTGCTCACCTTCCTCGACAAAACCTGGCGCGAGGAACCGGAGAAAGTACAGAAGCAGGGCGCGGCGTTGATCAACTACCTCAAGGGCGCGGCCAAAGACGAGCAGAGCACCGGCGGTACGGTGGAGGAGCTCGGGTTCCACGGCGAGGACAAGACGCGCCAGTTTTATACCGAGTACTACGATAAGCTGCATCACGGCTTTCTGTTTCAGCAGCAGAACAAGTTCCCGCCGTCGATGGGACTGTCGTTGCTGTTGCGTTATCACCACCGCACCGGCGATGCCCAGGTTCTGGAGATCGTCGAGAACACGCTGCGCGCCATGAAACACGGCGGCATTTACGACCAGATCGGCGGCGGCCTCTCCCGCTACAGCACCGATCACCAGTGGCTGGTGCCGCATTTCGAAAAAATGCTGTACGACAACGCGCTGTTCGTCACCGCGCTCATCGAAACCTACCAGGTGACCGGCAAGCAGGAATTCGCAGACCACGCCAACGATGTGTTGCAGTACATCGACCGCGACATGACCTCGCCGGAAGGCGCGTTTTTCAGCGCCGAGGACGCGGACAGCGAAGGCGTCGAGGGCAAGTTCTACGTGTGGACGCAGGAAGAGATCGAAAAAATCCTCGGTCGCGAGACGGCAAGCATCGCCATTCCCTATTACAACGTGCTGCCCAACGGCAACTGGGAAAACAAAAACATCCTGCACGTCAAACGTTCGCCGGAACAGATCGCCAAAGACCTCGGCCTGCCGCTGGATCACGTGCACGATAAGATCGCCGAAGCCCGCGAAAAGTTGCTCGCCGTGCGCGGCCAGCGCATCCGCCCCCTGCTCGACGACAAGGTCTTGACGTCGTGGAACGGGCTCATGATCCGCGCCATGGCGCAGGTCGGGCGCGTGCTGGACGATGCCGACCGCATCGCCAAAGCCGAGAAGGCGCTCGGCTTCATCTGGGACACCCTGCGCACGCCGGAGGGCAAGCTGCTGCGCCGCTGGCGGGAAGGCGAAGCGCGTTACGACGGCTACCTGTGCGACTACACCTCCATCGCGCTGGCCTGCTGCGATCTGTACGAAGCCACGTACAACCCCGACTACATCGATAAGGCCGTGGCCCTGATGGCCGCCGTTGAAGAAAAATTCGGCAACGACGGCGCGTTTTACGAAACCGCCATCGACGCTGAACAACTGATCGTGCGCCAGGTGTCGGGTTATGACGGCGTCGAGCCTTCCGGCAACAGCAGCGCCGCCATGGCTCTGCTCAAACTGGCGGCACTGACACAGAACGTCGAGTACGAACGCCGCGCCGAGAAGATCTTGCTCGCGTTCTTCGACGAGGTCACCGAGTACGGCATCAATTCCTCATTCATGATGCAGGCGGCGCACCTGTACCTGGGCGGCTGCAAACAGGTCGCCGTGCGCGGCGTGCAGTCCGACGCCTCGCTGGAGGCGATGTGGCGGCTCATGCGGCGGCGGTTTTTTCCCAATACGGTATTCGCGTTCGCCCTCGACACCGACACCGACGCGCAACGGGTGCCGCTTTTGGCGGACAAACCCCCATTGCAGGGCAAAACCACGGCCTACGTCTGCCAGCACGGCTCCTGCCTGCCGCCGGTCACCAGCGTTCCCGAACTCAAAAACCATGTGGACGACTACCGGCAGGGGTGAGGCCGGCGTGCCGCCCCTTTTCATTTGCCTTTAGCCGGGGCTGTGCTAGTATTTTGGGTTGATTTTCCACACGCATCATTAACCAAACATACCTTGGTGTTCCATGAGAACGGCATTCATAGATACCCTCATTGACGACGTGCTGACCGGTAAAGGCATCCGCCGGGAACAGGCGTTGGAACTGGAAAGCCTGGACCGGGAAGAACTCGATTACCTGTTTCAAGGCACCGACCGCGTGCGCGATCACTATAAAGGCCGCGCCGTCAAAATCTGCTCCATCGTCAACGCCAAATCCGGGCGCTGCCCGGAGGATTGTGGCTTCTGCGCCCAGTCGTCGAAGTTCGAGACCGAATCCCCGGAATACGAATTGATGGACGTCGAGCAGATCGTCGCCAACGCCAAAAAGGCGGAGGCCTTCGGCTCCAATGAATTTTCCATCGTCGTCTCCGGCACGGCGGTGACCGACCCCAAAGAAATGGAAACGCTGAAACAGGCGCTGCGCCGCATCAAGGAAGAAACGCGCCTCGAAACCTGCTGCTCGCTGGGACTGATGAGCAAGGACCATTTGCAGGAGTTGAAAGACGCGGGACTCGACCGCGTGCATCACAACCTGGAAACGGCGCGCAGCCATTTCGAGAACATCGTCAGCACGCACACGTATGAGGAAGAAGTGCGCGCCGTGCAGAACGCACAGGAAGTGGGTCTGCCGGTCTGCGTCGGCGGCATCTTCGGCATGGGCGAGACCTTTGCCCAACGCGTGGAGCTGGCGTTCGACATCCAGGCGCTCAAAACGCAGTCGTTCCCCATCAATTTCCTCAAACCGCTGGAAGGCACGGCGATGGAAGGCATGGAAGTGATGGATGTGTACGATGCGCTGCGCACCATCGCGCTGTTACGGCTGGTGATGCCGGAAATGGATTTGTTCGTGTGCGGCGGACGTGAAGAGGTGTTCGTGGACCATCAGGAAAAACTGTTCGCCGCCGGCGCCAACGGCATTTTGGGCGGGGACTACCTGACGACGAAGGGACAGGACCCGAAACGCGACATGGAAATGATCGAGCGCCTCGGCCTGCAACCGGTTCTGGAAACAGCAGGGGCCCGTCCCTGATTCAGGAACGAGCCCGCCTGTTGCGATCTGTTTTCGAATCCGAACCGGCCACGATCAGGCCAGCGTTTCGTCGATCACCTTTTGGATTTCCGCTTTGGACTTGACGCCCACCAGTTGCTGAACCACCTGGCCGTCCTTGAAAAACAAGAGGGTCGGGATACCGCGGATGCCGTATTTGGTCGCCGTCTGCGGATTGTCATCCACATTCAACTTGCCGACCACGACTTTCCCGTCATACTCACCAGCCAATTCCTCCACGGTCGGCGCCAGCATTTTGCAGGGCTGGCACCACTCCGCCCAGAAATCGATCAAAGCCGGTTTGTCCGACTGAAGGATGGAACTGTCGAATTCATCGTCCGAAACCGTGACAACTTTTCCGCCTGCCATAACAAGCTCCTTTTCATTTACCTGGATTCAATCCCCGAAACACGCTCGCAGCGGGCAATTCGGAAATCTGCTGATAAGTCGTTAATGGGAGTCGACCCTGACTCTTTTCGATGGATTTCTATTTAAATAAATTTACCACCTTTTTTCAAGGCCGTTTTTCCCGTATTATTGGGGGTATTCTGCATTGGGCCATTATTAGCTTTTAGATGCATCCCGACCGGTTTGGATTCCAAACCGGTGCTTTTTTGAACGCAACCCTGAATCAGGAACCTTTAATGCCAAATTACATCAATTGGTTTACCTACGACACCTTGATGGATCCAAGTGTATTCAAGGAGCACGGTCTGGAATGCAATGCTAAGTTCAGCGTCACCCTTTCCGCCCACAAACTGGCCTTCAATAAAATCCCGCTGGACAGCGGGGGCGTGGAGAATCTCGGCCTGCCCAACATCGTGCCCACGAACAGCAACCTTGGCATGATGGAGGGCATTCTTTACGAAATCGAAGAATCGTTCCTGCCCCGGCTGGATGAAATTTATAAATACCCGGATGAGTACCTGCGCAAGAAAATGCGTTTCACCAAACACGACTTCACACTGATCAGCGGTTTCGTGTACATCGCGCACAGCGACCGGACTCAGGACGGCCTCATGCCCGACAAGGCCACGCTCAAACATTACCGGGCATGCAAAAGAAACCTGACCATGCTGTACCTGTCCCGGTTGATGAACACCCCGACGGTGGACTAGGCCGCCTCCGCACTCACAGGAGGGTTGCTGTGTTGGGAACACCATGCTGACACCCTTGACCGCACTCGTCCGCCCCCCCGCCGCGTCGTTCACGCAGGCCCTGTCGCGTCAGTCCAACCGCCCCCGCATCGACCACAACCTGGCGTGCGTGCAGCACCGCAACTATGTGGAGATGCTCAAAACGCTGGGCGCGCAGGTGGACGTGCTGGAACCGCTCGACGCGTTTCCCGACAGCGTCTTCATCGAAGACAACGCCATCATCCTCGACGACTTCGCGCTTTTGACATCGATGGGCGCGGAAAGCCGCCGCGGCGAAACCCTGCACACGAAATCCGCATTGGAGCGTTACCGCAACGTCGAGGTGTTGCAACCGCCGGTGTATGTCGATGGCGGCGATGTGTTGCAGGTGGGGCGCACGATTTTCGTCGGTCAGTCCACGCGCACCAATCCCCTCGCGGTGGAAGCCATCGCCCGGCTTACGGATCGGCCGGTGGTGCCGGTCGCCGTGCGCGACGGACTGCACCTGAAAAGCGCGGTCAGTGGTTTGACCGGAGAATTATTGTTGATCAACCCGAGGCACATCGACCCCGCCCCCTTCGCAGCGTATTCCTGCATCGAGGTCGATGCCGACGAGCCGAACGCCGCCAACTGCGTCACCCTCAATGGCACGGTGCTGATGCCGAAAGGCAATCCGAAAACACGGGCGCTCGTGGAACAACGTGGACTGGAAGTGCGGGCCATGCCCATGAGCGAATTCGAAAAGGCCGACGGCGGCCTCACCTGCCTGAGCCTGCTGATCCCGAAGTAATCTGCGTCGCATCCTTAAAAGACGAAAGAAACTCTCCCGCGACCCGATCCTTGGCGAAGCACTCCACGCACTTCTCTTCCTTTCCAAGGAGGGGATTGATAAATAGAAAAAGAGGAAGGTCATGCCCCCCTCATCCTAACCTTCTCCCGCCAGGGGAGAAGGAACTTTAAACTCCCCCTCTCCCTTGATGGGAGCACTCACGGGGTGAGGGTGAACGACGGGACTCCTTTGTTAAGACAATATCTAAAATCCCGTAAACCCGGTCCCACTTGCGCAAAAAATTGTTCAAAAAGGCGAGGGGGAACTCAAAGTTCGATTTCCTTTACCGGCCCAACGCACCGGAGAGGTTGCCGCCGTAGCCCACCAGTTCCACATAACCCTTGCCGCTGACGGACCGGCCTTCCACTTCGCCTTCCACCGTCACGCTGCCTTCCCAGTACGAGTTGGAGATCGAGCGCAGCAGAAACAATTCCTGCGCGGCCATATCGGGAACGACCTTCAATGTGATGTTGCGTGCGGGGAGCGTGACCCGCCAGGCGGCGGGATAGGTGACGCCCGACTTCGGACTCGTCCACTCTTCGAGCACCTCCACCGAATACTTTTCCGACGGCAGGTGCGCCGCGGTGCCGTCGGACAAAACCAGCGTGCCGCCGGAACGTGGATCGTAATTTCCATCCTGCATGCGCAGGCGCAGCAGCATGATCTCGGTGTCGTTGTCGAGCTTCAGCGAGAACCAGTCCCAGCCGGTCTGTTCGGGAACCAGCAACCGTTCGGCGAACACGTGGTCCATCCAGCTGGTGCCGGTGACGGTCACCGGCCGGCCGTCGATCGTGATCGTGCCGGTGGTTTTCATGCGGGTCAAAGAATAATAGTTCGGCGCTTGTTCCGGCAGGTCCCATTTCGGCTTGTCCTCACCGGTGCCGTGCACCACCGGCGCTTTTTCCGGAACCAGTTGAAGATCGAATCCCGTTTGCGCCTCATGCGCCACCAGTGTGCGCGCGGCGGCGTCTCCCGCCAGTTTCCAGTTTTCGTTCCACACTTCCAGATGATCTGCCGCCGCCCCCGCCATGCCAAGACCCGGCCGGTTGATGCGTTCATAAAAATGAAAATGCTTGCCGTCGAGATCGGCCACCGTCATGTGCGCGAAGTAAATCTGGCCGTTGTCCCACTGCGAGGGCGTTTTTTGATATTGCTGCAGCACTTTCATGCCCGCCAGCGACACGCGGAAGAACGAACACTGGTAGCCGTATTCTTTGCCGGCGGCATCCTGAAGATTGCCGGTGAAGTACCACCACTCCACCTGGTAGTCGTTGTGCGCGTAATGATCGCGGGGAAACTGAAACGCGTAACCGGTGAGGGGATGTTGGATGGTTTCCGGCGTTCGGGGTTCGCCCCAGGCAGACGCGATACTGAAAAGCAGGCAGATGAAAACGCAGAAAAATTGAAGCCGGAGTGAGCGCATGCAGATCCTGACGAGTTGACGTTCGAAGCGGAAGGAGTGTATCACACTTCACGCCGTGCCCGCACGGGCGCAGCCATCGGGTCGCGGCGCACCGCCCACTCACTCACCGAACAGATCGCAGGTTTTCTGCCAGCGGAAGGCGAAGATTTTTTCGAGGTCACGGCGCACAACGGGGTAGATCAACAGTTCACCGAGCGTCCAAAGCGGCACACGGTAAATGGCGCAGTCGCGGATCAGCGTGCCGCCATCCTGCTCGATAAACTCGTGCGTGTGGTGCCACAACCAGTACGGTCCCACCACCTGGATGTCGGAAAAACGCCGGCCGCTCTTCCAGTCCATGATGACCGACTGCCAGCGGAACGGAATGCCGTACAACTGCAGTCGGTAATTGATGCGCGTGCCTTCCTCCATCTGCCGGGTGGATTGCCCGAGCACCTGAAAATTCAAAAACGGCGGCGTCAACACTTCCAGGTTTTTGGCGTCGCTGTAAAATTCGAACATGGTATTGAGAGGTTGAGGCACCCACTGCTCCATGCGCAACGCGTGCGTGTGCACATCGCATAAATTGACGAGCGTCCCTTCCAACTCCGGGTAGTCGAACCGGAACCCGCATGCCTCGGCTTTTTTGGGCACGGCTTTTTGCGAGTCCAGCAGCACCCCGGACATCTCCCCCACAACCAGCTTGAGCAGGAAAGCCGGCATGGGAAGGAACGCCGGACGATGCACCGCCTTGGCCAGGGTGCGTGTGAACTCGGCGTTGGTCACCGGTTCCGGGCTGGTGGCGTTCACCGGGCCGCGCAGGGATTCGGTTTCCACGGCGTGGAGCATCAACCGCGCCAGATCGCGCACGTGAATCCAACTCATCCACTGCCTGCCGCTGCCGACACGTCCTCCGACACACATGCGGAATGCGGGCAGCATGAACTTCAACGCACCGCCATCGGTGCCAAGCACGGTGGCGATGCGCAGCACCACAGTGCGGACGCCCAGAGACTCGGCTTTCAACGCTTCCGCTTCCCACTTTTTGCACACGTCGGCCAGAACGCCGTTGCCGCCGGATACCGATTCATCCAGTTCGAGGCTTTTGCGGTCGCCGTAATATCCAATTCCCGAACAGGACACGAACACACGCGGTCGCGCCTCCATGTCTTCCATCGCCTTGACCAGTTGATGCGTGGACAACACGCGTGAGCGTTCCAGCTCGGCTTTTTTCGAGTCGGTCCAGCGCGCGGCGATATTCTCCCCGGCAAGATTGATGACCGCATCGACGCCTTCCAGGGCCTCTTTCGGCGGTTCGAGCAGGGCGGGGTCCCACTTGTAGCGGCGGCAGCGCACCGGAAGACGCGCCACAGCCGTTTTCGGATCGCGGGTCAGCACGTTGATGTCGTGGCCCGCTGCCGCGAGCAGAGGCAGTAATTGTTGACCGACCAGACCGGTCGCACCGGTAACGAGAATTTTCATAAAAAAAATCCAAACCCTTCCGCCATTGTCTCCATCTAAAAGGAAGGTGACCGGCCCAATCCCCTAACGCAACTGAAACCGATGGAAACCGATTAACCAATCAGGAGACTTGCATGCCGTACCAGAACAAGCCCCTCTATGTGAATGAGACCCCGGGAACCAAGTACTATTGTACTTGCGGAGAGTCCGAAAATAAACCGTACTGTGACGGCTCCCACGACCGCAAGAATACCGGAAAAAGCCCCGCTGAGGTGACTCTGGATCGTCCCCGCCGTGTGACCATCTGCGATTGCGGCCTGACACAAACCTCTCCCGTCTGCGACGGCGCGCACAAAAATGCCTGAAGCCTGCGTCCCCTCACTGGCTGCAAAAACAAAAGACCGCTGAACAAAACGTTCTTTTTGTGTGCAACCTGAAGGGTTTTGGGAACGGTTTTAGGAGAGAACGAATCAGAAAAAGCCGGGCCATCGTGTCCCGGCTTTTTTCTTTCAGTCCGGCAGGAAAGCGTTTTTGATTTTTTATAAATGATTGTTGAGTCCATGCTCGGCGCGGGTGGTGCTGGAGCGCAGGACCTTTTCCAGCCGCTTCCAGTTTTCCGTCGTCTCGGCAGACTCGTTCAAGGGGTGCCAGAGGTGCAGCACCGGCACGGCGAAGCGGCCTTCCTTGCGCACCACGCCCAGGTTGAGCAGGCGGATGACCAGATCCGAATCCTCATAACCCCAGCCCTGGTAGGTTTCATCGAAGCCGTTGACCTCGACGAAGTCCCGCTTCCACACGCCAAGATTGCAGGTCTTCACGCCTTGCCACTTGCGCGGCGTCCATTTTCTTAGAAAACCCAGCGGCAACCGCACAAACGGCAGGAGGCGATTGACCTGACCGCGCAGCCGGGCCGCCAGCCATTTCATAAAACCCCAGCGGTGCAACGGCAGTTTGTGATTTAGCGTTTGCTGCGTGATGGACTCGTCCAGCAAAACCCGGTTGCCTGCGACAAAATACCCCGCCTCCCTCAATTGCAGAGAGCGTTCCACAAAATCCGGAAACGCCATGCAGTCGCCATCGAGAAACACCAGGTACTCGCCGGAACTGGCCACCACCGCCTTGTTGCGGATGGCCGCCGCGCGGAATCCCTTATCTTCGTGCCAGGCATGTTTCAACACCAGCGTGTTGCGTTGTTGAAAGGTTTCGACCAGCGCGCGCGTGGCTTCGGTGGAACCGTCGTCGGCCACCACCACTTCAAAATCGCGGCAACGTTGCCCTTCCAGGCTGCTCAACACCCGCTCCAAAGCGTCGGGCCGGTTGTAGGTGCTGAGAATGATGCTGATCGCAGTCACGGTTTCGAGGCCTTTCCGGTTCGATGCAGTTCCATGAGCTTGACGTACTTGTAATACGTGCCCTCGGCGTTGGAGACCGCCAGTTGGAATCCCTGCCGTCCGTCGAGGAACCCTGCCTTCAGAATGTACGCACGCACAAACGCCCAGAGACCCCGCCCCACCGCCTCCAGCAGTGAGGTGCGCCGTCCCTGTTCGTACAGCATGCGCGCGTTGTAGGTGGAGTAGCGGTTGACTTTGTCGAGCACGTCTTCAAACGTATCGAAGCTGTAATGGATGAGCGGATGCCGCAGGCGTCCCACCGGTCCCCGTACTTCCAGTTTTTCGTGCACCAACGCATCGGTGAATGCGCCCTGCCCTTTCTTGATCAGACGCAGGACGTAATCGGGCGACCAGCCGGAATGACGGATGCGCCGCCCGCAGTAATGCGACGAGCGCGGGATTTCGTATCCATTGACCTGCGGACTTTGCACCGCCTGTTCGATGTCCCGGCGCAGGGAATCGGACACCACTTCATCGGCGTCGAGAGACAACACCCAGTCGCCCGTGGCTTTTTCGAGGGCGCGGTTCTTTTGCGGGCCGAAGCCCGGCCAGTCCACGTCGAACACGCGGTCGGTGTATTCGCGGCAGATCTCCGGCGTGCCGTCGCTGCTGCCCGAATCCAGCACCACGATCTCATCCGCCCACCTCACCGACTCCAGGCACTGGCGGATGCGCGCCGCTTCGTTTTTTGTGATGACGACGACGCTAAGCATGCTTAGTCTGCGAAGAATGCATGAGAGGGGAATACAACACCGAAGTCAGAAACATGATCAGCGTGCCTTCCGTGTGATCCATCAAAAAGGAGTTTGCAAAACAACCCGCCGTGACCGTGAGCGCCAGTCCCTGGGCCAGTTTGCGATACAATGGCTCCAGCGCAAAGGCATAGCGCCAGAGGGTGTACATGAAATACAGCAGCAGTCCGATTCCCAGAAACCCGAGCTGCACCCCCAGCATCATGTACTCATTATGCGGGTTCACCGTGATCCGTTCCAATCCCCGGGCCTCACCGAACTCCCGGTACTGATCGCGGAAGCTGCCGGTGCCGTGGCCGACCCACGGACTCTGCATCATGATTTCATAACTGGTGCGCGAAAATTCGATGCGCATGCCAATGGAAGAGTTCGTGTCTCCCTCCAGGTATTTGTGGACGCCCCGGCTCAAATGGTTCCATTGCGACTGGTATAACGTCGAAGTCGAACTCAGTATGAAATGAAACCCGGCGAGCAACACCAGTCCGGCCACCGCCACGCGGAACCTGAATTTTTGAAACAGAAACAGCAGCCCCAGCAAGTAAAACACGACATAACCCGTGCGGCCGTCCACCATGAAAAACAGATTGAAGATCGCAACCGCCAGCAACGCCGACAGTTTCCACACCGTGCCCTTATCGTCGCGGTGATGAAAAACATGCGTGACCAGTCCGAACGCAAACACCGCCATGAGCAGGCTGTGCGTGATGCTGTTCTTGAAAGGAAGGCCGACGCGCAGGTTGGGATCTAAGGAGGCCGGCACCAGATAGAACTTGTAAAAGGAGGCCAGCAGCGTCACCACCATCGCCGCGCCAAATGCTTTCAAAGCCGCTTTGCGGGCCCAAGCGCTATCCAGAAATGTCATGAAGACGACGACCAGCAGCAGTTCCCGGTACTTCCTCAGCATGCCCAGCCAGTCAGGCATCGCCGCCTCTGTGTACAACACACCCACCCCCAGCGCGGCGTACAGCAACAACGAAGAGCGGACAAGCGGATGCGAGCGCACCTGGCTCCATAAGTTTTTGTAATGCCCCGCCGCGAGCCACAGCACGCCCACCAGCGTGGTAAAAATTTCGGTGAGCGACGTGCTCAGGGGAATGATGGCTCCGGTGAGGACGGTCAGCCAGAGACCGGCTTTATGAGCGCGCTGTTGCCAGATGGAAATCGGGGCCTCAATGAGCGGAGCCTGGGCAATCATGGCAATCCTCGTTTCCAGCTTTCAATAAACACAGAACGGGCTTGGGAAATCAGGAATTGAGACATCGATTCAGGCGGGCCTGATCCTCTAAACTGGTGCCGCTTTGGAAGAGAAAGCCGAAGGTCTCCAGCCGCCATACCAGCATGTCCAATCCTTTAAGCAGGTCGAACCAGTAAAACGGAATTTTCCATAACGGCTTGCGATGAATGTCGTTGCGGCACAGGATGAAATTCAGAAGTTGCCGGCGCGACCGGCGTATCAACAGCCAGTTGCCGCGCTCCTTCAGGATACGCATCAATCTGAAAAAATTGAGAACACGCTCGGACAAGGCAGGCTCCTGCAAACTCATAATGAAATGTTTCACCCATCGGATTTTATATTATATGATGGGTTGATCTTTGTAAAGAAAACCCCCTTGTTTTCCCAATAACCTGAACTACCACGGTTGATCATGGACCTTGCCAATTGGAGCCGGGACGCCCGGCAACGCATCACTCCCGATTCCGAACTGTTCCAACGCCACATGGAGGTCATGCGCGAGATGGTGCGCATCGACAGCCGCAGTTTCAACGTCAACGAATTTGAAGGCGACCGCACCGAACCCACGGACATGCAGGAAATCCTGGAAGTGGGAGCGCGCTACCTGCGCGACATCGGGTTCGATCATGTCCGCATCAACACGCCGCCGCCCGGGCCGCACCGCGCCACCCCCATCCTCATGGCGTCGCTGATCGCCGATCAGTCCAAGCCGACGGTGCTGATGTACGCGCACCTGGACAAGCAACCGTACATGGACGACGGACGTTTTCAGAAATGGGACGGCGTGTCGCCGACGGAGCTGCGCTGGAACGCCGACCGCACACGTGCTTACGGACGCGGCGCCGCCGACGACTTGAGCGGCGTCATCGCCATCGGCATGGCCGTCGATGCCGTCCTGCAATCGCTCGGTCACGACGCCAAAACACGCTCGCGGGAATCCCTCGCCGCGCTGCCCTGCAACCTGAAAATCATTTTTGAAACGGAAGAAGAATGCGGTTCGTATTCCTTGATCGACCAGATTCTGCAGAATCGCGAATTTTTTGAGGACGCCGACTGCGTGATCATCACCGACGTCACCAATCCCACCACCGGCATGCCGGGCCTGACCACGTCCCTGCGCGGCATCGCTCAGGTGGAGGTCACCGTCCCGCCCGGCGAACAG
Organism: Nitrospina watsonii; assembly: GCF_946900835.1. GTDB lineage: Bacteria > Nitrospinota > Nitrospinia > Nitrospinales > Nitrospinaceae > Nitrospina > Nitrospina watsonii. The sequence goes on from NZ_OX336137.1 coordinate 2,461,717, forward strand.
ACAATGCTCGATGCACAAACGGCGTTGTACAAGACCCTCGCTTCCCTGGTGGACGAACGGCAGGCGCTGGCCGTCCGCGCCATCGCCGAACGCGATATCCCGGTCACACCGGAAGAGCGCAAAGGCTATGAGGCGGTGCCGTTGTCGGTCGAAACCCAGCGGCACATGATCGGCCTGTTGCCGGAGACGAAATTCACGGTGGAGGAAACCCAGGCCGCGATCATCCAGGCGCAACTGCGCACCTCCTATGCCAACGTGCGGCCGGGTCACCGCGTGGCGGGAGGCGTGGTGCTGGGCACGGCCGCGGCGCGATTGACTTTTCAACTGAACGGTCATCTTGATGCAGCCTCTTTCAAGGCCATGCTCCTCGATGCACTGGACGATCTGAATCCGTTTCGCCTGAACGTGACAGTGCAGGACGCCACTCCCGAAGACGCCAACTCGCTGTCTCTGAACGTGATCGCGCAGTCGGCGGCCAAGGACCCGCATTCCGGCGTCGCCGGCGGCCCGTTCCCAGTGGCGGAGATCCAACTGGCGCGCATGATCGATGGTTTGATCGACGGCAACGGAAGGTTGGCCGCCGAAGCCGTGCATCCGTACATGGAACCCGAAGGCTCCATACTCCGCATCACCACGGAATCCCTGTACGCGGATCACGACGGTTCCACCCGCCGCTTCGAGAACAAATCCGCAAAGGCGATGGTCGAAATCCGGCTGGCGCCGGGCAACGACGAAACGCAGACAGCCGAGGATGTGAAAGCCCATTTGCAGGCCCATGCACCGGCTGGGTTTCAGCTGAAATGTTCCAACGACAAGGGTGGCTCGCCGTGGAGCACGGGCATCGAGCATCCCGCGTTCTCCCTGATGCTGGAATCGCTGGAAGCCGGCTACGGTGTGAAACCCTGCATTTACGGATGCGGCGGCTCCATCCCCTTCGTCGCCAAGTTGATGGACGCGCTGGACGATATTCCGCCGCTGGTCATCGCGCCTTACGATCAGGAGTGCCGCATGCACGAACCCGGCGAAAGTCTGAGTGTCGCCGATCTCAACGGCTGCGCCCGATCCATCGTTCATTTTTTACTGCATTGCCAGCGTGCGTTCTCCCCTTCGCCCTGAAAGCGCAATCTGTAAAGCGATACTCCGAAACCGCAACGCATCGTTTTTTTTCTGAAGCCCTCTGCGTTACAATGCAGACATGATTTGCTTTCAAGTCCCCGCATGAAAAACCTGATCCCACAGCCCGGCGACGCGTTGTTGATCGTGGACCTGCAGAACGATTTTCTGCCCGGCGGCAAGCTGGCGGTTCCCGATGGCGACCGGGTCATCCCGATGCTCAACCGTTATGCGGAAGCCTTTCGCCAGAAGTCGCTGCCCCTCTACGCCAGCCGCGACTGGCATCCGGAAAACCACTGTTCGTTTGAAAAACAGGGAGGCCCCTGGCCGCCGCACTGCATCCAGAACACCGAGGGCGCGCACTTCGCCGCCGAACTCGATCTCGAAAACGCCGTCATAATCAGCAAGGCCGATACGGAAGAGGCCGATGCCTATTCCGCGTTTCAGGGCACCGACCTCGACCACCAGTTGAAAAATTCGGGTATCCGCCGCCTGTTCATCGGCGGGCTGGCCACCGATTATTGCGTGCTCAACACCGTGCGCGATGCGGTCCAAAACACGTATGAAGTCATCCTGCTGGAAGACGCGGTGCGGGGCGTGAACGTGAATCCCACCGACGCGGCGCAGGCGCTGGCGGAAATGCGGGATCTCGGCTGCCGGACGGCCTGCGTGCAGGATGTCTGTCTGGGCCTGCCCCCGCCCAGCCCGCTGTTGACCGATCTCTACCAGTTGACCATGCTCAAAAGTTACGCCGATCAGGGCATGACCCGGCAGGCGGTGTTTGAGTTTTTCGTGCGCGACCTGCCGCCGCAGCGCAATTTCCTGATGTTTGCCGGGCTCGATCCGGTGCTTTGTTTTCTGGAAACCCTGCACTTCCCGGAAACAGACCTCGACGGACTGAAACAGGGCGGTCGTTTCCCCGACGAGTTCATCGAAGGGTTGCGCGGGTTCCGCTTCACCGGCGATGTCGATGCCATGCCCGAAGGCACCGTGTTTTTTGCCGATGAACCGGTGTTGCGGGTGACGGCGCCGATCTCCGAGGCGCAGTTTGTGGAAACGCGCATTCTCAACCTCCTGCACTATTCCATTCTGGTTGCCAGCAAGGCGGCGCGCTGCGTGCTGGCCGCGAATGGAGAACGGCGGCTGGTCGATTTCGGCCTGCGCCGCGCGCCGGGTGCGGAAGCCGGATGGCTGGCGGCGCGTTCCGCATACCTGGCCGGGTTCGATGGCACCGCCACCGTGCTCGCCGGGGTCACCGATGACATTCCCCTGTACGGCACCATGGCGCATTCCTACATCCAGGCGCATGCGGACGAGGCGTCTGCGTTCCGCGCATTCTGCCGCTCCTGGCCGGACAACAACATTCTCCTGCTCGACACGTATGACGTGATGCGGGCGCTCGATACGGTGATCAAACTTTCCGGCAAGCTCAAGAAGGAGGGCATTCGCATCCAGGGCGTGCGCCTGGACAGCGGAGACCTGGCAAGCCAGGCCCGCGGCGTTCGGCAGAAACTCGACGAAGCCGGACTCGAACACATCCGCATCTTCGCCAGCGGCAACCTCGATGAACACCGCGCCGCCGAATTCATCACCCAGGCCGTACCCATCGATGGCTTCGGCATCGGCACCCGGCTGACGGTGTCCGATGACGCACCGTTTCTCGAATGCGTTTACAAATTACAGGAATACGATGGCAAGCCGCGCCGCAAACGGTCCGAGGGCAAAGCCACGCTGCCCGGCGCCAAGCAGGTGTTCCGCCAACGTGATGCCGACGGTCTTTTTTCCGGCGACCGGCTTGCGCTGGCCGAAGAGACGATGGAAGGTGAAGCCTTGCTGCAACCGGTGATGCGTGGCGGACGCCGCCTGCATCGTCAACCTGCCATGGAAGCCATGCGCACCCACGCCGCCCGCCAACTGCAAGCGTTGCCCGGGCCTCTCCGCTCCCTCACCGAATTCACGGATTACCCGGTTGCGATTTCCGAGGCCTTGCAGACGTTGACGCACAGACTCGACACACAGCAACAGGCCTTCGGATGGGGACTCAACGGGTCGGTATTCCGCACCATCATTGGATTTTTCAGGAAAGCATTTTAGCGAGGATGGACCGTGCCAGCTTGTCGGCCTGGCTTTGCATTTCCGGTTTCCATTGATCGAGGTCGGCAGGCGATACACCCAACGCCGGCAACAGGGAATCGACCGGCGTCGTATCCGGCAGCTCTAACCCATCGCCATACTTCCAATCCTCCGCCAGCCGCTTGGCCAGCCGGACAATCATGACCGGGGCCGAATTTTCTGAACCCGTTGCCGCTTCCATATCTCTGAGATGAGCAATCAGTATGCCGGGATAATGCCAGTCGCCGGCCAGTTGCGCCGCCACTTCATACGGCGTGCAACCCACCATTTCGCGCAGGGCGTCGTTCAGCGCGCCCCCTTCCTTGCGGCACCGTTCCACCGCTTCCAGCACCTGCTTCGGGTGATTGACGATCAACGCCATCTTGCCCATATCGTGAATCAATCCCAGGGTCAGGCAAATGCCTTCTTCCACCGATTCCAGTTTGCGGGCGATGTATGCAGCCAGAACGCCTGTCACGGCGCAATGCGCCCACAATTGCAGGTGATCGAACTGCTGGTGGCAGGCGTGATCGGCATCGCGGAATATCTCGAACACCGGCGTGGTCAGGATGATGCTGGTCACCAGGCTGGGCGACAGCAACCCCGCCGCCTGCTGCAACGATTCCACCCGGCGTTCGTATCCGTACACGGGCAAGTTGGCCACCGCCAGAATGCGCGTGGCAATGGCCGGGTCGTACTGAATGAGGTGGAGCAGATTGTAGTCCATCGATGACGTTTTGTTCAACTCATCGAGCACCTTGGCGATCTGTTCGGGGTGGGTCGGCAAATCCGGAAGGTTGCGGAAGGACTCCAGCAGAGATGCACTCATTTCATTCTCCCAGCACCACGCGGTCGCGCCCATCTTTCTTGGCTTGGTACAAGGCGCGGTCGGCAACATGAATCAGGTCGGTCGGGCTGGACATGGTATCCAGATTCAATTCGGCGACACCGCCGCTGACGGTAACGCCGAACTCCTGGTTTCCGGAGGCAAACCGGATTTTGGCCATGCTGGTGCGGATACGCTCGGCAATGACTTGCGCACCTTTTTTCCGGGTTTCGGGAAGGATGACGGCGAACTCCTCCCCTCCGTAACGGGCCGCCGTATCATTGGACCGGCACAGCCGGGTCATGACCGTGGCCAGGGCAACCAGCACTTCATCCCCCTTCTGGTGGCCGTAGGTATCGTTGATGTTTTTGAATTTGTCGATGTCCATCATCAATAAGGAAAGCGTGGACTGGTAGCGGCGGCACCGGTCAAACTCCTTTTCCAGCGTATGCATCATTTCCCGATGATCATAAAGCCGGGTCAGGCCGTCGGTGATGGACAACACTTCGGTCTTCTCGTGCAACAGGGCGTTGCTGACCGACAGCGCCACGAACTCCAGCACGTTCAGGATGTAATCCATGTCCGACACCGACAAAAACCCCTTGGCGCTGTCGTTCACATTGATCACTCCGATGATCTTGTTTTCGATCATCAACGGCACGCACAAAAAGAAATTGTTTTTGAAAAGCGGGTTTTTCTTCCCTTTGTAATATTTCGACTGCGTGAAATCCGCTTCAAAAATATACCTTTGCTGATTCAACGCATCCTGCATGACCCCGGATTCGGACACCTTGAAACTCAGCGGCTTTTCCATATCGAGGTGGTTGCTGCAGGCCAGCGTCAATTCCTTCTCATTGGCATTGAAGAGGAACAACGAAAAATAGCGAACCGAAAGGATGTGCGGGAGTTTTTCCAGCAGGACGGGTTTGATATCGTCCAGATGCAGGAGGCTTATACTCTTATGAAGGTACAAAAACAGGTCCAGACTGACCAGAGACTCGCCAAGCATGGTTTTCTGCTGCTTGACCAGATCCAAGACCTGTCGCGTTTCTTTTAATTTGATCTGATCATTCGAGTCCATAAGCTTTAAGTTATCTTAAATTCAGCGGCAAAATTCAAGCTAAACCTATATTTAACTCAACCAATGTCAAAAAACTGACGATATATTCTTTATAACAGGCATCGACCTTCACCGTACGGCGCGGGCAGGCCAGGGCTTCCAGCCGGCCACCTCAAAAATCATCCTTTAATTATAATAAGTTATGGGGTTCAGAGTTACAATATAATGAACACGGTATCGATTTTGCTTTTCATGTCCTGGCTATCAACCGGAGTTTTCATCCATGGTTCGCTGGAACAAATTTGAAAAAAGCCTCGGCTGCCTGATGCTGGGAGTTTGCCTGTTGCTGGGAGGGCCCGCTGCGGCCAATGCGCAGAACGGATCCGGTCCCATCAAGATTCAGGACATCGAGCTCGGGCCGCACCCGGATAAAACGCGGGTGATCATTCACCTCAATCGGCTCACTGAGTACCGCGTGATCCCAGACCTCGCCAACAAGCGCCTCGGAATTTTTCTGCGGGGAGCCGTGTTGCATCCGCGCATCCAACCCCAGGTGGTGAAGGACATCCATCTGAGCAAAATGGACACCCGCGAGCTGGAAGGCATCGTCAAGATCACCCTCTATTTTCACAAATCCAATACTCAGTTCATCCATTTTACGGAAAACGACCCAGCCCGTATCGTTGTCGATCTGGCAGAGATGGCCCCCTTGCAGATCAAGCAATCCAAGGCCAAACTGACGCCGGAACCCAAACCGGAAACCCGGAAGCAGCCGCGCATAAAAGGCATGACTTCGGACCAGATCGAAAGAAAGGTGCAGGCGGGCAGTGAAGACAAGCTGCGCTCTGGCTGGAACGATTACACCCGGGCGCTCAACCTGTTCCAGCAACAGAAATATGCCGAAGCCATCCCGGCCCTGAAAGCCTATGTCCGCGACTTCAGTGCCAGTCCGTATGCGGCCAACGCCGCCTACCTCATCGCCGAGGCGGAATGGAAAGTCGCAATCCAAAAGCAACACCCGAGCCACGAACGGGTCATCGACGCCTACCGCTTTGCCATCCGCAAGTATCCGGACTCGCGGTTTTACGATCACGCACTTTATAAACTGGCATCCATTTACGACGATCTCGATCTCATCCTCGAAGCCAAGACGCATTACGAGCAGGGTATCGAGCGCAATCCGCGCAGCCGCTACAACGAGGCGCGCAAGCTGGGCCTCGCCCGCATGATGTACAAGGAAGGTCGCCTCGAAGAAGCCTACCGCGCGTTCCGGCTGATCCTCAAGGACCAGCCTACGGAACCGAAAGCGCGAGCCAGTGTTTACGATATCGCCCAGACCCACTACGAAAAAGGCGAGTTCGACAAATCGCTCCGCGTGTTCGAAGACGCGGTGGAACGCTGGCCGAAGGAATTGAACACGACGCCGCAACTCAATTACACGTTGGCCGAACTGTATTTTTCCCGGCAGCAGTACGGGAAAGCGCGCGCCTTTTATTTCCGGCTGGTCAACCTGCAACCCGGCACCCTTCAGGCACATCAGGCGCTCAACCGCATCGGCGACTCCTACCTGCTGGAGAAAAACGGCATGGCCGCCTATTCGGTGTTCGAACGCTCGCAGAAAATCGAGCCGGAAGGCCCAAACGCCCTCTACGCCAAAATCCGCCTCGCCGACATTGGCATCCGGTACCCGGGCCTGGCGGTGCCGGACCTGGTGATGGAGAATCCGGCATACTTCAAACCGTATCAGACTTATGACAAGGTGTTCGCGGACACGCCGGCGCGCAACATCCGCTCGGAGGTGCTGTTGAGCCGCGGCTCCGCCCTGTTCCAGGAACAACGCTTCCTGCAATCGATTCAGGAGTTCAAACGCCTGCTCGATCGCGACAAGTCCTCCCGGTTCTATCGCACCGCCAACAACGCCATCCACCGGGCGATGAGTCATTTGATCGATCAATATTCGAAGCAGGGCGGACACCTGCCGATTCTTTATGCGTACAACGATTTCCTGACACTCGGCATCGGCGATCTCGACAACCTGAAAACCCAATTGCAGATCGGCGAAGCCTATCAGGCCATTGGCATGCACGCCGAGGCGCTCAAGTTTTTCGAACAGGTCAAGCTGAAGGACACACAGAACCTGTACACCGACCGCCTGTTTCTGAACCTCGGCGAAATCCACCTCGCGCAGAACAAGTTTGAGGAAGCCGAACTGGTCAGCAAAACTTTCTTGAACAACTATGCCAACAGTCCAGAGGTGCCGGAAGCCATGCTGCTTCTCGCCGAGGCCTATCGCGGACAAAAGCGCATCGACAAGGCGGTGCAGGCGTACGAATCCATTATTGCCAAAGACGGCGGACTCGTTGCCCGCGCCTGGTACCAGCTGGGTGAAATCTGGATGGTGTCCGACGACCTCACCCGCGCCGCCGAGGCCTACCGCAATGTGATCGATCACTCGGACCGCGCCCTGCGCGACCCGCCGGAGTTCATCCAGTCCACCTATTACAAGCTGGGCATCGTCTTTCACCTGCAAGGCCGCTACTCGGAATCACTCAACATGCTGGAGTCCGGACGCAAACGCTTTCCGGAAAACTCGTTGCGCCGCTACGCGGATTTCCTGATCGCCGACAACCTGGGACAACTGTCGCAACCCAAACAGGCCGAGGCGGAGTTGACGGAAATGATCAAGGCCAAAAACGGCGACGCCAGCCTGGTTCAGGATGCCGCCGCGATGCGTCTCAAGATCATGGATTGGGAAAAACGCTTAAAAGACCGATTGTGATCCTTTATAATGAATAAAACGTCGCACGCATCCGCAAAACTTCCCTTCGAGTGGCCCATGACGGACGAACCCCAGGACCGGCAAGCGCCGGATCTCGAAACCCTTCAGGCCGCATTCCAGGCGTTCACCGAGACCACCCAGCACCTGCAGGAGTCGTATGAAAAACTTCAGGCGCACGTGCGCGCCCTCGACCTCGAACTGGAAAAGAAAAACGCCGAGCTCGAACAGAACCTGAAAGAAAAAGAAGCGGTCCGCAGTTACCTCAACAACATCCTGCAAAGCCTCACCACCGGCGTCATCGTCGTGGACGGCGACGACCGCATCACCACCTTCAACAAAACCGCCGAACGCATCACCGGCCGCCAGGAAACCGAATGCCGCGACCAAACCTTGAGCGACGTGTTCGATGTCGATCCCTTCGCGCGCCTGGTCGAACGCGTGCGCGACGCGGCAGACACCGCCCCCGTGTTCCAGGAATCCGTGCTCACCACCGGCGGCCGCGACCTGCGCATCCGCACCGCCGCGTCTCCCGTCCTCGACGGGCAGGGACAACGCATCGGCACCATGCTGCTGTTGGAAGACATCACCCAGCTCAAACGCCTCGAAGAGGAAGCCGAGCGCAACGACCGCCTGCGAGCCATGGGCGAGATGGCGGCGGGCATCGCCCACGAAATCCGCAATCCCCTCGCCAGCATCGAGCTGTTCGCCTCCGTGCTGAAAAAAGATCTCGCCGGCGATGAGGAAAACCAGGACCTCGCCGGACACATCATCAACGGCGTGCGCAACATGGACCGCACCATCTCCAGCTTGCTCCTGTTCGCCAAATCGCCGGAACCTTCGCGCAGCCGCTGCGACCTCAACCGGCTGCTGGAAGGACTGCTCGCCGATCCGGCGCAGTTGCAGATTCCGGACAACGTGAACGTGGTGTGCGATTTCGGCGCGGGCACGATGACCGCCAACGCCGACGAGCATCTGCTCAAACAGGTGTTCCTCAATTTTCTCAGAAACGCCGTGCAGGCCATGCCGGTGGGCGGTACGCTGACCATCAAAACCGGACACAGCGAAGCGCCGTCCGCCGACTCGCTGCACCGCCACACCCTCACCACCACCCTCGCCGACACCGGCGTCGGCATCGCGCAGCACGACCAGACGCACATCTTCAATCCGTTTTTCAGCACCAAGGAAACAGGCACCGGCCTCGGCCTCGCCATCGCGCACAACATCATCAAGGCACACCACGGCGCCATCGATGTGGACAGCCAGCCCGGTATCGGCACCACCTTCACCATTCACCTGCCCGGCGCCGACGAGACCGCATCATGAAATCCCAACGCCGCATCCTGATCGTCGATGACGAAGCCGACATGCGCGCCGCGCTCACCGCCGCGCTGAAACGCGAAGGCCACACGCTGAAAACCGCCGAAAACGGCAAGGACGCGCTCGCCCTGGTCGAAATCGAAGACTTCGACCTCGTCATCTCCGACGTCAAGATGCCGAAGATGACCGGCGCGGAACTGCTGAAAGCCGTCAAGGAACTCAAACCCGAAACGCGCATCATCATGATGACCGCCTACGGCACCATCGACAACGCCGTCGAAAGCATGAAACAGGGCGCGTTCGATTACCTCTTGAAACCGTTCTCCGCCGACATCCTCGTCTCCACCGTCACCCGCGCCCTGCAAACCGAATCGGCCCCCGGCGCAACGCAGGGTGACGCGGGCGCAGCAGCGGACGACGCAGAGGCCATCGACCCGCGCCAGATCGTCACCCAGAACAAAACCATGCAGGAGTTGTTGACCTTCGCCGGGAACGTGGCGTACAGCCAATCGACGGTGCTCATCTCCGGCGAGACCGGCACCGGCAAGGAACTGTTCGCGCGCTACATCCATCAATGCAGCCCGCGCGCCGGCAAACCGTTCCTCGCCGTCAACTGCGCCGCGCTGCCGGAAGGATTGCTGGAGTCGGAATTGTTCGGGCATGAGAAAGGATCGTTCACCGGCGCCATCACCGCCAAGCAGGGCAAGTTCGAGCTGGCCCACGGCGGCACGTTGCTGTTGGACGAGGTGACGGAGATGACCCTGCCCCTGCAGGCGAAGCTGCTGCGCGTGTTGCAGGAACACGAAGTCGATAAGGTCGGCGGCAAGGAACCCATCCCGGTCAACGTGCGCGTCATCGCCACCACCAACCGCGACCCAAAGGCGCTGATCGCCGAGCAGAAATTCCGCGAGGACCTGTATTACCGGCTGAACGTCATCCCGCTCAAACTGCCGCCGCTGAGGGAACGCAAGGAAGACATCCCGGTGCTGGCCGACCACTTCGCCAAGAAGCACGGGCAGAGGAACAATAAAACCATTGTGGGCGTGGCCGACGAGACGAAAAAACTGTTACAGAAATATCAATGGCAGGGGAACGTGCGCGAGTTCGAGAACATCATGGAGCGCGCCGTGCTGCTGTGCCACGCCGACACCATCCAGCCCTCCAACCTGTTCATGGATGACGATGCGGCGACCGCCGCCCAGCCCGCCAGCGCGAACGGGTCGAGTCCTTTGGGGGAATTCCGGGGCACGCTCCACGAGATGGAGCGGGAACTGATATTGAGGACACTGGAAGAAACCGAAGGCAACAAAACCAAAGCCGCCGAGCAACTCGGCATCTCCATCCGCACCCTCCGCAACAAACTTAGTGAGTATAAAGAGAAAGCGTAACAAGTTGGGTTTAAAGTTCTTTCAGGTTCAAATAGGGAGCCTGCCAGGGAACAAAACCCATACCCACCTTTTTATGGTATTCCAAAATTAAATTGAAGCCTATATCGAAACCATATAAGATTCCCCTCCTTACACCAATACCTGCCATAAATGAGGAGGGGACAGAATGGACAAGTTTATCAATTGTAAGCCTATTCATTGGTTAGGAATTTTGATTTTAATAATAAGTGGATGTGCCACGCTCGTGGAGGGATCAACACAAACGATAAGTGTCAATTCTAACGTTCAGGGTGCTGAAGTACTTTTTAATGGACAACCCATCGGAGTTACACCTTTAACGGCATTAGTTCCGAAAGGAAAAAACGCAACAATTGTTGTAAAAAAGGAAGGGTATCAAGCACAAACAATCGCCGCCACAACAAAGATCACTACCGCGTTCTGGGGCAATATTATAACTGGCGGGCTATTAGGCAGCACCACTGATTTAGTTAGTAAAAGTGCCTATGAATACGCACCAAATAATTATTATGCAAATTTGTTTCCTATTGAAAGTAGTAGTTTGCAACTAAAAAAATTAGAACATAAGGCTTCTATAAGGCAGTTTATTTTATTTAATTATCACAGTTTGATTGTAGATGCCAGTAGGGGCCAGGGTGAATATCTAGATGCACTTGCACACATCTTATTATTCAAAACCAAAGAACAAAAACAAAAACTGGCAAAAGAAATCTTAACTATTTATGGAAACACCCTAAGTCATCAGAAAACATCAAATGCCCCAAAATTTGCTGAAGCAATATTAACTTCATCCAATAATCTTTGATTATTCAGCAAAAAGAGACCTTGGCCGTTTAAACCAAAGAGCAAATAATTAATCCCCAATATGAAGATTAGTATTTTCATATTTGGGGTTTTCCTTGATCGACTGTGGAAAAACCTCCTTTCACTGTGCAGTGATGTGTACAGTGATGGTATTCGGCTGATAGTGGCCGCTCTGTTGGGCGTATAGATCAAGCGGCTATTGTAGCCGCTTTTTGTTGCCCCTCTATCCTTAAAAACACAACATAGATTCTTCGCTTACGCTCAGAATGACACGCTAAGGAAAAAGCCCCCCGGCCCCCTTCGGAGAAGGGGAAGTCCAACCTCCTCCCCCTCCTTTTCAAGGAGGGGATACAGGGGAGGTTACCAGTAACCCCTTCCCAACCGGCACCCCGCGGGTGCCCCTTGAGGAGCTATTCGTCGAGAATTAATATCTCAATCTCTTGTACTTTTTTCAGTTTCGCATCGTTCCCGATAAAAGCCGTTGCACCGCTGTCTATTGCAGTAGCAAGCAATATCGCATCCGGGGTTTTGATGTTGTACTCGGCGCGGAGTTGAGCGCCCAGGTCCGCAACATGGATCGTTAAATCCTTCCAGAGCATATTCGGGTATCGGGTGAGCAATCCGTAAAATTCGCTGGCCCGTTCCACGTCATCCTGACGGTAAGGCTGGACCAGAATTTCCAGAAGGCTCAACGTCGAGCACACGCCCGTATTACGGCCGTCTTCGATCGCTTCAAAAATAGCCTGGCAGAGTTTGTGGTACTGCGGGTTGGCTTCGATGAAATAAATGAGGATGTTCGAGTCGAGGCCAATGGTGGGATGGGATTTTAAAAACTGGTTCAGCTTGGCGGGACTCACCACGCCTTACGTTCCTTCTCCAGGTAATCTTTAGGGTATAGACCCTTGCCACGTCCCGAAAGCGCTCTGGAAAATTGTTTGGGCTGAGGAAGCAACAGAGTGGTATGGCCTTTGACCACCACCATCAACGTATCCCCACCCTTCACCTTCATCGCTTCGCGGGCTTCCTTCGGAATCACAATCTGATTTTTGGATGACATTTTAATAAGAGACATGACTTTCCTCCTGAAAATCACTTTACTTTATTATAATTTGTAAAGCCTTCGTTTGCCATAATAACTTTGAAATAGGAGATAAGGCTATATTTGCCCGTCGCCAAAAAGATGACAGCAGGATTTGCCGGGTGGAAAAATCTGGCCTGATTTCCCCCCGCGCCGCCTGTGCCCTGCCCTGCCACGCGCCCCCAATCCCTTTGTTTTAAAAGAGTTTCCGCCCCGCCTGCCGAATCCGGCCAAATCGTTGAAATCCCGCGCGTTTGGCACCAAACTTGCTTTAAATCCCTGTAAAGATTGCCCGAACCGCCCCGCAGGCGGCCCACGGGCCGGAAACCCTTATTTTAAAGAGGATTCGAACGATGGATTTTTTGACGTCGATCCAGGTCAGTGCCTCCGGGCTGAATGTCCAGCGCCAGCGCATGGACGCCATCGCCAGCAACCTGGCCAACCTCGAGACCACCCGCACGCCGGAAGGCGGCCCCTACAAGCGCAAGGATGTGGTGGTGTCCGCCAATCCGCTGGGTGAGGATTTCGCCTCCACGCTGCATCAGGAGCTGTTCGACAACGTACGCACGTCGGCGGTGTCCGAGATCGTGGAGGATCAGTCGGAGCCGCAGATGGTGTTCCAGCCGGGCCACCCGGACGCGAACGAAGAAGGTTATGTGGCGATGCCGAACATCAACCTGATGGAAGAGATGGTGAACATGATCAACGCGACGCGCTCGTTCGAGGCGAACATCCAGGCGATCAGTTCCGCCAAGACCATGGCGCTGCGCGCCATCGATCTGGGTAGATGAGCGGACATTTATTGAATGAGGAGGAGTCATTGATAACCCCTCCTCAATCCTCCCCTTGAAAAGGGGAGGAGGAGAATAAGGTGGAAAAGTTATGAAACCCCCTCACCCCAACCCTCTCCCACGAAGGGGAGAGGGAGTCTTTAAGGTTCCTTCTCCCCGGGCGGGAGAAGGCGAGGATGAGGGGGGTCAATGATTCATTCCTTTAAAAAGGAAAACGCACACTCAATTTATGACACACACAACGACAACCCTTGACGGGACAAGACCATGGAAGCGTTTCTGGAATTCTTAAGAAATCTCGGGCAGCGGTTCAACGAGCTGTCGCCGGTGAACAAGGTCGCGGCGTTGGGCCTTTTGGGCGCGATGGGTGCGGCGGTGATCGCCATGATGCTGTGGGCGCAAACGCCGGACTACCAGCTCCTCTACGCCAACCTGGCTGAAAAGGACGCGGCGGCGGTGGTGGAGGAACTCAAGACGCAGACCATTCCTTACGAGTTGTCCAATGGCGGCCGCAACGTGCGCATCCCGTCCAACCGCGTGCACGAGGTGCGGCTGGGCCTCGCCAGCCAGGGGTTGCCGACGGGAGCGGAAGTCGGCCTCGAACTGTTCGAGGACACACCCCTCGGCATGACGGAGTTCGTGCAGAAACTGAATTTTCAACGCGCCCTGCAGGGCGAGCTGGTGCGCACCATCAACTCCCTGAAGGCGGTGGAACATTCCCGCGTGCATCTGGTCTTGCCGAAGGACAATGTCTTCTCGAAGGAAAAACCGCGCGGCAAGGCGTCGGTCATGGTGAAGCTGAAAGCCGGACAGAATTTGTCTGAAACGCAGGTGCAGGGCATCGTGCACCTGGTCTCCTCCAGCGTCGAGAGCTTGCAAGTGAGCGACGTGGTGGTGGTCGATCTCGCCGGCAACATGTTGTCGGGTGGCAAGGAAGTGTCCGAAGCGGCAATGATGACAGCATCCAATTACAAGCACACGCGGCGTGTCGAACAGGAACTGGAAAAGAGCATCGTCCGCATGCTGGAAGATGCGTTGGGCGCAGGCAAAGTCATCGCCAAGGTGGCGGCGGACATCAACTTCGACAAGGTCGAGCGCACGGAAGAGCTGTTCGATCCCGACTCGCAGGTGATCCGCAGCGAGCAGAACACGACCGAGCAGGTGGTCGGCGCGGCGCCTCCCGGCGGTGTGGCCGGAGTGCAGTCTTTGACGCCGGGCAGCGGCAACCAGCAGGGCACCGGCACCGGTTCCCGCCGCAACAACGAAAAATCGACGCTCAATTATGAGATCAACAAAGTGGTCAAGCATGTGAAGGAGACCACCGGCGAAATCAAGAAGCTGTCGGTCAGCGTCATGGTGGATGGCAAGATGGCGGGCGACCCGCCGGCCTACCAAGCGCGGTCCGAGGAGGAAATGGCCAAGCTGCTGCAACTGGTGCGGACCGCCGTCGGCTATGACGAGGCGCGCGGCGACCAGATCCAGATGGAGAACGTGCAGTTCGACAACTCCCTGCAAATGCAGCAGAAAGAGGATATCGAGCAGGCGCAGAAGTACGACCTCGCGATCACCGCTGCAAAGATAATCGGCGGTGTTATAATACTGGTATTGTTCATTCTGCGAATCCTGCTGCCCATGGTGCGGTGGATCACCACCAGTGTGGAAGCCGAGGAAGAAGTCGATCAGGGCCCGACTCCGGAAGAGGTCCAGAAGCAGGAAGAAGAAAAACGGATGGCGCAGATGGCGCAGGAGAATATCGAAATGCGCAAATCGGTGGAAGCGTTGGTTGGACGCGATCCTCGTTACGCCGCCTCCGTCATTCGTAAATGGATGCGCGAACGCACCACTGGAGCATAGAGACACATGGCAACCATCAATCCCAAAACCAATCAAAAGCTGACCGGTCCCGAAAAGGCCGCCATCTTCCTGATGGCGATGGGCGAGGAGCAGGCGGCGAAGATTCTGGCCGAAATGGACGAGCGCGAGATTCAGGGCATCGGCAACTACATCTCCGCCGTCAGCGACGTCGAAACCTCCACGGTCGATCAGGTCACGCGCGAATTTTTCACGAACATCACGTCCGGCATCGGCGGCGGTCTCGGCGTCTCCGGCCTCGATTTTCTGAAGAGCACGCTGTTGCGCGCCCTGCCCGCGGACAAGGCCACGGAAATCATGAACAACGTCACTCTGCCCGGCGAGGACCTGGGCGGCGGGCTGGACACCATCCGCATGCTGGAGCCGAAAGTCATCGCCCAGTTTCTTGCCAATGAACATCCGCAGACGGCGGCCATCGTCATGGCGCACATGGACCCGGCGCTGGCCAGCGCGACGCTGAAAGAAATGAAAGAAGAGTTCCGCACCGAAGTCATTTACCGTCTGGCCACGCTGGAGCGCGTGTCGCCGCAGGTGATCCGCGATCTCGACGAAGCGTTGCAGTCCGAATTCCGCACCTCCGGCGCCATCTCCGGCAGCAAGATGGGTGGACTCGATACCGCCGTCACCGTGATCAGCGAACTCGATCGCACGACCGAAACCTCCCTGCTGTCGAACCTGGACGAGATCGACCCGGAACTCGCCAACGAGATCCGCAACCTGCGGTTCACGTATGAAGACATGTTGAAGCTCGACGACAACGGCGTGCAAATGGTGCTCAAGGAAGTGCAATCCGAAGACCTGCTCATGTCGTTGAAGACCGCGAGCGAGGAAGTGAAGGAAAAGATTTACTCGAACATGTCCGACCGCGCGGCCAACATGCTGAAGGAAGACCTCGACGCATTGGGACCGACCAAGGTCAGCGAAGTGGAACGTTCGCAGCAAAAGGTGGTGCAGGTCATCAAGCGGCTGGAAGAAGAAGGCAAACTGGTGATCGGGGGAGGCGCGGAAGAACTTGTCTAAACAATTCAAACCATTCAGATCCGGCGAGGATGTCGAAGGAACGGACGAAGACGACGCCCAGGAACCGAAGGCAACCTCGGACTCCGGTGCGCCGTTTCAGTTTCAGGATTTCGGTATCCGCCGTGACCTGCCGCGCGGGTTCAAATTCGATCTGGAAAAATCCCGCAACTTCGACGACCGCAACATCGAAAAAGCCAAGCAGGGCGTCCAACAGGTTTTCGCCGACGCCCTCGATCGCATCAAAGTCAAGGCCGAGGAGGTCAAGGCCCAGGCGCGGGAAGAAGGACACCAGGCCGGGTACCAGGATGGATTCAAGGCCGGAGAGGAAGCGGCACGCCAGGAATTCACGCCGTTTCTCGAAACGCTCACCGCAGGCGTGGAAGAGCTCGCTAAATTTCGCAGCGGCATGTACCCGAAGGTTGAACGCGAAATGATCCACATGGTGGTGGAACTCGCCAAAAAAATCATCGAGACCGACCTGTCCCTGCGCGAGGACAGCGTGCGCGACATCATTCGTCTCGCTGTCGGCTCCATCCTCGACCGTGAAACGCTGGTCCTCAAGGTGAACCCGAAAGACCGCAAATACGCCGAACATTACAGCCCCGAATTGCACCGGCTCTTCCCCGATATCCGCAACGTGCGCGTCGAAGGCCACGCGTCCGTGCAACGCGGCGGCTGCCGGGTCGAGTCCAACTTCGGCAGTGTGGAAGCGGACATGGGCCGGCTCCAGGCCGAGATCGACAAGCTTCTGCATCGCGCACCGCCCGCTCCCGAAGAGATGGAAGGCTACCCGCAACCGTCCCTGCACCCGGAAGCGGAAACCGGGTCCACACTGGGCGCACCGGAGGAAGACGAGGCTCCGGCGGAAGAAGCACCCCCGGCCGCTTCGGCCGACACCGATACCGATACCGGCGCCACGCCCGGCGCCGTTGATGACGACACCCAAACATCCGATCCCGACGACGAGGCAGGTCCGGTCACCGAGACCTGAAGGCATATGTTGGAAACCATCGATCTTGAAAAATACGGCAGCTACGTTGACAACGTCACCATGGTCAGGAAGCAGGGACGTGTCATCCGCCTCACCGGGCTGATCGTGGAAGGCAACGGCCCCGCCGTATCGATGGGTTCCTTATGCACCATTTACTCGCGGCAGAACAAAAAAGCCATCGATGCCGAAGTCGTCGGATTCCGGGACAACAAAATTTTGCTGATGACGCTGGGCAACATGGCGGGCATCGAGCCCGGCAGCGTGATCGTCGCCAAGGAAGAGTCCCCCACGTTCAATGTCTCCGAGCATTTGCTCGGACGCGTGATCGATGGCAACGGCGCACCGCTTGATGGACTGGGGCCCATCCCGATGGGCAAGGAATATCCCGTGCAGGGCGTGCCCATCAACCCGATGGAACGCGCCCGCATTGCAGAAGTGCTGGATGTCGGCATCGGCGCCGTCAACGGATTGCTGACCGTCGGCAAAGGTCAGCGCGTGGGCATCATGGCCGGCACGGGCGTTGGCAAATCCGTGCTCCTCGGCATGATCGCGCGCAACACCTCCGCCGAGGTCAACGTCATCGCGCTCATCGGTGAGCGGGGACGTGAAGTGAAGGAGTTCATCGAGGAAAACCTGGGGCCGGAAGGCCTGAAACGATCCGTCGTGGTGGCCGTCTCCTCGGATCAACCCCCGCTGGTGCGGATTCGCGGTGCGTACCTCGCGACCACCATCGCCGAATATTTCCGCGACACAGGACGGGACGTTTTACTGATGATGGATTCGCTGACCCGTTTCGCTTTGGCGCAACGCGAGATCGGCCTGTCCGTCGGCGAACCGCCCACGACTCGCGGCTTCACGCCTTCGGTGTTTTCGCTGCTGCCGCAATTGCTGGAACGCGCCGGCACCTCGTCCGGTTCCGGCTCCATCACCGCCATGTACACGGTGCTGGTGGAGGGCGACGATCTCAACGAACCGGTTTCCGATGCGGTACGGGCCATTCTGGACGGGCACATCGTGCTGTCGCGCCGCCTGTCGTCGCACAATCATTACCCTGCCATCGATATCCTGGAAAGCATCAGCCGCATGATGATCGACGTGGTCACGCCGGAGCACAACCAGTTGTCGATGCAGTTCAAGGACATCCTGGCCACCTATCGCGAGGCGGAGGAACTGATCAATATCGGCGCGTATGCCCGCGGCAGCAATGCAAAGATCGACCGGGCGATTGATAAAATCGATGCGTTCAACGCTTACCTGCGCCAGGACATGGCCGAGTCGCGCCCCTTTCCGCACAGCGTGGAACAACTGCAACAGGTGCTGCGGGATGACGAGCCCGGAGGTGACGCATGAGTTTCCGCCTGGAAGGCCTGCTGCGCGTTCGCAAAAATCAGGAAAACATGGTGCAGCGCGCGTTCGCCGAAATCAATGCGCAACGGGTGGCCCACCGTGAAATGCTGGACCGGCTGAATGACTCACGCCGCCGCCAGCGGGAAAACCTGAACCAGCGTTTCAGTGACAACCTGGACGCCTCCACACTGGGCCTGTACGACAACTATTTCAACGGCGCCCGCATCGATGAACGTTCCAGCCAGAAACAGATCGAGGAGGTCACCGAAAAAATTGAGACCAAACGGCAGGAACTGGCGGAAACCATGAAAAAGCGACGCACGCTTGAATTCCTCAAGGAACAGCAACTGCTGCGCGAACGCAAGGAAGCGCAAAAACGCGAAACGGCTTTTCTTGATGACGTGGCCTCCACCCAGTGGCACCGGAGGGAACCGTGATGCCGCAACGATTCCGCTTACGCAACCTGACTCTGATTCTCACCATGGCGCTGCTGGCCGGCGTGCCGCTGGCCATGGCCCAGACCGGCGATTCCACATCGCAGCCCAAAAGCACGGAATCCTCCACCGGCTCCGGAGGCACGCTCACCTTGCCCAGCACGGACAAATCCCGCCTGGAAATGAACATGGAGACGTTCCGCATGCTGGAAATGATCGAGAAGAAAAACCGCGAGTTGGAAAAGCGGGAGGACGAGTTGGCGCTGCGCGAAAAAAATCTCAACGATCTTGAGAAGAAGGTCCGGTCGGATCTGCAGAAAATCGAGGAAGCGTTGGTGCGAAGTGAAGAACTGGTTGGGATCAAGCGCGACCTGATTCAGAAAAACCTGGAGTCGCTGGTCAAGATGTACTCCAGCATGAAAGCGACCGAGGCCGCCACCCTGATGGAGAGCATGGATCAGGACATCGCGGTGCAGATTCTTTCCAAAATGAAAAGCCGGGATGCCGGTGCGGTGCTGGGAAAAATGAACACCCAGGTGGCCAAAAACCTCACTGAAAAGATCGCCGGGAAAGCCAAACAGCCCTGACCGGTTTTCCTACTTGTTTTCCTGCCGGTTTTTTTTGGTTTTAGACTCTGCCGTGGCCAGCCCGAAGGACATCAGGTATTTCATTCCCTCTTCCACACTGATATCCATCGTTTCCACATCCTTGCGCGGCAGAACCAGATAAAATCCCAGCGTCACGTTGGGGATCAGCGGAATGAACACATTGACCGGTTCCTCATCAAAGTTTTCGCGGACCTCGCCCCGGGTGCGGCCCGCCACCAGACCGAACATGCGCATCCCGTCGTGTGGATACTTGACCACGACCACTTCATCGAAAGAACCGGTATCGGCTTCGGAAACCGCATCGGTGACTTTTTTGATGGTGGTGTAAACGCTACGGACGATGGGGGTCTGGTGCAGGATTCGGTCTCCCAGGGCCACCAGCTTCTTGCCGAAAAAATTGGTGGCCACCAACCCCACTGCAAAAATAATCAGGCAGACCATAAAGAAGCCCAGCCCCGGCAGGTAGAAATCCTCAGGCAGAGGCAGGTTCCAGCGGCGGATGACAAAGGAAATCCACGGAGCCATGATGCGATCCAGGTGGTTGATCACAAAGGCCAGGAGAAAGACCGTCAGGCCTGCGGGAATGAGGATCAACAAACCTGCTACCAGGTATTTTTTGAAAAACGTTTTCACAGCGAAGCCCTATCACCCCTCCGGGACACGCCCGGGAGAAATGGAATGTGATGCCGGTATTTTACCAGTTTCGGGGGGACGGCTACGACTTTTCTTCCAGTTTTTGGATGTGGCTTCGAACCCTCATGGTCAGGGCGGGGCGGGAGGACTGGGCGCGTGTCACAAACTGCTTGTAGTGCTCAATGGCTTCCGGGATGCGGTTCATCTGCTCATACAACAAGGCCAGATTGTAATAGCCTTCCGGCTGTTTGGGGTCCAGATTGATCACCTTGCGGTAAAGCATTTCGGCACGGCGGTAATGATTCTGCTTTTTGTAGATGATGGCCAGATTGTTGTAACTTTCTACATTACGGGAATCGATCTCCGTCGCTTTTTCATAGTACCGGATGGCGCTCATCGGATCCCCATGCAGGTAATACATGAGACCGAGGTTGTTGTAGGCCTTGACGTAGGCGGGATCAATGCGGACCGCCTGCAACAACTCCCGGATGGCCTCCTGGGAACGGCCCAACTTTTTGAAGATCAATGCCCGGTTGTTATGGATACGAGCGTTTCCGGGATCCAGACGTTTTGCCTTCTCATAAAATTCCAGCGCCAGAAAGTAATCTTCGTTTTGATGATGAAAGGAGGCGATATTGAAGTACCGCGATTTGTCGTCCATCGTTCGGGAATCCCGTCCGGTTTTCCACTTCTGCATGTCCGCCTCATTGGGCATGACGTGAATCGAGTCGTCGCCCGAAACGGATTTCTGTTCCGCCGCCAGGTCCAAAATCTGGTCCGATTTCTGCTCCGGCACGGCATTCTGTTGCATTGCCGGAACCGTTTCATTTTCATTCAGCAACGATGTCACCGGCACTTCCTGAGCCAGTTGAGTTCCTTCCGGCGCATTCTGCGTTTCCATTTTATCCTGAGGCGCATCCGTCAGGTCCGCTCCCAATCCTTCCGTCAGAGCGGCCACCTGCTCCAGGGACGATTCGGGTTTCACAAAGGGTGTGTAAGGAATCTTAGCCGGCTGTTTTTCCCCACCCGGAACGAGAGGCTGCGGTTGCGGCTTCGATTTGGACTTTAGCTTCGGCTCCGTTTTTATTTGATTGCCGGTGGTCGAGATCGACTGGACGGCGGCTTTTTCTTTTTCATTGTCTTTCGCGCCTCCCTTTTTCTTCAGCAACGGGGCCTGGCTCTTCTTCCCTGTCTCAGGCAATACCGCGACCGGGGGTTCCGGCTTCGCTGCCACAACCGCCAACAGACCGGTCCCTTCCACAGGGCCTTTCTCTGGAGGTGGGGTGTCTTTCTTTTTCTGGGACGGGTTTTCTTCCGGGACGCCGGTTTGCGGGGAAGTTCCTGTTTGGGCGATGTCCGGCCGAGGCGCCGCGGCCAGGATAAGAGGTTTGGTCCGTGCCTGATACTGCTGTGAGGGAACGAAGATCGTGAACCAGCCGCCGATTAAAATCAGCACCCAGCCCAGGACGACGCTTACTTTTTTTAAAATGTCCACCAACCCCGGCAAGTTTGAGAAACGTAGAACGTTGCGCTCGATTTGCTCCTTATCCCGGTCCCTGTCTTTTTGTGCTTTTTTCAGGCTATCCGCGATCAAACTCATGGAGGCGCATCCTCTCAACCCTTGGGATTGTATGAAAGCAATATAGGTTCG
This sequence comes from Nitrospina watsonii, assembly GCF_946900835.1. GTDB lineage: Bacteria > Nitrospinota > Nitrospinia > Nitrospinales > Nitrospinaceae > Nitrospina > Nitrospina watsonii. The sequence goes on from NZ_OX336137.1 coordinate 2,483,559, forward strand.
ACTCCGGAATTTGCCAATCGAGATAAGTCCGTGCGGGCCGTCTTGACGTCTTCATAAGGGCCGGCATAAACCACATACCAGGGTTTCCCGGAACGGGTCGTTTCCCGAATGTAGGCGGGGTACCCCTTGCCTTCAAGCTCACCCAGGATGCGCGCCGCCTTGGACTTTTTTGTCCAGGAGCTGATCTGGATTCGGTAAAGTTCTTCCGGCGTCTGCTCGGAAAAGATCAACGGCAACTTGATTATTTTTTCTTCCCCGCCGGATTGGGAGTCCCGTTGATCACTCGCTTTCCTCGACGACGCCTTGGTCTGCGGGGAAGGTGCGGTGAGTGTCGGCGTCATCGGTTTGAATTCCGTTGTCACCCCGGGTTCCGTTCCTGCTCCAAATGGCACCATGGAACTGATGGAGTGCTTCAGATTCCTGATCGTCTGCAAGTAAGCCGTATCTCCCCGGACGAAGAACATGGTTCCCGCGATGAAGAACAGGATCGATGCCGCCACCGCCAACCGCAGCTTCATGATGAAATCGAATTTGGTGCGCTCACCGTCGTCCCCGAGAAGGCTTTTGATTGCCTGCCGCACGTGTTTGGCGTCGATGCATTTGTCACGAGCGTTGTAGCCCGCAAGCAACGCACGATCACAAACCAGATTGATCAGGCGCGGATATCCCTGCGTGTAGGAATGGATCGCTTTGAATGCGGTACGGCTGAACGTAACACGGGGAACCGCAGACGCCACACGCAGCCGGTGATAAATATACGTTCGGGTCTCGTCAGCGGACAGCGGTTTTAATTCGTAACGAACGGAGATGCGTTGATTCAGCTGTTTGAGTTGAGGCAGGCCCAGCTTTTCGTTGAATTCCGTCTGGCCGACAAAAATGATCTGCAGCAGTTTCTGTTTTTCCGTTTCCAGGTTGGACAGCAGCCGGACCTGTTCCAGAACATCGAGCGACAAGTTCTGCGCTTCATCAATGATGACGATGGTGGACCCACCCATCGCATACTGCGCCAGCAGAAAGTCGTTCAACGCATCCAGCAATTCTTTTTTCGACGCATGGCGCAACCACTTGGTTTCCTCAGGCGTCCATTTGCCGGCGGGGTCTCCACCGTGTCCGTTGTTTCCCGCCTGCAATTCGGAATCGACCGTCGTCGCCTTGTGCTCTATAAACTGCGGCTTGGCGCCTATATCCTGGACCAGCGCCCGCAACAGATCCGAAGAGGACAGCATGGGGTTGAGAATCAACGCCACCTTGTCCTGGGAATCGATGGTCTCCAGCAACGCCCGGCACAATGTGGTTTTTCCGGTTCCGATGCCTCCGGTGATGGCCATGAACCCTTCCCGCTGCGAGATTCCGAACATGATATGGTCCAGCGCTTCCTGATGGACTTCGCTGAAAAAGATGTACCGCGGGTCTGGCGTCAGACTGAATGGCTTTTCCTTGAAATTGTAAAAAACTCTATACACCCTGCCCCCCTTATTCTTCCGTCATGAGCTGGGATTGCATGGGAGACAGGAATTGATTGAAACGATCCTGCTCCTTCTTCAAGCGTTCATCAATTGACAATCCAACCATGACCTTGGGAGTCAGAATGATGACCAGCTCCGTTTTCTCATCCCTGTTGGCTTCATACTGGAACAACTTGCCCAGCAGGGGGATTTTCCCCAGAAAGGGCAGTTCGTTGTTATCCCGTTGCCGCGTATTCTTCATGAGCCCGCCGATCACAATCGTCTGGCCGCTCTTGGCCATGACCACGTTATTGGACTCGCGCACATCCAGAACGGGAACCCGGTTCTGACCGTCCGGGGAGACACGTTCTCCGGAGCGCTCCGACACGCTGGTGTTGATACTCATCATCACCGTGCCGTCCATGTTGATCTGCGGCAACACGTCGAGAACGATGCCAATGGTGATCTGCGACGGGATGAACTGCGTGGCCGAGGCCTGCGTCGTCGTCGCCGGAATGACCACCGGCATAAAGAAAATGTCCTCAGTGCCGACCTTGATCACCGCGCGCTGATTGTTCAGCGTGGCGATTTTGGGGCTCGACAGGACACTGACATTTCCCTGATCGCTGAGCGCGTCGATGAGCACACTGATCTGCGTGTTGCTGAGGCCATAGAAAATTCCGCCCGCCCCGGCAATCATCGTACCGAGGGTGCTATTGGATCCGCCCGAGTTGGAAAAGTTGAACGGCTGCCCCGGACCCGGCGTCAACCCCTGAAAAATATCCGGATCGGAATCATGGATGATTTTCAACGGACTGACCTGGCTCCAGTCCACGCCCAACCGGTATTCGTCGCTGAGGTTGACTTCCAGAATTTTCGCCTGAATGAACACCTGGCGTTGCACCGAGCCTTCTATGGCTTCCAGAAATTCGGCGACTTCGAGCAGGACGTCCGGATAATGATGGACGATGACCACGCCTGCCTGCCGGTTGATGGAGAAATAACTGTCCTGCCGTTTCTTGTCTTCCTCGTCCTTGCCCGGCAATTCACTGCCGATCTCGTCCGGGTTCAGCGGTTCGGTTTGCGCAGTGGGCGGCTGAAGGCCCAGCATGTTACCCAGCAGATTGCCTTGTTGCCCGGCATTGGTGCGGCCCGTGCGCCCGCGCTGTTCCTCAAAGATCTTTTCCTCATTCATCTCGTCGATGTTGTCAATCTTGCCGGCAACAATGCGCTTGAGACCGAAGAAAATTTCACGCCACAGATCATTGCGCTCGGAGGTGACCAGTTGTGTGGAGGTGCGGTTGTTCTGCTGATTCTGATTGTTGCCGGAGGAGTTGCCACTGAATCCGCCTCCGAAATTTCCGCCCGCGCCTCCCGTGAACCCCGACGCCACGCTGTTTTGACTTCCGGAAGTACCCGTTCCGCTCATCGACTGCACGGTGCTGGCTCCGGCGCGCTGGGAAACGATGTAGTTCATGCGGAACATGCGCGTTTCCATTTTACGCTTGAACACGCGGATGAATTTGCCGTCGAATTTGTAATCGAGGTGGAGCGGGGCGAGGACGTTTTCAAGCGCTTCGGAAATGGTGACGTCCTTGAGATCGACCGTCACTTTTTTCTGGATATCGGGATCGATGATGATGTTCTGCCTGACTCCTTTGGACAGAGCCATGAGGATGTTCTTGATGTCCGCATCTTTGGCCGACAAGGTGAACCGGGGCCCGGCACGCTGGAGCTGCTCCATGCGCACACTTTCTTCCCCCAGACCTTCCGGAACGAATTCGGGCTGACTCATCAGCAATTCCGCCGACGGCATGCCCGGATCGAGTTCCTGATCGAACGCATCGGGTTTCTGGCTTTCAAACGTCTTGTTCAACTCCGCCTCGTTGGACTGAGCCAGCGGGGAGTTGCTGTACGGATTGGAGGCGCAGGACGTCCCGCTCCACAAAACCCATGCAGCAATGAACGCGCAGACTGGTTTGTTTAACCTTGTCATAAATAACTTTAAAATATATTAATTTGTTTAAATTTAACTATAAATACTACACCAAATCAACCTGGGATTCCAGAAAAATATTAAGGTTTTTCTTTTTTCAATGGCTTGCAAGAGCACGATTGGCGAGGGAGGGGGTGCGGAAACAATCAGGGGAGGGTTCGTTTCACTGCCAGGGGCGAGGGTTGCAATTCCAGGGTGCGGCTTTTTTTGGCTCCCATGAGCACGACGGCATCACGGCCGATGTCCACGATTTCGTGTCCGTTTAACGAATCCCCTATCATATAGTTGCCGTCATTGATCACCGCGACGGGTCGCGGCCCCCCCCACACCACCGCCTGCAACGTCAGCGGCGGTGTCTCCACAGAGTCTTTTTGTTTGACGGGTTCCTTCTCTTTTTCCACAGAAACACTGCCGGATTGAGGCGCTTTGTAATACACGCCGGACGGCAGGGCAAACGGGTTGCGCTGAGTGCGAGCCATGAGGGATTCCGCATCCCGTACCGCCAACGCGGATTCCGGGAGCCACGCCATCGATAAAATCAGCACCCCCATCCACCAGCGGTACCGGAATTCATTTTGGGTTCGGTTCACGGCCTGCCTCACAACACAAACAATTGGATGATCATTTCGGTCTTCACCAACGGATGCGTGTCCCGGGTCCGGTCGATCTTCAGATTCTGGATCGAGAGCACCGCCGGGACTTCTTTCAGGGACTGCACGAAACGGCCCACGCCCTGATAGTCGCTCTTAATAGAGAGTGCCAGCATCACTTGCTTATAACGAACGCCACTCACCTCCACCTCCGTTTCCCGGGAGTTGAGGCTCAGCATCTCGGCTCGATGAAACTTGGCCTGTTTGCTGAGTGCGCGGACAATGCCTTCCACGTTTTCGGTCATGCTGGCCTTGGTGACCCGGATTTCCTCGCGCAGAGCACTTATCTGATCGTTCACCTGTTGAATCTGAGCCACCAGTTGTTCCGGGCTGGAGCGGGCAAGAGCCAATTCGAAACCATGCAGGCTTTCTGTAATCTGTTCCGTCTGCTTTACGATGTTATCGCGTTTGGCTGCCAACGGTTCGTATTCGAGCTTGTAATAACCCACGCCGATGACCACCAACGTTGTCATGATCAGGAGCAGGACCTCCCGCGTCGTCAACTTTTGCACCCAGGGTTGTTTGGGAAGATTCATCCTCAAAACCTCACGTCACGCCCGGTCGAAGGACCGGCGTGATGAACAGAGTGAAATCGATGCTCTTCCGGGTATAGCGATCCGTGTCCGTCACCTGCGATGTCATCAGCTTGACCTCGGACAACAGAGGCGACTTTTTCAGGTCCTTGAGAAACGCCTCCAGCGTTTTGAGCACTTTTTCACGGTTGCCGAATATGCTGCCCTTTACCAGCAACGCCCACCCTCTTTGCACGACTTTGCTCGTGTCCTCGTCTTCTTCCAACGCTCCCCCGTATTCGCTGAACGTGATCTGCTCCAGAGCCATGTTCCAGATGACGCGCGCCGCAATTTCATTCAGTACGCGCGGCAGATCCACCGGCGCCACCTGTTTTCGGGGCAGTTGAGCCTGCTCCGCCATCAGAATTTCTTTTTCTTCCTTCAGCTTTTTCAGTTTGCGCTTCGGGATATCGAGCGCCACAAAACGCTGCTTGAGCTGGTTCAATTGCTGCGTCCGGATCGCCAGGTTGTGTTCTTTATCATGGAGATCCAGCCGCAACAAGACACTGAATGCGGCCAGCAACAGGATCGCGATGGGAATGGGCGCCAGACGCGCCAGTTGTTGCAGGGTCTTGCTGAAGGACCGGCGGAACTCTTCCGGCAGCAGGTTGATCTTTTCGCACTGGTCCACGGCGCAGCCCGCGGCGGCCACCATGCTGTGGCCGTGTTCGGCGGCGTCGTCTTCGAGGTTGGGGCGATCCGGACTGGACAACTGCGACAACGGATTGTACGCGCTCACCGTCAGGTCAAAGTGCGCGCGGACATACTCCATAAAACCCTGGAGGCTGGTAGCCCCGCCGGTGAACACCACCCGCTCGACACTGGTGACGATGTAGGTGTTGACGAAGGAATCGATGGAGCGCTCGATCTCCTCCACCTGCCGCGTGACCACCGGCAGAATGCGTTCACGGAATTCACGGACAGGAATCCGATCGTGCGTCTCTTCCTCACTGCCTTCGGGCGGCAGCCCGTAACGCAGCTTGATTTCTTCCGCGCGTTTTTCATCGACCTGCACGGTGCGGCCGGCAGCGGTCACATAGTCGCCGACCAGGGCCTCCGTGATGTTGACGCCGCTGTTGGGAATTTCGCGGGAGAACAGGATTTCCATGCCGGTGACGAAATACACGCGGGTGCGCTGCGCCCCCATGTCGATGTAACAGGTGGAATGATCTTCCTTATGCGTGTCTTCAACCCAGACCCCATCGTACTCCTCAAGCGCCAGGGGCAACGGCAGGATGCCCGCGACCTCCAGCCCCGCTTCGGTGGCAATGGACACCAGCCGCTCCACTTCCTCCCGGGGGGCAATGACCGCCAGCAGCTCGTCGAACTCCAACCCCTCCTGCACGGTCTGCCCCAGCAGGTGAAAATCGACCACCGCTTCCTCCGGAGAAAACATCATGGCCTCGCGAGCGTCCCACTTGATCGCTTCCACCAGTTCCGAGTCCGGCATCTTGGGGATTTGGACCTTCCGTACCAGTATGTTGTAACTGCCAATCGTCAGGTAAACGCGCTTGGTCTTGATGCCCTGCCTGGAATAGAGCAGGCGGACGAGCCCGGCCAGCATTTCCTCGTTGTTGGCGCTGTCGCCCATCGCCTTCGGCACCACTTGGTAGCCCGAAGCGCCGATGGACCAACCGTCGCGACCCGGTTGCAGTTCGACCATCTTGATCGCATGGGAACCGATATCCAGTCCGACTGCGGTTTTACCTTGATTGAAGGACGATAACGCCATCCAGATTGCCTCTAAAATTAAAACTTAAGCCGTTTCAATGACTTAAAATCCACATCGAGCGGGCACGTGTAAGGACACCATTTTACATCAAGTCGCCACCTCAGCCTAATCTTAATTTAATCAATAGCTTAAAAGAATACGCCCATTTTAGCAGAACCCAGCCCGCCCGCTTCCCAAATCAGGGCAGGCATTGATTGTATTGCGGGGAGTTGGTCGCCGCGGTCGCGGCCCAGGTCGCCGTGGTGTCCTTCTTTAAATCCACGGCGTCGGCAAGGATGGCACCGGTCAAAACAGAATTTTGTTCGAAGGTCACCTTTTTGTCGGAAATAATGCCTCCAACGAATACAGAATTGTCCTTCAGGGTCACATCTTCTTCCGCGAGTAGGAGCACATTTGCCGCGTTGCCGCCCACGGCATTGATGATGGTACTGTTCTCCATCGTCAAAGTTTTTTCCGTATGAATGGTCAAGGTTCCGTTGACCTGGATTTCCGCATTATCCTTCATCAAAATCTCATCACCCACATAAATGGTGACATTACCGTTAATAATAAGACGGCTTGCATTTTCCATGGTGAGTTTCTGAGCAACATAAATAGTGATATCCGAGTTGATGGTGATGTCGTAGGAAATCAGGTGGCTATAATTACAATAGTGGTAGGGCGCGAGGAGAACCGGAGCGTTCACCATCGGAATGTAATCCAGATTCGGGCAGCCTCCCGGCGTGCCGGGAAATGCAATCGGATCGACCAATTGCGGGTTTGGACAATACCCTGTCTCCACCGTGCCGGTGACGCTGGCTTGCGGATGGACGCTTGGGGCCTGGCAGGAGGTGACAACGTTCTCTGCCAGCTTGCAGGAGTTGGCCTGCACGATGGTTTTGGACACTTCACGCTGAGCCCCCCGGTAAGTGCCGACGGAGGTGACGACGACGGTGCTGGCATCCACAGGCGCGAAGCTGGTGGTAAAATCCCCGTTGCCGGAACCGAAGGTTTTGGTGAAGCCGGTGACCAGCAGGGTCCAGTCGGTGTTGGCGGTCACCGCCGGGCAGTTGACATCGTTCAGCAACAAACAGGTTTCCGTGTAGCGCAGTCCGGCTTCTGCTGCCATGAAGGCATTGCTGCCGGTGGAGGCGAGCGCCGATCCGTATTGCTTGGTCTGCGTCTGGATCAGGAAACTGAGGGCGATGACGGCCACCAGCGCCGTCCCCAGCAACACCAGCACCAGCGCCGCAATGCCACGCTCATTATGGAGTGTTCCTGTTTTCAAAAAAAGATTCCGCATGGTCAACTCAAGGTGCGCGGCCGCACCGCCGAGGTCAGTGAAAACGCGCCGCTCTGCGCGCCGGTGACCGTCATCGAGAGAGTGTACCAACCGCCGTTGTCGGTGATGGAAAACGCGGTCATGCCCGTCGCAATCGTCGTGGTGGCGCTGCCCGTGCGTTGCAACGTGTCGGCGCCGGGACTGTAGGTGTAGCTGACGCCGCTGGTGGTCGTATCCTGCGCGTAGCCGAACTGCTTGTCGAAGGTGACGGTGTTGCCCGCGATATTGACGGTCGCCGGATCGGCGATGCGCAACTCGCGCACCAGCGCTTCCATGGCATAGTGCGTGCTGCCCACCACCTCCACCCGTTCGGAATGGAGCGTGTCCACCTGCGCCGCCTTGAAAAGAAACTGCGCACCCACCGCCACCATGATGCCGAGAATGACAATGACCACGATGATCTCGATCAACGTCATGCCCTGTTCATTCTGAATGCGGCGGCGTGGCGTCATGGCATCAATCCGTGGCGAACAAGGCGTAAAAGTTGACGGGAGTCATGTTGGCGCGGCTCACCGTCAGCGTGACTTTTTTGCCGAAGGTGGCTCCGGGACTGGAGGTATCGGGATCGGTGGCGTTGACGTCCTCCACCACCCAGTCATAGGAGTACGCGGCGAATCCGGCGACCGCGCACTGCACTTCGGTGACCGTCGCCTGAAACGCGGCACAGGTGTACGTTCCCGCCGCCGGGATCTGCGTGCGGGTTCTGGCGGCCATGGCCTCCATCTGCAACTGGCCCAGTTCCGCCGCCTCGATGACGTACTCCGGCGTCACCGATCCTTTCAAACTGGAAAACGCAATCATGATCGAAGGCACGGCAATGGCCACGACCAGAATGGCGATGATGATTTCGATGAGCGTGAAGCCGGCTTCGGTATCCATCCGCCGCAGCCGGAGTTGCCCGGTCTCGTTGCTCATGTCACCGACACCCTCCCCGAAAACGCTTCGACGGTGATGGATTTGGTCGCGCCTCCCGGTCCGGACAATGTCACCGTGCTGATCGTCTGCGGCTCGCCGTATTTGTTGAAATTGATGGTGCCGCCGGTGCCGATGGTGATGCCGCCGGGCAGGGTGCGGTTGGCGGTGAACGCGCCGACGGGATCGGTCAGCGTGTAGGACGCCGCGCCGCCGGTGAAGGCGATGCCGATGGGACTGCCCGCCGCCGGGTTGCGCGCCATGGCCAACTCCTGCGCGAAACGCAGGTCGGAAGCCACCATGCTGGCGGCGCTTTGCAGGGAAATGGCGCCGGTTCCCAAACGCGGCAGAAACAGCGCTCCCAGCACCCCGACCAGAACGATCACCATGATCGTTTCCAGCAGGGAAAATCCCTTTGCGTTGTTCCACACCGGGGGATGACGCCGACTCATGAGCCAACCTTCAAAAAAAGGGCTGTCGATGGGCTTTGGGACTCCCGCAGGAGTCACAAAAACCCTACAGACAGTATAAGGCCATTGCCGCGAATGAAAAGGGGAGGAACGCGCTCAAAGTTAGCCTTTTCAGGCCAATTCGCACATTTTGTTGGGGGGAGCCGATGCCGCGGGTGGCGGCGTCTTGCGTTTCGGCTGTTTTTCCAGCGGTTGCGGATAGCGGTAGGTCTTGCCTTCGAAATTCCGAACCACGACTTCCTTCTCGTTGAATTCGACGATCGAGTCGGGCAGCAAGCGCACCTTGCCACCGCCGCCCGGCGTGTCGATCACAAAGTAAGGCACCGCCATGCCGGAGGTGTGGCCCTGCAGGCCGCGGATGATTTCCAGACCTTTTTCAACCGTGGTGCGGAAGTGATCGGTGCCGACAGTCATATCGGCTTGATAGAGGTAATACGGTTTGACGCGGATGCGCAGCAGTTTCTGCACCAGTGTTTTCATGGTCTCGACATCGTCGTTGACGCCTTTCAGCAACACCGTCTGCGCGCCCAGCGGCAGTCCCGCATCGGCCAGCCGGTTGCAGGCCAACTCCACTTCCGGCGTGATCTCGTCCGGGTGGTTGAAGTGCAGGTTGGCATACAAGGGATGGTACTTTTTCAGGATCTCGCACAACTCCGGCGTCACGCGGTCCGGCAACGTGCCGGGAACGCGAGTGCCGATACGGATGATGTCCAGATGCGGAATGTCGCGCAACGCTTTCAGGATGCGTTCCAGCTCGCGGTCGGGCACCAGCAGGGGATCGCCGCCGGACATGATGACGTCGCGGATTTCGGGATGTGCGGCAATGTATTCGATGCCCTGACGCAAGGTCTCGCGGGTGACGATGCCGGGAAACCCGATCTTGCGTTTGCGCGTGCAGAAACGGCAGATGATCGGACACTGGTTGTTGAGCATCAACAGCACGCGGTCCGGGTAGCGATGCACCAGCTCCGGCACCGGCATGTCTTTTTCTTCGTGCAGGGGATCGGAGTCCAACCCCTCTTCCACATTCAACAAGTCGTCCAGTTCTTCGGACGTAGGCACCACCTGCTTCCACAACGGATCGTTTTCGCTTTTGACCTGTTTCAGGAAATAGGAGTTGATGCGGATGGGGAAGATCTCCGCCACCTTTTTCAGTTTTTCCTTATATTGATTGTCGCCGGAGACGAAGGGCAGATCCTCCACTTTGACGACGCTATCGCTCAATTGCCTTTGCCAGGATTCCATGACGTCCTTTTCCGATTTCAGTTGGAGTTGCTGGAGTACGTGGATTTCAGGTATCGGATGATTTCGTACTCGTCGTGCAGGATGACATCGCCGTCAACGAGAACGGGAACGAAGGTTTGACCGGTCAGTTCCTTGACTTCCTGCCGCTGCTGGTGAGGTGCAGGGACCATGATGGTTTCATAATCGAGGTCCAGCTGCTCGAGCGCGGATTGCACCATGGTGCAGTAACCGCACCCGTAAACACTATAAAATTTAATCATATAACGCTATCTTCACTTTCCGGCGGCGCATGGTACCATGACCGCATCCACCATACCATGAATTTTCTTTTTGTCCTGGGGGCACAAGGTGGCAAGGATGCCGCCCAGGGGCGCCGCCTCACCCGTCACGAAATAATACGGGGTCAACCGCACCCGGCAGTCCATCGTTTCGATGGATTGATTCGCGCTGTTCCAGAACGTTTGCTTGAACCGCTTCCCTTTATGAAACATCTGCAGGATGTGCGGCTGCTCGGGAAACGCCTGCAACGCGGAATCCAGCGACTGCTGCCAGATCTCCGCCGACACATCGTGCCCCACCACCACGCCCCGGCTGCCCCAGGCATCGGGACTGAACCCGGACGGTTTGATCACCAATTCCCGCTCCTTCTGGGTCAGGTCGGATAACGTATTCCAGTCATTGACCTTATTGCCCCGGAGCGTGAGACCGGGGATGACCCCGTGCGGGGGCAGGGGTCTTGAATCCAAGACCCAGGTACTTGGAATTAGATGGTTCAGGAGTTTAAAAGTTTCATCCCCGAGGGATTTTTCCCACCAGCTTTGCAGAGCGGGGTGGTGGAACAGGGCGAAACTCAGCTTTTCTTCCAGATACGGCTTGTAAGGCGGGGTGGCCCGGACGTGTCCTTTTTTGACGCTGTAGGCCAGCAGTTCGGCTTTGGGGATGTTCTTGAGGTCAAACAGTTCGTAAAAGCGGTACATCACGTCGAGGGCCACCTCCCGCCCGTCGTCGATCACGAACAACCCCTCTTCCTTAAAGACCACGTCACGCGGATGCACCACATGGACCGGATGCCCGCGTTCGCGCAGCTCTCGCCCGAGGTACTGCATCTCGTTCAGGTAGTCGGCGGCCTCGTCGGAAACCACGATCGCCGCCACGCATCCCTCATGGCCCGCCACCGCTTCCAACATGCGGTAGAACAACTCCGGAATGCCGCCCGATGTGGCGCCGACGACGTCGTCCTGCCCATACAAGGTCATCAATTGCGCGGTGACGCCGAATCCACCCGGCACCGAATCGAGCTCGGTGACCGCGAAACCGCTGTCCGTGACCATGACGTCGGGACGCAGGATGCCCGGCAGGCGGCCCTTGAACCGGTTCATGCGCGCCAGGTCCAGCAGTTCCGACGGCTTGCCCGCATCGAGGTATTCGGCGATCCATGCCGGCATCTTGCCTTTGGCGCTGTCGAGATAGAGCCGGTTGAGTGCGGTGTAAAAGGAAAGCAGGTGCCCGCCCAACCGCTCGAAAAACGCGACATCCTGGACGGACAGGTAAAACGGTTCCGGGGAAATGCGCCAGGTGTTGGCCGGGTCGTCCGACTTCGGCGAGTACACGCCGGAGGCCACCAGGGCGTTTTCGATATCGCTGCAATGGGCTTCGGGTCCGGCAATCATTATCTGGTCTTGAAAAAGGTTCAATCCGGTTTCTATTCCTGTCTTATTTAAAGATGCCGGGTTTCCGCTAAAGGTTCTAAATGTCTGGCCCCGCTCCTTCATTTTCCAGTATCCGCGTGCAATTATACCTGCCCTCCACCACTGTGCTACAATTGATGCTCTTATGAACTTCATAGACTACGATCCCGGAAATTTTTTTGACGAGATTTTTGAACTGCCCGGCCAGGCACGGCCCGGGGTGGAATCTCTTGTCAATCTGCTGAACAACCTGGAAAAAGGCGATCTGCAACGCCGCCAGCGCGCCGCGGAAGCCATCCTGCTCAACCTCGGCATCACCTTCAACGTGTACGGCCAGGAACAGGGCGCGGAAAAAATCTTTCCGTTCGACATCATCCCGCGCACCATCAGCGCCAAGGACTGGGATTACATCGAGCGCGGCGTCAAGCAGCGCATCTTCGCGCTCAACGAATTCATCAAGGACATTTATTCCGACCAGAAAATCCTGAAGGACGGCGTCGTTCCCAAAGACCTGGTCCTGTCTTCGGAACCATTCCGCAAGGAGTGCATCGGCCTGCGTCCACCGAAGGACATCTGGGCGCACATCACCGGCACCGATCTGGTGCGCGACCGCGACGGCCAGTTTTATGTTCTGGAAGACAACCTGCGCTGTCCGTCCGGCGTGTCTTACGTGCTGGGCAACCGGCAGGTGTTGAAGCAAACTTTTCCCAGCATCTTCAGCGCCATGCACGTGCGCCCGGTGGATGCGTATCCCGATCACCTGTTGCAGGTGATGGATCACCTCGTGCCGGAGTCCGTGCGCGACCCCTGCCGCGTCATCCTCACACCGGGCGTTCACAATTCCGCGTACTTCGAGCATTCGTTCCTCGCCCGGCAAATGGGCATCGAGCTGGTGCAGGGCAGCGATCTCGTCGTCTCCGACGGATTCGTTTACATGCGGACGACGAAAGGGTTTCAACGCGTCGATGCCATTTACCGGCGCATCGATGACGACTTTCTCGATCCCAAAGTGTTCCGCAAGGATTCCATGCTCGGTTGCCCCGGCCTGATGGAGGTGTACGCCAAGGGCCGGGTGGCGTTGATCAACGCTCCGGGAACGGGCGTCGCCGACGACAAGGCGGTGTACAACTACGTGCCGCAGATCATCCGTTACTATATGAACGAAGACTGTATTCTGCCCAACGTGCCGACGTACCTCGCGGAAAATCCGAGCCAGCGCAGCCACATGCTGGAAAACCTGAAAGACATGGTCATCAAGGAAACCAATGCCTCCGGCGGCTACGGCATGCTCATCGGCCCGGCTTCGACCTCGCGCGAGCGCAAACTGTTCGCCGACAAGATCAAGGCCAACCCGCGCAACTACATCGGCCAGCCGGTGATCCAGTTGTCGCGCGCGCCGATCCTGGTCAGGAACCGTTACGAAGGCCGCCACGTGGACCTGCGTCCGTTCGTGCTGTACGGTGAGGAGATCAACGTCATCCCCGGCGGGTTGACCCGCGTCGCGCTCAAGAAAAATTCCCTCGTCGTCAACTCGTCGCAGGGCGGCGGCAGTAAAGACACCTGGGTGTTGTACGATTCGCAAACTGAATGAGTGTTTAGTTTTATGATGAACCGATTGCATTCGACAGACCGGAGGACGACCCCGCCATGCTGAGTCGCGTCGCCGATTCCATTCACTGGATGTCCACCTACCTGGAACGCGCCGAGAACGTGGCGCGCTTCATCGAGGTGAATCTGCAGATGATTCTCGACCTGCCGCTGTTCCAGGAACAGACCAACCACTGGAAACCGCTGGTCAGCATCACCGGCGACGATGCGTATTTTTACGAAACCTACGGCGAAGCCACACGCGAAAACGTGATCCGGTTTCACACCTTCGACCACAATTACCCAAACTCCATCATCTCCTGCGTGACGGCGGCGCGCGAAAACGCCCGCAGCATCCGCGAAATCATCTCTTCCGAAATGTGGGAGCAGATCAACCAGTTCTATCTGCTGCTGCGCATGGAGGAGACCAACGGGCATGCCCTGTCCAATCCATTTGTGTTTTTCCAAGAAGTCAAAACGGCCAGTCACCTGTTCAACGGCATCATGGACGCCACCATGACCCACGGTGAAGCCTGGAACTTCGGCCACCTGGGCGGCATGCTGGAACGCGCCGACAAAACCTCGCGCATCCTCGATGTGAAATATTTCATCCTATTACCCAAATTGGAGTATATTGGAACGCCTGTGGACGACACCCAATGGGGAGTGTTGCTGAAATCCACCAGTGGGCTGGAAATGTATCGCAAACAGTACAAGCACATTTCGCCGGACAATGTTGTGGACTTTTTGATCCTGAACCGCGAGTTCCCGCGCTCCATCCATTTCTGTCTCAACGAGGCCGAAGAGGCGTTGTCGAAAATCACCGGATCGCCGCCCGGCACTTACCGCAACCAGGCAGAGCAGACACTCGGCCGTCTGCGGTCCCGCATGAACTACACCACCGTGGCCGAAATCTTTTCGCACGGCCTGCATGAATATCTGGACGACTTCCAGGGCGAGTTGAACCGGATCAACACCGAAATCGGCCACACTTTCTTCTCGCAGGAATTGCCACGGAAGGAAGAAGGAGCCTGGCAATCATGACGTTCTGCATCGGCATCAAGGTGGCGGAGGGCCTGGTGGGCATTGCCGACTCCCGCCTGACATCAGGCACCGAACACGTGCAGGCGCGCAAACTCTCCATCCATCAGCCCGGCGGCAAACCCATGTTCGTCATGTCGTCCGGCCTGCGCTCGGCACGCGACAAGGTCATCACCTATTTCGACGAAGTGCTGGAAGCGGAAGAGGAAAACTTCGACAAGCTGTACAAGGCGGTCAACCGGCTGGCGTCGCAGGTGCGCAAGGTGGCGGACGAGGACAAAAAGGCATTGGAGGAAAGCAATCTCGCCTTCAACCTGCACGCCCTGGTCGGCGGCCAGTTGGAAAAGGACGCCGAGCCGAAGTTGTACATGATCTACCCGCAAGCCAATTGGGTTGAAATCGGCCAGGGCACTCCCTATCATATCATCGGCAACTCGGCGTACGGCAAGCCCATCTGCGACCGGGCCCTGCGTTACGATACCGATCTCAAGATGGCGCTCAAGATCGGCGCGCTGGCCTTCGACGCCACCCGGCAAAGCGCCACCGATGTCGGTTTCCCGCTGGATGTGGTCGTGTACCAGGCCGAAACGAAAACCATGCTGCAACACAGTTACAAGGAACGGGATCTCCGCCAGGTATCTCAATGGTGGAAAAATCAGATCCAGCGTTCGCTGCAGGCACTGCCTTCCGACTGGGTCGAGGCGGTGTTCACCAAACCTTCTTCGTCTTCATGACTTTCAGAGGTTCCACTTATGTTGCTGCGCATTGAACACACCACCCGCTTCACCTATTCCGACCGCGTGTACATCGAACCCATGACCATCCGGTTGCGCCCGCGTTCCGATTCCTGGCAATCCTTGCACCAATTCAAAATGAACATCGACCCCGCGCCCAAGGGCGTCAGTGAATCCATCGATCTGGAAGGCAACTCGGTGTCCTCCATCTGGTCCACCGGCCTGTTGAATGCCCTGACGCTGAAAGCCGAGTCGCTGGTCGAAACATTGCAGGATAACCCGTTCAATTTCATCCTGACGGACACCCAGGCGCTGAGCCTGCCGGTCAAGTACGATCCCGTTTTCGGCAACGCCCTCGACCCGTACCTGACGCGGGAATATTCGAGCGAAGACATCCACGACTTCACGCACACTCTGCTCAAGGAGTTCGGCTCCAACACGATTTCGTTCCTGACCAGCCTGAACCAGTATATCCATCAAAACTTCAACCGCATCCTGCGCAAGGACGGCGATCCCCTGCATCCCTCGGAATTGCTGCAAACGCGGGAAGGAGCCTGTCGGGACCTGGCGGTGTTGTTCATGGACATCTGCCGCGTGCTGGGTCTGGCCACACGCTACACCAGCGGTTACTTTTTCGCGGACGATGAGGATTTTGATCAGCATGAACTGCATGCCTGGGTGGAGGTGTACCTGCCCGGCGGCGGCTGGCGCGGTTACGATCCCACCCACGGACTGGCCGTGGCGGACCGGCATGTTGCCATCGCATCCGCCTGCACACCCGCCCTGACCACGCCCACTTACGGCATGTACCGGGGCACCGGCATCAGTTCCTCTTTGGAATACGACATCAACATCAAGCAGGTCGATTCGATTGAAAACCACAACGGAGCCGCCTCGCAGGGCTGAACTGCCAGACCGCCGTCACGGACAGCCCGCGCGGCTTGCCTCGATTGCAGGGAATTCAACCACCCGGTTTTCCGGCCCGCCATCTTCTCCCTGCCTTGAAAAGTGGTACAATCGGTCCCAGCAACCCAAACGCAAGGCTTCATTGACCGATGACTGATTCCGATTCCCTGAGACGCATCGCCCTGTTCCCGCTGCCCACGTCCGTATTTTATCCGCGAACGTATCTCCCACTCCATATCTTCGAGCCCCGCTACCGCAAGATGGTGCAGAGCGCCATCGATCACGGCAAGTGGATCGGCATGGTTTTGCTGGAGCCGGGATACGAAGAGGAATACCACGCCCGTCCCGCCATCAAATCCGTCGGCTGCATGGGCAATCTCGAAAAATGGTTTCAGTACGAAGACGGGCGCTACGACATCGTGCTCAACGGCCGCGACCGCTTTCGCATTCTGCGCGAAGTCGGCGACGACCTGTACCGCGAAGCGGAGGTCGAATTGTTGACATCGACCCACGACACGCCGCTTGTTTCCGCGCCGCCGCAATGGAAAGAACTGACCGCGCTCTACCGCAAGTTCATCGAACACCTGCCCCGCAAGAACGCGCACAAGGTGGAGCTGGACCTCAGCCAGTGCCAGACGCTGGGCGAAGCGGTGGACCGCGTGGCCTACATGTTCGATTCGCCTCTCGACCAGAAACAGGCCTTTCTCGAAGAGCAGAATGTCCTGCAACGCCTGGAACTGATCAAAACCCAGATCCAACTGAAACTCGAAATCGTTCAGCGGTCCCGCAGTTTTGCCAAGGTCAATTGGGACGTGCGGATGAACTGACCCGGCAAAGCCGGGCACACACGGGCAATGCGTGGACCGTGTAACGGAACGGAGAGGAACCAATCCCTCCGGCGCGCCCGCATGGGAGGACCCTCGTAATGCGCGACACCCAAAGGCAACGGCTGGTTCTGATTCTGATCATGACAGGCGCGGCCTTCGTGGTCGTTTTCCTCGCCATCTTTCTTTTGTATCAGACCGCCTTTGAAGAAGAAAAAGCCCGCCTCATCGAATCCGCCCAAAGCCAGGCGCGGTTGATGGAAGCGGTGGCGCGTTTCGACAGCGTGTACAGCTACAACTATCCCGAAGGCACGGAAGCCGCCACCCTCAGCCAGTTCATCGAGGCCCACAAACGGTTCAAAGGCTTCGGCGTGACCGGTGAATTCATTCTGGCCAAACGCGTCGGCGACAAAATCAAATTCCTGCTCAGCCACCGCCATGCCAGCCTGATGGTGCCGGATTCCATTCCCTTCGATTCGCCGCTGGGCGAACCCATCCGACGCGCCCTCAACGGAGAGTCCGGCATCATGGTCGGCCCCGATTACCGCAACATCGTCACCCTCGCCGCGTATGAACCCATCGAACACCTGCCGCTGGCGTTGGTCGCCAAGATCGACCTCGCGGAAATCCGCGCTCCGTTTTACAAAACCGGATTGCTGGCGGTGACGGTGGGCGCGGGTGTGATCGGCGCCAGCATCGTATTGTTCTGGCGGTTCAGCAACCCGATGGTCGAAGAGATCACCCGTTCCCGCGAACAGTTGCGCCAGTTCAGCAATCGGCTGCAGGCCATCCGCGAAGAGGAACAAACCCGCATCGCCCGCGCCGTGCACGACGAACTCGGGCAGGCACTCACCGCACTTAAACTGGAAATCACCTGCCTGCAGGACGAGCTCGATCCGGACAACCCCGAACACCAGCAATCTTCCGAAACCGTATCGCGGTTGATCGACCAGACCATCGCCGCCGTGCAACGCATCAGCACCGAACTGCGGCCGCACCTGCTGGATGTATTCGGCCTGGCGGAGGCCATGAGATCGCAAGTACAGGAAATCCAAAAACGCACTGATATCGAATTTGACTTGAAAGAACTGGACCAACAGGTCAAGCTGGATCCGGAACGCGCCACCGCCCTGTTCCGCATCTTTCAGGAAACCCTGACCAACATCGTGCGCCACGCTCAGGCCAGCCGCGTTTCCATTCGCTTGAAACGGGAAAAGGACCACGTGATGATGGAAGTGCAGGACAACGGCATCGGCATTCGCAAGCAACAGATCAAACGCCCCCAGTCGCTGGGCCTGCTCGGCATTCGGGAACGCGTGCTGGTGTGGCAGGGAACGGTTCATTTTCACGGAGTGCCCGGCCAGGGCACCACCGTCACAGTCAAACTTCCGGTGAACAGCACATGACGCCCAGTCAGAATTCAAAAATCTCCGTCCTCATTGCCGACGATCATGAAATCGTGCGTCAGGGTATTGAGAAGGTCATCTCCAAAACGCCGGACATCGACATCGCCGGCCAGGCCGCAACCGGGCAAGAGGTCATCGACCTGGTGAAGAAGCTCCACCCCGATGTGGTGTTGATGGACATCGAAATGCCGGAAAAAACCGGGTGGGATGTGATGATGGAATTGAAGGCGTTGAACCCGAAACTGCCTGTGCTCATCCTCAGCATTTTTCCGGAAGAGCACTACGGCATGCGCTTCATCCGGGCCGGCGCTTCCGGTTACCTCAACAAGGGCAGCGCGCCGGCACAGATGGTGGAAGCCATCCGCAAAGTGCATTCGGGAAAAAAATACGTCAGCCCCGAACTCGCCGAAAAAATGATTCAGGAAATGGGCCAATCAATGGAGGAACAGCCGCACCAACGGTTGTCCGACCGCGAGTTCCAGATCTTCTGTATGATCGCCTCGGGAAAGAAACTGAAAGAAATCGCCGACGAACTTTCAGTGGGAATCACCACCGTCAGCACCCACCGCCACCGCATCCTCGAAAAAATGGAAATGAAGTCCAACGCCGATCTCATCCACTACGCCATCAAAAACGGGCTCATCTAGCCCCCCATAATCCCTTCAAACCAAACAGATCGATCAACTTCCGCCCGTCACTCCTGTCGTAGTTCTACGACACGCCGTCGCAGGACCTCAAACTGCAAATTCCATATTGGGACGATACCGCCCAAACGCTTTCTGTTTTATCTTGTACACAATAAGGATTGAGCAGTAATTAACAATTTAATCAAATTTCCAAACGGAATTTCTTTTCTCTTCTAAGGAGGGAAAAATCAATGAGTCGCAACACGATTTTAGCAGTCGCAATGTTTGCCTTGCTGGGCTTCATGACAAGCCCCGCAGCCGCCTCCGAGTTGTCTGTAGAATTCAGCGCCATGAGCAATCACAGCGATTCGGGTCAGATTGAAGGCAAGGTTGTCAGTTGTTCAGGAAAATACAACCCTCAGGGGACGATCGTTCATATTCCTGGTGTATCGGTCTCTACGAAACTCCCCCCCGACGGTGCATTCACGTTGTTGTTCGTCCCCGAGGGTACTTATAATCTCGTCTTCGAGCGTGCCGGCAAGACGTTCCGCTCCATAAACGGGATCGAAGTCAAGTCGTCCAAAAAGACCATCCTCGGACCGGTTCAGATTTGTCCGGATCTCGATGGCGACGGCTATGCCGTCACAGCGGACATCGATGATGAAAATGCCGCCACGTATCCCGGCGCCAAAGAAATCTGTGACCGCGTGGACAACAACGGCAATGGCGAGATCGATGAAGGTTGTTCTTACCGGAAATGTCCGAAGGGTGGGAAGTTCTGTATGAGCAACTGGAACAACATCAACCCCTGGCTTCGGGGACAAATAAAAACGCAAAGCTGGGATTCCAGCGACTCCCGGCTTCCGAAAGCCATCTTTTTCCAAGCAGGCCAGTAGCACCGATTCTCACGTTTGTCTGGCCTGTGGAGCCCGTGGCCTCACCCCCTTCGAGGTCACGGGTCCTCCCTTATTTCTCTGCTTTCCTCTTACCTGATTTCTTCCCGGCGCGGAAACCGCTCACGCGACCTTTCACTCAGCCTTGCGTTCCCAGGAGATGCCCCGTCATCGGGTCCACCTGGAAGGCGTTGCGTATCCATTCCGGATGCCGCTCCGTCTGCACGTCCACGGTATCGTGTCCTTTGCTGTAACGCAGGAACACACCATCCGGAACAGGACCGGTGTTGGGTTGAAAAGCCAGCTGGAACGGAACCGTGTCCACCTGCTGAAGGCCTGCGGCGTCGTTCCACTTGAAATACTGGGTGGGGGCAGGCTGGTTTTCCTTGCCGCTCACGGTGGGATCGGTGACCTGAAAATAAAACCCATCTTCGGCCCAACCCAGAACCCAGGGCGCGATGTTCAGGAATTCTTTCGGATCGAACGCGACGACAATCTGGGTGATGTCATCCGGGAGGTCGGCATTGACCAGGTAGATACGCGCTTCCTGCCTGAGGACTTTCGGCACGCCAGGGTTGGGGAAGGTGACGAGGCCATTCGGCCATTGCCACTTGAGGTATTTCACCGCGACGGCCAGCGTGTGCGTGCCGGGTTTGGCGCGAACGTTTTCAATATCCGTATAGATCTCAGGGTCGCGGTAGGTGCAGGCCGTCATCCAACACAACAGGCCGATGACAACGCAACGGTAAAACCGGCGCCGCCATTCACCGTGAAACCCAAGGCCGCCCGCGTTTTTACAGATCCTCCCCAGGTTCAGCGACTTTGAATCGATGGATTTTCCAGACATGCAACCCTACCCAATACGCGTTACCTATATACACTACAAGATGAAGGAAGAGCCACAGTTGGTCAATCAGCGAAAATCCGATAAGTGCCATCGTATTTGTACATATACACATAGGCCCCATTCCTACCAGGAAGTAGGCATCTTCATACCACCCTCTCAGTCCTTGTTGCGTATCGGGCACGCGCGCCCATTTGCGGCTGGTGCGATCGACCGTTTCGATCAATGCGTCCTGCCAGCCGTAAACGAAATTGTGAATGCGTTGCAATGCCAATATCACCGTGCCGTTTCCTGTTTCTTCATAAGCACCCCGTTCTTCTTCCGTCAACGATTCATCCGTCCGGTTCTTTTCATAACTGCCGACGCGGCTGGCGTAACTGACGTAGTAGTACACCCAGTAACTGCAATGCAGCAACGCGCTGGCCAGCGCCAGCAGTCCCAGCGTCCAGATCCAGCCCGGATGCTCAGCACTCTTTGCCACCTGCCAGGTGACGCCCGCATACACCAGCACCGTCACCAGAAAATCGGAAAACGAATCGAGAAAACGTCCCAATCGCGAGGCCTCGCCGCGCAGCCGGGCCAGGTTGCCGTCCACATTGTCGCAGAACAGTTTGCCGTACAAAAACACCGCGCCCCAGATCAACGCGTGCTCACCACTGGAAAAATAAAACGCGGCGGAGATCAATCCAAAGATCAGGGCCAGCACGGTGATGTGGTTGGCAGTGACGGGAAGGGGGTACAGCGCTTTCACCGCCCAGCGGTTGGGGAAGTACCAGAGCTCGTTGAGATCGAAGAACCCGCAGCCCGGAGGCAGCTTTTCCATCCTGTTCCAGTCGGGGGAATGGTCTGACATAAGAATATATTTTGATATTAGCGTTTCTAGAATTCCTGAACCAGCATCTGACCTAATCGAGAAACGATATCTGATTATTTTTTAAAGACTTAGAAGAAGGGACTATCGAGGAAGCAGAAGAGTCTGAGTCGAAGATATGAAAAATTTTGTCCAAATTGGCTTTGCTGGTTTTTTGGCTTTTATAAATAGGGTACGCCCCTTGATTTAGTAATTCTCTGTTGCCAACGGCACTTTCTGGCATTCCTTCATAAACTGGAGCAAACAGCGGAAGATTCATACCCAAACAAGTCTTTCCAGCCTCTATGCTTCCCCCTCGGCTTTTTGCCTCAATTAAAATTACAGCTTCCGAGAGAGCGCAAATAACGCCATTCCTTTGCATTGCGTTCCGGACACTCCAAGGTAGACCTGGCAAGAATTCACTTAAAACAAGAACCCTATCCCAATCCCAAATAGATAAAAGTTCTTTTTTGATTTTAAAATTTAGGATTCCTTCTGCCAAAACAAGGGTCGTAGTGCCTCCTGATTCCAAAGCAGCTCGATGGGTTGTCATATCCACACCATGCGCATAGCCAGAGACTATATTTATTCCGTCCCTAGATAATTGTTCTGCACAATCATAAGCTGTTTCAAGGCCTTTTCCGCTTGCCTCTCTGGAGCCACAAAATCCTACCGATGTTTTAGAAAGTAAATTGAGGTTACCAAACGCTAATAAAATGGGTGGAGCTTTTTTCTTAAGGCGGGAAACTAATTTTTGAGGGTAAATATCATCCTCAAAAAATATTACCTGAACATTTTTATCTAAAAGTTTATCCCATTTTTCAGAAACTACTTTTTCGTTAGATTGCCAATCTGAATATCCTTCATTATTTAAATATTTTTTTATCTCTTGTTGGCCCTTAAAAATTGCGTCTAAATCGATATCGTCTTTGAAAGCATTCCAAATAGTCCAAAATTTCGCAAAACCAATCCCCTTTGTTTCCAGCAAACGAAGAATATTAAATTTTAACTCGTTAGTTTCCATCAGACTTCAACTAGAAACATTATCGTCATTTCGACACGTTTTTTCACATGCCAATCCATAAACTTCCCTTGCACCAGCTTCCAACAATAACATGCCTACATAATTCATGGTAATTCCAGATTGATAAAGATCATCAATCAACAATACTCTCTTATTCTTAAAATAAGCAGAATCAACTTCAATTGTGCCTTCTAGGATATTCAGCTTTTCTTTTATTGGAATACTTTTCAGGCCTTCCCTAGGCCTTAGAGTCCTCAAGCAATCGCTAAAATTTTCTTTATTCCATAACCTGCCAATTTCATTGGCGAGAAATGAAGGTAAATTATAGGATTTTGTTGGATCAGAGGGCGGTACGCCAACCAAAACATCGGCCTTGTTATAACATTGAATTCTTTCTAAAAATTTCACACATAATTCAGCCAACTTTCTGGCGTTCTCTATATGACTAGAAATTAGAGGCTTATCATATGGTTTGGCATTTTCCCTTAATGTTCCAATATTTGTTTTTTCGTTTTCTGGATTACCATCAGTTCTATCAAAATCTAAGGCAAAGGACATAGTTAAACAGTCCCTTATTGTTACGCATTCATAGAAAATCGCTAACCAATTTTGTAATGCCTCAATTTCCCATTCCGATACATTTTTAAGATAAGTGTAATAGCCTGAAGTAGTTGGATTTTTTCGAAAACCGATAGTTTCAATTGAAAAAACACTTTCGAAAGCGGGAATGTAGCTGTCACCAAAGGGGAAAAATAAATTCCAGTCATCACCAAATTCTCCAGGTGGCTTTAAAAGTTTAAAGTCACTAGAGATTTTTCGTCTTCTAGGGGTTGAATTTATTGTTTTTAGAATATCTTCCCTTGAGAATATCATAGGGAAGATTATACAAAAATCGGAATATAGAAATAACTACTTTCAACAGATTCCGCAGATTTTGCAGGTGGCGGTGTCGCACACGGGTGTGTGCTTGGCGCGCAGGCCGCGCTGGTAATCCTGCCAGAGAAATTTCGGATGGTACCCGTGGTCCACAATGTCCCACGGCAGAAAATCGTCCTTGCCGTACTGGCGGTAGGTGAACCGGTCCGGATGCGGCACGGCGTTGTGCAGCGCGCGTTTTTCGTCGCGTCCGTTTTTCAAAAACTCCTCGAAAAAACTGAGCGCCCGCCGGTCGCCGCGCGACAGGTAGGTTTGCAGGTACGCCTCATTGGGCGAACCGAAACTGAGCTGCAGGTTGGGCAAGGGGCCCAGCACCTTGCGCAGCTTCTGGAATTTTTTCTTGAGCACGCTCACCGGCTCCATCGGGTGCCACTGGAACGGCGTGCCCGGTTTCGGCACCAGGGGACTGACGCCGATGGTGACGGTGCCGATGTTGCCGCGCCGGCTGCACGCTTCCACGTACACCTTCTGCACGTTCTTCACCAGTTCGATGAACTGGTCGATGTCTTCGTCTTCCTCCGCAGGCAGGCCGATGATCGAATAAATCTTGAGATGCAGCACCCCCTTCTCGGTCAGGAAGCGGCACTTGTCGATGACGAAATCGTCGGACGCGGATTTATTGATGACGTCGCGCATGCGCTCGGAGGGCGCATCCACCGCCACCGTCACCGTCTTCTGGCCGCTCTGCAAAATCAAATCGACCAGCTCGTCGGTCAAGGTCTCCATGCGCAGCGACGAAAACGACAGCATCTTGCCCTCTTTGACGATGCGCCTGGCCAGCCCCAGCAGTTGCGGGTGATCCGTCACCGACGGCCCGACCAGGCCAATGGTCGCGGCGCTCCTGTCCTGCGCGGCCAACACCCGTTCCAGCGATTCATAGGTCTGGTCCAGATCCGGTTCGCGTGGCGGCCGGTAGATGAACCCCGCTGTGCAGAAACGGCAGGCCCAGATGCACCCGCGCGTCACTTCCATCAGCGCCATGTCGCGGAACGCGGTCGTCTCGCCGTGCAGTTCCGAATGCGTGCACAGCGCCGGATCGCCTTCCGCCACCCAGTGACGGGCAATGCGGGCGGGCACGCCCGGTTGCGGCACCAGCGCCGTCTGCACGCCGTCGGTGTATTCCGGCGTGTACAACTCCGGCACGTAAATGCCCGGCAGCCGCGCCGCTTCCGCCATCAATTCACGCGGATCGCGCCAGTCGTTTTGCGTGTACAAATCGAAGAACGGCTGGATCATGCCCTCGGCTTCGCCGATGAAACCGACGTCGAAAATGTCCGCCAAAGGTTCTGGATTGATGAACAGAGCCGATCCCCCTGCGACGATGAGAGGGTATTGGGAGCCGCGCTGGCGGCGGTCCAGCGGGATGCCGAAATAGTCGAGGATGGCGACGGCGTTGAGGTAATCGGGCTCGAACGAAATCGAAAACGCGATCAGGTCGAAACCCATGGGCAGGCGGCCCGCATCGTGCGAGCGCAACGCCTCCGGCTTCAACGCCTGCGTCATCGGCGTCCAATCGTCGGGCAGGCTGTAGCGGTCGCACACCACCCCGTCGAGGCGGTTGAGCAGACCGTACACGCGTTGAAAACCGAGATTGGCCAGCGCCACATCCGTCGTGCTGGGATAAATCAAAAGTACACTGACCGGGCGCACCCTCGGGGCCTCGGCAATCGCCTGTTTCACAAAATCCGTATCGGGCATATAATCCTTAAAAAGGAACTTGTTTTGACCCCCCCCTCATCCTAACCTTCTCCCACCAGGGGGGAAGGAACTGGCCTACGGCCAGCAGAGACGGGTTGTATTTGGAGCGTGCGGACAAACCAGCGTCCGCTTTCCGAGCACAATCCCGTTTGTTCCGCGCCAGGCGCGGCCCCCTCTCCCTTTATGGGAGCACTCAAGGAGTGACGGGCTGGGGTGAGGGTGATTTCCTTTTCCATTCAATAACAAAATTTTTAAAACCACCGGATTCATTATCATACTGCAAAACCGGCCCATGAACCAGAACCAGGATTGGAATAAGACCCGCACCACCCCGCGCTCCGGCGAAGCGGACGAGCGCATGCGCGCCTATCTGGAGAAAATCGCCACCGGCCCGCGCATGTCGAAGGACCTCACCGAAGCCGAGGCCGAAGACGGGTTGAGCCTGGTTCTCGACCACGCCGTCAGCGAAGCCCGCGCCGCCGTGTTCCTGATCGCCTCGCGCATGAAGATCGAGTCCATCGGCGAGACCCGCGGTTTCTACCGCGCGCTGGATGCGACCACGCTCAAACGTGAGGTCGGGCTCGACCGGCTGCTGCAGGTAGCGGATGCGTTCGACGGATTCGTGCGCGCACCGCAGTTTGGCTTTTACACCATCCCGGTGCTGGCGCAGATGGGCCTGCCCGCATTCGCATTGTCGGCGCTGCCCACCGCGCCCAAACACGGCGTCACCTGTGAAGATTTACTGATCCACCACTACGGCGCACGCCCGAACACGACGCTGGAAGAACGCGCCCGGCTCATCGAACAGTTCGGCTTCGGTTATCTCGGCACCGAACAGTGCCATCCCAAACTCGAAGGACTGCGCGGACTGCGCGAAGAAGTCGTCAAGCGCACCACGCTGGCGACGCTGGAAAAAATGCTGATGCCGCTCAAAGCACAGCACACCTTCCTCGCCTCCAACTACTTTCATCCGGGGTATGAAACGGCGATGATCGAAGTGGCGAAGATTTCCGGGTTCGACCGCGTGCTCATCGGCAACGGCATGGAAGGCAGCACGCTGTACGGCGTGCACAAACAGGCGAAGGTGTACATGCAGATGGGCGAAAACGCACTGGCCGAGATGAAACTGGATTGCGAATCGCTGTACGACGCCGATACCGTGAAGACACTTCGAGACGCGTTCACCGCGCTCAAAGACGTGCCCGCGAAAAAATCCGAAATCGCGCAGCTCGGCGAACAGGCGCTCCAAAACGGCAGCGGTCCCGCCACGCCGATGATCGCGCATCATGCCGCGACCCTGTCTCACCTCTCCGGCCACTCCCGCAACGTCGCCGACGCGTACCATCAGGCCATCGAAATTTTAAAAACTAAAAACACCCTGAATACATTAAAAATTTTCATAGACACATTTAATAAAAAAAAATGAACAATTTAGACAAGTTTTTTCAGGAAGCAGTAGATCGGGCATTTAAAGAAACGGATTTAAATTTTCAAGAAATAGAAGACATTATAAAAAAGAGCTTTAAATCTGCTACAGCTAAAACTGCAAAATCAGTCTTCAAGCAATTGAAGAAAGATGCGCCGAAAATGCTAAAAGAAAGACGCACAGCAATTGAAGCATTTGAAAATAGACATAAAAGTAGATGGGAAAACGCTCTTAATTTACTGGAAACACAAATAGTTATTTCAGAAGAACTTTCACAAGAATTTCATAACGGCTTCCATGAAAACAATCAGGAAATGGAAACTCCTCTAGATCATATAACCTTTGAAGCCTTACATAATTTACATACTAGGGGTTTACTTATTGGCAGAGAAATTCTTTGCTTACTAAAAGCTGGTTATGCGGATGGTGCGCTAGCAAGATGGCGAAGTTTGCACGAAATTGCGGTTATAATAAGCTTTCTTTGTAACATTGAAAACAAAGAGGAAATCTCAACACGATATATTTTAAGCAGAGAAGCTCAAACCTTAAAGGCCATGGAAAACCTCAACAAACACGCAAACAAAGCCAGATTAGAACCTTTCACCGAAGAGGAAATGGCTGAAGCAAGGGATCATTGCAATAACATTAAAAACCAGTATGGAGAGGAACTGGTAAATGATTATGGGTGGGCTTCTCCAGTTTTAAAAAATAAAAACCCTAAACTAATTGACTTGGAAAAATACACTGAACTAGACCACTGGCGGCCTAGATTTAAATGGGCAAGTAATTATATTCATGGAAGCTTCAAACCCCATAATTCACTCTTAGGTTTGTGCGAGGCTGAAGAAGAAACTGAGGGCAATTTATATTTAATTGGCCCAAGCAATTCAGGCTTAACAGACCCTGGCCATATGACATCAATCTCACTTTTAATATCAACAACTAATTTTCTCTTAACAATACCAACGGTTGATCACATTGTTTTTTCAAGAATATTATCTATCTTAGAAAAGCAAATCGGAACCGCTTTTTCTTCAGTCGGCTAGTATTTGATTTACTTCTTCCCCAGCATCGGTTCCAGGTGCTTCCACACGGTGATGGTGACTTTGGCGTAGCCTTTTTCCAACGGATGCAGGCCGTCGGGCTGGGTGAGTTCCTGCACACCGGCGACGCCTTCCAGAAAAAACGGAATCAGCGGCACGTCGTATTGCTCCGCCACGTCGTGGAACACCTGTTCGAACGCCTCGGTGTATTCGCGTCCCAGGTTGGGCGTGATCTTCATCCCCGCCAGCAACACCTTCGCGCCGTGTTTCTGACAGGTCTCGATGATGCGCGCCAGGTTCTCGCGCATGGAGTCGATGGGCAAACCGCGCAGGCCGTCGTTGGCGCCGAGTTCCACGATCACGATTTCCGGATCGTGCCGCAGCAGCCAGTCGATGCGCGCCGCGCCGCCGGCGGTGGTGTCGCCACTGACCCCGGCGTTGACCACCTTGTAGGGGTACCCCTTGGCCTCCAGAACCCGTTGCAGTCGCGAGGGATAGCTCTTTTCCGGCGGCACCTGGTAGCCGAAGGTCAGGCTGTCTCCAAACGCGAGAATTACGGGTTTATCTGACACGGGGCCAGCTCCTGTGAGGGTGAGGAGTAAGAACGCGGCGCAAAAAATTTTTGTAAATGCCCGCCTGACTTTGCAACAATGAAACATACGGCAATCCAATGCAGACCCGCGGAACCTGATGATCGAAATTCGACAACTCACGAAATCCCTTTATGGTGGCGGACACCGGGTGGACATCCTGAAAGGCATCGACCTGACGGTGCCGGACGGACAGTTCGTGGCGGTCACCGGGCCTTCCGGCAGCGGCAAGACCACCCTGCTGAGCCTCATTGCCGGGCTCGACAGCCCGACCGGCGGTTCCATCATCGTGGACGGGCAGGATATCACGAAACTCGGCGAAGATGAACTGGCCGTTTTGCGCGGCCAGCGCTTCGGTTTCGTGTTCCAGAATTTCCACCTGATCCCCACCCTCACCGCCGTGGAAAACGTGTTGCTCTCGGCGGAACTCAACGGCTCCTCCAGCGCGCATAAAAAATCGGAGGACCTTTTGGGCGTGGTCGGTCTGGGCGAACGCCTGCACCATTACCCGTCGCAGTTGTCCGGCGGCGAGCAACAGCGCCTGTCCCTGGCGCGCGCCTTCGTCAACGAACCGGACATCGTGCTCGCCGACGAGCCCACGGGCAACCTCGATTCCAAAAACAGCGACAAGATCATGGACCTGATCACGGAACTGCATCGCGTGAAACGCGCGACCATCATCCTCGTCACCCACGAGGTGCACATCGCGGCGCGCACCCAGCGCACGCTGACCATGGCCGACGGCAACCTGGTGGATGACGTGCTCAATTCACAATGGACCGGATCATGAAGTCGTCGCAGATGACGTTCGGCCAGGTGTTCCGGCTGGCATTGACGGAGAGCCGTGGCGCGGGCAAGCGCTTCCTCTTCTTCGTCATCTGCCTCGCCATCGGCGTCGGCGCCATCATGACGATCAAAAGTTTTTCCAATATCCTCGAACAGGCCATTCAACGCGAATCGAAGGCGCTCCTGGCTGCGGACATCGAGATCAAAAGCAGCTGGCCGCAAAGTCCCGAAGACCGCGCGTATCAAAAAGAAGTCCTGCCAGCCGGCACCGAGTTTATATTCCTTAAAGAACTGCACGCCATGACGCGGTTCCCGGACCCGAAACGTCCCGGCAACCAGGCCAACCTGCTGGTGGAGTTGAAATCCGTTCCGGCAACGCCGCCGTTTTATCCGTTTTACGGCACGCTCACCACCAATCCTTCCGGACCGCTCTCCGAGTTGCTCGCCGACCGCGGCGCGCTGGTCGAGCCGAATTTTCTGATCAAATCCCAACTCCAGATCGGCGATCGGTTCCAGCTTGGTGAGGTGGAGGCGCGCATTGCGGCGGTGATTGAGGGCGAACCCGATCGCATCTCCCGCGCCTTCAGCATCGGTCCCAGAGTGATGGTGTCGAACGCCACGCTGGAGCAGGCGGCGTTGATCGCCCCCGGCAGCCGCGTGAAGAATAAAACCCTCGTGCACCTGCCCACCGGCTTTCCGCTGGAAAAAGGCGTCGCCCTGCTCGAACGCGGACTCCAGGACAAGGCCGCATCCATCCGCACCTACAAGGACATGGAATCGTCGTTGACCGGAGCCATCGACCGCATGAGCAAATACCTCGGTTCGGTCGGCGTCATCGCTCTCCTGATGGGCGGCATCGGCGTGGCCATGATCATCCGCACCTTCATGGCGCAGAAGATGGACACCATCGCCATCCTCAACTGCCTCGGCGCCACCTCGCGCACGGTGTTCATGGTGTACCTGATCCAGGCTTTACTGCTGGGCCTCAGCGGCAGCCTGTTGGGCGTGGGCATTGGCTACGCACTCCAGTTCAGCCTGCCGGAAAAAATGGCGGATCTCCTGAACCTCGAAGTCACGCCCCGATTCGACTGGGAACCGGCGCTGCAATCGTTGTCGCTCGGCCTGTTGACCACCCTGCTGTTCACCGTATGGCCACTCATCCGCGCCGTGCGCACGCGGCCTCTGCGCCTGTTCCGCCACATCGCCGAAGAGGAAGAGTTGGCGCGCGGATCGCGGCGGCAACGCTGGACCATGGGCCTGTTGTTTTCGCTGGGACTGGTGGCGATCGTGTTTTGGCAGGCGGAATCGATCAAACGCGGCCTCGTGTTTCTGTCCATCCTCATCGTGTCGGCGTTGCTGCTGGCGGGCGTGGCGCTCCTGTTTTTGAAAGCGCTGCGTAAGATGCCGCCGTCGCCACTCATGACACGGCGTTATGGATTGGCCAACCTGTACCGGCCCAACAACCAGGCGGTATCGATCATCACCGCGCTCGGCATGGGCATCATGCTGGTGCTGTCGATTCACCTCATCCAGATGGACATGATCGCCATGCTCAACAAGAGCACGGAGAACAAGCCGCCCAATTATTTTTTCATCGACATCCAGAAGCATCAGGTGGATGAGTACCGCACAATCATCAACTCCTTCGGCGCGGAAGCCAAAGAAGAAACCACGCCGCTGGTGCGCTCGCGCCTGTTCAGCATCGACGGGCGCCGTACCGACGACTGGGACTACACCAACCGCCACGCCGAGGAGTGGTTCATCAATCGCGAGTTCGTATTGACGTACCGCGTGGACCCGCCTCCGGGCAGCAACGAAGTCATCAAGGGCGAGTGGTGGAGCAAGGAGGACGCAGGCAAGGCGCTGGTGTCGCTGGAAGAAGATGCCGCCCGGCGGCTGGACGCACACATCGGCTCGGAGCTGGTGATGGACATTCAGGGCATCCATGTCACCGCCACCGTGCACAACATCCGCCGCGTGGACTGGCGCAACATGCGCACCAATTTTTACATGGTATTTTCTCCGGGAGCGCTGGACGGGGCGCCGGTCACGTTTGTCAGCACCGTGCACATCCCGCGCGAGAAAGAATTGAAACTGCAACAGGCGGTGGTCGATGCCCTGCCGAACGTCACCGCCCTCGGCACGCGCGACATTGTGGAGAGCATCGAAAACGTGGTCAACAAACTGCTGACCCTGGTGGATTTCATGTCCGCCTTCGCCATCGCTTCGGGTCTGTTCATCCTGTCCGGCGCGGTGGCCTCCACCAAGTTCCGCCGCCTCAAGGAAGCCGCCATCCTGAAAACGCTGGGAGCGCGCCGCCGCGCCGTCGCCGCCATCCTCGGTTACGAATACGGCACGCTGGGCCTCGTCGCTGCAGCGGTGGGCGTGTTGCTGTCGGTCGGCACGTCGTGGGCGGTGATGGAGTACGTTGTCAAATCGCCGTGGCATTTCCGGCTGGGACCGCTCGGCTGGTCCTTCCTCGTGGCGTTTCTGCTGACCACCATCACCGGCATTCTGAGCAGCATCGACGTGTTGCGCAACAAACCCATCCATACCCTGCGGCGCGTGGACGGCTGAGCCTCACGGCAACTCGACAAACACCTCGTCGCCTTCCACCGACACCGTGAACGTGTCCACCTCACCACTGACATTGTTGAGGCATTCGCCGGTGGTGATGTCGAACTGCCAACCGTGATTGGGACAGATGATGGTTTTGCCGTCCAGCTTGCCATGCCCCAGCGAGCCGCCGCGGTGCGGGCAGAAGTCCGCCGTCGCCCAGAATGTGCCTTCGACGCAATACACGGCGATATCCTGTCCGTTGATCTCAAACTTGTTGCCCTCGCCTTCCGCCAGATCGCCTGTCTTACAGACTTTGTGTTTGGCCATGATTCGATTCCTTTCCTGCAAACCTGCGTCCATTAAAAGAGTATCGATTTCATTGCAGCCAGTATGATATAAAAAGCTGGGATCTGAAAAGAAGAAGGAGGCCCTGTGTTTTTCGGAAAATATTACCGGAGAGGAAAGGCCACTCCGTTCAAGGTATCGATGGTGGCCGTCCTGCTGGGCTTTGCGCTCAGCGGAGCCGTCACCGGCCGTGCCTTCGCCGCCGACCCCAGCCATTACATCCATGACAAACCCTTCGAGGCGCCGGCGTGGATTCCTCCCCCTCCGCCCCCGCCGAAAACCCATTTCATCGACAACGGCGACGGCACCCTCACCGACGCCAACGGGTTGATGTGGACGCAGAAAGACAGCTACGCGGAACTCGGCCGCTGCCTCAACTGGTCCGACGCGGACCTCTATGTCCGCAACCTCGAAACGGGCGGATACACCGACTGGCGCATGCCCAACATTCGGGAACTGGGCAGCATTTACGACAACACCAAGGAAAACATACTCGCCTGGGATGAGGACCCCGAACACCCGCTGCATCTCGACAAGGCCTTTTCACCCGGCGCGGCCTACTGGTACTGGTCCAGTGAAAAGGAGGAGACCCAACTCACCGACTGCTGCGCGCGCTCGTTTTATTTTCCACAAGGCCTGGTCAACGTCCGCAGGTTGTCGTTCTGCAAACACGGCGGCGCGCGCGCGGTGCGCGACCCGCGTTAGGCATTCCCGGCCGGCTCCCCCGCCTCGACGCGCGGCACATGAATGCGGAAGACGCTGCCCTCGCCCACTGTGCTCTGCACACTCACTTTTCCGTTGTGTGCCTGCGCGATGTGCTTGACGATGGCAAGGCCCAGTCCGGTGCCGCCCATTTGCCGGCTTCTGGCCTTGTCCACGCGGTAAAACCGTTCGAACAAACGCGGCAGGTGTTCGCGCGGGATGCCGCGCCCCTGGTCGGCCACCGACACCACCACCTGGTGAGGCGAGGCCTGCGCCGTCACGCGGATGCAGGTGTCGTTTTCACTGTACTTGATGGCGTTGTCCACGAGGTTGACCAGCGCCTGCTCGAACAGCGGCGGATTGAGCGCCACCTGGAGCGCCGCGTCGCAGTCCACCTCGATACGGATATTTTTCTCCTCCGCCTGCCGGCTGCTGTGCTGGATGGCCGTCTCCAGCAATCCGCGCAACTCCGTTTCCTGGATGACGAGCCCGCCCTTCTCCGAATCCTGTTCGATGCGCGACAGGCTGAGCAGGTCGTCGATGATGGCGTTCAACCGATCCGACTGATTGGAAACGATCCGTAAAAACCGCTCGGCGTTTTCCGGTTCCTGCATCGCCCCGCTGAGCAGCGTCTCGACGAAGCCCTTGATCGAAGTGATCGGCGTGCGCAACTCGTGCGACACGTTGGCGACGAAATCGCGGCGCATGTTTTCCAACCGGCGCAACCGCGTGACGTCGTTGAGCACGATGACCGCGCCGATGGTGACATCGCCCGCGTCCTTCAACACCGCGCCCACCGCCTGCAGATAGCGTTCCTCGTCCGGGCGGTCGAGCACCAGGTCGCTCTCCACCGCCTCCACGCTTTTGAGCGCGCGCTTGACGAAGTCCTGAATCTGCGAATGGCGAAACACCTCCGGCACGCTGCGCCCCTGCGCGTCTTCCATACGCACGTCGAGAAACCGCGCCGCCGACTGGTTGATGCTGATGATGGCCTCGTCGCTGTCCACAGCGATCACGCCCTCCACCATGCTGGCGAGGATGGCTTCCTGCTCATTGCGCTGGGCGGTGATGGTGCGGATGCGTTCGTCAAGTTGCGCCGCCATGGTGTTGAGCGCAAAGGCGAGGTTGTCGATGTCCTGCGGCCCGTTGACGTGGATGCGCGAGCGCAGGTCGCCCTGTGCAAACCGCTCGGCGTGTTCCTTCATGGCGAGCAACGGACGGCTGATGCGGCGCGACACGAGCAGGCTGATCGGGGTGGCGATGAGCGCGATGACCAGACCGGCCAACGCGATTTTATAGGTGATGCCCTCCAGCATTTCGTGGATGACCGTCAACGGCAACGCCGTGCGCACGACACCGGTCACCTGGCCATTGTGACGCAGCGGCACCGCCACATACATCAATTCGGTTTTCAGGGTGTGGCTGTAGCGTTGCGACGATCCGTGTTCGCCCTTGAGCGCCTTCACCACTTCCGGACGCGTGCCGTGATTGTCCATCTGTGACGGGTCGCGGTGCGAGTCGGCGATCACGTTGCCCTCAGGCGTGATCAGCGTCACCCGCATGCCTCCGGCCCTGCCCAACTCGTCCGCCCGTTGGCGCAGCGGCGCGTGCTTGCCGGCGTGGAACAGATCGCGGGTCTGCGTCTCGACCAGCTGGGCGCGCGCCTCCAGGTCCTGAAACGTGCGGTCGTATAAAAATTGCTGAAGCGAGCTGAGCGAGTACCAGCCGATGGCGCCGAGCGCGATGAACGTAAGAAGGAGGTAGGAGAGATAGATCTGGTGATGGAGGGTTTTGTTGATCATGCGTCGTCGTGGAACCGGTACCCCACCCCGCGCACCGTTTCGATGTAATCGGCGCAGTCGCCCAGCTTCTTGCGCAGGCCGACGATCTGGAAATCGACCGAGCGGTCGGTGACCGCGTGGTCCTCGCCGCGGATGGCATCGACCAGCTGCCCGCGCGTGAACACCCAGCCGGGGCGCGACGCCAGGATTTGCAGGATGCGGAACTCGGTGAACGTGAGGTCCAGTTTCTGGCCCTTCACCTTGGCCTCGTGGCGGCCGGGGTGGATGCTGAGGTCTTTCACCGTGAGGACGCCGTCCTCGGCGGGAGCCGGTTCCGTGCGGCGGCGCAGCACGGCGCGCACGCGGCTTATAAAAATTTTCGGACTGAAGGGTTTGGTGACGTAATCGTCCGCGCCCATTTCGAGACCCGTCACCACGTCGCTCTCCTCACCCTTGGCGGTGACCATGATGATGGGGATGTCGCGCAACGCGGCATCGGTTTTGATCGAGCGGCAGACATTGAGGCCGTCGATGCCGGGCAGCATGAGGTCCAGCACCACCAGGTCCGGCACCTCCGCCGCCACCTGCTTGAGCGCCTTCTCGCCCGTGTCCACGCAGGTGACCTTGAACGCCTCGCGCGACAGGTTGTAACGGAGCAGTTCCTGAATGTCTTCCTCGTCCTCCACCACCAGTATCTTTTCTGCGGTCATGCGACCCTCCAAAATTCGTTTCATATCGTACCATTAAACGGCCCCCGTGTTTGAATCCGGTTAGCGTTTTGTTTGGATGTGGGGAGAGACCGCAGAAAATGGAGCGTTGTATTATGAAGAAGCGAGGATCGCTTCACCGCTATACATATAAGTAAACAGTTTCGGTCCATCCAGGTAAAAGTTGTCGCACGCGTGGAGGGTGAAGCCGGAGTCTTGGATGAGCTGCGCGATGGGGCGGTTGACGTGGCAGCCGCCCGCCAGGCATTTCTGGATGGGATTCCACCGGTCCTGCCAGCGGGCGATGTTGGGATCGGGGTCGCGTCCATGCTCCATAAAATGATACACCCCGCCGGGCTTGAGCACGCGCTGGAATTCTTTGAGCGCGGCGGCGGCGTCCGCAATGGTGCACAGGGTGAAGGTGGTGACGACGGCGTCCACCGACTGATCCGGCAGGTCGATGACGCCGTTTTCCTTTAAGGCGACGAACTCAACGGGGAACGGCGCGCGGCGGATGCGTTTGGCCGCGAGTTTGCGCGCCACGCGGGAGGGATCGAGCGCGTACAGTTTGCTCACCGCATCGGGGTAAAACGGCAGGTTGAGTCCGGAGCCGAAGCCCACTTCCAGCACCACGCCCATGGCGCCCGCAACCGTCTGCTGGCGCACCGTGTGAAAGCGTTCCGCCGACAGCACCCAGTCGATGCCGCGCGGCAGGATGTGCTCTTCGTAAAATCCCATGATGTCCTGCCGTACGGCATACGGGGATTACCCCGCCGTGGCTTCGGTTTTGGGTTGAGGCCGGTGGGTTTCTTCCTGCCGCCTGCCCTGTTGTTCCACCACCTTGTGGTTTTTCAACAGACGCGGGATGGATTTCGCCAGATCCCAGAACGCCAGCCTGCCGCCGCGCGCCAGCACCCGGTACATGGTGTACGGCGTGGGGAAGTCGGGGCCGTACAGATCGCGATGGCGCACGCTGGTGAAGTCGCCGGACTGGAGAATCTCTTCCACCTTGTCCGGGTGATTCCAGTTGCCGCGAAAGATGACCGTGCCCTCTCCATCGATGACGTACACCAGGTTGGGGAAACCGCCCAGTTGGCGGTGCGCGTTGCCATCGAGATCGTCCACCAGGATCTGCCGCTTCTCACCGTCCTGGGCGGCCAGCATGGCGGCGCAGCGGCGTTTGTCCTCGATGTCCTTGTGCTCATGCAACTCCTCTCCGGGATGCGCTTCGCGCACATACAGCGTCAGGAACTTCACATGCGGGTAGTCGCGCGCGAGGCGGTTCATCGGGCGGATTTCCTGCACGTAGATGGGACAGGTGACGCTGCCGGTTTCCAGCACCAGCGGCTGGCCGCGAAAATCGGACAGGCGCACCGGCTTGCCTTCCAGATCCGTGACCGCAATATCGGGAAGGGTCTCGCCCGGCCTGGGTCCGGGGAACTCCGAGAAATCGTAATACTCGGAAGAAAAACGGGGATAGTTGTACGTCGTCTCCATGGCAGGACCTCCTGATTCCAAGGCGCGGGCCCCCCGGGGCAAACCCGGTCGCCGCGCTTGCGGGTTCAAAGATGCCTTTCTATTTCTGACAGCCGGGTTATAGTAGGAAGCATTTCATTTTTTCTTCGAATTTTCAAGGAGGGGCGGTCATGAACACCCGGCAGACGGTTTTTAAAGCGGCAGCGGTGAGTTTTATCTTGTTGGCAGGGTGGGTGCTCGCCGTCCCGGCGTCGGCGGAGATCGATGCCGCCAAGAAGCGCGACATTCAGACCCTGATGGAAGTCTCCGGCACCATCAAGGGTCTCAAACAGTTCCGCCCGCTGATGCTGCAAAGCTACGCCAACATCCTGAAAGCCGCCTACAAGAACCAGAACATCCCGAAAGCGTTCTGGGACGATTTTCTGAACACCCTCATCACCGATGACGACCTGGGCGGCCTGATCGAGGAAATCCTGCCGGTGTATGACCGCACCTTCACGCACGATGAAATCCGCCAACTGATCGCCACGTTCCAGACGCCCGCCTACCGCAAGTGGGTGGAACGCATGCCGGAGATGATGCAGGCGTCCTCCGAGGCCGGACGGCAGTGGGGCAAACGGCTGGGTGAATCGGGCGTGATCCGGCAGCGGCTGCAAGCGTTGAAGGAGAAGTACCAGCTGGGCGAGCCGGAGATGGACGACGCCGTCGATGACCGCGTGCCGCAAGGCCGGTAAGCCGCTGATCCAGCGGGAACTTCCGGGGATGCGCGGGAATCCGGCGCCGGGCCGGAACAGCGCGCAAAAAAAAATCGCCCGATTCGATAACAAAAAATCGGGCGGTCCGCTGGGGCCGTTTTCACGGCCTTCTTAAAAAAATGGCGGGGCCGACGAGACTCGAACTCGCGACCTCCGGCGTGACAGGCCGGCGTTCTAACCAACTGAACTACGACCCCGCTCTGGTCGTGGGGGACGGGCCTCGTCCCCGTGCTGCGTCTTTATGGATGGGATGGGAACGGTGTCACAAAGGGGAGGATGCGCTCCCTTTCCGGCCCCCGGCCTGGATCCAATAAGAAAAAAATGGTGGGCTGAACAGGGCTCGAACCTGTGACCCTCGGCTTGTAAGGCCGATGCTCTCCCAGCTGAGCTATCAGCCCACGCTATGTTCCGGAATCATAACAAAAAATCCGTGCAAGAGGCTAGGAGTATATGCAGCCCTTCAGATTCTGTCAAGGTATTTGCGCCGGGCGTTGAGAACTCCCGCGCCCCGGCCTTTCCCGCCGTCCGGCAAAACGATTGACACCCTCGCAGGCGGGCTTTAAAATATTTATTTTAAACGGGTTATTGCAACCTGGGAGATTGTTCGCGGGCCGCAACCGGCCCGCACCGGACCCGCCGCTTGATCACCTGCCTGCCTGCGGGCACCTTGGAGCCTGCCGGAACGGCGGCGTTCAATCATTCACCTGTGCGCGACGGTTCGCACCGCGCCATATTGGGAAACCGACCTGCAACATGACCATTGACAACCCGCTCAGCAACCTGATGGACATCATCAGCAATGTCGCCGACGCCTACACCACGGCCCTGTTCGTGTTGCAGCCGGATGCGGAGACGTTGACGCTGCGCGCCCAGCTGTCGCTGAGTCCGCAGGTTCGCTCCGACGCATCGTTCAAAATCGGTCAGGGTGTGCTGGGCCGCGCCGCGTTTGAATTGAAGACGGTGACGATGGATTTTTCCCGCGAGGCCGCGCCGAAGCTGGACCTCTACCGCAAAAAGGAAGAGATCAAATCGCTGATGCTGATCCCGCTGGTGGACGAGGACATGCTGAAAGGCCTGTTGTACATCGACTCGAAGGAGCAGTACGGGTTCTCCACCAAAGTGCAGAAAATGATGACGCCGTTGATGCAGCAGATCCTGTGGCACCTGGAGCGGGAGAGCTCGCCGGTTTCGTTTCAGGGCGAGCCGACGGATTTTGCGGCGTTGCTCAAATGGTGCCGCTTTTTGGCCGAGTCGCCGGACCTGCGCGCCCTGAGCGAACGCTTCGTGCACATTCCGAAAAACATCATGCAGATGGACGCAATGGCCGTGGTGTGGTTCGACGAACAGGGCGACGGCCGCCTGGCGGCATCGCGCGGCTGGAATCCCGGTCTCAAGGACCTCGCTCTGGAATGGGGAGTGGGTCTCTGTGGCCAGACCGCGAAATCCGGCAGCCCGGTATTGATCGGCGACACCAAGAACCGGCCGTTCGTGCTGTTCCATAAAAACGAAAACGCCGGGAACTTCGCCTCGCTGCTGGCGGTGCCGATGAACCTGAAACGGCACCCGGCGGGAGCCGTTCTGTGCGCCACGCAGCGGGTCGGCGGTTTGCAACCGGTGGATCTGGGCAAGCTGTTGTGGATGACGACCTTTGCGGCGCAGTCCCCGGCCCTGGGCGCATCCGGCCGCGCGCCGGAGGACATCCCCGCCCGCCGCCATCTGCATACGCCGCATTTCGCCGCCGTGCAGTCGGTCAGCGTGGAAGATGAAATCTTCAGCCCCGACCGCCAGATCAGCATGCTCAGCATCCACTTCACCAATCTCGATACCCTGTCGCGCAAACAGGGATTTGAGGCGAGCGAAACGATTTTGAACGAAGCCGCCAGCCGCTTGTCCACGCTGCTGCCGCGACCCAAACTGATTTTCAAAGCCGGGGAAACCTCGCTTGCGGTGCTGTTGGTCAATCTGGATTGCGAGCAGGCTCTGGCTTACGAATCGCAAATCCAGCAGCACCTGACAGAACCCGCGATCCCGTGCGGCGACACCCCGTACCGGCCCGCACTGGAATTCGGCGCCGCCGCATATCCACAGGACGGAGACCATCTGACCGCCCTCCTGGTTTCGTCCCTGACCCGCATCGCCCCTACCGGAGACAACGTACATGCCTAGTTTATGGAGCAGTCTTCTCAACCTGTTCACCTCGGACGTCGCCATGGACCTGGGCACGGCCAACACACTGATCTATGTCCGCAATCAGGGCATTCTGCTGAACGAACCGTCGATCGTCGCCGTCAGCAACAACGGATTCGGCACGCCGCGCGTGGAAGCGGTGGGCCTCGAAGCCAAGCGCATGTACGGCCGCACTCACGCCAAGCTGCAAGCCATTCGCCCGATGAAAGACGGCGTCATCGCCGACTTCGAAATCACCAACAAAATGATTTCGTACTTCATCAAAAAAGTGCTGACCCATTACCGTCTGGTGAAACCGCGCATGGTGGTGGGCATCCCCACCTGCATCACGCAGGTTGAGAAGAAAGCGGTGATCGACGCGGCGCTTTTGTCCGGCGTGCGCGAAGTCTATCTGGTGGAAGAACCCATGGCGGCGGCCATCGGCGTCGGCATTCCGGTGCACCTGCCGGAAGGCAACATGGTCATCGACATCGGCGGCGGCACCTCGGACGTGGCTGTGACCTGCCTGTCCTCCATCGCCTACGGCGAATCCATCCGCCTGGGCGGCGACGAAATGGACGAGGCCATCCAGCGTTACATGCGCATCCAGCACCATCTCAACGTCGGCATCTTCGAAGCGGAGCGCGTGAAGATCGCCGTCGGCAGCGCCTACCCGCTGCCCAAACCGCTGACCACGCAGATGCGCGGCCTCAACGTGAAGACCGGTGTGCCGACCTCCATCCTGGTCAACGACGAGGAAATCCGCGAAGCCCTCAGGGAACCGTTGAGCGCCATTGCCGGGGCGGTGCTGCGCGCACTGGAAAAAACCCCGCCGGAACTCTCCGGCGACATCTACACCAACGGCCTCTACCTGACCGGCGGCGGCGCCTTGATCCGCGGCCTCGACAAACTGCTCGAAGAATCCACCAGCCTCAAGGTCAACCTGCCGGAGAACCCGCTGCTCAGCATCGTGCAGGGCGCGGGCAAGGTGATCGACCAGTTCAGCGAATACAGAAAAGTTTGCATCAATTGAACCCGCTTTGAATTGAACCTGCTTTGATATACAATGGCCTCAATTCCACTGAAGTGTGGCGAGATCGTTGATGACCGATACCAGACCGAATGCTCACACCACCCATTCCTGCTGCCAATGCGGCGTCGCGGTGGAATCCCTGCCGACGGTTCTCGAGTACGAGGGCCAGGACGTGCATGTCTTCAACCCCGTGGTGTGCCGGTCCTGTCTTATAACGATCTGTCAAACCCATTCGGTGGAATGCGCCAATTGCGGCGGCCAGATCCCCCCATACACCCAGGTCGGGGTGCTGAAAGCCGATGACGGCCAGTGCGAATACGTGCACATGACCACCGCCTGCACCACGGTGGGCAGCGCGTTTCACGGCTATCTGGGCAAAGGACATTTGGGTGACTTCGTACAGGTGGAAGCATGTTGACCATTCAATTCGAAAAACAAAACCGCACCATCCAGGTCGAGCCGGGAACCAACCTGCGCGAGGCCGCCATCTCCAATAAAGTTGGCATCTATCAGCATATCTTCAAGATTTTGAACTGCCGGGGACGCGGCCTGTGCTCCTCCTGCCGGGTGGAAGTGGTGGCCGGGGACGTAGCGCCCCGCAATGAAGTTGAAGAGAACAACCTCAAAAAGGCGATCGCTAAAAACCCCAATCTCAGGCTGGCCTGCCAGATCCAGGTCGAGGACAATCTCGTGATCCGGTCGCACGTTTAAAAACACTTGTGGATTCAGAGGTTAGGTCTTTGATCTGCGGGCCCGGCCGGCCTCTGAACCGTCCCAGAAATTGATTGACAAACCCCGATTTCGGGAACCAAAATAGGACATTGAACATGATCTCACTGGCTGCGGACATGCTGGAGGATGCGCGCCGACACGCGTTGGAAGAGTACCCCTACGAGTGCTGTGGGATCATCATCGGCAAGCCCGATACGGACGCAGAGGATATCCTGTTTCGTTGCACCAACATTCAGAACCAGTTGCACGAAAAGGACCCGAAAATGTTCGTGCGCGATGCGCGCACCGCCTTCTACATCGACCCCAAGGAGTTGATGGGGATTTTGCGGGAGGCGGATCAAAAAAAACTGGCGATCAAGTTGTTTTATCATTCGCATCCGGATCACGATGCGTACTTTTCGGACGAGGATAAAGCAATGGCCTTGTTTGACGGTCAACCGACCTATCCCGAGGCCCGATACCTGGTCATTTCCGTGTATAATGGAGAAATACGGGATCAGGCGTTCTTTGAATGGAACCCTGGTACCGAGTCGTTTGAAAAATGGGATTGAAAACCCGATCTGAAAACAGCCGGTCTGTTTTTGTTGGAGGAAATACATCATGGCTTTGATGATCACCGAAGATTGCGTCAACTGCGGCGTCTGCGAACCCGAATGCCCGAATGAAGCCATTTCCGAAGGTGACGAAATCTACGTCATCGACTGGGAACACTGCACCGAATGCGTGGGCTGGTACGAAGAAGCCCAGTGCGTGGAAGTGTGCCCGGTGGACTGCATTCCGAAGGATCCGGAACACGAGGAAACCGAAGAGGAACTTCTGGCGAAGAAAAAAGCTCTCGTCGGCGATGAAGACTGATCGGGTGGCGCAACCCGGAACCTCAATAACAAGGAATCAGAACCTTGGCTGACGAAATGAAAGATGAAGTCGAGTCCGTTCTCGACACCCTCAGGCCGCAACTGATGCAGGACGGCGGCAATGTGGAGTTGGTGGACATCGACGATGGGATCGTGAAGTTACGCCTGGTGGGCTCGTGCAGTTCCTGCTCCAGTTCCACCATGACCCTCAAAATGGGCATCGAACGCGCCTTGAAAAAAGCCATTCCCATGGTACGCTGTATAGAGGCGGTTGAGTAATTTGACACGTGCCGGGGGAACCCCGGCCATTCCGTTTCGATGCTTATGAGTCAGACATGCTCGACCCGGCCGCTGTGCCAGCCGGGTCGTTTTCGTTTCAGGCACAACCGGGGTTGGGCTGCTGTGTTGCTCGCAGCGGTGCTGCTTGCCCACGCTCCCGCAGCCGCCGGTCCCGATACCGACCCCGCGCCCGCGTTCACTTTAAAATCCCTGCACGGCGAAGACCGGTCCTTGCATGACTACCGCGGCCGCTACCTGCTGCTCAACTTCTGGGCCACGTGGTGCGGTCCGTGTAAAATCGAGATGCCTTCTCTGGAAGCGCTGCATCGCCGCTTTCAGACAAACAACCTGACCGTACTCGGCATCTCCAACGATCCCTTCGGCGCGCGCGTGGTGACGCCCTTCATGGCGGCTTACGATCTGACGTTTCCCGTATTGCTCGACCCCGATCAGGAAATCAGCAAACGGTACGGCGTGCACAGCCTGCCGACCACGTTCCTGATCGATCCCGAAGGCCGCATTCTTGGCGTGCTCACGGGAGCCGAGGATTGGTCCAAGCCGGAAACCCTCGCTTATTTCAGGGACCTGCTGAACGGACCCTCACAATCCCCGGCCGGCCCGATGAAGAGCACCGCTTCGGCTCCCTGATGCAACCCACTATCCGGATATGACATTGCGCACACTCTTTACATTTCTGATCTGCCTGGCCTGCCTCGGCCCCGGTGCCTCCGCGTTGTTCGCGCACGGCGAACAACCGGACCGGGCGTTGGAAGGCGACATGGTGCACATCCCCGCCGGGCAGTTTCTATTCGGCACCGATCGGGTCGATGAGACCGGCGATCTATTG
Source organism: Nitrospina watsonii (assembly GCF_946900835.1). Classification (GTDB taxonomy): domain Bacteria; phylum Nitrospinota; class Nitrospinia; order Nitrospinales; family Nitrospinaceae; genus Nitrospina; species Nitrospina watsonii. Next base: position 2,527,040 of record NZ_OX336137.1, read on the forward strand.
GCCGTCGGCGTGCCCAAGCCGCTTTACCAGGATGAACAGCCGCAGCAAAAACCCTTCCTGAAGGGGTTCTACATCGACCGTTTTGAAGTGACCCACCGCCGCTACCAGCAGTTCCTCGACGACCTGGGCGCGGTGCCGCCGGAATACTGGGAAAACGGCACCTACCCGGAAGGACAGGCAGACCTGCCGGTGGTGTGGGTCTCCTGGTACGATGCGTCCAACTTCTGCGACTGGGCGGGCAAACGCCTGCCGACGGAAAAGGAATGGGAACGCGCCGCCCGCGGCGCCGATGGACGCGAGTACCCTTGGGGCAATGAGTTCGATATCAACAAGGCCGCTCTGTCCGGCGATTCCCGGACGCGGTTGAAACTGACCCCGGTGGGCAGCCATCCTGAAGGGGCCACGCCGGAAGGCGTGCACGATCTGGTCGGCAATGTGTGGGAATGGGTGGCGGACGATTACAACGCCTACAAGGGCAACGACAAAACCCTGGCGGGATTCGGACAGCAGCAGAAAGTGGTGCGCGGCCATTCGGCCGCCAACATCGGCCACTTCCCCGGCAATTTTTACGAGATCGTGCTGAAAGAATTTGCACGCGCCGGGTACCGCCAGTACATGCCGCCCGCTTCCATGGGCCCGGACGTGGGATTCCGTTGCGCCAGTTCCAGCGAACCCAAACATTTTACGGACTCGAAACAGGCCGCGCTGTCGAACACGCAATCCAATTCCGGCAACCCGCCCGCTTTCGGCAAGGGAACCGATGCCTTCGGCGCGTCTCCGGAATCTTCAGCGCAGAGCGACAGCCTGTTCGCCGCCGGCGCGTCCAATCCGTTTCAACCGGAGTCGGCGCTGCCCCAGACCAACCTGATCGTGCTGTGCATCCTGTCACTGGCGGCGGGCCTGTTCAGTTTCCTGTCGCCCTGCACGCTGCCGATCCTGCCGGCGTACTTCGCCGTCACCGCGCAAACATCGCGCACGCGCATGACGCTCAACTCCTTCGCTTTCTTCTGCGGACTGGCATCGCTGTTTGTGCTGATGGGGGCATCGGCGAGTTTTCTGGGCAGCCTGTTGCGGGATTACCTGTTTTCGCTGACCACCTGGGGCGGCATCCTGGTGTTGATCTTCGGCGTGATGACTGTGTTCGGCAAAGGGTTTTCCGGCGCGACATTTCAAAATGCGCCGACCTCCACCCTGGTCGGTTATTACCTGTTCGGCGCCACCTTCGCCATGGGCTGGACGCCGTGCGTCGGCCCCATCCTGTCCGGCATCCTGATCCTGGCCGCATCGGAGAAAACCATTCTGCAAGGCATGACGCTGCTGTTCTTTTTCGCCGTCGGCCTCGGCATGCCGCTGGTCATTCTGTCGGCGTTCTGCAGCCACCTCAGCAAGGACAGTTGGTTCTGGCGCATGTTGCGCGGCAAGGGCTGGAACGTGCAGGTCGGCAAGCATTCGCTGCTGCTGCATTCCACGAACGTGTTCAGCGGCTTGCTGCTGATCCTTCTCGGCTATGCGCTCGCCTCGGGGTACCTGACCTACTTCAACAGCATGATCCCGATCGAATTGCAAATCTGGTTCAGTGGATTCGAAGAAAAAGTGGTGGAGTGGTTGTCCTAATCCAAACAGAAAATTCAAATTCCCGTTGGCAAACCTGTTACCCCTGAGACCCAGGGTGATTCTGGAGAACGAGTTCTGATGACCAAAATTTTTTTACCGATCGGCCTGGCGATGATGTTATCGCTGGGCGCCTGCACGCATTTCGAGTCCACCACCCACAAGCGATGGACCGAACACCGCAATACCATTTTCCTGAACCACATTACGGAAACCCAGGGGACGCTGGCCGATCCCGGCATGCAACTCAAACTCGCATTGGAAGATGAATTCCGCAACTCCCTGTACATCGTCGCCATCGACCCCGAAGACGCGCGCTGGGAGTTGAAGTTCCAGATCGACCGCTACACGGCGGGCAGCCGCCTGAAACGGTTTTTCACATTCGGCATCAGCGATGCCGCCGAGGCGCGCCTTGTGGTCAAGGTGGCGCTCATGGGCAAACAGGGCATGCTGGGCGCGTGGGAAATACACACCCGCGTGGAAGGCGGCCTGCTGGGCGGCTCCGAACATCAATTGTATGAAATGGCGGCCAAGCAAATCCGCCAGCACCTGCGCGGGTACTGACAGGCCCGCGCAAACCCCCTTCGCAAAATCTGTTTTCTCGATTGGATTTTTATGATTCAATCGGAATGAAGGGTTGCGCAAATGGGAGCCAGGGCGTCCTGAGCGCGATGAACCACCCCCTGGATGAAAGGAGGTGATCCATTGTCTAGTCACAGTACAGTGGGAGCCTCCGGTTTGAAGTGATTCACCCGATCATTTCTTCTGGAGTCTCCGCAAGCAGCATGGAAAGCCCCACACCCGCCGGTGTGGGGCTTTCTCTTTTTGGAGTTGGGGGCGAAAAAATTTCGCTTTTCGGATTTTCTCATTACAATAGGAAGGGAGAATTCACTTTCAGATCACGCGGCGGCCCATGGATTTCTGGAAAAACATTTCCCTCCGGAAAAAGCTCATCAGCATCATCATGCTTGCCAGTTCGGTGGCCCTGCTGCTTGCGGTCATCGGCTTAAGTATTTACGACATCAGGACATTCCACAGCACCCAAACGCGGGAACTGGAGGGCCTCGCCCAGATTATCGGGGCGCACAGCGCCGCTTCCCTGCGTTTTCAGGATCCCCAAACCGCGCGGGAGACCCTGCAAACCCTAAAAATGGACTCCCGCATCATCGCCACCGCTCTGTACACCCGGCAGGGAGAGCTGTTTGCACATTATCACCGAAACGATAAAGGAGAGGAGGCGTTTCCCAACCCCCCTCTGTGGTCGTCCCCGCCCACGGAAGACGACCGCATCGAGCTGTTCCATCCCATCACGGTGAACGGGAAAAGAATCGGCACCATTTACATTCAATCCGACAGTCATCTTTTACACGACAGGCTCAATCAGTATGGCGTCGTGGCCGGAACCGTATTCGTCCTGTCCCTGTTGGTCACATTTTTCCTGTCGTCGCGCCTGCAGGGCATGGTTTCAAATCCCATCCTTCACCTTACTGAAACCGTCAACCGCATTTCCAAAGAACAGAACTTTTCGATCCGCGCTGAAAAGGATCGCGAAGACGAGTTGGGATTTCTCGTCAACCAGTTCAACGCCATGCTCGGCCAGATTCAGGAACGCGACCGGGCCCTGCTGAAGGCGCATGACGAACTGGAAGCCAAGGTGGAAGAACGCACCCGGGACCTGCAGCGCGAAATCGAGGTTCGGGAAAAGTCTGAGAACGCCCTGCGCGAGAGCGAGCAACGTCTGCAGAACGTGCTCGACTACGCCACGCCTGTGGTTTACATGAAAGACCGGGAGCGCCGTTTCCTGCTGGTCAATCATCAGTTTGAAAATCTATTCGATCTGAAGAACGACGACGTCCGGGGAGAAACCTCGGAAGCCATATTCCCGCCAGAGGTGCAGCAACATTTCTTCCTGAAGGAACAGGATGTGCTCAACTCCGGCCAGTCCGTAGAAACCGAAGAACTGATCATCCAGAACGAGGTCGCCGAGACCTATTTGTCGGTCAAATTCCCTCTGCGTGACGCGAACAACGAAATCTACGGACTGTGCGGATTGTGCACCAATATCACCGAGCGCAAAAATTTTGAAGGGCAGTTGCAGCACGCCAAGGTGGCGGCAGAGGCGGCAAACATGGCGAAAAGCACTTTCATCGCCAACATGAGCCACGAAATCCGCACTCCCCTCAACGCCATTCTGGGTTACTCGCAGATCCTGCAACGCGACCGGAGGCTGGACCCCGAACAACGCAAGGCGGTGGACACCATCATCTCAAGCGGCGGCAACCTCCTGGCGTTGATCAGCGATATCCTCGACATCTCCAAAATTGAGGCCGGGCGCATGGAGTTGCAACCGGCGCCCTTCAATCTGGACCTGCTGCTCGACCATCTGTACTCCATGTTCAAATTGCGCAGCGAGCAAAAGGGGCTGGATCTGGAATTCCATTCTGTCCCCGATCAAAAGGCCATCGTGCTCGGCGATGAAGCGAAATTGAAACAGGTTCTGATCAACCTTTTGAGCAATGCGATCAAATTCACCGAGTCCGGCAGGATCACAGTCGGCGTCACCATGCTGGACAACCACCAGTACCGCTTTGACGTTACGGACACCGGCCAGGGCATTCAACAGGAAGAACTGAATTCCATTTTCGAGCCGTTCCGTCAGGGCACGCAAGGGAGCAAAACAGGCGGCACCGGGCTGGGCCTGGCCATTGCACGCAAGCAGGTGATGCTGCTGGGTTCCGAGTTGAATGTGGAGTCGGAGGTCGGACGCAGAACCAATTTCAACTTCACCATCAAGCTACCGCCTCCCCCCCACGACATCACAATCCCGGACGATGAACAACGGGTGGTGTCCCGTCTGGAAGCCGGCCAGCACATCAAGGCGCTCATCGCGGATGATGTGGAGGAAAACCGCGAGGTGCTGTGCCGGTTTCTAAGCAGCATCGGCGTCGAGACGCTGGAAGCCGAAGACGGATTGGAAGCCGTGGCTCAGACCCGCGAACACCTGCCCGACATCATTTTTATGGACATTCGCATGCCCAAAATGGATGGCACCCGCGCCATTCAGGAAATCATCCGCGAGTTCGGCAACGACCGCTTTAAAATCGTCGTCATCACCGCCTCGGTGCTGGAACACGAAATCGAACGGTTCCTGCAACTGGGTTGCCACGACATCATCCTCAAACCGTTCCGGACACAGGAAGTGTTCAATTCCCTGCAAAAACTGCTGCAAGTAAAATTCGATTACATAGAACCGGAGCCTGACCAGAAAACTCTTCCCACGCCCGACGATTTTTCGGGTTTCTCGATTCCATCCGCACTGCTCAACAATTTGAAAGAAGCCGCCGAATTTTACAATATCACGCAACTCAAAAAATACCTGGAAGCTCTGGAGGGTGGCGACGGCAAGGAGCTGGCTGCCCACCTGAAAGGGTACATCCACACCTACGACATGGACGGCATCCTGAAAATCCTGGAGCAGGTCCAACCCAAAAACTGATTGATTTCAGCCAGATTAAAATCCGTCCCCGACTTTTTCCAGCTCCTCCACTTGGCAAAAGCTCAACAGCCCTTATACTGGATACACGCCTCTATTTAAGAATAAGGAAACCATGAACTCCCGGGTTTTAAATACCGATGCCTGCCATGTGATCGCGAAGCGTGTGTCTGCGTATCCACACATGGCTTTGCAATTCGGCGACGTGACCACTTTCAAACGTTTCCGCTTTCTCGAACCCGGACTGGTGAGCCTGCTCGACACCAGCCCCACCGCCCTGCAGGAAAATCACAACGTCCTCGTCCTGATTTATAAAAATGATCCGATCGGCTGCATTTCTTTGGTCGCGTTCCCCCGCGTCGATTCCCAACAACGCATTTCCTACAATGCGCGGCTGGATCTCGTTATTGTGCCCAACGGATTCCGCGGCATGGGCATTGGCCGCTGCCTGATCCATCTGGGATTGGGGCTGCTGCTGGAAACTCTGGAAGATTCGTTGCAGACACTCAGCGCGTCCACGCAGCACCCCGCCGTGGACCGCGTGCTGCAATGCCTGGAGTTCACACTGATCCCCTGTTCGCAGGACGGGTCCCTGCGCCGCACCCTGGATTTGCAGGGGCTCGATCGTCCCGGCCTGCTCCACGTCGTCCACGATAAAACCAATGAATCGTTCAAACGCCTCCACGACAATCTGCGCCGCCTGGAATTCAAAATCTAATCCGGACCGTCCACCTCAAATATCCTTCGCGCAGCGGAATCCGAGAAAATTGTAACGCGCACGCGGGTCCATGTAGTTGCGGTGCCAGGTGGGGGTGAAATCGATTTTCAGGTGGCTCTGCAACAGGCCGCCGCGGATGACTTTGAACCTCCCCTTATCATCGCCGGGCATGCCATTGTAGTCGTAATCCGTGGACGTCCATTCCCAGATATTGTGACCCATGCCGTACACGCCATAGGGACTGATCCATTCATCGCGCTTGTCCACCGGCTCCGGCAGGAAGCCGGAAAACCCGTTGTTGGGATGGGGCTGGTAGAGCAACCACGGCCACTTTCTCTCGTCGGTGCCGCGTGCCGCCTTCTCCCATTCCTGTTCCGTCGGCAACCGCTTGCCCGCCCACTGGCAATACGCGGCGGCCCGCTCATAACTGATCTGCGTTTTGGGGAATTTCACAACGCTCGCATCCACCTTGTACTCTGCGTCGAAGCGGCTGTACTCGCCACGGCTCAGTTCATAACGATCGATGAGATAGGCGTCGAGATGCACGCGCTTGCCCAGCGCGGTTTTGGGATCGGAGGGGTCGCCGGAGACAAATTCGCCTGCGGGGATGTAAACCATGCTCTCGGGAACGGTGACACCGGGGGGAACGGTGACGGCAATCTGCTCAACGTCGCTGTCGGAACAGGCAACGAGCGCCACGCATAAAAACCAAAACGGCAGGCAGCGCCTTTTCCAGGTCATCAGCCTTTCCGTTTGAGGTCCGGCCGCTTGTCGAAGAAGTGGAACACCTCGCCACCGTTGATGGACAACGGCTTCTTGCCGTAGTCCAGCGGATGGTCGATGCCCGGCTGGATGGTGCCATCCACGGAATACGGGCCAAAGTCGGCCCAGTAGTTGCGCTTGCGGTCGTCGGTGAACTCGATGCCGGTGATGTACTTGATGTTCTTGTAACCGTACTTGAATGGAGCGATCAAGCGCAGTGGAAAACCGTGGTTGGCCGAAAGTGTTTTCCCGTTCATGCGCAGCACCAGCAGCATGCGGTCGCGCAACAATTCATCGAGCGTGTAACTTTCGTAATACGAATCCGCCGATTGAAACGCCACATACTTCGCTTCCGGCTTCGGTTTCACCTTGTCCACCAACTCGCTTATGTGGAAACCTTCCCACTCAGCCTTGGCCGACCAGCATTCGACGCACTTGAGACGCGAGGTTTGCGCAATCATTTTGAACCCGAACAGGTCTTCGTAGCGATACGTCTGCGGGTTCTCCACCAAACCCTTCACCTTGAGCGACCATTCGTCCATGTTGACGCCGGGAAACGGGTTGGCAGAGCGGATGAAAAACCCCGGCACATCGCGGTTCTGGATGTAGTGGGAGGGAAAGCGTTCGTCGTTCTGGAATTGAACGGTGCTGCCGGCCTTGCCGGGCCACAGGGAGGCCAGCGCCGAAAGCGAAAACGCCTTCAGAAACACGCGGCGGTCCAGCTTGAAATTCAGACCCGGCATGGCTGCCTACTCCTTCAGTCCCAATACGTCCTGCATGTCGTACAATCCCGGCGGCTGACCGGCAACCCATTCGGCGGCGCGGACCGATCCGCGCGCGAACGTCTGGCGGCTCTGCGCCCGGTGGGAGATTTCGAGGGTCTCGCCCATGCCGCCGAACATCACCCGGTGTTCGCCGATGATGTCGCCGGCGCGCAGCGTGTGCACGCCGATCTCCTTTTCGCCGCGGCCTTCGCTGAACCCCTTGCGTCCGTACACGCCGACTTCATTGAGGTTGCGCTGCAACGCCTCGGCGATGATTTCGGAGACGCGTACGGCGGTGCCGCTGGGCGCATCTTTTTTGAACTTGTGATGGGCCTCGACGATTTCCACATCGTAGGCATCGCCCAACGCACGCGCCACCTCGCCCGCCACCTTGAACAGCACGTTGACGCCGATGCTCATGTTGGGCGCCAGCACGCAACGGATGGTTTGCGCCGCCTGCTCGATCTCCCGTTTCTGTTCGGCGGAAAACCCCGTGGTGCCGAACACCACCGCCTTGTTTTTCGCCACCACCGCCTTCAGCGTGTGCATGCTCACTGCCGGCAGGGTGAAATCGATGATCACATCGCACGCCTCGGCCAAGGCCGTCACATCGTCGGTGAGAACCACATTCATTTTAGCCAGCCCGGCAAGCTCGCCCAGGTCGCGCCCCAGTTCCGGATGCCCGGCCGCTTCCGTGCCGCCGCCCAAGGCGACGCCTTCGGTGTCTTCAATGCTGGCGATGATGTTGCGTCCCATACGGCCGGCAGCGCCAACCACGCCTACGTTAATCAAAGTGCGTCTCCTGAGAGGGTGTTCCTGTTTTTATTGGACAATAAACCCGCGCGCCTTTGCAAGCGGAATCCGGGCGGGGCGGGGGGTGTGCGTTTTTAAATCAAGGCGTACTGCTTCAGGGTCGTCTTCAACCGCTCCAGGTGCTCGCTGGACAGCTTGGACAGGGGCGGACGCAGGCCTTCGGCAACCTTGCCCATGAGCGCCAGCGCGGTTTTCACCGGCACCGGGTTGGTATCCATGAACAGGACGTCGTTGAGCGCCATCAGTTCATAGTGCAGTTGCCGCGCCGTTTTCATATCGCCTTCGGCGGCGCTGGCGCAGAGCGCGGCCATCTTGTCCGGCACCACGTTGGCGGTGACGGAGATCACGCCCTTGCCGCCCACCGCGAGGATGGGCCACAGCAGGCCATCGTCGCCCGACAGCACGATGAAGTCGTCACCGCAGCGATCGACCACACTACTGATCTGCATCAGGTCGCCGGAGGCTTCCTTGATGCCGACGATGTTTTTGCAGTCTTTCGCCAGCCGCTCCACCACCGGAGGCAACATGTTGACCGAGGTGCGCCCCGGCACGTTGTACAGGATGATGGGTAGCTTCGTCTCTTTGGCCACGGCAGTGAAATGCTCGTACAGCCCCTGCTGCGACGGCTTGTTGTAATACGGCGTGATGAGCAGCGATCCGTCGGCCCCGATCTCCTCCGCGTGTTTGGTGAGCTCGATGGCTTCGGCGGTGGAGTTCGAGCCGGTGCCCGCCAGCACGGGAATTTTACCCTTGCACACCTCGACCGCCTGCTGGATCACCTGATTGTGCTCGTCGTGGGTCAGGGTGGCGGACTCGCCGGTGGTGCCGCAGGGCACCACGCCCTGGGTGCCGTTCTCAATATGAAATTCGAGGAGTTTTTGAAACGCCTGGGTATCGACCTTGCCGTTCTTGAACGGCGTGACGATGGCGACAAGGGAGCCTTCAAACATGGCGGATTCCGTGGGTTGAGGATTGGATCAGAGTTCGACGAGGTTCCCTTCGAAAACCAGTTTGGTCATGCCCTCCAGGTACACCGTGGGCAGACCGCCTTCGTTGGGCTCGATATGCACTTTCAACACTTCCCCGCCGCGGGTTTCCACCTCGACCGGGGACTGAATCTCGAATCGCTGCATGGCGATCAACGCGGAAGCCACCGCGCCGGTGCCGCAGGCGAGGGTTTCGCCTTCGATGCCGCGTTCGTAGGTGCGCACTTTCAAACCGCCGTTCTGCCGCTGTACCAGGTCCACATTGGTGCCCGCCGGAGCAAACACGGTGTGGTAGCGGATGCTTCGGCCGATCGCCGTCACGTCTTCCTTCTCCACGTCTTCGGAAAAGACGATGGCGTGCGGCACACCGGTGTTGACACTGTCCACCTTGTAATGCACGCCTTCGAATTCGAGGTCGAGGCCTTCCTGCATGTGTTCCGGCGGCGTCAGCTTCACCTTCACCATCGGTCCATTGACCTCGGCGCTGATGATCCCGGCCATGGTCTCGAACGAATGCGTTTGGGAAGCGATGCCTTTTTCAAATGCAAAACGCGCCACGCAGCGGCCGCCGTTGCCGCACATTTCGGCCGACGAGCCGTCGTTGTTGTAAAAATCCCACTTGTAATCGGCTTTTTCCGTGTTCTCGACAAAGATCACGCCGTCGGCGCCGACGGAATCCTTCAACCGGCAGACCTTCTTGGCAAAATCACGTTTGATGGCATCGGCAACCACGCCATCCCGGTTATCGATGATGACGAAATCGTTGCCGCTTCCACTCATTTTGGTGAAAGAGATGTTCATTATGGAAACCTTGTAAAACGGGTTGTTGGATTTAGGATGCAGGCGATGCCACGAAGGATTCAACCTGGTGAGAGCGGAGTGAGTTTAGCACAGCCCTCAACGACCGGTCAAACCGCCCAGGGGAGCAAAAGACAGCCGGGCTAACGGGACCAAGGTGACGTCAATGGGAATGGAGTCCGGAGGAATGCGAAAGGGCCGGGGGCCAACCCGATTGGCGCGATGGTCCCGGTGAGTGGTCTATACCATGCCGACGGGATTGTTGTAAACGGCGGGACGCTGGTAGGGACGAACGTGCAACTGCGTCAGCTCGTTGGTGCCGAAATGGTCCACATACAGAAAGATATATTCCCGCACCGCCGTGCGCAGATCCCACTTGGGATCGTGATCCCGCTCGAACTCGTCGAACACTTCCAGCGCGTCCTGAACGCTCAATCCGTCATCGACGGTGAAGTAATAATCCAGGGCCAAGTCCCATTCCGGGTTCTTGTACGCCGACACGCCGTATTTTTCCGGCTCCATGGCGACGGGGCTGAAGCGGCCCAGCACGAAGGTCATGAAGCCGAGCGAATGAATGTGGTTGCGGTTCTCGTGGCAGAAACGCTTGCTGTCCTCGGCCTCGCTGGCGGTCTCTCCGGGGAAACCGAAAAAGCCCATGATGTGGTTCCAGATGCCGAACTTCGACGACATGCGCAGGTTGGTGCGGATGGCGTCCAGATGGGTCGCCTTGTCCATGAGGTCGAGCACGCGCTTGTTCCCCGACTCGTAGCCGAAATGCAGATAACGGCAACCGGACTTGGCCGCGTCGTCCCACACCTCCTCATCCAGCAGGCTTTCCTCGAACCGCATGTGTGTCGTCCACGCAATGTCGATCTGGTTGTCGATCAAAGACCGCGACAGCTTGCGGAACAGGGCGGGCGGATACGATTCGTCGGTGAAATGAAAATGGCGATTGCCGTATTTGTCTTTGAGGAATTTGATCTCTTCGGTGATCTGCGCGATCTGTTTGGTGCGGTAGCCTTCGACATAGCCCTGGAAATGATCGCAGAAGGTGCAGCGGCCCCAGTAACAGCCGCGCGTCGCCAGATAAGGCAGGATGAGGCGCGGCACAAAATATTTTTCCAGCGGCAGCCCGTCGAAATCCGGCGGCGGCAGTTGGTCCATGTTCTCGGCAAACACGTCCTTGTTCTTCTGCAAACCGTGCTCGGTGCGACAGATGAGATTGGGCAGATGGCCCAGATCGGTCTCGCCCGCCTCCAGCGCATCGATCAGTTTCAGGAACGCGCTTTCGCCTTCGTATAAAACCGCCGTGTCCACGAACTGGAACAGCCCGCCTTTTTCCATCAACGCGTCGCGCAGGCGGGTGACGATGTTGCCGCCGATGGTGATGTGCGTATCGGGCGCCTGCTCCTTGATCATCTTGGCAAAAGTGAACGTCGAGATGAGTTGCTTCTGCTGCACGATGGAGAGCCCCACCACATCTGGCTTTTCCTGCTCGATGACGTCAGCCAGCAGGAACCGGTACACGTCGCGATAGACATTGATCTGGTTGTCGTCCAGCGCTTCCAGGATTTCGCTGGACATGAACGGCTTGTAAACGAGTTCGGTCTCGATGGGCGGGAAACAGATCTGCGCCGGATAATAACCGAGGCTGATGTAGGCCATCGTCGTATGCAGAATGTGGCTGGCCCATTCCAGCCGGTCGATCTCGTAGAAATCGTCGCAGCGGAGAATGCGCTTGGCCTCGGTGGCATCGCGGATGAGGGCCTGCAGGCTGGACTCATCCCAGACCTCCAGCTGCCGCCTGAGCTCGCTTTCCTCCTCGTCCAGGCCCCGCTGATCGGCCACCACCTGCAAGTGGCGGAGCTCGAACTCGATGCGTTTCTGCACGTGGCGCAGGAACCGTTCGCTGAACATCAGGTCGTACATATCGACATTGATGTCGCGCTGGATGACCTCATGCCCCGCCGGACGCAGCACCGACGTCAACGCCGGCAGGCTGAGATACGGCTCCGAGGGCAGCCAGTCTGGAGGAAATATAAGGAGAATTTTCATGGTGCGTTCAGTTCCCTTCCGACCCAATCCATCAACCGGAACACGCTCATTTCTATATGGTCCCAATCATATCACTTTTCTTTTTATGATCCTACGCTTTCCCGAAAATTCACCACCCGATCCACGCCTGCCGGCACACCTCGCCTGTGATCGGTGACAAAATCCGTTGACAACCGGGGTCGGCTCCGTATAATCCCTAAAGTTCCAATATTCAAGAGAGTTACAGGGTCGTGCCCGTGGTTGGGTTTGGGCATTCCCAAACCGGCGTGCGGGCATTTTTTTTCAGGGAACCCCTGTTCCGGTCCGTCCTCACCCAAACGATTGCGGGAGATTGAAGGGTGCCAACCGGCCCCCGGAAAATGTTAATCTAGGTTCATTCAATAAAGGAGGACCCGGCAGGGTCCGGAATTACATTAATGAGGTTTTGCATGACACGTACTTTCCGATCAATCCTACACGCCGGATTCTGGATCCTGATGGCTGTCTTCCTGATACCGGTCGCGGGAGACGCCAAAACCGGCACAACCAAAGCAACCGACGTTTCCATTTCTCTGGTGGACGGCATTGCCGTGGCCCCGAGCGGCGACATCTACATTGCGCGCCGCGCTCACAACATCATCAGCAAGATCGATCAAAACGGCATGCTCACCAACGTCGTGGGCACCGGAGTATCGGGTTACAGTGGCGACAAGGGTCCGGCCAACCGGGCTACCTTGAAAGTCCCGGCGGGGCTCACCTTTGACAAGCAGGGCAACCTGTACATCGCCGACCGCGAAAACCACGTGGTGCGGAAGGTGGACACCAACGGCATCATCACCACCGTTGCCGGCACCGGCAGCGCCGGTTACAGCGGCGACAAGGGCCCGGCCACCGAGGCACAGCTCGATCTGCCTTCGGACATGGCGGTGGACAACGCGGGCAACCTGTACATCTCCGATCGTTCCAATAATGTGATCCGCAAGGTGACCCCGGACGGGATCATCACCACTTATGCCGGAACGGGCGATGACGGGTACAACGGCGACAACATGCCTGCACTGCGCGCCAACCTCGACAAGCCGTTCGGACTGACGGTGGACAACGCGGGCAACCTGTATATCGCCGATCGCGGCAACAACCGCATTCGCAAGGTGGATGCGGAGTCCGGCCTGATCAGCACCATCGCCGGAGATGGCGGCTTTTTCTTCATCGGGGACAACGGCCCCGCCTATCGGGCCAGCATCGCGGGTCCGACGGACGTGGCCGTGGACGATGAAGGCAATGTCTACATCGCCGACCGCAACAACAACCGCATCCGCAAGGTCAACACGCTGGGCATGATCCGCACCGTCATGGGCACGGGTCAGCAGGATTACAACGGCGACTCCGAAGTGGCGCGGGAAACCAACCTGCACCTGCCCTTCGCCATCGCGCTCGATACCAACGGCGACCTGCTGGTGGTCGATCGCTCGCATTACCGCATCCGCAAGATGTTTCAGAAAGGCAGCCGCGTGGAAACCCTGGCCGGCAACGGCGTGAAAAATTTCGCCGGCGACAATGGCCCCGCCACCGGAGCCAAACTGGAGTTCCCGCATGGCATCGCCGTGGACGATGAAGACAACATCATCTTTGCGGACAAGGGCAATTACCGCATCCGCAAGATCGATCCCGACGGCATCATCAGCACCATCGTCGGCACCGGCATCCGCGGCAACATCGGCGACAACGGCCCGGCGCTGGAAGCCTCGGTGTTCCCCACCATTCTGGAGTTGAACCACAAGGACGAAATCTATTTCCAGAGCCCGAGCGGATTCGTCAGTCTCATCCGCAAGGTGGACACTCAGGGCACGGTCAGCCTGTTTCTGTCTTCCGGCGACGAGGACTACCAGCAATCCATCATGCAGGCCGGTTTCACCGGACGCTCGTCGCATTCGGAAATCACCGTCATCACTCAATTTTCGGGGATGGCGTTTGACAAACAGGGCAATCTGTATGTTTCCGACCGCATCAATCACCAGATCCGCAAGGTGACGCCCGAAGGCAAGCTCAGCACCGTCGCGGGCAACGGCAGTTCCGATTACACCGGCGATGGCGGACCGGCGACCAAGGCCTCATTCCGCGATCCGCAAGCCCTGACCATGGACAAACAGGGCAATCTGTACATCGGTGACACCGCCAACAACGTGGTGCGCAAGATCGATCGCCAGGGCATCGTCACCACTGTGGCGGGCAATACCGATCATGATTACAGCGGCGACAAGGGACCGGCGCTCGAAGCCGGGATCAAATCGATCGGTGATCTCGCCATCAGCCCTTCCGGCGAGTTGTACATCGTGGAAACGGGCAACCACACGGTCCGCAAAGTGACGCGGGACGGCAAGATCGTACTGGTTGCCGGGCAGCCGGGCGTACAGGGATTATTCGGCGATGGCGGCCCCGCCACCCAAGCCATGTTGAAACAGCCCGCGTGCATCGCGTTCGATTCCAAGGGCAACCTGTACATCACCGACATGGGCAACAACCGCATCCGCAAGGTGACCCCGGACGGGATCATCACCACCATTGCGGGACGCGGCAGTTTCGGCTGGGGCTATGAAGGGGAAGAAGTGAATATTTATTTCCAGAATTTCCCCTGATCCCAATCGGCGCCCGTACCGGAATCTGATTTTCCGAATCCATCATTTACGATAACGCTAAAGAAACTATTTTCTTTTTGGAGAGGCTACGTATGAAACGACACAATCGTCTTCTACCCCTTCTTGTTGCCGGGGTGTTCTGGATGGTCACGGCCGGCAACGCGCTGGCAGCGGATACCGATGCGCTGTCCAACGTGCTCAAAAAAGTGGATCAGGCTGTGTGCACCCAGCCGCGCCAGATGTTTAATTTTTATTCTCCGGACATGGTCATCATCAATGATGACAAACGCGTGCTGCCTGAAATCCGGATCAAGAATTATGAAGTCATGATCTCGGAATTTCAGGGATTGAAATGCGAGCAGAACCGCACCGTGCTGTCCGGCAACATCGGCGATCAGGTCGGCTTCCTGCTGGTGGATGAGTTGATCAGTGTCACCTCGCGACTCAGCACCGACGAACGTCAGCACAGCGTCTGCACCTACGTGTTTGCAAAAAACAGCGGGCAATGGAAAATCACGCACGAACACTGTTCCAGCCTCCCGGACTACACCATCGTGCCGGGAGACGACGCGTTGTATTATTTCCACAACCCGGTTTACTGAGCGGGCGGGAGCCGCAAGGTTCCTGAATCCATTCCCGGCCCGGGCCCGCCCATGCGGGTGTCCGATGGGGAACATGCGATGACCGGCGAACTCTTCAACTCCACAATGCAGGGACCGGTGGTTTCGCCCGAGGGCGTCCACTTTTCCCTGTATTCGGAGCATGCGAGTGGTGTCGAGTTGTGCCTGTTTGAATCGGATACCGCCGTCGAGACGCGCCGCATTCATCTCGACCGGCATCCGGACCACCTGTGGACCGGATGGGTGCCGGGCCTGAAGCCGGGATGCCGCTACGGCTACCGGGTGTACGGTCCCTATGCCCCGGAACAGGGACACCGCTTCAATCCATCCAAGGTCGTGGCCGACCCCTATGCGCGGCTGCTGGGTCAACGTCCCACCTGGAACCGCCGCTGGCACAGCGTGGCGCATGACCTCGCCCAGGAACCCGATTCCAAACTGCCGCCGGACGGCACCGACAACGCCCTTCACGCACCCCTCTGCCGCGTGGTGGATACGGCGTTCGACTGGCAGGACGACGCCCCGCCCAATATCCCCTGGGGCCAAACCATCCTTTACGAAACCCACGTCAAGGGCTTCACCAAACAACACCCGGACGTCGCGCCCGCATTGCGCGGCACCTACGCGGGACTGGCAGCGGATGCGGCCATCCGGCATTTGCAGTCGCTCGGCGTCACCGCAGTCGAACTGTTGCCCATCCATCAGGGCGCGGAAGAGCAGCGCCTGCTGGCGGGCCACCTCACCAATTACTGGAACTACAACACGCTGTTGTTTTTCGCGCCGGAGTTGCGCCTCGCCGCCGGCAGCGATCCCATACGCGAGTTCAAGGAAATGGTGCGTCGCCTGCACCAGGCGGGGCTGGAGGTGATCCTCGATGTGGTGTACAACCACACGGTGGAAGGCGATGCACGCGGCCCCACGCTTGCCTTTAAAGGCATCGACAACCGCACCTACTACACGCTGGATGCGACCAACCCGGCGCGGTACGAGAATTTCACCGGCTGCGGCAACACGTTGAACTTCGCGCATCCGCAGGTGCGCCGGCTGGCGCTCGACAGCCTGCGCTACTGGGTCACCGACATGCACGTGGACGGGTTCCGCTTCGATCTCGGCGTGGTGCTGGGACGCGGCGACGACGGATTCGACCCACAAGCGCCGTTCTTTGAGGCGGTGCGCGAAGACCCGGTGCTCTCAAAAGTCAAACTCATCGCCGAGCCCTGGGACCTGGGACCGGACGGCTACCAGGTCGCGGGGTTCCCCCACGGCTGGTCGGAATGGAACGACCAGTACCGGCAGACGGCGCGCCGTTTCTGGCTGGGCGCACCGGAGCACATCGGCCTCGTGGCGCGGCGACTGAGCGGCAGCGGCGACATGCACCAGCCCCAGGAGCGCGCGCCGCAGGCGTCGATCAACTACGTCACCTGCCACGACGGCTTTACCTTGCAGGACCTGGTCAGTTATCAGCGCAAACACAACGAAGCCAACAACGAACGCAACCAGGACGGCAACAACGACAACGCCAGTTGCAACCACGGCATCGAAGGCGCCACCCGCCGCGCCGACGTGCAACAACGACGCACCCGCCACATGAAAAATCTGATGGCCACGCTGCTGCTCTCGCTCGGCACGCCCATGCTCTCCGGCGGCGACGAGTTGCGCCGCACCCAGCGCGGCAACAACAACGCCTATTGCCAGGACAACGCCCTCAGCTGGTACGACTGGCATCTCGACGACAATAAAATCGACTTCCTCGATTTCACACGGCAACTGATCGCGTTCCGCAAACGCCATCCGGTGTTCCAACGCGATCGCTTTCTGCAGGGCACCCTCGACGCGGGAACGGGACTGAAAGACGTTGCCTGGTTGAAACCTGATGGCGCGGAAATGGAAGAGGCGGACTGGGACGATGCGGACGGCCATGTGCTGGGATGCCTGCTGGCGGCGCCCGCTCCGCAAGAAAACCGCCTTCAGCATTCCGGCAGCCTGCTGATCCTGATGAATGCCGGGGACGCGGAAGGCGCCTGGCGGCTGCCGGAATGGGACGCGCCGGGCGGCTGGCAGCGGGCATTCGACACGGGAAGCGTTGAAAACCCGCCCGCAACCCCGATTCTTCCGGAACAACCCTATCTTTTGACCCCACACAGCCTGGCGGTGCTGGAATGGAAATGAGGCCTTTTCCCATCGAAGCGGTTGAAAAGCCTGCGCCAAATTCATTAGGATAAGAGTTTCAACGTTTTTGATATGGCTTCATGAATCCACCCAACCCCAAAACGGACAAGATCGCGGTCCACATTTCCGAAGATCTGAAACCCCTGATTCCCGGTTACCTGGCCGATCGAAGGCGGGACCTGCAACGCATGGGCGTTTTATTCGAAGCGGACGATCTGGCCGCCATTCAGGAGATCGCGCACATGCTGAAAGGTTCAGGCGCCAGTTATGGTTTTGACCAACTGACCGTGCTCGGCGACGAACTCGAAATGGCCGCCGCCGGCAACCAATCCAAGCCGGTGAAATCGCTTCTCGATCGACTGGCGAATTATCTGAGCCGGCTGGAAGTGGTGTACACATGATCGACTCAACGTGCCGCCACCGTCCGTGCGGATTGCTGTCCACCGCCTTGCGCCGTGATTGGGTCACTGAAATCAAATGGGGAGTTCTGTGAATAAATTCGGGCTCTTCATACTGATGATCGCCTGCACTGCGATCGGGCTTCCTGCACTCGACGGCACCGCCTCCGACAAACCGGTGCTGCAACCCGCCGCCTGGCAACCGTCCTTCCAATCCACCGCATCCGATCCGGAACACTGCCTGCAATGCCACAACGGCATCGAGCCCGCCAGCGCGTCGCATCCGCTCAAGATGGGCTGCACGGCGTGTCATGGCGGCGACGCCTCAGCCGTAACGAAGGAAAACGCGCACGCCACGCTCATCCACGACGCGGATGCGGGCACCGGCAAACGCAACCCCTCATCGCTGAAAGTGGTGCACCTCAGTTGCGGCCAGGCGCAGTGCCACTCGGGATTCGCCGACGACAGCCGCAACTGGGCCGATCATGTCCGGAAATCGCCGATGGGCACGCTGGCGGGCATGATCGCCGGACTGCGCTTTCAGTGGTCGGGGCAGACCGGCAAGGACGCCAAGTTCGGCATCTATGCCGTGGACGACGCGGACGGCAACACGCCCAAAGAAAAAGGCGCGGTGGAACGTCTGTCCCGCCTGCCCTACTTCTCTAAAAAAACCGTGCCGCGCCATCAGCCGGATGCGCAAGACGGTGAGAGGGTGATGCTGTCGAATCATTTCGCCGATCACCTGTTGCGCGACCGTTGCTTCCAATGCCATCTCGACGCCGCGCCGCCCGAGGGGGTGTACCGGTCGCAGGGCTGCGCCGCCTGTCATTTCGCTTACAATGAACAGGGATTGTATGAAGGCAACGATCCCACCATCCCGAAACAGGAACCGGGACACGCGGCGACGCACACGATGACGGTGCTGCCGCCGCAGACGCTGTGCACGCAGTGCCACCGCCAGTTCGAAACCGAGGCGCCGCTGGCCTCTGCAACCTTCACCGCCACCGGTCAACAATTTCGTTTCGCGGGCACCGGCCAGCCGGTGGAGGACGTCCACCGCAAAGCGGGCATGGAATGCATCGACTGCCACACGGCGTTCGACGTGATGGGCGACGGCAACATTTATTCGCGCCAGCATCAGGCCGTCGAGGTGCGTTGCGAAACCTGCCACGGCACGGAAACCGCGTATCCGGAAACCGCCGTCATTCAGGAAAAGACCGATCCCGCCGTGCGGCTCAGCCGCCATTACCCCGGCTTTCAAAACAAGGTCGGCGACGAGATGGTGCTGACCGCCCACGGCAACAAAATGTCGAACGTGAAGAAAATCGGCAAACGGTTCGTCTTTTTCAGCAAACGCAGCGACAAGCAGATCGCCATTCCGCAGGCCGCGTGGAAACGCCAGACGCACACGCTGTCCGGGCATACAAACAAACTGCAGTGCACCTCCTGTCATGCGCAATGGGTGCCGCAGTGTCAGGGCTGCCACATCACCTACGATGCCGCCGCCTACGCTCAGGGCAGGAACCCATGGGGATCGGGTCCGCGTCAACACACCGCCTGGCAGGCGCCCCGGCTGATGCAGGGGCCGCGCGGCAAGATCGCGCCGTTTCTCGAACAACCGCCGCGCACCCTGACTGTGCTCGACGCACAGGGACACCCGTTGCCCGTCATCAATGAAGAGGGCGACCGGGAAGGCGATTATAAGGAGTGGCAATTCACGAATGCACTGGGATATTCTGGGTCCAATCTGGTGTACGCGGCCCAACCGCATTCGGTGCAGAAAACTGTGAGGTCCTGCGCCGGCTGTCACCTTTCTCCGGAAACATTGGGGCTCGGTGAAGGCGAATTGAAACTCCAGGGCGATGCGTCCGGCGAAGACGATGAATACAACTTCCTCGTCTTGACCGACATCAAAACCCTGCGTTCGGAGCTGGGACCGAAAGCCACCGTCACCCTGCGCGGCCAGCCGGTGGCCGGGTCCGGGCAGCCCGGAGCGCGGCCGCTCAACCAGTCGGAGATCCTGCGCATGCTGCGCGTGGGCAATTGCATTCCCTGCCACGATGCGTATGATGATCCGGTTTATCAGAACATGTCCAAAAGTTATCAGTTCGAAAAACAGGGCAGGCACCGGAAACTGCGCGAAAAGATTCTGAAACAGCGTTGATGCGACTATGAAATTTTTCAAACAAGCCTTAGGGAGCGTGGCCTGCCTGCTGTTGCTGGGGCTGGGATTGATCCCCAGCCTGCAGGCGCAGATCGAAAACACGCCGGGTTCCCACAACTCCCAACCGAAAAAGCAACCGGACCTGGGCTTCTCGCCTTCGGTACCGGGCGGCCACTTGTTCGGCAGCGAACCGGAAGACCCGACTCCAGAGGAGGAAACGTTGCAAAGCGAAACGCCCGTGCCGCCTCCGCAGTCGGGCGAAACCACATCCCCCATGACGGCGCCGCCGGAACCGTACCGGTCGGAACCGATTGCGCCGCAGCCGTTCACGCCCGATCCCTTCGCGCCGGAACCGTTTGCGCCGGAACCCGAACCGCAACCGTTCCTGGGCAAACCCAAAACCGAAACCGCCGAGCCGGAACCGCACAGCACCGAACCGGAACCGACGGTGACGTTCGAAAAGAAGATGGTGCTCATTCCACCGATCGCCTCCGGCATCCCATTGTCCGCCGACGATTTCCGCGATCCGTTCTTCCTCATCCGCAACAAGCGCGAGTCGGCGCAGGAAGTGTTGAAACCCGGCACCACGCTGGACGGCATCCGTTTCAACTCGTACGCCGACGGCAACGGATTCATCGAAAACTTTTACCGCGATTCCAATTTCCGTCTGCGCGACGTGTTCGGCAAAATCGAGCTGGTCAACATCGAGGGCGGCTGCCTCACCTGCCACCGCGGCATCGAGGAGATCAGCGAGAACCACCGCTTCGACTGCACCACCTGCCACCAGGGCAGTGAACGAGGGCGGACGCCGGAGCAGGCGCACACGGGCATGATCCCGAATCCCTCGGCACTGGAACACGCGCCCAACGCCTGCGGCAAATGCCACGCCGAGCAGGTGGAGCAGGTTCAGAATTCGTTGATGGCGAACCCGCGCGGCATGGTCGAGATGACGCGCTACGCCTGGGGCCATTCGCCGTTCAACACTTCCAAAGGCGGCAAGGACGCCAAACCGTGGACGTTTGAAGACAGTGGCCACCGCGCCGACGATTTCCTCAAAAAGAAATGCCTGCGCTGCCACGTGCAGTCCAACGCGCCGCACCGCGCCGGGGATTACCGCGCCACCGGCTGCGCCGCCTGCCATATGATCTACACCAACGACGGCCTGACGCTCAGCCGCGACCGCGCCATCCAGAAAGTGCAAAAGGCCGACATCCGCAAGAACGGGTCCCGCTTTGCGTACCGCAACGGATCGACGCCGCTCAAAAACCGGCGCGGCTACCCGCTGGTGCACAAGTTCACCGTCGCCGTGCCCAGCGTTCAGTGCGAGCATTGCCACAACAACAACGGCGTCGGCAACGAATACGAGGGACTGTTCGGCAAACCGGCGCGGCCCATGACCTCGCACGACGACGTGCTCGCCGATCAGCCGGTGCTGCACGGCCGCCAGCATGACTTCCTGATTCCGGACATCCACCGTGAAAAAGGCATGCACTGCATCGACTGCCATAGCGCCAAAGAAATGAAGGCCGATGCCTCGCGAAATCCGACCATGCACAGCGCCGTCAACGTGCGCTGTCAGACCTGCCACGGCACGCATCACAAACCGCCGGAAGGCTATCAACTGGTGGAAGCCGATGAACGGGCGCAAAAGTTATTGAAGTCGAATCAGCTCAACCCCAACCTCATGACCAAGGTTGCCTTGGGAGACGTGGTCATGACCGACGACCAGGGCGATCCGCTGCCGCACATCAAACAGGATCGCGACCAGTGGGTGCTGTTCTCCAAAGTCACCGGCAAGAAGCACGTCATCCCGCTGTTGAAGGAATTGAAATCGATTCCGCTGGCGCACCGCATCACCGAGCATCTGATCAAAGTCGAGTGCGCCGCCTGCCACGCGCGCTGGTCGGCCAATGAATGGGGCCTGCACGCCATCCGCGAACCGGAACTGGACGTCGGCAAGTGGAGCGACTGGAACTTCGCCGACCCGGTGCTGCAACAACGCTTCCGCACCCCGTCCCTGCTGCAAAGTGAACAGGAAAGCGAAGACGACGCGTCGCAAACGGAATCCAGCGACCCGGGCATGCTGGACTGGACTCGCGCCAAACAAAAACCGCAGGGCATCGACGGCCCCTGGAGTCCGGGCGTGTGGGTGAACCTCATCACCGAGTCGGGCTGGAGCGAACCCATGCTGGGCGCCAATCGCCGCGGCCGGGTCATCGTCGTGCAACCGCGCTACCAGTATTTCATCACCGACCTCTCTCAGTCCGATGCGTTGCGCAACCAGGCGGAAGTGCCGGTGACCCAGGACGGCAAACCGGGCCTGGTGTGGACGCCGCACACGCCGCACACCATCCGCCCAACGGCGCGCAAATGCGAATCCTGCCATCAGAACTCTGTCGCCACCGGACTGGGGGAATCGCAACTGCACAAGGTCGAAGACGCCGGCCGTTTTCTGAATGAACTCAAATCCACCAACCGCGTGCTGCCGGAGTTCCAGATCAAGCAGACCGTCACGCCAAAAGGCCGGGCTTTGCAAACCGTGGTGCCGGACGCGGACTTCCTCGACCGCAAGCTGATCGACTCGCTCAACCGCCAGACCGACCGCTACCGCGGCTGGTATTACACGGATCTCAAAACGCGTGGACTGGGCCGCCTGCTGGTGCGCGAAGTGTTTCCTTATGACTCCCGCCATGAGTTGAACGAAAAAAAATTCGGCCAACCCGCAGGCGATGAAGACCTCGTGCTCTACTACGACTTCAATGACAACCGGGTGAAATCCGAGCAACGCCTGCATCCGGCGCAGGACCTGTTCACACCACAGCCGGGACCGGGCGCCGACGACATCGAGCCGGTGGCGCCGCCTGCGGAATCGATGCCGTTCTTCCCCTTTGGCTCGGAACCGACACCGGAGTTCACGCCAGAACCGGAGACGAATCCGCTGGGCATCATCCCGCCGCCGATTGAATAGAGACTCTATGACTCCCTATCGATGGCATCGCACACCCTGGACTCTGGCCGGAATTTTTATTTTCTGGCTGGGCACCGGTGCCCCCGCGTTGGCGGACACCGCCTTGTTTGAGCAGAAGCAATGCGGCGCCTGCCACCGCCTGTCGGCGGAAGAACCTGCAGAGTCGCACCCGGCGCCCGACCTGTTTTACGCCGGCGACAAATACAAAAAAGCGTGGCTGGTTGAGTTTCTGCAGAAACCCGAACCGATCCGCAAAGCGGGGCACCCGCGCGATCCGGGATTTTTAAAAGGCGAGCCGGAGCACAAAGGTCCGCACGTTGCGGTGACGAAAAAAGAGGCGCAAACACTGGGGGCGTTTCTGATGACACAGGCACTCGATGGACTGGAACCGTTGACGCTCGATCTCAAACCCCTGGCGCGTGGCGAACGCGTGCGCGCCAAAATGCTGTTCGAACGCGACCACAGCTGCATTGCCTGTCATGAAAGTTACAACCTGGCCAGGCAGCCGCGTGGCGGCGTGTCGGGTCCGTCCCTGCTCGACGCGGGCAACCGCCTGCAGACGGAGTGGGTGTATCGCTGGCTGAAGAATCCGAAACGCTTCGTCGAGAAAAGCCGCATGCCGGTTTACGATCTCGAAG
Source organism: Nitrospina watsonii (assembly GCF_946900835.1). GTDB lineage: Bacteria > Nitrospinota > Nitrospinia > Nitrospinales > Nitrospinaceae > Nitrospina > Nitrospina watsonii. The sequence continues at coordinate 2,550,609 of NZ_OX336137.1, forward strand.
AAACCGAATTGAAGCTGATGACCCGTTACGTGCTGTCCCACAAAAAGGATGAACCGTGATGCGCGTCGCCGGACAAAACTTTTTCCTTAGGATCGGCGTCCTGCTGGCACTGACCCTGCTGATTGCCGCCTGCGGCGACGACGCGTCGAAACAGGAATCGTCCGCAACGAAACCGCCGGCGATGGAAGCTCCGGCTCCAACGGCCCCCGAACCGGTACCGCCCAAACCGGTGCGCGCGCATCCGGTGACGGAGGAAACACGCGCCACCTACCAGTATTACTGCACGCAATGTCATGGCGTGAAGGGCAAGGGCGACGGCATCAACGCCCCGCATGTGGTGGTGCCTCCGCGCGACCACACCAAGGCGATTTATCTGGAAAGCCGTTCCGATGAGCAGTTGTTCCACGCCATCAAGCACGGCGGGCTGTCCACCGGACGCGCCCCCTGCATGCCCGCCTGGGGCGGTACTTTCGACGACGTCACCATCCATCAACTGGTCAGCTACATCCGCGAGTTGTGCGACTGCGAAGGTCTTTCTTGACCCACCCTCTTTCAACGACACCGCGTTCACTTCCAACCACGATTGAATTGTCTAATCCCTGCAATGGGAGTATGATTGTCTGCAAGACATTGTTTGCCGATGCCCCCTCCCCTGCGGGGCTTCCGGGCCTGCTGGCCGGGGGCACCCGTTTTCTTCCCGGATCACCTCTTCAGGAACGCATCATGGTGGACATCGCACCCTTCACCGGGTTGCTTTACAACGAAGAACAAGCCGGACCGCTGGCCCAGCTGGTGGCTCCGCCGTATGACGTCATCCGTCCCGAGCAGCAACGGGTGCTGTATGAAAAGAATCCGTACAACGTGGTGCGCCTGATCCTCGGCAAACAACACGACACCGACTCCGACCACGACAACCGCTACACCCGCGCCGCCCGGGATTTCACCGACTGGATGGCGCGCGGCATTCTTAAGGAAGACAATCGTCCGGGGTTTTACGTGTACAGCCAGGAATACACCTACAGCGGCAAGGCATATAACCGCTTCGGATTTTTTGCGCGGGTCAGGCTGGAGGATTTCAGCCGGGGCAACATCTGCCCGCACGAGTTCACGCTGGCCAAAGCGAAGGAAGACCGGGCACAATTGATCCGCGCCTGCCGCGCCAACTTCAGCCCGGTGTTCGGTTTGTTTTCCGATCCCGACCACGCGGTGGACCGGTCGCTGGAGACCATCATGCAGTCCGAACCTTTATCGGTGATCGAAGAAGACGGCATCACCCACCGCTTCTGGAAACTGACCGACCCTCAAACTCTGGCGCGGGTTGCGGAACAATTCGAAGATAAAAAAGTGTACATCGCCGACGGGCATCATCGTTATGAAACGGCGCTGGCGTACCACCAGGAAAACGGCGACGCCTCCAGCGACTCGGCGCACGTGCTGATGTTCCTCACCAATATGGACAACGACGCGCTGGCCATCTACCCCATTCACCGGCAGATCAAAAGTCCGGAACCGTTCGACCGCGACGCTTTTCTGAAAAAGCTGGAGCCTTATTTCCGCATCGAACCGTTCCCCAAAAACACGCATCCCGATGTCCTGATCGCCACGCTGGAAGAAATGAGCCATCAGGGCGTGGCGTTTTGCACATACCTGGGACAGGGCGATGCCGTGTTGCTGAAGCTGAAAGACATCGATGCCGTGGCGCCGCACATGACGCCGGACGATGCGGAACCATTAAAAGTGCTCGACGTGTTTCAACTGCACACGCTGGTGCTCAAACACATCATGGGCATCGACACGAAACGCGCCGAACACCAGCAATACATCACCTACAACGTGCGCACGCAGGAGTCGATGGACAACGTGGATCGAGGTGAGTTCGACCTCGTGTTTTTCATGAACGCCACCCGCATCGATCAGGTGCGCAGCCTGGCGGAACAAGGCGTGCGCCTACCACAGAAGGCCACCTATTTTTATCCCAAGCTGCTTTCCGGTCTTGTGATCAACCGGTTCAAATCATGAAAATCGTCAAAGCCGAATTTCTGACCGGCGCGGTGTCGCCCAAGCAATACCCGAAGCAACCGCTGCCCGAAGTCGCGTTCATCGGGCGGTCCAACGTCGGCAAGTCGTCGCTCATCAATTCGCTGGTCAACCGCAAGAAACTGGTGAAGACCAGCGCCACCCCCGGCAAAACGCAGATGATCAATTTCTTCAACATCAATGATGCGTGGATGCTGGCCGACCTGCCCGGTTACGGTTTCGCCCGCGTGCCGGATTCGGTGAAGAAACACTGGCAGACGCTGATCGAGAATTATCTTCAGGAACGCGACACGCTTGAAAGCGTGGTGTTGATCGTGGACATCCGCCGGAAACCCACGGAGCTGGACCTGCACATGAAAGACTGGCTGCAGCAGGTGGGATTGGAATACGTGGTGGTGGCCACCAAGGCGGACAAGCTGTCGCAAACCGAACGGCAGCAGCAGATGAAAAAAATCAAGCAGGCGTTCAGCGACGACGGGCAACGCACGGTGTTGATGTATTCCAGCAAAAACAACAACGGACGCAAGGAATTGTGGAGTTATTTCCAGAACCTGCAAAAAAAAGAGGAAGCTGAACCCGAAACGGATTGAGCTTCCTCTTTAGGGATGTGCATGCGTTACCGGCTGAAGGTCATCCCCACATGTCGTCGGAAATTTCCAGCCGCTCGATTTTTTTGCCATTGATGATGTGGGACTCGAGAATTTCCTCCACATCGTCGGCCTTGACGCCCTTGTACCAGACACCGTCCGGATACACGACGACCACCGGTCCCATGGAACACGGTCCCATGCATCCCGTCGTGGTGAGCATGGCTTTGCCAAACAGGTTTTTCTGTTCGATGCCCATGCCGATTTTTTCAAAAATCTCCATGGCATTGTTTTCGCCACAGGAGCCACGGGGATGCCCGGGCGGGCGCTGGTTCGTACAGACCAGAATGTGATATGCGGGTTTCGGCATTGTTCTCCTCCATGCTTGGTTCAAAGGATCTTCAATAAGATCCTGATTAAGATGCGACTGAATGTGATTCGTTTTGGATTTTTCCGGAGGACTTCCGGAATGCCACGGGTGAAACCGGTCTTCCTCCGGTTCATCGCGCGCAGGGCCTCGTTGTCACCAGCCAAACGGGCTGGTAGTATACTATAATTGAACAAAGTTCCAAACCGAACCTGCATCCGCAGGCCATCACCGGACCGAATTGATGAATTCCAGAACCACCACCAACCCCTCCGCGTCACCGCGATTCAACCTCCCGTACCTCGCCAGGACGCTGGGTGGCCTGTTCGGGCAATCCGTGGTCGGCGTGGAAGCCACGCCTTTGGAGGGCGACGCCTCGACGCGGCGCTACTTCCGCCTGCGACCCCATTACCGGTCGCGGGGACACGGTCCGGACTCCCTGATGCTGATGCAACTGCCGGAACCCTTTCCCGGCAACGACTACGATTTTGTGCGCATGCAAAAATTTCTGGAGGGTTTGAACGTTCCTGTTCCGCACCTGTACCACTACGACGCGGAAAAAGGATTCGTATTTCTGCAGGATTGCGGCGACCAGACTCTGGAACAGCATCTGCAACCCTGCGACGAGGCCGAACGCCAGGCCTGGTACCGGCAGGCAGTGGATATACTGGCCGACATGCAACACCGCGCCACGCAACGCATCACTCCGGACTGTCCGGCGTACTCCCTGCGCTTCAACACCGCCAAGCTGCTGGCGGAAATGGATTTCATGATCGAGCATTACCTCGAAGGTCTGTGCGGCACGACGCTGGACGACGGCGTGTGGAACGCCCTGCGGCATCACCTCGAACGGCTGTGCGCCGTGCTCGATGAACAGCCGCTGCGGTTCACGCATCGCGATTTCCACAGCCGCAACCTGATGGTGTATGACGAAGGCCTGGTGATCCTCGATTTTCAGGACGCGCGCATGGGACCCAGCCAGTACGACCTGGCGTCGCTGCTGCGCGACTCCTACCTGCCGCTGCCGGAGAAATTCGTTCGCAATATGGTGGACCGCTTCATCAGCCTCAAACGGCAAAAGGAAAAACAGGAGGTCGATGCCGGAGAGTACCACCGTGTTTTCGATCTCATGTCGATCCAGCGCAATCTGAAAGCGATCGGCACCTTTGCGTACCAGAAACAAGTCATGAACAACGAACGTTATCTGCCCTGCATTGCGCCGACGCTGGGTTATGTGCGAGACACGCTGAAGCGCCACCCGGAACTGAATGGCCTGCACCGGGCGCTGGCAGCGGTCATCCCGGAACTCACCGTCTGAACCGCCCGCGATCACTCTATGAAAATCCTGAAACGTTACATCCTGGGCCAGTTTCTGAAGACCTACCTGCTGATGGTCGTCTCCATGGTCAGCGTGTTTCTCATCATCGACGCTTTCGAACGCCTCGACGAATTCGTCACCAAACACGGCACCTTCTGGGATTTCATTTTGTATTTTGTTTACAAGGTGCCATTCATCCTTTCCTACATGGCGCCGCAGGCGATCCTGCTGGCTACGGTGGTGACGCTGGTGGGGCTGGCGCGCAACAACGAACTGACGGCGATGCGCGCCTGCGGCATCAGCCTGATGGGCATCACCCAACCCATTCTCAGCACCTCGCTCATCATTGCGCTGGGTCTCGTGCTGCTCAACGAATTCGTCACGCCCAAAACCAGCGAAAACATGAATTACATTTTTTACGTGAAAGTGCGCGGCCACGAAAACATGCATCAGACTTCCCGTCAGAACCTGTGGCTGCGCTCGCCCAACGGTTCTATCTGGAACATGGAAACGTACGATCCGGTGAACAACGTGATGTGGGACGTCAGCCTGTTTTATTACGACCGCGAGCGCCCGGTCATGCGCCAGCGCATCGACGCCGAAAAAGTATCGTGGAACGGCGACCAGTGGGTGTTCGAAAAGGGCGCCATGCGGTTTTTCTCTCCAGGCGGCCTCGACAAAACCCAGTTTTTCGACACGCAGGTGTTTCCCGTTCTGGAGAAACCGGAGGACTTCAACAAGGTGCAGAAACGCGCCGAAGAGATGAGCGCCCGCGAGATGTACCAGAACGTCCTGATCAAGGAGTCCGAGGGGTTTGACGCCACGCGCAGCCGCGTCGATCTGCATCACAAGCTGTCGTATCCCTTCATCAGCGTGGTGCTGGCACTGGTGGGGATTCCGTTATCGATCCGTTCCAGCCGGCGCGGCGGCATGCTGTTCTGCATCGGCCTCAGCCTGTTGATCGGTTTTCTGTTTTTCTTTTTCTATGCGACGTCGATTTCGCTCGGCCAGAAAGGCACCTTCGATCCGTTGCTGGCGGCGTGGGGTCCGTGCCTGTTGTTCATCACCATCGGCCTGTACCTGCTGCTGACGCTGGACAGCGAAAAAATCCTTCCCATTTGACCGGATGACTGCATGAAGCGATTTGCCTCCGTCGATATCGGCTCCAACACCATCCGCCTGCTCATTATGGAACGGGACGCCGAAGGCGCGTTCCGCGAAGTCGAGTCCGAGCGCGCCATCACGCGGCTGGGCGAAGGCATCCACAGCGAAAAACGCCTGCTGCCTCACCGCATCGATCTCGCTGTGAACACCTTGCGTGGATTTCAGGAACGTTGCCGGAAGTACGGCGAGGTGCCGATGAAACTGGTCGCCACCAGCGCCGTGCGCGACGCCGCCAACCGCGACGACTTCGTGCGCCGCGTCGAGGACGAACTGGGACTGCACATTGACGTCATCCCGTGGGAGGAAGAAGCGCGGCTGACGCTCGCCGGCGTGTTCTGGAAACTGCCCGCCGAGGACCGGCCCATGGTGACCTTCGACATCGGCGGCGGCAGCACCGAATTCATCGCTTCGCGCGGCCGCAAGGTGGAGGCCGTGGCGGGCACAAGGCTCGGCGTGGTGCGCCTCACCGAACGCTTCATCACCCGCCACCCGGTCGATGCCGACGAGTACCGGCAGCTGCGCGCGTTCCTGTCCGGGGAACTGGCGGACGTGAAATCCCGGCTCGGCGGGCTCCGACCCGAGGTGTTGATCGGCACGGCGGGCACGGTGACCACGCTGGCCGCCATGCGCGACGACATCTTCCCCTACGATCCGGAAAAGGTGCACGGACTCGCCCTGCCGCGGGCCGACATCGAACGCCTGAACGACGGCCTGAAGGCCCAATCCATCGCCGAACGCCTGCAAATCCGCACGCTGGAAGAAGGCCGCGAGGATTTGATCATCGCCGGCACCGCCATCCTGCTCGAAACCATGCAGGCTTTCGGCTGCGACGTGCTGACCGTCAGCGAATACAGCCTGCGCGAGGGCATCCTGATCGACGCCTTCGGCGACCGGGCGGAGTCCGCTTAAAACCAAGGAAAAATCATTAACCCCCTCATCCTAACCTTCTCCCACCTGGGGAGAAGGAACCTTAAACTCCCCCTCTCCCTTGATGGGAGCACTCACGGAGTGACGGGCTGGGGTGAGAGTGAACGATGATCTTCCTTTGTTCGGACACTACCAAAAACTTCAGTCTGAGAACTTAACAAAGTTGCCCTTTTTAAAGGGCATTCCTTGAGTGACGGGCTAGGATGAGGGGGCCTTCTCTACCTTACACAAAAAAAATTTGAAGGCCCGGCAGGTTCACGTTATAACTGAGTATCCGGACCCGAACCCCTTCTACACCCCCTTCTGAGTCGCAGGAGTGTTTCACCCGTTTTGCGCCCGGAGTTTGGGTTTGACAGGGTTGCCGCATTGAGCTACAGTTTCAGCTTATCTTACTAATTTTTAACAAGTTATCGACCATGGCCCGCACTCCGCAATCCACAGCAAAAAAAGTTGTCAACATCGACCGCAAAAAAAACCTTTCGAATCCGCCGATGAAGGGACGCGACATCCTCGTCAAGGCGCTGGAGAACGAAGGGGTGGACACGGTGTTTGGCTACCCCGGCGGCGCGTCCATGGAAATCCATCAGGCTCTGACCCTGACCAAAAAAATCCGGCACGTGTTGCCGCGCCATGAGCAGGGCGGTTCGTTTGCGGCAGGCGGTTATGCCCGCGTCACCGGCCGGCCCGGCGTGTGCCTCGCTACCTCCGGTCCCGGTGCGACCAACCTGTTGACCGGCATCATGGACGCCAAGATGGATTCGATCCCGCTCATCGCCATCACCGGGCAGGTTCCGGCGCAGGTGATGGGCAGCGACGCCTTTCAGGAAACGGACATCGTCGGCGCCACCTTCCCGCTGGTCAAGCACAGTTACCTGGTGCAGGACATCAACGACATTCCGCAGGTCGTGCATGAAGCGTTTCACATCGCGTCCACGGGGCGGCCCGGTCCGGTCCTGATCGACATCCCCAAAAACATTCAGCAGCAGGAAACGATTCCCGATTTCAAGGTCGCGCTGGACGCTCCGGGTTACCGGCCGAACCTGAAACCGGCGCCGCAACAGGTCAAGAAAGCCGCGCACCTGATCAAGGAAGCGCGCCGCCCCATCATCTACGCGGGCGGCGGCATCGTCTCCTCGGAAGCGTCGGACGAGCTGCGCAAGTTCGTCAAGAAAACCGGCATCCCCATCACCAACACGGTCATGGGGCTCGGCAGTTTTCCGATGGACGACCCGTTGTCGCTGCACATGCTGGGCATGCACGGCGCGGTGTACGCCAACATCGCCATCAACAACGCCGACCTCGTCATCGCGCTTGGGGTGCGGTTTGACGACCGCGTGACCGGCAAGCTGTCGGAGTTCTGCCCCAACGCCAAGTTCATCCAGGTGGACATCGATCCGTCGGAGATCAACAAGAACATCACCGTCGATGTGCCGATTCAGGGCGATGTGAAACAGGCGCTCAAGATGATGAACGAACTGGTGGAAAAGAAAAAAGACATCGGCCCGTGGGTGAAACAGGTGCAGGAGTGGAAAGAAGAGTTTCCGCTGACCTACCAGTTGAGCGACAAGGACATCGTGCCGCAACACGTGATCACGGAGATTCAACGCCTTGCCGGAGACGACGCCATCATTTCCGTCGGCGTCGGCCAGCATCAGATGTGGACCGCGCAGTTCTGGCGCTTCAAACAACCGCGGCACTGGCTGTGTTCGTCCGGTCTGGGCGCGATGGGCTTCGGCCTGCCCGCCGCCGTGGGCGCAGCGGTTGCGCGTCCGGATGTGCCGGTCATCAACATCGACGGCGACGGCTCGTTCCTCATGAACATCCAGGAATTGCAGACCTGCAAAATCGAGAACATCCCGGTCAAGAGCGTCATCCTCAACAACGCGCACCTGGGCATGGTGGCGCAATGGGAGGACCGTTTCTACAAATCGTTGCGCGGCCACACCTACATCGGCGACGCGGATTTCGCGGAGATCGCCGACGCCTTCGGCATCAAGGGCGAATGCATCCGCAAGCCGGAGGAAGTGGAACCGGCGTTGAAACGCATGTTGAAACACAAAGGACCCTACGTGCTCGACGTCAAGTACCCGTATAACGACCAGAGCCACGGCCACGTCATCCCGATGATTCCCGGCGGCCACACGTACCTCGACACCATTCTCGACGCCGATCAAAATCTGCGTGCGTACTGGCAAAAGAAAGGCATCGACGTATAGATTCGCGGGCAACGAAAAAACAAAACCCCTTTCCCAGTTTGGGAAAGGGGTTTTTTATTAGTGCCTGTTCCTTTTTATAATTCTTTTTTCCTTCTCCCATCCAGGGAGAGGAATACCAAAATACGGTTCACGTGCCGCGCTTGGCACTGTATTCGATGAACGCCTGGCGGATGTTTGCTTCCATGCGCTCCGGGTGCAACCAGCCGCTGTACGGTTCTTTCAACCGCGCCGACACGTTTTTGATGATATCGTTCAGGCCGTGTCCCTGATCCAGTTCGAAATTCACGTAACGCTTGAGCAGGATCAGGTAATGCTTGGCTTTCATGATGAGCTGCTTGCCACCGGGGCGACCGTGGCCGGGCACGATCAGTTCCGCATCCACATCTTCCATCTTCTGCAACGCATCGATCCAGGGATCGATGTAACTGTCCCGCGTGTCCGGCAGCACTTCATTGAACACCAGGCCACCGGCGATGATGGTCCGCCAGGTCGGCATGTACACATAAAGGTCGCCGTTGGTGTGCGCGGGCCCCGGATGTCGCAGCTCCAGCAGGTAGCCGCCCAGCGTCAATTCCACATGGCTGTCGAAAACAAGATTGGGGAAGGTGGCGTCCCTCAGCCCTTCGCGTTTGACCACCGCTTCCATATTTTTCTGCGCCTTGCGATGGGCGATGATGGACGCGCAATCCTTGAAGGCATTGTTGCCCAGCACGTTTTCCTTATGGTGATGTGTGTTCACCACGTGGGTGACGGGCTTGCCGGTTTTTTTCAGGATCTCGTCCCGCAGGTGCCGCCCGCCTTCGGGCGTCATGCTCGTGTCGATCACCATCACTCCCTGGTCGGTGATGATGAAGGTCGCATTTGAATCCGTTCCTCCCGTCGAGTGCACCGTCCAGATATGCGGCAGAATCTCGATCGTTTTGACCTCTTCCGCCACCGCCACGCCGGTCAAAGCCAGCCATCCCAACACCATCAGCCCCACTCGTCTCCACTCAATACGTGCACGCATGATCTTCCTTATGTTGTATCTGATTGAACTTTCGTTGTGAACGCAAATGGTATCATGATCCACTTTTCGCGGAAAAAAAATTGTGGTACGGTTGGGGGCATGGAATCCACTCCCCAGACCAAACAAGATGTGCTCAATCAGCTCCTCGGCCAGGGCGACGCCATGGTGTGCCTGGACGCGCGCCAGCCGGATGTCGATGTGCCCAAACAGCACAAACACAACCCCATGCTGAACCTCGTCCTGAACATGGGGTTCCGGCGTCCGATCGAGATCGATGAAAACGGCATCTACACCACGCTGGCGTTCGGCGGGCGGCCGCACAAGTGCACCATCCCCTTCACCGCCGTGTGGGCCCTGTACGATCCGGACACCAACGAGGGCCAGGTCTGGGAGGAAAGCATCCCTCAAGACATCGATCTCATGGAAGAGATGTCGAAAGCGAAAAAGACCACCCCCACCCGGAAAACCACCATCCAGCCGCAAAAAGCCGCCGCCACCCGCGACGCGGAAAAGGAAAAGGGCAAGGACGACGGCGCCAAATCGAAGCGCGACCGCTCGCATTTGCGGGTCATCAAGTGACAGCGGCCGCATTCCGGCCCGGGGCGCAGGCTGACAGCCTGTAGGCCCCCGTTTTCAAGAAGTTGCTGGGGAATATTTGCTTGTACCCGGTGCCTGAATGGTTTAAACTGCACTCCTTATTTTTATATAATACCCTACAACAGACATCATGGTGGGCGTAGCTCAGTTGGTAGAGCACTGGATTGTGGCTCCAGTGGCCGCGGGTTCAAGTCCCGTCGCTCACCCCATTTTTTCTGCGCCCGTAGCTCAGCTGGATAGAGTACCGGACTTCGAATCCGTAGGTCGCAGGTTCGAATCCTGCCGGGCGTGCCAATTTGGTCCCATCTTTCCGGACCCAGTCAGACTGCCTCATCAGTGAGTGAGAAAGGAGTATCCCATGCGCCATTTCATTTCATCCATTCCTCGTGTTCTCGTTTACGGATTCGCCTTGCCCCTGTTATTGACCGGAACGGTCACCCTGGCGTCGGCCAGTCCGGAAGAAGGCAGCAAGACCGAAGGCCAGATGCAGTCGCCGCACGGCAGCCCTCACGGATCGCCGCATGGGAAGTCCCCGCATGGTTCCGATTACTCCGGCCATCACGGTAAGGAAGAAGGCAGCGGCAAGGGCTACAGCCACGGTGCCAAGGGCTACGGCGGACACGGTTACAAACAAGGCAGCCATCATAAAAAGGGTCACGGCAGTTACGGTCATGGCGGCGGACACCACGGCGACCGCGATCCGTTCTCGCACCTGCTCAAGTTCGCCAAGCCGCTGGGTCTCACTGAAGACCAGTTGAAAACCATCAGCGACAAGCAGTTCGAGTACCAGAAGAAAAGCGTGCAGCTGCATGCCGAGCACCGCATCGCGCACATGGACTTGGAGAAACTGGTGCACAGCGGTGAGTTCGACGAAAGCGCCATCCGCAACGTCGGCGAGCGCATGAAGACGGTGAAGGCGGCATCGATCCAGTTGATGATCGACGCCAAGATCGCGCTGTTGCAGGTGCTGACCGACGAACAGCGCAAGAAGATCGGCGGCCTGCACCACGGCGGCTGAGTCCGGAAGCCCGGACGGGCGGCGGGGCACATCGCCCAAATCGTGAACGACGCATGGCATTCAACGGGGCGTAGCGCAGCCTGGCAGCGCATCTGCTTTGGGAGCAGAGGGTCGGAGGTTCAAATCCTCTCGCCCCGACCAGAAACGAAAAGGGATCACGGCAACACGCCGTGATCCCTTTTTTGTCTTGGGAAACGTTTTCAACGAAACCGAAAGGTCTCTTGCACCAAATAAAAAAAGCTTACGGGCGAAACCCGTAAGCTTTTTGACGCCGGAAGGCGGGAAGTTCCGGCATCAGGAATCGGCGGCAGAACCCCTTTTCTTCTGGACCAGCGACTCCGCAGGGAGGGAGAATTCTTTGTGCAGGGTTTTCCGGATGCCTTCATCCAGCCATCGGGTCATGTTGGAATGGAGCGCCAACCCTTTGCGGTTCATCTCGTATTCGAGTCCGTCGAAAAACTCATCGTAGCGACCGCTTCCGTACAGCCGGTTGGAGATGATCAGCGTGCGGCCGTCTTTTGATCCACCCTCAATGAGCGCGCGGATTTCCTTGAGCGCTTTTTCGTGTTTATCCGGCCAGTCTTCACGCACTGTCAATCCACGAATCAATTTGAACGCACCGTTCGTTTGCCGGTCAATATAATCGGCGTGCTTTTGCATGATCCGGAGCCAGCGTTTGTCGCGCTCGTCATCGCGCGCACCGTGGGCGATCAACAACACCTGCTCCTTCTCCGGATTTTTACTGATCTCCAGCACGCGGTCTTTCAGGATTTCGCAGATCAACGCATCCTCCTCATAACCGCCGAATCCCGCAAACACCGCGCTCGACCGCACCTGTGGCGGCGGAGCCCCGCTGCGCGTGCGCGGCGCAACATCGCTGAGCCCCAGAATGTAATCGGTCTTGTCTTTGAACTGATCGGCCAGCGAATACATGCGTACGATCACGATCTTGCGCACACCTTCCCTTTCCAGGTTGTTCACCGCTTCGGCCAGCGTCCAGGGATCAGCCATGCCGTACGCCAGCTCGATACGGTACTTGCCCAGGAGGGGTTTGATGGCCTGTTCGATGGCGTCGTTATACGGCTTCTGCGCGCCGTGCGGCATGATGATCACGCCCACGTGCTCCGGCTGTACCGGTGTGTGGGCGTTCGCCGTCTTTTTCATCCAGCGCAGAACGTTGTCGTGAGGCAGGATTTCATCGGCGCTGATGCGCAAATCGTATTCGCCGAACTTCATGCCCATCCAGTGAATCAGCGACATGCGGTGCGAGTACTTGGGACCCATGACAAACGGCACCAACAACGCGTCGCCCTTCTTCGCGACGGTATCGATGATGCGGCGGTCCACCTCCTCGTTTTTCCGTTCGCGCAGTTCGGTCTCCGCACTGCGGTTGTAATACAACTCCACCTGCGTTTCTTTCAACGGAATGCGGTCGGTGACGTACTTCACCATTTTTTCGAAATCGGCTTTCAATGTCTTTTCCGATTCCTCGTCCACCGGTCCCATGCCCAGCACCACCAGCCTTTCGGATTCCGGGTTTCGACTGAGCGCCACCACGCGGTCATACAGAATCTGCGCAATCAGGTAGCTTTCCGTCATGGGTTTCGCCCACTCGAGGCGCAAACCGGTTTTGTACGCCGGCAGTTGGGCGCGGACGGCCTGCACTACCGGATTGCGGTCGGAGAGAAAAAGCGGAATCACGACCGCCCGCTCCACGTTCTGCTGCTGAAGGGAACGCAGGGCTTCAGTCAGGTATTGATCGTACGTGCGGTCCGGTCCACCGTAACCGCGTCCGGCGTAAGCCAGCGCCGCGGGGTAGTCGTGCGAAAACACGTCGAACAATTTTTCCGTCTCGCGGTTGCCCAGATGACCACGGTCCGGCGCGAGGATCAGGAATCCCGTAGCCGGTTGCGGCTCCGCCGCATGCCCCACGGGAACGGTGGCCGCAAGAACGAAGCCCAGCAGGAAGGCGGCGATGTGTGTCGGTTTCATGGCGCTATTCCTTATAGAAGAGGGAAAACCCGGCCGGCTCGATCACATATTCCAAAACCAGTGATCCAGGGTGACGTAGATCAACCATTGCATGCCACACAGGATGCTAACGAGGAGAATGCCATTCACAATGGTAAGGATTTTGAGATACATGGCACAAACCGGCCAAGCCTTTAGTGATAATGATTTTCATTATCATATAATTAAGGCACTGCCGTCAACTCTATTTTCCTGCCAGGATCATTTTTCCCCTATTGAATTGAAATTTAAATGTTTAATGGGTAGGACCACCAGAAATAAAAAAGGGATCACGGCAACACGCCGTGATCCCTTTTGTAATTTGAAATGCGATTAAATTTCGATCACGCGGTCGTAGATGCCGGAGTGCACGCTGAGGCCGGACTCCACACTGCGCGAATGCGGCACGGTGAATCCGCCTTGCCGGGTCAGCTCCAGCATGCTCAAAAAATTGGTATGGCTGTCGTCATGGTACAGGTGATGCGAGGCATCCACCTGCCGCACCAGGTCGGCGGCCCCCATCTTCACCACCGCCCCCTCCACCTGCCGGTAACTTTGCGTCACCGCCACCGTCAACGGCAGGTGATCACCCTTCGGTTTCTGGTAACAGTTGGCGTAAAACGCCTGGCCGAACACGCCGCGCTCCACGCAGGTTTCGATGAGCCGTCCCGCAACGCCCTCCGCGCCGTTGCCGAAATTCGCCGGGCAGAACAGCACGTCCGCCTTCAACGCTTCCGGCGGAAACAGTTTCAACAGGTACAGGTCGGAGCAGATGAGAAACAAGGCCGAGCACGCCTGCCCTTCGTGACGCAGCACCACACGGTTGAGATACGCGTACGGTTTGACGTTGATGACCGGCGATTTCTCATCCACCCAATTCATCTCGAACGACTGCGGCGTCACCTTCGCCTGCGGCGCGTGCACGGTGCCGTCGCGTGAAAATACGAACAGCGTGTTCGCGCGCTCGCTCGCATCCGCATGCGGCAGGTCCGCCGCTGCGCGGTTGAGCGTGGTGATGAGCGTGATCCGTTTTTCCCGCGCCCAGCGGCACAACGCATCGTAGGCGATGTCCGATCCCTCCGCCGTGTACGCGGCGTATTCCGGAAACAGATAAATGTCGCCGGCGTTGGCCGCCTCCACCTGCCCGGCGATCTCCGCCAACTGTTTGTCTTCCGCCGCCATGCCGAACGTGCACAGGTTTACCTCCAGCGGTTTGGTGTTCATTGCCGGATTTTCCACGTGCGTGCTCATATCAGTCCTGCAATCCTTTCCGCGCTTTGTAGCGTTTCACTTCCATGCGCGACAGCGTGTTCTCCAGAACCTCCGGCACCGCCTCGCCGAAGTAATACAGCCATGAATCGAGGTAATGCTTCATCGCGCGGTTTTCCTTGACCACGGAACTCGCGCCCCAGATCTGGATGAGGTAGTTGCACGCCTTCTGCGCCACCGCGGCGGCTTTCAGCTTGGCGCTGTTGGCGGCGATGACGTAACGGGAACGCAGGTCGCCGTCGCTGGCATTTTTATCATACTGGTCCTTCATCCACGCCGCGTGGTAGGTCATGCCGCGGGCCGCATGGATTTCCGTCGATAGTTCGGCGACCTTTGCCTTGGTGCGGTCGAATTCGATCAAGTGCCGTCCGGCGGTCTTCTTGCCTTCGACCGCCACCTCCAGGTATTCCTCGAACGCGCGTTGCGCCAGACCCGTGGCCAAGGCGGCAATGGTGATGCGGCCGGAGTTCAGCATGCGCATGGCGTAGTCCATGCCGAAGCCTTCCTGCCCCACCATGTGGTCGAGCGGCAGTTTGACTTCGTTGAACACGATCTCGCCGAAAGATGAATTTTCCACCACGTACTTCTCGAACACCTGTCCCGTGCGGCACCCTTCCTGCGCGCGTTCGACCAGAAACAGGCTGACCCCGTGGCGCGGGTCTTTCGACGTGCGCGCGAACACGCCGAACACCGTCGCCGACTCGGCGTTGGTGATCCAGAACTTGTTGCCCGTCAGCGTGTACTCACTGCCGCCGCCGTTCAGCACGGCGCGCGTCGCCATCTCCTGCATGATGTTCGACCCCGACGCCGACGCCTCGGTCAGGCAGAACGCCGCCAGGTGCTCGCCGGAGACCAGCGCTTCCAGCATGCTCCGCCCGTAATCGGACAGGCGGCCTGCGTGATAATTGAACTTCAGTCCCTCCGCCACCGTGTTGGAGATGGCGTAGCGCACGCCGATGCTGGGCGACGCCTTGCCCAAGGTTTCCAGGAACGCGATGAACAGGGGAAACGGCAGGTCGAGTCCTCCGAGCTCCTCCGCAAACGGCATGGTGGTGAGGCCCGACTCCACGATCTGCTGGAACACGGTGTCTGGCACCTTGCGTTTGGACCGTGCCTTCTCGTACACCGATTCCACCGCGTTTGCATCGAGCGTGTCCTCGGCCAAAAGTTGTGCGCGAAACTCGTGTAAAGGATTGGCGGCGCGCGCCACCTCCGTCGCCATCTCCGCCGGAAGCACGCGCTCTTCCACCAGCTTGGCGAACGCGTCGAGCATCTCGCTATGCGTTGCGTCCCCGTACATCAGGGTCAGGATATCTTTCTGCGCACTGATGGCGTAGCTCATGGGTCACCCCGCGTCCCGAAACTCCAGCACCCTCGGATTGACGCGCTGGATCGAGTTGCCCTGCCATTCATAAAATCCGGCGGACGTTTTTCTGCCGAACATCCCCGCCTCCACCAGCCGGGTGAGCAGCGGCGCCGGGCGAAACCGCTCGCCGTGCTCCTGCTGCATCACCGACAGGATGTGATGCGTCGTGTCGTTGCCGATGGTGTCCGACAGGGCCAGCGGCCCCATCGGATGGTTCAGGCAAGCCAACCCTCCGCGGTCTATATCTTCGATCGACGCCGTGCCCTCGCCCACAAGCATCACGGCCTCGTTGATCATCGGCATCAATATACGATTGACCACAAACCCCGCGCGGTCTTTCGACACCACGACCTCTTTACCCAAATGCCGGGCCAGTTCCCTGGCGGCGGCGAAGGTGGCGTCGGAGGTCAACAGGCCGCGCACGACCTCGATGCCCGGCATCAGAAACGGCGGGTTCATGAAATGGAACCCGATCACGTTTTCCGGGTGACGCGTCACCGCCGCCAGCTCGGTGATGGGAATGGACGACGTGTTCGACGCCAGCAGGGTGGAGGCGTCAACAATGTCCGCCAGCCACGCGAACAGCTTTTTCTTTTCCGCCGCGTCCTCCACCACCGCTTCGATGATGAACTCCGCATCATGAAACTCTTTCAACGTCTTCACCCCGATCACCCGGTGGACGGCGTCCTGCATTCCCTCCTCCGGAAAATCCCCCTTCGCCGCTCGTTTTTCCAGACGCAGGCGGATGGCGTCGAGTCCTTGTTCAACCTGGCGCGGAACGGAGTCGTAAAGCAGGACGCCCAGGCCGGCCTCCGCCAGCACCTGGGCGATGCCGCTTCCCATTTGCCCCGCTCCCACAACGCCCACGATTTTTGGAATCATCGTTTTGTCCTGAAAATTTCAAACCGGGTAGTGTTTGCTGGCGACGTAACCTTCCGGAAACGCTTTCCGCGGCGTGCCCGCGAGCACCCACATGACGTCGCTGAAATTGGCGATGGGGTCGTCGCGGAACACCGGCCTGAGTTCGTCGCCGCGCTTCCGTTTTTTGTAATCGTCGCTGTCCACCATGCCCGCCACCAGCGTGTCGAGCTCGGTGAATTCCGTATCCGGCAGGTGCGCGCGCACCCACGCCACCGTCACCGGCAGGCGGTCCTTGAAGGAGATGCCCGCCAGTTCCACCGCCGTGGACAGGGTGTCGATGAAAAACCGCGTCTCGCCGGGAAGCGCCGCCCACTCCGTGCGCCCGTAGCATTCCGGGCAATCGGTGCGCGGCACCTGGAAGCGCAACACCTTACCGAAGTCGTGCCCCTCCGCGTTTTCGCAGAAGGTGAACAACAGGCGCGCCCGCGTTCCACCCATGATGCCATTGATGTAGGGCGAGATGCCGCCATACGTTTTTTTGTAATCGATGGAAACCTGGCGGCGCACCATCACCACCTCGGTTTTCGCCGGGGCATACGCCCTGTCTTTCGGATCCAGATACGAATCGTTGACCGGCATGAGCTACCATCCTTTCTCCACGGTCGTCACCGTGATATCGCTTCCCGTTCCAGCGTGGCTGTGAAACAGCGCCCGCTCCACGTGCGGCGCCTGCGTTTCCGCGTGGCCGTATTTCTCTTCGACCCGGCCCTGCATCTGCCAGAGCACATCCACCGCCTGCGCGTTGCCGGTGGCGCCGACGCCGTGCAACTGCCCGATCAATCCCCCGGACGGATTGACATACAATCCGCGCTCGCCGCCGATCTTCGGATTGATCGGCACCTTGCCGTCATTGAGCGGCAGTTCGTTGAACAGGTGACAGGCATGGCCGTACGGCACCATACCCAGGTCTTCCATCGTCTGCACCACGGAGATGACGAACGCGTCGTGGATTTCGATGAGGTCGAAGTATTCCAAAGGATCGGTGCGGATGCCCGCCATCTCGTACGCCTTCTTCGCCGCCCAGCGTCCGGCGCGGAACGAATGCAGTCCCGGATACACCAGCGTTTCGTAGTAGGCGACGCGTTCCGGATCGTTTTCCTCGTGCGGCAGGAGGAGGTTTTCTTTCACCAGACCACCCCGCCGGCGCGGCCGTTCCCCGGTGCGCATGCAGTCGGTGCCGTTGCCCAATCCCGTCACCCGCACCGGCTTGTCGGTGAACTCTTTCGCCAACTCTTCCGTTGCCACAATCAACGCCGACGCCCCGTCGGTCATCAAACAACAGTCCAACCGGTAGGAAGGAGTGGCGACGATGCCCGACTGCTCCACCTGATCGACGGTGATGAATCCGCTGGTCGAGGCGGTGGCGTACGGGTTTTCGTGCGAGGTCTGGGCGCGGCGGTTGTACTGTGCGTTGTTGCGCATCATCACCGCGATTTTGGAAAACGCCGCACGCAGGTCTTCTGCCGAGACGGTTTTGCCAACGAAGGTGTCGAGGTAGGCCTGCGCCATCGCCGCGTAGTAGAGGGGATAAAATCCGCCGTTGGGAAAATCCGTCACCGTGTCCGACGCCAACGCGATGAACTCGTTGCCCTGGAAGGTGTCCACCTCCGACATCTTTTCGTAACCGACCGCCAGCACGATGTCGGCACGGCCGGAAGCCACCTTTTCGATCGCCGCCTGCACACCCAGCCCCCCCGTCGCACCACCGCCCACCACGCGGTAGGACTCCACCGGGTTGAGGCCGAGGTAATCGCGTGTCAACGCCTCGCCCAGCAACTGCCCGGCAAAGTGATCGGCGAAGTGGGTGGTGATGATCCCGCCGCGCTCTTTCAGCAGGGAACGGAACTCTTTCGGCTTGAGACCGAGGTCGGCCACGGCTTCCCGCACCGCCTGCATGGTCATTTCATAGAACATCAGGTCCGGGTTGGCTTTGGCGAAATAATCCACCTTGCCTCCGGAAACAAGCATCACGTTTCGCTCCAATTTTCCGGCCATGGTCGTACCTCCATACATTCTTTAATTAATATGGTGCCCGCAAAGAAAGTTTTCAACGAAACTGCACAGCTCGATGCACGCTTCCTGCAAACGGAGCCCGGTCACGGCATGGCGGTCGTTCCCGGGAACGCTTTAAAGATCGGGTGTTGTCCCTTTTTAATGGTGAAGCCCCCGGTTCAAAAATCCCGCGGCGTTCCAGATGACCGGATTCGCAATATCTCGACGAGGGAAGGGTGGCCCCTTCACTTGAATTCAACCCCTGTTTTTTCAAACCTCACAACAGCGCAAAAAGGTTGGCGAATCGTTATGGCGAGGCCTAATTTAATTATGAGTGCATTGATGGATTGCGTTGGTTCTTTGAGGAAATGCGGAATTCAATGGAAGCGCGCCGGTACAACCCGGGGTCCCGGAAGGCACGGAAGTGAAGCCGTTTCCGGCCGGGGCGGGCACCCCCTTGCTTCCCAACCTCAAGGGAGTTGGCTATGAGAATTCATTTCAAGAATGGGAAAAAGGACAAACCGTCCGGAACCGATCTCAATGCGGGCCGGATGCGGAGGACGCCGCGCAAACAGGTTTCCCTTGAAGAAGAACGTTACCTGACAACGGAAGGGCCCATTCACCTCACCGGCATCCAGGCGCTCGTGCGTTTGAATTTCGACAACCTGCGCCTGCTGCAAACCATCTACCCCGAAAAGCGCTTTGCTTATTTCATTTCCGGTTATGAAGGCAGTCCGCTGGGTGGACTCGACATCAACCTGCGCAAAGTGTATGCGTTGCTCAAGGAGTGGCACATCCTGCACGTACCCGGCGGCAACGAGGAAGCCGGAGCCAACATGATGTGGGGCAGTCAGATTCACCGCCTGTTCGGCCCGTCGAAAGTCGATGGCGTCCTCGGCGCCTGGTATGGCAAAGGACCCGGCGTGCGCCGCATCGCCGACGTGCAGGACCACATGCAGATGGCGGGCCTCGATCAATTTTGCGCTGCGTACTTCATCAGCGGTGACGACCACACCAGCAAAAGCAGCACCACGCCGCACCAGACCGATTTCATTCACTACGCCAACCACGTCCCGACGGCGTATCCCGGCAACATCCAGGAAATCCTCGAAGCCGGGAAGCGCGCCATGCTGGTGTCGATGCTGTCCGGCCTCGCCATCAATCTGAAACTCGAAACCTATGTCTGCGACGGATCGCAGGAGTTCCTGCTGAACCCGGACGAAGACGCGGAGCTGGCCGAAAAATTTCTGGATTTTCTGGAACACCATCAGGACTACTCGCGTCACTTCAGCCCGGTGCTGCTGCCGCCCAGCGTGCTGGCCAATGAATCGGAACTGCTCTATTCCAAACTGCCGATGGTGGCGGAAATTTCGCGGATGTTCGGTCTCGACCAATGGTACAACCGCGAATTGAAATCCGATTTCGGCATCGTCGCCACCGGCAAGAGTTATTACGACCTGCTGGGCGCATTGAAGGAGTTGAACATCGCGGACACCGAGGTGGAAATATTCAAACCGCTCATCACCTGGCCCGCGGACATGACGTCTTTACGCGAGTTCGCCCGCGGCAAGAAGGAGTTGATCGTCATCGAGGAAAAACGTCCGTTCTACGAATCCCACATCAAGAACGAACTGTTCAACGACACTCACAAGCCCGTCATCGTCGGCAAGCAGGATGAAAACGGGGGGACGCTGTTCCCGGCGAACGGCAACCTGGATTCGGACCGGATTGCGCAGATTCTGGGGCCGCGCCTGGCATTGAAACCGGCATTTCGCAACCGGCACCTCGATACACTGCTGGGCGAACACCGCCGGTACACCGAACTCGATTTGCCGTTCACCATCAAACGCCCGCCCGCTTACTGCTCCGGCTGCCAGCACCGCACGGCGTTGGAAATCGCCGGACACCATCTGCGCGAAGGCACGGTGGACGCCACCACGGTGCAGACGCGGGATCTGGACGGCAATCCCGTCTCCATCGAAATCACGCCGAAGCACCTCATGGGCATCGGCATCGGCTGCTCGACCATGTCGATCATCGACTCGCTGGCCAGCAACCGCTCTGTGGTGGTGGGCCCGATGGAGAGCGAAGGCCTGTTATGGATGGGCGCCTCGGCGTTCAGTTTCCGCATGCATGCCGATCAGGGTTGCGGCGACGGCACCTATTTCCATTCGGCCCGGCTGAACATCAATTTCATCCGCGACGCCATCGCCCATCTCAAGGAACATTACGACATCGATGACACGCACCAGACATTGCTGTATGTGGACAACAGCGTCGTCGCCATGACCGGCGGCCAGCGTCCGGTGGGACAGGACGACCCGGAAGCGGCGATCGCCACCATTCAGCGCGAAGGCATCGAGCACATCGCCGTGGTGGCGGAGGCGCCGGAGGAATTCAAGCATTTCAAAAAACGCTACGGCATCGAGGTGTACCCGAAATCCGAGACGCTGCGCGTCAAAGAGGAGTTTTCCAACAAGCCCGGACTGAGCGTGATCTGGTACGTGCAGAAATGCGGCATTGAAAAAATGCGGGAGCGCCGACGCAACGAGGAGTTGGCTCCACGTTACCGGGTCCACGTCAACAAAGAGGTCTGCGAAGACTGCGGCGACTGCGGGGTCGAGGCCAAATGCAGTTCGGTATGGAAGACGGACACCGAATTCGGGCCCAAAGTCCGCATCCACCAGTTCTCATGCATTCAGGACATGGCCTGCACCAAGGGCGACTGCCCGTCTTACGTCAAGGTGTACACGCGCACCGGCACACCGTTCCAATCGCCGAACCTCGATGCGCTGAAACAGCATGTGCAGTCGCTGCCTGTGCCCGAACGCCATATCGATCCGAAAGAGGTGTACGAAGTGTACTCCGTCGGCATCGGTGGATGGGGCCTGATGACGGCCTACGAAATCCTGGCGCGCGCCGCCACCACGGAAGGACGCAACATCGTCAAGGAAGACGACACCGGCCTGTCGCAGAAGGGCGGCGAGGTGCGCAACAATCTGAAGATCGCCTACGCGGGACACGACCTGCGTGAAGGATTCAAGATCGAGGCGGGCGGCGCGAGTTTATACATCTGCTCGGATTTGATCGGTGCGGTCAATCCCGACAACCTGCAGGCCGCATCCCGGTCCAAAACCCGCGCCATCATCAATACCGCCAAAGTGCCGACCATGCCCATGATCGTCGGCAAGGCCGAATACCCATCGGTCGAGTCGCTGCAGCAGGTGATCGATGCCCACACCGACGCCGCACACAACATTTACGTGAACGCCACGGACATCGTCGAATCCCTGTTCATGGACCACAAACCGACCAACCTGTTCCTGCTTGGCGTGGCGTTCCAGAGTATCGGCAATTTTCCGATTGAGAATCCGGACAGCATTGAAGAAGGCATTCGTAAAAATGGGGTGGAAGTGGACATCAACCTGCTGGCCTTCCGCTTCGGCCGCCTGTATGCCATGGATCCGCAAAAAGTTCTGGCGCTAGCGTTCCCCAGACCTCCGACTTACGAAGACCGTCTCCGCGATTTCAGGCAACGGCTTCCTTTCTGGCAACGACCGCGGTTCGATGCGCTGGCGCGGCAGGTACCGTTTGCAACCGAATACCGGTCCAAATTCGCGCGTCAGGTGTTCGAGTTGTTCCGGTTCCAGGATGCCGACTACGCGCACCAGTTCGTCGAATTTGTGGAAGAAATTTCCCGTTTCGACGCCGCCTGTTTTCCGGACCGGGAATTGAACTTCACCCGATCCGTCGCCGACCACCTTTATCACGTGATGGCCTACAAGGACGAGTACCGCGTGGCGGATCTGTTGACACGGCCGGAAGAAATCCAGGCGATCACCCGCCTGTACGCACCCGGAGAAATCAAAAAGATCCGGTTCCTGCTCCGTCCGCCGATTCTCGAACAGATTCCATTCATCCGGAGTTGGCGGTACATCCGCAACCGGTTCGAGCAGGACGGTAAATGGGAATTCCCCGGCTGGTCGCTGAAACTGCTCCGTCACTTCAAATTTTTACGCGGTACCCCGTTCGACGTGTTCTGCCGGTTCAGCGATATGCGAAAGCGCGAGCGCCGCGCCATGGACATCTACCGGCGGCGCATGTGGTCACTCATTCCCTTGCTGAACGAAAAAAATTATCACACCGCCTGCGAAGCGGCCGCCTATCCGGCGAAAGCCAGCGGTTACGAAATGGTCAAGGAACTCCACACCGAACAGGCGGAAGCCTTCTGGCGGGATCATTATCAACAAATGCTGCAAACCTTTTCCGCCGCGCCGCTGAAAAGCACCGAGCGGTGGTCGGAACAACGGGCGGTCGAACCGGTTTCCACTCCGGGATGAAACCGAACAGACCCTCCTTACAGGGAGCACGGTGCAGGCATCATGAAAAAGAACTCCACTTATATCTACGGAGCGGCCCGCACGCCGATCGGCAAAATCGGCGGCGCGCTGAGCCGCATTCCCGCGCCACAACTGGGTGCGATGGCGATTCGTGAAGCGCTGGCACGCAGCGGCCTTTCGCCGGACCAGGTCGGGGAAGTCATCATGGGCAATGTGGTGTCCGCCGGACTGGGGCAGGCCCCAGCCCGGCAGGCGGCGATCCATGCGGGGTTGCCTTCCCGTGTCGGCGCGCTCACCATCAACAAAGTGTGCGGCTCCGGACTGAAGGCGGTCATGCTGGCGGACGACGCCATCCGGCTGGCTCGCTCCGAGTGCATCGTTGCCGGAGGCATGGAGAACATGAGCCTGGCGCCGCACCTGTTGCCGGGTTCCCGGCAGGGACACCGCCTCGGCCACATCGAAGTGCTGGACAGCCTCATCGTCGATGGCTTGTGGGACAGCTTCGGCCACTGCCACATGGGCGAGATCGCCGAAAACCTTTCAGAGCGATACAGCCGCAAGGCACAGGATGATTACGCGCTGGAGAGCTACCGCCGCGCCCGCGACGCGCAGGAGAACTGCCGCTTCTCGCACGAAATCGTGGGTGTTCCTGTCGAAACCAAAACCGGAACGACGCTCTTCGACAAGGACGAGCAGCCCTTTGCCAACGATCTCGAACGCCTGCCCACCTTGCCTCCTGCATTCCTGAGCGATACCGGATGCGTCACCGCCGGCAACGCCTCGAAGATCAACGACGGCGCGGCGGCTCTGGTGATCGGTCGTGAAGACGCCGCACGGCATCCGCTGGCGCGCATCGTGGGCCAGGCCACGTTTTCCACGGAACCCGATCGATTCCCCGTTGCGCCCATCGAAGCCATCACGCACCTGCTGAAACAGTGGCCCGCACGCATCGAGGACATCGATCTGTTCGAAATCAACGAAGCCTTCTCCGTTGCCATGCTCGCCGTGTGCGATGCGCTGCATTTGGATCGCGGCAAGGTCAATGTGAACGGGGGCGCAGTGGCGCTGGGCCACCCCATCGGCGCGTCCGGTGCGCGCATCCTGGTGACCCTGTTGTACGCGCTCCAGGCCCGCAATCTGAAAAAAGGCGTGGCCGCCATCTGCCTGGGTGGCGGCGAGGCGGTGGCGCTCGGCGTCGAACGCCTGGACTGAAAACGGCGGTCGCCCGGCTTCACAACTTGCGCCGATACAATCCGTACACTTCCTGCAAAGCGCGGGTCCATTCGTCCAGCGTGATTTCTTTCACCATGCCGAGCGTGACCGCAAACACGTTACCGCCCGCTTCAGCGGTGGCTTTGAGCTGGCACAAGTGATCGCGCACCCGGCGCGGATCGCGTTGCTCTTTAAACCGTTTCACAGCCTGCGCGCGTTCCCGTTTCAAAGCCGTGGAGATTTCCGTGCGTTCGACATGCGGCTTCTCCCCTTCCGGCCGTTGATAGCAATTGACCGCCACGATCGGGCGGCGCCCGCTCTCCACCTGTTCCTCATAACGCGCCGAAGATTGCGCGATCTCGTCGCGGAAAAAACCTTCCGCCTTCGCCTGCATCACGCCCCCCAGGTCATCGATGCGGCGGAAGTAATCCAGAATGCCATCCAGCACCTTGCGGTACGCCTGAAAGCGGCCGGAACTGTCGCTCAAAAATCCCATCATGTCCCGAAACCCGCCCATCTCCTCCAGCAGGATCGCCTGCGCGTCGGAGGCGATGCGCACGCTCTGTTCGGTCGGGATGGTGAACGGTTCGTCGTAGGAATTGCTGTGCAGGGCCTGCGGATAATTCAACAAGGCGTAGAACAATTCCAGCGCGGTGCGGGTGATGTTGTTCAGGTACTCGCGCTCATGCAGGCTGCGCCCGGAAGTCTGAATGTGGGCCTTGAGTTTCTGCGCTGAAGGATCTTCGGCGCCATACACGTCTTTCATCGCCACCGCCCAGCAACGCCGGGCTGCACTCAACAACGCGATGTATTCGAAATCGAGGCCGGAGGTGAAGAAAAAGGGCAAACGGCGTCCCACCACATTGATATCCAAACCGCGCTGCAAGGCCTCCTCCACATACAGAAACCCGTTGGCCAGCGTGAACGCCGCCTGTTGAATGGGGGTCGCGCCTTTCTGTTCGATGTGATAGCCGCTGACATTGATCGGGTAATACGCAGGCGCATTGCGCAGGCACCATTCGAACATGTCCATGGCCAGGCGGATGGACTTGTCGAGAGGGAACAGGAGTTCGTTCTGCGCGTCGTCTTCCTTACAGGGATCGGTCTGCGACGTGCCGCGCACGGATTTCAAATTCTGCCCGGCTTCCTCTGCCGCTTGCAGACGGGCGGCGGTCATCCACAACGACGGGCCGTTGATGGTCATGGAAATGCTGACGTCGTCTTTCAGAAACCCCTGGTACAACGTTTTCACGTCTTCGTAAGTGGAGACCGACACGCCGCCTTCGCCGATATCAAAAAAGTAGTCGGGATCGTCGGCGCTCCGGCCCAGCAGGGTGTTGGTGTCAAACGCAGTACTCAGGCGTTTCGACTGCTGGCTCTGGACAATATAATGAAACCGTTCGTTGGTCATCTCCGGCGATCCCAGTCCGGCGAACAGGCGCGTCGGTTCCTCATGCCCGCGTTGGCCTTCGACGATCAAAAACGCCTGCGGGTAGATCGACACGCCGTACGGAAACTCGCCGGGGAAGCCCCATTCCCCCTGGTAGCGCGCGATCTGCGCCGGATGGTCGATCTGCGGCAAAGCGATCAAAGGGATCGTGGTTCCACTAGGCAGCGTGTGCTCGCGCAGACGTTCTACTTTGTCCTTCCACAGCTTGAGAAGCTCCTGCTGGTAAGCGGAATCGGACTTCGCCCTCAGCACAGAACCCTCGATGGATTCCTGATAGGCCTCGTTGGCCTTCACAATTCTGACAAGCAGACTAGCGGTCATGGGATTCCACCACCTCCCGGTAGAGAGCATCGACTCCCGGATTGCGGTGCTCGGTGGCGGTGGTGGCGAACAGGTTGCGTTCGGGAACGCGGGACCGCAGCAGGCTTTGCGCCCGGCGCGCGCCCGGCAACTCGCTTTTGTTCAACACCACGAACACGCCGGAGCGATTCAACAATTCCTCTTTCATCAACTGGTACGGACCGCCCAAGTCGGGCGTGGTCACCAGCACGGCTTTGTCCACGAGGTCCACGATGCCCGCATCCGGCTGACCGATGCCGTAGGTCTCGACGAACACATCGTACCCGGAGGCTTTGAAGATGCGGATCATGTCCGGCAACGCCCGCGCCAGCCCTTCGCCGTAACCCCGCGCCGCCACACTGCGGGTGAAGATGCGGTCCGTATCCACCCAGTTTTTGTCGGTGGCATACATGTAGGCGATGCGGTCGGCCAGGAGCGCCCCGCCCGTGCTCTGCGACGATGGGTCGATGGCCAGCACGGCAACGCGGCGATGGGTGTTGCGTGCATCCTGAAACCAGCGAAACAGCAATTCATCGAGCAACGTGCTCTTGCCGCAGCCACCCCGCCCGGCAATTCCATACACCGTCACCCCATTCGCCGCCGTGTTCAGTGCCGCCAGGCAATCTTCAAAATAACGGATGCGCTCCCGCCAGTCGGAACGCTCGGCACTGGCCGGAACCCTTTCGCCGTTTTCCAATTGCGATGTCGCGTCCAGCAGCGTTTGCAGCCAGGCTTTTTCTTCCGCCACATTCAGAAGCTGGGCCACAGCCGCACTGTCTCCCGATCGCGCCCTTTCCGGCAAGTCGTCCAGCCGTTCCGGCACGGTGGAAAAGTTGTAGCGGGACTGGATGAACGCGGCACTGGCTCCGCCCTCGCCGCTTTTGAAAATTTTATCGATGCCGGCTTCCCGTTCCAGCAGGGTGATGTCCTGCTCAAGAAACGTGGCGCCGCCACCGCCGATGAGATGGATGTGCGGATGCCCGGCGGCCTGCAACCGGTCGCGCACCGCCCGGAAAAACGGAATGTGCCCGCCGTTGTAGGAACTGATGCCGGCAAACTGAACGCCTTCCTGCACGATGGCGTTGACGAATTTATCCACCGTCAGGTCGTAGCCGCCGAGAATGACTTCAATGCCGGCCTGCTTCAACGCATCGGCGACGATCAACAACGGCGCGTCGTGGCCGTCGTTGCTTTTGATACCGAGAAATCCCCGGATTTTATGGCGTGGCAGCGGCATGACGTATCCACTCTGGTTGCGGTTGATTGGGTCGCGTCACCGCCGGTTCAACGGAACGTACGCCCGCATCCGGTCGATGTCCGGACCCGTGTATTCCTGCGTGGGGCGGAACAGCGGCCCTTTCGCTCTGCGTTGCCGCAGGATGTTGGCCAACCAGCCGAAATGGCGGCTGGCCTGGAAGATCGGCGTGTTCAGTTCCCGGGGCACGCCCAGAACCTTCAACAGCAGGCAAATGGGCAGGTCGGCGTTGGGCGCGCGGTCCTTTTCTTTAAGCATGATGTCGCCGATGAGGTCGTAAATCTCGAAGAGGTGCCCCAGACCCTTTTTGTCGGCCAGCGGCCGGCCGATGCGCTCGGCGATGGTGACGCGCGATTCTTTCTGATGCTTGTAATGAGGCAAGCGGTGGCCGAAGCCGAAGATCAGTTCTCCGTTCTCCAGTTTGTTCATGATGTAAGACCGTGCCTTGCCAGGCGTTCCAATTTCCTCGAACATGAGGGCGGCCAGCTCATTAGCGCCGCCATGACGCACGCCCTTGAGCGGCGCACCGGCGGCGATCAGCGGCGTATAGGGATCGGTCATCGACGACTCCACCACCAGCGCCGTGAAGGTGGAACAGTTGATGGTGTGGTCGAGATACAAGATCAAAACCGTGTTGAGCGCATTCACCCATTCCGGTTCCGGAGCGATGTCCAGCATGTGCAGCAGGTTGGCGGCGAACGACAATTCCGGGTCCGGAGCGATGGGCTCCAGCCCCTGCTGGATGCGCCAGCCCGCGGTGATGAGCGCCGGGATCTGCGCACCCAGTCGCACCCCCGCATTCAGAAGCAGCGCTGCCAGGTCATCGTCTTTTTTCGGCGTCTGCCACAAGGTGTTTTCATAATCCGCATCCAGCATGCGCACGAACGACAAGGACGTCATCAACAAGTCCATCATGTTCACGCCTTTGGGATAACTGCGGAGATGGTCGATGGCGCGCTGATCCAGCCGCGAATGCTCTTTGATCTGGCGCGAGAACGCGTCCAGCTGTTGCCGGTTCGGCAGGGTTCCGTTCAGCAACAGATACACGGTTTCCTCGAACGGTCCCTCAATGAGATCGTAAATGCTGTATCCCCGGTAAAGCAGAATGGGCTTTCCGGAATGATCCACGGTGGTCAGGGAAATGTCGGAGGTGCAGACAGGAACCCCGTCCAGGCCGTTGTCCACGGTATGCAACACTTCGGTATTAGGGTTCATAGTTCAAGATTCCATTTATTTCTTTTCGGTTCATCATGTGCGCCAGTTGGGTTTTCTGACTGCCATCCTTGAGCAGGGTCGAAAGCAAGACACGCGTCCATCCGGCGTGAAACCGGAACAACGAAACCGGAAAAATCACGATATCGTATCCCAACTCCGCAAACTCACAGGTGTCCATCAACGGCGTCTGCCCGAACTCGGTCATGTTGGCGAGCAGCGGTCCGGGCACGAAGCGCCGCACGCGGGAAAACTCATCGGCATCCTTCAATGCCTCGGGGAAGATCACATCGGCTCCGGCCTCGCGGTAACGATTGCCGCGGTCGATGCACTCATCCAGTTGGCGGCCGGCGTCGATGTTGTCCGCACCGCGTGCGTCCGTGCGGGCGACGATGACGAACTCCGGGTTCAACCGGTCCCGCACCGCAACCGCTTTCTGCAGCCGGGCTTCCATGTCTTCCACCGGAACCACTTGCTTGCCCTGCAAGTGACCGCAGCGTTTGGGAAACAACTGGTCCTCGATCTGAATAGCGGCAAACCCGGTTTCGATGTAACGGTGCACCGTGACTTCGATATCTTCAAATCCCGTGTCGGCATCGCACAACACCGGAATGTCCACCGCCCGCACGATCCATTTGCCAAGACCGGTGAACTCATCGAGACCGAGCGTGCCGTCATCCGGCACGCCCATGCTGTTGGCCAGCGCCGCCCCGGATACATACAGCGCGGGGAAGTTCATCGCCGCTACCTGCTTTGCGGTGAAGGCGTTGTACACGCCCGGCAGCACCAGCGGTTTTTTGTGCGCCGTCAACAGCTTGCGGAACGAAGGTGTGGAGATCATGACACCACCATGGATCGCATCAACAGACCGAGATCTTCGACTTCATCCAGCCGCCACACCATTTCCACCACCCGGTCCTGCTGATCGACGCTCAACCAGCGTTCGGCAGCATCGCGGAATTTCTTTTCCAGTTCCTTGGGTTTGAGCGGGTTGTTGGGATGGCCTTTCGGATCGACCACTTCCTGTTCGTAGATACTGCCGTTTTTCAGTGTGACCGTGACTTTGTTCGGAAACGAACGGCCGTAAATCCCGGTGTAATGCGGATTTTCCGAGACGCTCACTTTCTGCACCAGCGCCTGAAGCGCCGTGTCACCCAGATGCACCGCATCGAATTGATCGAGAGTGATGTCACCATCCATGAGCGCCACCGCCACGATGTAGGGCAGACTGTGGTCGGCAGTTTCCTTGGTTTGCGGATGCCATTTCTCCGGTTCCTTGCCGATGATTTCGTAGGAATGAAAACTCGTTTCCACGTGAATACGCTCAATGTTCGCCACGTTGTCCGGCCCCATGTCCTCACGCAGTTCCAATGCCGCCCAGATGGCGCTTTGCGCATGGTACTCGGCGGGAAAATATTTGATGTAGGTATCGACGATCTTGAACTCTTGACGGCCCTGCCCGCCGAACTGTTCGGCGAGATCGAACTCGCCCTGCGTGATCTGCCTGATGAATCCGTGCTGACCTTCGAAGATGTCGCTGGGCCCGGTGAGCCCGTGCTTCACATACAACGCGGCGCGCACCGCGTTCTGCGACGCCTGCGCGAAGGCCGCGGCTTTCCATTGCGAGATGGTGCCAATGCGCGTCTGCCTCAGGTAGTTGCCGGTGGTGATGGCGATGCCGAGGGCGTGCCGCGTCTGCTCCGGCGACAGGCCCAACAGCTTCGCCGCTGCAACGGTGGAGGAGATCGACCCGTAGGTCACATGGTCCCAGCCTTTTTTGCGGAGTGCGGCGGCATCGCACAGGCGGCAATGCAGTTCATACGCGAGGACGGTGGCAAGCAACAGGTCGCGGCCGCTGCGGCCTTCGGCTTCGGCCACAGTCAGCACCGCACCCAGGTTGTCGCTGGGGTGTGCCGGTTCGCGGTTGAGGTAGGTGTCGTTCCAGTCGAGGGCGCGGATCAACGTCGCCAGATACAGCGTCGCGTAATCCATCGGCGCCTTGTGATCCGTGCCCAGCACGGTGGCGCCGGGCAGAGCCGTGGCCGAGGTGGCAAATCCGCGCATGCCCTGCGCCGCGGGCGCATCGTACGCCGCCCAGGCGGTCGCCAGACTATCCAGCCAGCGTTCCTTGGCGCAGGCGATGGCGTGGTCGGATAAATCGTTGTAGGTCAACCCGGCAACGTACTGCGTTATTTGCTGCTCATAGCGGTCCATGGGCGAACCCTCCAGCCTACATGTTTCAATATAGGTCCTGCCGGGAGGCTCCGCACGTCAATTTACAGAGTCTAAATTCCATTTTTTCAATCCTCAATCCATGCAATGCAGACAGTTAAGAGAACTCTTTTTAAGGAAAGGGAAACCTGCAAGGAGAAGCCGCTCATCATGCAGACCGCAAGTTTCTATTTGACAAAGGACGGCAATCTGCTATTTATGAGTTCAAATTTGAATACATGATTTGTTCAACAAAGGGAAGACGGTGCGAATCCGTCGCGGGCCCGCCGCTGTAACCGGGACGAAACCCTCCGATGCCACTGTTCGCGTGCGAATGGGAAGGTGGGGGCGAGTAGGTCGAACCGGAAGCCAGAAGACCTTGCTGAACGAATGTTTTTCAAACTCTTCGTGGACTGAGAGGTTGAGGGTAGATGACTATCCCATCCTGTTTTCAGGCTGGGATTTTTTTTCGCCCGACTTCTCACTGGAACGCAAGGATTTCCGGTGGAAGCTCGTCTTGTTATCATATTGGCGCCCGTCTCGGGGAACGCCCGCTCATTGGACGCCCGTCCTCCGTCTGCGTCTCCGCCTCGTCTCCATCGAACAGCGTGCGCGCCGCATTGGGATGCATGGAATGCGTCGGAACCGGAGCGCCAGCCATGAGCGCCTTCCTGTCCGCCTTGTCGTTTTTATCGATCCTCCGCGTCCCCGGCAGCCGATCCTTCGATGCCCGCATGGTGATGCACTTTCCGCTGGTCGGATTGCTTTTAGGCGGTGCGCTGGTGGGTGTCGATGGAGCGGCTGCGCTCTTATTCCCACCTTTGCTGCGCGCGATGTTCGATGTGTTGTTCCTGGCGATGGTCACCGGAGCGTTGCACCTCGATGGCCTGGCCGACAGCGCAGACGGCTTGTTTTCGCATCGGCCTAAAAACGAGATGCTCGCCATCATGAAAGACTCCTGCATCGGCGTGATGGGGGCGGCGACCCTCGGTTTCTGCCTGCTGCTCAAGGTCGGCGCGCTTCACGGCCTCGACGGCGGCCCCGCCTGGCTGTGGCTGTTGTTCGCTCCGGCGCTGGCGCGCTCGGCACAGGTCGTCGCGCTGGTGGTCATGTCCGATGCGCGCGGCGGCGAAAGCATGGGCTCTTCCCTGTATCAGCATAAAAAATTTCATGGGTGCCTCGGTTGCGCGGTGCCGCTGACGTTGCCGTTTGTGTTCGATGTGCGTGCCGGATTGTGGATGCTTGCGGCGTTCGGTGTGACCACGGCACTGCTGCTGATTTATTTCCATCGCCGGCTGGGCGGCATGACCGGCGACACCCTGGGCGCGCTGTCGGAGACGGTGGAAACCGCAGTACTGATTGTGGGGGCGGCGTTCCACCACGTCACATCCTCCATCGAAAACATCTCGCTTTGAAAGTATGAAACCTATGAATACAACCATCCTGATCACCGGCGGCTGCCGCAGCGGCAAAAGCCGCCATGCCTTGCAACTCGCCCAACATCATGCGGGGGAAAAAATCTTTCTCGCCACCGCCGAGGCGGGCGACGCGGAAATGCAGGACCGCATCCGCATGCACCGCGCAGAACGCGGGCCGGACTGGATCACCTTCGAAGAACCGGAGAATCCGGTGAACGTGCTGGAATCGTGCGCGACCTGCACCCATCCGCTTCTGGTTCTGGATTGCATCACGCTCTGGCTCAGCAACCTGATGATGAAGTCCCGCACGCGTGAAACCATTCTGGAATGCGTCGAGACTCTGTTGAACGCCTGCGACCGATTCAACGGCACGCTGATCCTCATCACCAACGAAGTCGGGGCGGGCATCGTGCCGGACTCCGCGTTGGGCCGGGCGTTCCGCGACATCGCAGGCGAGGTCAATCAACGCATTGCGGCACGCTGCGATGAAGTCGTCCACACCGTGGCGGGCATCCCCACCGCAATCAAAATCCGGAACGAGAGCGCGCAGCCTGCGCCAAACGGTCACGCCTCCGGCGGCGAGTTTGCGGCGGCGGACAAGGCGGGGTTGTACAAGGCCATTTTTGAGCGGCGCGACGTGCGTCATTTCAAACCCGACCCCATTGCACCCGACCGGCTGCACCGCATCCTCAACGCCGCGCACCACGCGGGCTCGGTCGGGTTCAGTCAACCCTGGAATTTCATTGTGATCGATGACGCAGCCATCAAGGATAACGTGTTCGACAATTTTTCTGACGCCAACGAGGATGCGGCCGGCAATTATTCCGGTTCCAAACGGGAGTTGTATTCCACGCTCAAGCTGGAAGGCATCCGCGACGCTCCGGTCAACCTCCTCGTTACCTGCGACCGCGAACGCGGTGGACCGCACGTGCTGGGACGCAACACCGTCGTCGATACAGACCTGTTCAGCACCTGCTGCGCCGTGCAGAACCTGTGGCTGGCAGCCAGGGCGGAGGGCATCGGCGTCGGTTGGGTGAGCATCCTGTCCATGGATCGATTGAAGGCGGACCTGCGCCTCCCGGACTCCGTGGTGCCCGTCGCCTACCTGTGCCTGGGGGTGCCCGCTATCGCGTACGATCGACCGATGCTGGAACAGGCCGGGTGGGCCCGGCGCCTGCCGCTGGACCGCGTGGTGTACCACAACCGCTGGGGACAAAACGCCGGAGACCGGACATGAGTTTTATTTCCCGAAAAAGAATGCTTGCGGATTCGATGGCGCCGCACACAATGGAACGGCATGCATCCGTCGGTGCAATGACCGGTTCCATCCCCGAACACGGCGGACAGGCCCCGTCTCTCGTCAACGGGTTCGACACAAACGCGCCCTGGGTCGATTTCAGCACCAGCATCAATCCCTGCGCTCCCTCAGAATATGTGAGCGCCGCGATCGGCAACGCCTGCGCAAACATCAACCGCTATCCCGACCCGGATGCCTCCCCATTGAAACGGGCTTTGAGCGAGTCCCTTCAAATTTCCTCGGCACGATTGATCGTCGGCAACGGGGCGACGGAGTTGATCTACCTGCTGCCGCACCTGTTGCCAGAAGGCCGGGAGGCGTTGATCCTGACGCCCTTCTTTTCTGAATTCGAGAAAGCGTTCCGTGCGTTCGGGATTCCTGTCCACAATCTGCGGTGCGACGCCGATGACGATTTCGCCCCACCCGTGGACACGCTGCTCCTGAATTTGAAAACCAATCCTCGTATCGGCGCCGTGGTGTTGGGACACCCCAACTCGCCGACAGGCCGGTTGGGATCGCACAGCCAGTTCGACGCTCTCGCCGAAACCTGCGAGAGCCGCGGCATCCTGTTGGTCGTCGATGAATCGTTCATCGATTTCTGCGAGCCGGGCAGTTCCTTAATGGAATCCTACCCGCATCATGCCCACTTGATTTTCATCCGTTCCATGACCAAGTTTTACGGCTTGCCCGGACTGCGCCTGGGATTTGGCGTCATGGACCCGCAATGGGTCCATATCCTTGGCACATACCAGCCGCCGTGGTCGGTCAACAGCCTCGCGCAGGCGGCGGGGATCGCGGCTCTCGAGGATACCGGCTTCGCCAACACCAGCCGGACTTACGTGCATCAGCAAACCGCCGATCTCATTCAGGGGCTGAACGCCATTCCAGAAATCAAGGTGTACCCGTCCGACGCCAATTTTGTTTTGTTTCGATTGAAAGATGCGACGGACGTTTCCGCCATGCAGTTGTACACGCGTTTGCTGCAGCAAGGCATCCTGCTGAGAAACTGCGCTAATTTTGACGGCCTCGATACGGGTTACTTTCGCGTCTCCGTGCGCCAGCAAGAGGACAACCAGTTCTTGCTGGCGAAACTTCAGGAATGCCTGAGGAGCGGGGGTTGACTTGGAACTTTCGTGGATGGTGGGGCTGGCTTTCGTTCTGGATCTGGTTTTGGGCGATAACAGGCAACTCCCGCACCCGGTCCGCTGGATCGGAAGCGCAGCGACCTGGATGGAAAGGAGGGTGCGTCCCAGAATCACCCATCAGAAACGGGCGGGATGCTTAACAACTCTCATTCTGGTCGGCGGCACGTATGGAACGGCGTGGAGCCTGCTGGCCGGCCTGAAGGCCATCGACGCCTCGCTCCACTTTGTTATGGAAACGATGTTGCTCTACACCACACTCTCAACGCGGGGCCTGTACGATGAAAGTCGTCCGGTGCTTTTGCATTTGCGCGCGGGCAATCTTGACAACGCGCGGGAGAGTCTGCGCTGGATCGTTGGACGCGACACCCGGCACCTCGACCGCAAAGAAACCGTCCGCGCCACGGTAGAGACCGTCGCCGAGAACACGGTGGACGGCGTGATCGCACCGCTCTTTTACGCCTGCATCGGTGGGGCGCCCCTGGCGCTGGCATACAAATGCGCGAACACGCTCGATTCCATGTTCGGCTACAGAAACGAACGCTATCGGGAGTTCGGCTGGGCCTCGGCTCGTTTGGACGATGCCGCCAACTGGCTCCCGGCGCGGCTGGGCGGTCCGCTTTTGGCGATGTCCGCCTGGGTGGTGGGACTGAACGCACGCAACGCCTGGCGCACCATGTGGCGCGATGGGCACAAACACCTGAGCCCCAACGCGGGCATTCCGGAAGCCGCCGTCGCCGGAGCGCTGAATGTGCAACTGGGAGGCGCGCAGTCGTATCGCGGACAGTGGGTGGAGAAACCCGCCATCGGCACGAATTTGAAAGCACTGGAGACCGAAGACATCGCGCGGTCGCATCGATTGCTGTTCGCCGCCTCGGCGCTGACTCTGCTGTCATTCCTCGCAGTGCGCACAACAATGATGATTCATTCTACAAATTGAAAGGAGGCCGCGCTCACAAATACATTTTCACTCATTACGTTTCAAATCATTCAATCAACCGATCAAATAATTTCCTTGTCAGGGAAGTCCGGTGCAAATCCGGCACTGTCCCGCAACTGTAATGGGAGAAGACGCCGCACACAGCCACTGTCCTGCCGGATGGGAAGGCGCGGCGGTTTTACACCCTGAGTCAGGATATCTGCCATGGAAATGCGTTTGTCCTTCGCGAGAAAGGAAACACAATGCACCGCTTTGTCCACAAGGCTGTTTTATGCTGCCTGCTTGTCACCGTAACGTTGTTCATTCCCCCGGCCAGCTGGGCGGAATCCAAGCCACTTGAAAAAATGGAACCCATCACCGTGAAAGCCGCCCGGGGCGTTTTACAACTGGAAAAACTGCCGACTTCCGCCACGGTCATCACCCGCCAGGACATCGAAGAAAAAAACTACATCAACGTCGAAGACATGCTGCGCGAAGAGTTGGGCCTCGACGTGTTGCAGAACGGCACCCTGGGTTCCAGCACCACCGTGTTCATGCGCGGCGCGGGTTCCTCGTCCACTCTCGTCCTGATCGACGGCGTGCAGGTGAACTCCAATACACTCGGCAGTTACAACTTCGCCCACATCCAGCCCGACAACGTCGAGCGCATCGAAATTCTGCGCGGCCCGCAAAGCACCCTGTGGGGCGGCGATGCGGTGGGCGGCGTCATCAACATCGTCACCCGTCAGGGAACCAGCACGCCCGCGCATACCTTTTCGTTTGAGGGAGGCAGTTTCGCCACGTTCAAGGAAACGTTATCCAGCCGGGGAAAGTTCGATCGCCTCGATTATTCCTTCACCGCCTCGCGCATCGACGCGGAAGGGTTTTCCTCCGCCAACGAGAACAACGGCAACACCGAAAACGACGGCTACAACAACAGCTCGGTTTCACTGCGGACGGGTCTTGATTTTGCGGACACCCGCGGCCGCGCCGATTTCATCGGTCAGTACATCGACGCCCGCATCGATTTCGACAGCTTCGTGTTCGGCGTCGGCATGGTGGACGGTCCCCCGTACACGGCGCAGGATTCCTACTACCTGGCCGCGCCGGTGTCCTATAAGATCATGCCTTTCTGGGAAATCAGCCTCAATCCCAATTTCGCGTACGACGAGGTTCAGTCCCGCAACCAGACTTCCGGTGATTCCACCATCATCAGCCGCACCAGCACCCTGGATCTGCAAAACAACATCACGGTCGGCGATCATTACAACGTGCTGGTCGGAGGCGAGTACCAGGTGCGCGCCGGAGAAAACATCTCCAACGGCATGGACCGCAAGCTGGACAACAAAAGCGCCTACATGCAGGGCATCTTCGATTACGAAGACAGCCTCGTCATCACCGCCGGGTTCCGCCACGATGTCAACGACTCGTTCGACGACGTCACCACTTACAAATTTGAAGCGGCGTACCGGTTCAAACAAACCGGGACGCGTCTGCGTGGCGCATACGGCACCGGTTTCCGCGCGCCGACCATCAACGACCTGTTATTTCCCGGTTTTTCCAATCCCAATCTGCAACCGGAAGAGAATACAAGCTGGGAAGCCGGTTTCGATCAGACGTTTCTCGATGGCGACGTCTCACTGAGTGCGGTCTATTTCGATGCCCGCTTCGAAAACCTGATTCAGTTCGACCTCACCACCTTCCGGCCGGAGAACGTCACCAGAGCCACTTCGCGCGGCGTCGAAAGCACACTCAAAGTCCGTCTGCCTTATGATTTGGAAGTCTCGGCCAATTACACCTGGAACCAGGCATTCGACACCACCACGCGCACGCAACTGCGCCGCCGCGCTGAGCACAAGTTCCACGCGAACATTCACCACTGGTGGAAGAACCGCCTGCATTCGCTCATCGGCGTCACGCACAAAGGAAAAACGGTGGATGGCGCAACCGGAACCGATCCGTACATCGTGGTGCGCGCGGCTTTGGACTACACCCTCGATAAACACTGGAAACTGACGCTCCGCGGCGAGAACCTGTTTGACGAGGAGTACGAAGAAATTTCAGGATTCGGCACGGCGGGCATTTCCGGGTATGCCGGGTTCGCCTTCAGTTTCTAACGGAACATTCTTATCAAACGTGTATCAGGGAGATATACAGACCATGGAAACGGAACATTCAAAAAAATATTTCCTGCTTGCAGGCTTTGTGGTGGCGATGGTGCTGACGCGCGGACCCTGGATCGATTCCTGGGTTCATCTGCGCGATGCCACGTTGGCTGTTTTTTTCATCGCCGGATGGTTCTTTCGCGGGCACCTCGTACCCTCGCTGCTGGTATTGACAGCAGGATTGGTCGATTACGGCGCCGTCCAAAGTGGTGTCAGCGCCTGGTGCTTTTCCCCTGCCTATCCGTTCCTGATTCCCACCTACCTCAGCCTCTGGGTAGCTGGAACCCTTACACCTTCTCCGAATATCTCTACATTAAGGGAAGGGGTCGATGTGAGCCTGCGTCTCCTAGCTGCCACGCTCGCTGCCTTCATCCTTTCCACCGGCAGCTTCCATTGGCTGTCCGGCAGATACGAGGGCGTTGCGGTCATGGAACAGATCGCGGTCTCCCTGCAATACCTTCCCGGTTATGTGGGTGGGACATTTTTTTATGTGGGGATTTTCATGATGGGCATGAAAGCGGTATTCATGAGCCGCAGCCTTATTCTTTCAAAAGCATCTCAGAGTTGATTCGCAATGGAGTCCGAAATGACCAACTTGAATGAAACCTGCCGCGGATTGATCATTGCCGGCACGCACAGCTCGGTGGGCAAGTCGTCCATCGCCATGGGGCTCATGCGGTGTTTTAAAAATCGCGGCTACCCGGTGAAGCCGTTTAAGGTCGGGCCCGATTACATCGATCCCGGCCATCACACCCGTGCGGCCGGCCACCCCAGCTACAATCTGGATTGCTGGATGGGAGGGCGCGCATCCATGCAAACCCTGTTCAACGCCACGATTCAACCGGGGGACCGGTTTGTCATCGAGGGCGTGATGGGAATGTTTGACGGCGCCTACGCCACAAAAGAAACCGGGTCCACGGCGGAGATCGCGCACCTGCTGGATGCCCCCGTCGTGCTGGTCATCGACGGGTCCATGCTCGCCCGCTCCGCCGCCGCCATCGTGAAAGGGTTTGTGGAGTTCGACGACCGCGTGAACGTGTTGGGCGTGATCGCCAACCGGGTGAACTCGCCCGGCCACGCACAAATATTGAAAGAGGCCATCGAGCACCACACCCCAACGCGCTTCCTGGGTCACCTGCCATGCCGGGAAGAATTGAAAATGCCCAGCCGGCACCTGGGGCTGCACCTGGCGCAGGAGCAGGGAGCGGATATCTATGACCAGTGGGCGGCGCATCTGGAAACCCATCTCGACATCCCTTCCTTATTAGAGTTGCTGCCAGCCAGGCCTGGCGGGACAACGCCCCCACCGCCACGGTGGCCGCAGCCGGAGTCCAGCATCCCGTTTTCGGTGGCCATCGCCCAGGACGAGTCCCTGCATTTCATCTACCAGGACACACTCGACCTGATCCAGCATTACGGCGGGCGCATCCAGTATTTCTCTCCGCTGCGGGACAACGCTCTGCCCGATGGCGTGGACTGGGTGTACCTGCCCGGCGGCTACCCCGAACTGTACGCCGGGCGGTTGAGCGGTAATATCCGGTTGTTGCAGGCTATCCGGAAGTTTGCAAATGCAGGCGGGACGGTGGTGGGCGAATGCGGGGGATTGATGCTGTTGGGGAAAACCCTCACCGATGCCGAGGGCGTCCCGCACCGCATGGCGGGGGTATTCAATTTTTCCACTACCCTCAGCAAAAAGAAGTTGACCATTGGCTACCGCGAATTGAATTACCATCCGCCTGGTCAATCCAACACGGCCTTGACCCTGAGAGGCCACGAATTTCACTGCTCTTCTTTTGAGGAAAACGGAGAGACACCTTTAATGAGTCACCACAACCCGGAAACCGATCAGACGCACCACGATGGATACCGGTTTAAAAATGCGTTTGCTTTTTATTCCCATATTCATTGGGGCAGTTCCATCGGCTGGTGGGAAAACCTGCTTCAGCGTTTCATCCTCAAATCCAAAACCCAGAGAGACATCCCATGAAAAAACGACCTGCGTCCGATCCCAAAAAAAGAAAAGGCCTTGTCATCGTCCACACCGGAGACGGCAAAGGCAAATCCACCGCCGCTTACGGGTTGGCCCTGCGCGCCGCCGGCAACAAGATGAAGGTGTTCATCCTGCAATTCATGAAAGGCCAGTGGAAAACCGGAGAACGTAAAATGTTCACGCAACTCGAACCGTGGATCGAATACGTGGCCATGGGTGACGGCTTCACCTGGGACACCAACAATCCCGAACAGGACCGGCGCACCGCGAGCCAAGCCTGGGAAACGGTGAAACCCAAAATTCTGGATGGTGATCACTCCGTCGTCATTCTCGACGAAATCAATTATGTCCTGAGTTATCAGTTTCTGGATGTGGATGAGGTGCTGGATACCTTGCGCCGGAAACCCGCGTCCGTGCATGTGATCTGCACCGGACGCAACGCGCCCGACTCCCTCATCGAACTGGCGGATATGGTGACGGAAATGAAATGCGTGAAGCATCCCTTTAAGGAACAGCGCATCCCGGCACAGAAAGGCATCGAGTTTTAATGCAGACGCCATCGACTTTGCTCGCAGACACCCTGAATCGCATCACTCCCGTTGCACGCCCACGCATCGAGCAGGCGCAGCAGCACCTCGACTCCCTGACCAAGCCGCCGGGCAGCCTGGGCCGGTTGGAAGAAGTCGCCGCACGCATCGCCGCCATGCATCCTGAAGGCAAACCGCAAATTCGAAAACGCGGCGTGTTCCTGTTTGCCGCCGACCACGGCGTGGTGGTGGAGCAGGTCAGCGCTTATCCGCAGGAAGTCACGGCGCAGATGGTGCTGAATTTTTTGCAAGGGGGCGCCGCCATCAATGTGCTGGCGCGGCACGCGGGCGCCGAGGTGACGGTGATCGATATGGGCGTCAACCACAACTTCGATCGCCAACTTCCTCTGCTCCATAAAAAAATAACGAAAGGCACCGGCAACCTGCGCCGGGGTCCGGCCATGACGCGGGAACAGGCGGAAGCCGCACTGACCGTGGGTGTCGAACTGGCGACCCAAGCCCAACGGGATGGCATCGATCTCATCGGCACCGGCGACATGGGCATCGGCAACACCACAGCGAGCGCCGCCATCCTGTCCGTGTTGAGCGGACACGCGCCGGAGGCGATCACCGGTCACGGCACCGGCATCGACGCCGCCACACGGCGGCACAAAGTCGCCGTCATCGAAGACGCCTTGCGCCTCCACCAGCTCGATCCCACCGATCCCATCGACGTGCTCGCCAAAGTCGGCGGCTTCGAAATCGCGGGCATCGCCGGGCTCATCCTCGGTGCCGCCGCGCAGGCCCTGCCGGTGGTCATCGACGGCGTCGTGTCCATCGCCGCCGCCACGGTGGCGTACCAGCTCAAACCCGATGTGGTGGATTACCTGTTCGCGTCGCACAACTCCACCGAGCCCGCCTGCCGCGCCGGTTTTCAAATTCTCGGACAGGAGCCATTGCTCGATTTGCAAATGCGGCTGGGTGAGGGCACCGGCGCCATTCTCGCCATGAACCTGATCGAGGCCGCCGTCAAAATTTATTCTGAAATGGCGACCTTCGACACAGCCGGAGTCTCGCGGAAACAGTTGCCCTGACGGGCAACCCATCATGAGGCAGAGATATGAACATTGACCTGCATAAAAGTCCGCACCGCATCGTTTGCCTGACGGAAGAAACCACCGAGACCCTGTACCGGATCGGTGAGCAAGACCGGATCGCCGGCATCTCCGGCTACACCGTGCGGCCTCCGCAGGCGCGCAAGGAAAAACCCAAAGTGTCGGCATTCATCAGCGCGAAAATCGACAAGATCCTCGCCCTCAAACCCGATCTTGTGCTGGCTTTTTCTGACATGCAGGCAGAGGTCGCAGCACAGCTGGTTCGCGCCGGAGTGCCGGTACACGTGTTCAATCAACGCAGTGTGTCCGGTATCTTCGGGATGATTAGGATGCTCGGCGCGATGATTGGGGAAACGGCAAAAACCGATGCGCTGATGATCGAGCTGAAGGAGGGGTTGGACCAGATCGAGCGATCTGCGGCGGCGCTGCCCAAACGCCCCCGCGTTTATTTTGAAGAATGGAATGATCCATTGATCTCCGGGATCGGCTGGGTGTCCGAATTGATTCACCTTGCCGGGGGTGAGGACTGTTTCGCGGAGTTGGCCGCATCGCCCGCTGCCGGGGGACGCATCATTTACGATCCGGAGGAAGTCGTGCGCCGGGCGCCCGATCTGATCATCGGCTCTTGGTGCGGTAAACGGTTTCGCCCCGAAAAACTTCCGGAACGGCCCGGATGGGACCGCATTCCTGCCGTCCGTCGGGGCCATGTTCACGAAATCAAATCCGCCGACATCCTCCAGCCCGGGCCTGCAGCATTGACCGATGGCGTACGACAGATTCATGCACTGATCCAGACATGGGCTGCGGACAGGGAATGATCCGTTTCCAGCATACGGTCCCCCTCCCGTTCTCACAGCTTTTCATAGGAATGCACCGCGTTCAGGAGGCTCTGTTGCCATCCCCTTTGAACATGACTTAGAATAAAAGAGTACCTTGAAGAACAAATGAGATCGATGCATGGCATACACACCGCCCTAAAACAAGGTGAACCTTAATGCAAGACAAACCTGTCATCGGCGTGACCGGCCCAACACAAGGCGGCACCGCAGCCTGGCTTTTCACCTGGCTGGCACTGTGGCGCGCTGGAGCCCGAGCCCGGCGCATTCATACGCAAAAACGGGTTCCTCTCGACCGGCTGGACGGACTGATCATCGGCGGCGGCGCCGACGTCGCTCCGGATAAAACCGATCCCCTGCCGATCGAAGACATGCCGAGCGCCGAGGAGTTCAAGAAAGAACGCGGCCTGCGCTTGCGCGACCTCATTCTCGCTCCTCTTATCTTTCTGGTCCGCTGGTTCACCGCCGCCTCCACCGTCCGTGCCGACACGGCGCGGGATGAAATGGAGAAAGAACTGATTCGCGCGGCCCTCGACCGGCAGT
The DNA here is from genome assembly GCF_946900835.1 of Nitrospina watsonii. Classification (GTDB taxonomy): domain Bacteria; phylum Nitrospinota; class Nitrospinia; order Nitrospinales; family Nitrospinaceae; genus Nitrospina; species Nitrospina watsonii. The sequence continues at coordinate 2,593,378 of NZ_OX336137.1, forward strand.
TGCCTCTGCTCGGCATCTGCCGCGGGGCGCAGATCCTCAACACCACACTGGGTGGGACCCTGCACCAGGACATCCGCAATTTTTATGTGGACAAACCTCATGTGTGGACGCTGCTGCCCAAAAAAGAGATCGCCATTGCACCGGAAAGTCACCTCGCTGCGGTATTGAGCACGACCACGGCCAAAGTGAATTCGCTGCACAACCAGGCCATTCGCGAACTGGGGCGGCACCTGCAGATCGTCGCGCAGGAACAGCACAACGACATCGTGCAGGCCATTGAGGTGACGGAGCAACCTTTTTGCATCGGCGTCCAGTGGCATCCCGAGTACCTGCCTCAGGTGGACCGCCAGCAAAAACTGTTTCGCGCGCTGGTGCAGGAAGCAAAAAAAAGGAAGTGCTCCATGCACGAGGCCCCCAGCCCTTCCAAGCCTCTCAATCAAGACGGGCTGCCACTCCCATGAGCGCCGGCACAAAATTTTTAAATTGTGATGTTGCCTGTTAAGTTTTTTTTCGCTTTTACGGGCTTTTATAATTTTATTGGGTCCGTCTGATAACGTCTCGGCTTTCGTTGCACGCTCCCGGCGAATTTTTACCATCCTCGCACAGCCCTTCAGACCGGGGTCATCCCATGTATGCCTTTCTGGACTAAAATTTTTCAAACAAACTTTCAACCTCTGTTTGATATTTTATACGGCGACTTTTTTAAAACTCACAGGCGCTCCCACGCATCTATCTAGCAAAGGGGTTAAAAAGTTGCCAAGGACGTTGAGTGCCGCACGGCGCACTCGATAACGTATCCCCGCACTGATTCAGAAAACCAGCGATTTTCACAAGGCCCGGTTTTCTGTTAATAAAACAGGAGGTTTCAATGAGACGTTTTTCCAAATGGATTGGATTTTTTTTGATGGCAGCGCTTGTGTTTGCAAACCCCCTGTGGGTGAATGCGGAAGAAGACCCGCATAAGTTCAAGGCCGGTGAGTCGCCCTACTGGTTCAAGCCCGGCGAGGGACCTCTGCCGCTGCCTTCCAATAAGTTCCTCAAACTTTCCGAGGACATTCGCCTGCACAATAACCGCGGCATCGATGAATTTCTAACGCAGAACTTCCGGGACGCATTGGATCATTTTGAGATGGCCGCTCAGTTGGATCCGAACAACGGCATCCTGGCTTACAACGAAGCCATCACGCTGGACCGGCTGAACCGGCATCGTGAAGCGACGCAGCGCTTCCAGCAGGCGAAGGACCTCGCCCGAGGGAATCAGTTGATCCTGAATTCCCCGGTGCTTCAGTCTCATCTCAGCCATCCCTGAAGCGACGCGTTGGGGTGTGACAGAATGAGTGAATGAACAACGCCCATCGGGTATTCCCGATGGGCGTTTTTTCGTGGCCCGCCTGGAGCGCTTAGTGCAAGGGAAATGTCACCACCACCGCTCCCATCACATCGTTCAGCTTGAAGTCCCGCCTCGGGCTGTCGGGATGCTGGTTGTGACATTCCACGCAGGCACTGGAGATGGCGTGATCGGGATACACCGATCGAAAATAGAAGTTTTTGCCAACCTGCGTCCAACTGATGTAAGGACGAATCGGGTGGATGCCGACCCACTCCAACGCCTTGCGTTCGAATTCGCTGGTCGGGCCGTTGCGCGGGTTGATCGGCCACAGGCTGATGAGGCTGAAATCCAATCCCAGATTCTGTCGTGTGGTGATTTCCAGAACCTTTAGCAAAAACTGTGCGGGCAACATCAACGTGCGCGCGGCCTGCCAGTCACTCCGGCTTGTCAACACGGCACCATTTTCCAGATGCTGCACCACAAACCGGGAATACACGGTGCGATCGGATTCCAAAACCGCATGCACATAATCCGAAACCACTTCCGGCGGAATCAGGATGCTCTCATCCGGCTTTTTCTGAAACCGGCTCCCCAGAGGCATGTCGATCACGATACCGCCCATCACATCGCCCAGCTTGAAATCGGTTTTGGGACTGTCCGGGTGATGGTTGTGACATTCGACACAGGTTTGCGAAACCGCCTTGTCGGGATAGATCGCCTGGTAATACCACATCCCCTCCCTTTGCACGATCCAGGTGAAGGGTTTTTGCGGGTTGCGGATCACTTCCAGCAAGCCGGACTTTTCCGTTTCGGATTTTGGCAGGTTGTCGGGATTCAACGGCCACACACTGCCCAACCGGTAACGCATGCCGATGCCTTTGGAGTTGGTCACGCTCGAAGACAATTTCAAAAACTGGGCCGGGAGCAGCAGCGTGTTTTCTTCCTGCCAGTTTTCAGTCGCCTTCAAAGACCGGTCCCGATCCAGTCGATCCACAATGTAATGGGAATAGGCGGTGCGCCCGGCCTCGATGACCGCGTGCACGTAATCCGCTGCCAAACGCGCAGGAACTCCTTTGTTCATTGAAAACGGTTCCGGCTCAGCCGCCCGTCCCACCGCAATCAAGGAAATCAAAACCAATATCAATCCGATGAAACCTTGCAGAACTTTCAAGCTCATGGGAAACCTCCCTGAGGTGTTCTTCCGGATATCCGGGAGAAATGGCTGCGTGGGCCGGGGAGGCGGTACGTCGAGGCAGAGCGTTGGTCTTGTTGACACGAGGAATCGATTCGCGCAATGGCTCCCTGCCCATAATAATTTAATATGGGCAGCCGGGCGCAGCCTCGCCACGAAATCCGCCGGGAAACCGGGTGTCCGTTCGCAGCTCCCGGTCTGCCGGTCAATCCCGGTTCTGAAATCGGTAAATGAGGTTCTTGATAACCGGCAGGCGGCTCGCATCGCGCCGCACCAGCGCCCACATTTCCGAACTCACGTTCTTCAGTTCACCCAGCCGGATCAGGCGTTTTTTCTGAATGGATTCCTGCACGCTGTTCTGCGGCAGAATGGCCACACACACGCCTCGCTCCGCGCCCAGCCGAAGGAAGGTGATGTCGTCCGCCTCCCCGACGCTTTGCGGACGCGTTTCGTGCCGCGCCAGATACCGGTCCACGTCCGCCCGCAACTGGCTGTGCGCCGTCAGGTACATCATCGGCACATCGTGCAATGAAAACGGGAACCGTTTTTTGATCCAGGCAAACCTGGGCGCGCCGACGGCGATCATCTTTTGCGGCTTCAACCGGTAGCTGACGAGATTTTTTTCCTTCGGCTCCGTATTGCGATCGCTCAAAACGATCTCCAACCCGCCGTTGTTCAACTGATACATCAACTCACCCAGCGACCCCTCGGTCACGCTCAATAAAATATCGCGTTCTTTCCACAACGGCAGGGTGAACTCATGCACGTGCATGGAAGACAAGGACGGCAGGGCGCCGACGCGGATGTGCTGCCGTTTGCGCGGCCGCGCCTGCTGCACCGATTCGATCATCTCATCACACTGGCGGAAAATGGTGGTGCAGTAATCGGCCACCACTTTCCCCACCTCGTTCAACTCCAACTTGCGCACGCGGCGCTCAAACAACTTCTTTCCGAAAAACTCTTCGACCTCCTTCAACTGCGTGCTCATCCCGGAGGGACTGATATTCAGTTTCTCACTGGCTTTTTTGATAGATCCTTCCTGGGAGATCGTCCAGAAATAGTACAGATGCCGGAAGTTGGGCAGATTTTGCATTCTTTAAACCCCTTATTTTCAATCACCTTATGATAGATCGATAAATCATGATGCATACCTTAGAGTTTATTCAGTTTTTATTATCCATACTTTGAGGCATAATGAGTACTCGAAAATAACAAATAATCAATTTGTTAGGACGATTTCCCAGCGAACCCGCACAGCCTTATCGAAACCGAAAACGAATCGTCGGCAGCCGGGTCGATCCCATCCACCCGGTCCGCATCACGCGACGAGGACTGTTTGATTCATTGCAGGACCGGCAGGCGGGAGGTTCCTGCCAAACCCTTTCTTTCATTTTCTGGAGCAACGCATGTGTGGCATTTGTGGTGAGTATCGATCCGACGGAACGATTCCCGATTCCCGTGCGGTGACAGCCATGGCCGAAGCGCTGGCTCCCCGTGGCCCCGATGGCAATGGCCTCTTCTCCCAACGCAACGTGGCCTTTGCGCACCGCCGCCTGAAAATCATCGACCTGTCGGAGGCCTCGCACCAACCCATGACCGATTCCGCACTGGGGCTGGTCGTGGTGTACAACGGCATCCTTTACAACTACAAAGAGCTGCGGAAGGAATTGCAGGACAAAGGCTATTCCTTTTTCTCGCACGGCGACACCGAAGTCTTGCTGAAGGCCTACCATGCGTGGGGCAAGGACTGCGTGCAGCGATTCCAGGGCATGTTTGCGTTCGCCTTGTGGGAACGCGACACGGGCAAAATGATTCTGGCGCGTGACCGTCTTGGCATCAAACCCCTCTACTTTTCCAGTTCCGGAGGACGTTTCCGTTTTGCGTCCAGCCTGCCGGCGCTGGTGGCGGGGGGGCAGGTGGACACGTCCATCGATCCGGTCGCCCTGCATTTCTACATGAGCTTTCACGCTGTGGTGCCCCCGCCCTACACGATTTTTCAAGGCGTGCGCAAACTGCCGCCAGGCCACATGATGGAAATCACACCCGATGGCGGCCAAACCATGAAGCCGTACTGGTCGCTCTCCTACGCACGCACGAAAGAAGATGAAACCTGCGATGCGGTCGAATGGAAAGAGCGCGTCATGGAATCCCTGAAAACCGCCGTGCGCCGCCGCCTCGTGGCCGACGTGCCGGTGGGCGTGTTGCTCTCCGGCGGGCTGGACTCCAGCCTCATCGTGGCCTTGCTGGCGGACCTGGGGCAAAGCGGCCTCAATACGTTTTCCGTCGGATTTGAAGCCGCGGGAGGCGAGTTGGGCGACGAGTTCGAATATTCCGACCTCATCGCCCGTGAGTTTTCCACTGAGCATCACAAAATTTTTGTGCAGTCGAAAGAAGTGCTGCCCAACCTGATGCACTGCGTGCAGGCGATGTCCGAGCCGATGGTCAGCCACGACAACATCGGTTTCTTCCTGCTGTCGCGCGAAGTCGCCAAAAGTCTGAAGGTGGTGCAGAGCGGACAGGGTGCGGATGAAGTGTTCGGCGGCTATTTCTGGTATCCGCCGCTCATGGACAGCCAGGACCCGATTGCCGATTACTCCAAACTGTTTTTCGACCGCACGCACGACGAATACGCAACCGCCGTGCATCACAAATTCGTGACCGAGAATCACAGTCAGGAATTTCTCAAAAAACGTTTCGCTGAAACGGACGCGGTGGGGGGCACCGACAAGGCGCTATGGATGGACACCACGGTGATGCTGGTGGACGATCCGGTCAAGCGTGTGGACAACATGACCATGGCCTGGGGACTGGAAGCGCGGGTGCCGTTTCTCGATCACGAACTGGTGGAGCTGGCGGCGCGCATTCCGCCGGCCCTCAAAGTGAAAGACGGCGGCAAGGGCATTTTGAAAGACGTCGGGCGCGAGGTGTTGCCGCACCAGGTCATCGACCGGCCAAAAGGGTATTTTCCCGTGCCGGCGCTCAAATACATCCAGGGCGAGTACCTGGGTTTCGTGCGGGACGTGTTCGAACAACCTTCCGCCAAACAACGATCCCTGTTCAAGAAGCCGTATCTCGACCGCATGTTCGAGAACCCGGAGCAACACATCACGCCGTTACAAGGCTCCAAACTGTGGCAGATGGCGTTGCTGGAGATGTGGTTGCAGGTTCACCAGAAATAAACAGAGGCGAACGTGACCCCTGTTGAGGTATCATTCAATTAAGGAAACTTCTCCCGTTTGATGATGAAGACTTCTGAAAAATCACCGCGGCGTTTCATTCCCATTCGGGAATTTCGGGACGTCCACAAGCCGGCTCCGGAATCGGAAACCCAGCGCAACGTGACGCTGGATTGCGGATGGGGACGTCTGGTTTTCGCCAACACCTTCTCCGACAGCCGGGAGATGGTGCAATCCATCTGCCAGGAACGCCGGGGCAAGCGCGACATCGCGCTGTACATCCACGACCCGCAGGTGGCCTTATCGCTGGCTCCGCAGGAGCTGTTCCTCGACCCGTCGCATACCCTGAGATTGTGGCTCAGCAAATATGAAGAGTCCGCCATCTCTTACCGGGGCTACACCGTTCGCCCCATTCAAAACCGTCGCGATATCCAGCAAGCCAACCGTATTTACAAAGCCCACAACATGGTGCAGATTCCGGTCGGCTTTGCCATGAAGCATAAGGACGCGGCGCATTTGGTGTTCCGGGTGGTCGAGGACAACCGTTCCGGAAAAATTCTGGCCATGGTGCAGGGCGTGGACCACAAGCAGGCGTTCAACGACCCGGAAGAAGGGTCCAGCCTGTGGTCGCTGGCGGTGGACCCGCACGCCGAGCACCCCGGCATCGGCGAGGCGCTGGTGCGCAATGTAGCCGAACACTTCAAACAAAACGGACGGCGGTTCATGGACCTGTCGGTGATCCACGACAACGATCAGGCCATGGCCCTGTATGAAAAACTGGGCTTCGAAGTGGCGCGCCTGTTTTTCATCAAAAAGAAAAACCCGATCAATGAAAAGCTGTTCATCGGCTCGCTGCCCGAAAGCAACCTCAACCCGTATGCGCGCATCATCATCAACGAAGCCCGGCGCCGGGGCATCGGCGTGTCCATCCTCGACGAAAAAGCCGGGTACTTTTCCCTGACCTTCGGCGGGCGCACCATCATCTGCCGCGAATCGCTGAGCGAGTTGACCAGCGCCATCGCCATGACCCTGTGCGCCAACAAGGCCGTCACGCGCCGGTTTCTGCAGCGGCAGGGTTTGCCCACGCCGGAGCAGATGGAAGCGGGCGGCGCCAAACCCAACCGTGCGTTTTTGAAACAGCACACCGACATCGTGGTGAAACCCGCCGATGGCGAGCAGGGGACGGGCATCACCATCAAACCCAAAAACAGCAAGGAACTCGATGCCGCCGTCGAAAAAGCGCAGCAGGTTTCAGACCGCGTGTTGCTGGAAGAATTCGTGGAAGGCATCGACCTGCGCATCATCGTCATCAATTTCGAAGTCGTGGCGGCCGCCGTCCGCCACCCGGCGCAGATCATCGGTGACGGGCGCTCCACCGCAAAACAACTCACCATCAAGCAAAGCCGGCGGCGTTCCACCGCCACCGGCGGCGAAGCCCGGATTCCGCTGGACGCGGAAACCGAACAATGCATCCACGACGCGGGGTACACCTTCGATTCGGTTCCCGAATCCGGAGTCGTGATCCCCGTGCGCAAAACCGCCAACCTGCACACCGGCGGCACCATTGTCGATGTCACGGCCGACCTGAATCCGAAACTCGGCGAAGCGGCCGTACAGGCGGCAAAAGCCATTCACATTCCCATCGTCGGTTTCGATTTCATTGTGCCCACGGTGAACGGCGACAAATTTAAAATCATCGAAGCCAACGAACGACCGGGACTGGCCAACCATGAACCGCAGCCCACCGCGGAACGGTTCATCGACCTGCTGTTCCCGCAGACCCACATCGACACACACGGGCACGGCCAGATAACACAACCACCCATCTCTTAACCGGAAAGAATTTCTAATATGAAGCGGCTAGACCTGGACCAGAACTACCTGATGCGCACCTTATTCCGCCTGCTGGAAATCCCCAGCCCCACCGGCCTGACGGACACCATTGTGCACGTCATGTGCGACGAACTGAATAAACTGGGGATTCCATTCGACCTGACCCGGCGCGGCGCCATCCGCGCCAACATGAGCGGCAAGGTGCAGAGCCCGGACCGCGCCATCGTCGCCCACCTTGACACGCTGGGGGCGATGGTCAAAAACCTGCGCCCCAACGGGCGTCTCGAAGCGGTGCCCATCGGCACCTGGTCGCCGCGTTTCGCGGAAGGCGCGCGCGTGACCGTGTACATGGACGGCGACCGTTCCTGCCGTGGCACCATCCTGCCCTTGAAAGCGTCCGGACATACGTACGACACGGAAATCGACTCGCAGCCGACGGCCTGGTCCAACCTGGAGGTCCGTGTGGACATGGAAAGCAACTCGCGCAAGGAGTTGGAAGAAGCCGGATTCAATGTCGGCGATTTCATCGCCGTCGATCCCGACCCGGAGTTCACCGACAACGGTTACATCGTTTCACGGTACCTGGACGACAAGGCAGGCGTCGCCGCCATCCTGACCGCGGCGAAAGCCATCGTCGAGGCCAAGGCGCCTTTGGAACTGGACTGCCACCTGCTGTTCACCATCTCGGAGGAAGTCGGCGTCGGTGCCTCGCACGTGCTGCACGGCGACGTGGCGGAACTGGTCTCGGTGGACAACGGCACCCTCGCGCCCGGACAGAACACCAGCGAGTTCGGCGTGACCGTTTCGATGCAGGATTCCAGCGGTCCCTTCGACCGCCATTTGACCACGAAGCTGCTCGACCTCTGCCGCACCCACAAAATCGAACACGCGCGCGACGTGTTCAATCATTACAGGAGCGACGCGGCGGCGGCGATGGAAGCGGGCAACGACATCCGCACCGCCCTGCTCTGCTTCGGCCTCGACGCCTCGCACGGCTACGAACGCTCGCACATCCAGTCCCTGATGTCGTTGGCCGACCTGTTGTCGCTGTACATCCAGAGTCCACCCACGTTCACGCGCGACCGCGACCTGCTGGGTCCGCTGGCGGATTTTCCACATCAGCCGGAATTGGAAAAACACATCGAAGATCCCCCCAAACAATGAGCAGCGGGGGGCACCGCGCAGGGGGAGACAACCCGCGATCCGGCTTTAAAGGCCCAAACTAAAAGGACCTTCGCCAACAAGCTGGCAGCGACCCTGTACGCGCCGGAAAAATCTTGAAAACGGCAATACAAAAGGGGTACATTAAATGAATTATCCGGTAGGGAGATTCGCACACGCCGAGACAGCCCAACGTTGCACCCGCCCTACCCTTTACAGCCTAAACCGAATTTCATTCCGGGAAACCGCGCAGGCGGTTTTGGAGTCAGGCTTCTCCTTCACTTCCTTGTTTCCCCAGCAATATATATTTTTTCATTGAAGAAATATTGAGCCTGTTCGGGCTTTATCTTTCATTGTGCAGTTTCGGATTGCTGGACGCCGGAGTTGCAAATCCCCACTCTTAAAATCAGGTGAACTATGAGAAACGCAAGCAAGATTGGATCGGTATGGTTTCTGGGCCTTGTTGCCGTACTGATGATGGCCTCCACGGCCTGGGCGGACGACCGTGCCGTCAAGGAAGGTGACGTGATCGAAATCCATTACACCGGCAAATTGCAGGACGATACCGTTTTCGACAAATCGGAAGGCCGCGAACCGTTGAAGTTCACGGTCGGCACCAAGCAGATCATTCCCGGCATGAATCAGGCGGTGGTCGGTATGAAGGTCGGCGAATCCAAAACCGTTTCCATGGACCCCGGCGATGCGTACGGTCCGTACGACGACAAGCTGATATTCCAGGTTGAGAAAAGCAAACTGCCGCCGGAAGTGCAGTCCGGCGCTCAGTTGATGGACGGCCAGGGCAACATCGTCACCGTCAAGGACATTCAGGGCGATATGGCAACGCTGGACGCCAACCACATGCTGGCGGGCAAAACCCTGATCTTCGACATCAAGCTGGTGTCCATCCAGTAATTCCATTCATCGGCGCCGCCGCGCCGGTGTCAGCACTCAGCCCGGTCTTGTTGCAAGACCGGGTTTTTTTATTTAAACGGGAGGAGGCCGCCGCGGCGGTTTGTCGGCCGTGTCCGCATCCTCTTGCCGGTCCTGCAATTTCTGGTGCGCCAGCGCCGCCAGGCCCACCACCGACAAAAACGACATCACACTCACAATGTGATCCGTAGGCGGCAGGTCCCCGGCTTTGGGCGCGAGTTCCCATAAGACCAGGCAAATGCCGGCGATGACCGGTCCCACGCGCAGGCACCGCCATGCCCAGGGACGCTGCCGGTACCACAGCCACGTGCCGACAAGGGGGATGGCCGCCAGCACGCCGAAGGCGATTTCCGCCGATTGGAATCCCTGCACCTGGCTCCAGGCGACTTTCTCTGTCTCTTTGCGCACATACGCCATGCGCAGCAAGGCTTCGCAACTGGCCCAGGCTTTGTCGGGGTTGCGGTCGCAGTCCAGATCGAACAACTCCTGCGCGCGCTCATAATGCCGAAACCGTTCGAATCCCCGCGCCATGTGGTAACAGGCGCCGTAATCACTCGGGTCCGACGGCGCATGGCCTTGCCGGCACAACGGCAAAAGCAGATCGGTGGCCCGGTTCAACTCGCCGATCTTGAGGTATTCTTTGCCGAGGTAAAAACAGGTTTCCTGGTGACCGCCGTCGCAGCGGGCTTCCAGATGCCGGGCCTCGTCCTCAAGGCGGTCCATCTGCAACGACAGGGCCAGCAAGGGGGTGCAGGCGCGCAGGTGACCGGACGTGGCGTGGCCGACGCAGGCCAGGCGGAAAAAATCCAACGCCTGCTCGCGTTGCCCCTGCCGTTCCGCTTCCATGCCCAGAGCCAGGCAGTAAATGGTCGCTCCATCCCGGCATTGCTGCGCCGCCTGTGCGGGGTCGAGTTCTTCCGGCTGCGCCCAGGCCGGGCCGCCTCCTGCATGCATCCACAGCCACAGCGCAATCCACCACCATCGGCATCCCCTCACCAATCGCACTCCCATTCCAGCAGTTCCAGGTGCTCGCGCAATTGGGAGACCGTGCGGAATTTTTTCAGGATCAACGAGCGCTTCAGCCCGCAGCAGATGTTTTTCACCGTCTGCGGCAGTTTGCGGTAATGCTTCGCCCCGCCCATGCTCTCGTGATAAATCTGGATCAGGCTGCATATATCGTCGCGCATGTTGGCAAGCTTGGCGTCGGTGGAATTGAACAAGTCCAGCAGTTTGATTTCAAAACTCAGGCCGAACTTGTTGACGATGATGTTGTCGCTGTGCAGATCACCGTGATACTCGTTGAGCAGATGGATTTCCTCGATGCCCTTGGCCAGCGAGTACAACAGGTGCGTGGCCTGGTACGGCGGCAGGCGCTTGCCGGGCATCCTTTTTAAAAATTCCGAGAGCAGGATGCCCTCGACGTAATCCGAGATCAGCACGGTGACGGGAATGCGGCGGCAGCTTATGATTTCCTTGGTGTGGTATTGGATGAGGATGGCGCAGCGGCGCAGCTTGTGCAGCTTGCGGGCGTACACGCGCGCCGACCGGTTGCGGACATTGCGTTGCGGGAAAAACAGTTTCGCCGCGCGTTCGATGCCGGTGCTGATCTCATTCACCTTGTACACCTCGCCTTCCCAGCCAGCCCCCAGTTTGGAGATCACTTCGTACTTGGCCGCCAGCTTGCGTCCGGGCTTGAGATCGAACGAATCAATTTTTTGAACCTGTTTCGGCAAAAAAACGTCCCCGTTGGTGGATGTCGTGTTCCGTGCCATTGTACACCATCCCCGGGTTCCGCCAATCACCGGATTCTGCTTTCAACCGGTCTCCGGCCGGAGGCGGAATCGAAGATTTGCCGTTCCGCCCCTTCCGTTTTCATTCACCCTTTGAATTCCATTAAAAAATGATGCCGTTCTTTTCGATCCGGTTTGCTTTACAATAAACGCTTCAATCTGGCCTCCTGCCTTCCTCCATTGATAGGATTCGATTCTTGGACTTCACACTGCAAAAACTGGTCGGCGTCATCATCCTGGGCGTCAGCATGCACTGGCTGGCGTGGCGGGTGCGCATTCCCTCCATCGTGCTGTTCTTTGGCGCGGGGATTCTGATCGGCCCGGCCCTGGGCATGGTGGACCCGACGCAAGATTTCGGCCCGCTGTTGCAGGCACTCATCAAGCTGGCCATCGCCATCATCCTGTTTGAAGGCGGGCTGAACCTCCGGTTCCACGAACTGCGTCAGTCCGGCCGCGCCGTGAAACAGATCATCGGCTTCGGCCTGCCCCTGGCGTGGGGTTTCGGATTCCTGGCCTGCTACTGGGTTGCGGGGTTGTCGGCGCCGGTCTCGCTGTTGCTGTCGGCGATCCTCGTGGTGACGGGGCCGACGGTCATCCTGCCCTTGGTGCGCCACGCCAAATTGTCCTCCCGCACCGCTTCGGTGCTGAAGTGGGAAGGCATCATCAACGATCCCATCGGCGTGTTGCTGGCGGTGCTGGTGGCGGAGATCATCACCCACGACGCGACGCAGACCACGGAGACCATCCTCTGGCATTTCGGCATGGCCTTCGCCGGCGCGGTGGCGCTGGGCATTGCGGGCGGCCTGCTCCTCAAATTCATTTTCGAAAAAGGCCACACCCCCGAGTTTCTGAAAATCCCGATGGTGCTGTGCATGGTCATTTCCCTGTACGGCATCGGCAACCTGCTGGAAGAGGAGATCGGACTGCTGGCGGTGACGGTGCTGGGCATCACCATGGGCAACATCCGCATGCTCATTTTTTACGAGCTGCGCAAGTTCAAGGAAAACATCACCACGCTGCTGGTCTCGACCGTCTTCATCCTGTTGACCGCCGACTTGAAAACGGAACACTTTCAAAACCTCGACTGGCGGGCGCTGGGCTTCGTCCTCTGCATCCTGTTCCTGGTGCGGCCGCTGGCGGTGTGGCTGGCCACCCTGGGCTCCGGCTTGAAGTCCAATGAAAAACTGCTGCTCGGATGGATCGCGCCGCGCGGTATCGTGGCCGCCTCGGTCGCCGGGTTGTTCGCACCGCGCCTGATCGAACGGGGTTATGAAGACGCGGTGTACCTGCTGCCGCTGGTCTTCGGTGTGATCCTTTCCACCGTGGTGCTGCACGGCCTGTCATTGGAATGGCTGGCGCGCAAACTGGCGTTGTCTTCCGACAAAAAAGAGGGCGTGGTCATCGTCGGCGCCAATCCCTGGACGACGGAGCTGGCGTCGGTGTTGCGCGAACTCGATCTGCCGGTGGTGCTGGTGGACGGCACCTGGCACCGGCTCAAGGACGCCCGGTTGCGCGGACTGCCCATTCATTTCGGCGAGATTTTATCCGAGACCAGCGAGCAGAACATGGAACTGGCGGAGATGGGTTACCTGCTGGCCGCCTCGGAAAACGACGCCTACAACGCGCTCGTGTGCAACGCGTTCATCCACCACTTCGGCCGCGACCGCGTGTATCAGTTGCCCTTCCATCCCAAGAAGGTGGATGAAGAAAAAGGCGTGCACAGTGCGCACCTGGGCCGCATCGCGTTCGGCGAGGAAGCCCGGTTTGAAGTGTTGATGGACCGCTTCTACCAGGGGTGGACCTTCCAGAAATCGAAGCTGACCGAAGAGCACGACTTCGAAGCATTCACCCAAAAACTGAACGCCCCCTATTACCTGATCGGTTTGTTCAAAAAAGGGAAGCTGGCTTTCGGAGCCGAGCATTTCCCCGGCGCACCGGGGCCGGGGGACCGGATCATCGCCTTCGTCAAGCCCGAGGCCACACCTCCTAAAAAGAAGAACGGGGACACAACGCAAGGAAGCCTTGACGCACCCTGAATTGTGGTACACTGATTCCGTATTCAGAATACTTCGACTTCGCAACGCGGCATCCGGTTTTTTTCGCCGAGGGGGGATTCATGTTCAGCCGGATCATCAAAGTTCTGAAAGCCCTCAACTCCAGCCAACGTCCCTGGCAGATCAGCGTCGCTTTGGTCTTGGGCGCGGTGGCAGGCCTGACGCCTTTACTCAGCCTGCACAACCTCGTTGTCCTGCTGCTGGCTTTCTTCATCAACATCAATTTCAGCATGTTCCTGCTGAGCCTCGCCGGCTGCACGCTGTTTGCCTTTGCGCTCGACCCCCTGTTCCATCAAATCGGTTACGGCCTGTTGACGGCAGAAGGATTGCAGGGATTCTGGACCCAGTTTTTCAGTTGTCCCGTATTCCTGCTGGGCAACCTGAACAACACCCTCGTCATGGGCAGCCTGGTGGTCTCGCTGGGGCTCGGCATCCCGCTGATCTTCGTCCTGAATAAAATGGTGGTCAAATACCGGCTGGCCTTCAATGGGCTCATCGACCGCATTCCTTTTCTGAAATTTCTCAAGATCCCCGACACCGTGGAGTCTGCCGCATGAAACCCAAAACCGGATTCATTCGCTGGTGGGGACTCATCCCGTTCGTCGTCGCGGTCGGGCTGATCGCCGGATTCGTGCTGCTGTTTCTCGACAGCCTCATTAAAGATACGATCGAAGACCAGGGCTCGCAGGCCCTGGGCGCGCAGGTCGATGTCGGTTCCGTCAAGACGTCACTCATGAACCATTCCATCCAGATTCGCGGTATCCAGATCGCCAATGCCGAAAACCTGGATGAGAACATCGTCGAAGTTGGCAACTTCACCTTCGATTTCGACCTCAATCAGGCATTCTCCAAAAAATTGATCGTCGATGAGCTGACCGCCGAGGGCATCGCCTTCAATACGAAACGCAAAACCCCGGCGCGTCCGGTTAAAAAACCTGTGAAGGAAAAAGAAGAGCCGGAAGCCAAACCGGACGATAGCGGCTCCGGTCCCGGGTTTGCCGGGTTCGATCCCTTGAAAGGCATGAAGTTCCAATCGCCCCAGGACATCCTTAAAAACGAGAAGCTGGAAACGCTGGAACGCATTCAACAGGTCAAGGGCGATGTCGAGGCGACGAAAAACAAATGGCAGGATGTGGTCCAGAACCAGCTGGGCAAGAACGCGCTGGACGAGTTCAAGCAAAAGATCGATGGCATCCAAACGCGGGCGAAAAGCATTTCCGGTCCGGGCGATATCCAGGCCCTCACCGCCGACATCCAAAGCCTGCGCGGCGACATCCAGAGTAAGGTCGATCAGGTCAGAAATCTTAAATCGGAGCTGAAAGCGGAAACGGAAAAAGCCCGCTCGCTGGTCAAAGACCTCAAGGACCTGCCGCAAAAAGACATCGCCCGATTGAAGAACAAGTATTCTCTGGACCTCAAGGGCGGCACGGGGCTGGTCGGAGCGTTGATCGCCGGACCGTTCAAAGAGCAACTCGACAAGGGCCGCCGCTATTATGAAAAACTGAAGCCGTATCTCAATAAGAAAAAGGAACCGGTGGTGCCGGAACCGGAAACTCCGGCCCGCGGCAAAGGCTTGACCATCGAGTTTCTGAAACCCAAACCCACACCCGATCTGCTGGTGCGGCACGGCACGCTGTCACTCACCCTGCTCGGCCAGACCGTTTCCGGCGATATCAAAGACCTGTCCGACAACCAGAAAATCCACGGACAGCCCATGCGGGTCAAACTGGACGCCGCCAACAATGAGCGGTTCAAACGTTTCGCACTGGACCTCACCGTGGACCGTACCGGCACCTCCGCACGGGATACCCTGGAGACGCGCATCGATGCCTTGAAGCTGACCGATTTCAAAACCGGCAAGGCCGTGAAGGTGGAACAGGGTGGCGCCAATATCGCAGGCACGCTGAACATCGTTAGCGAACAGGCACTCACCGGCAACGTCCACGTGCAGGCGCGCGATATGGACTTGAAGTGGACGCAGGCGGACAGTGGCGAAGTCGGAGACATCCTGCAAAAGACCCTGTCGTCGGTCAACCGGTTCTACCTCAAACTCCTGCTGTCGGGCACGGTGGACGATTATGCGTTGAAGGTGGAGTCCGACCTCAACCAGACTCTGAACCGCGCCATCCGTGGCGTGTTCGATGACAAGGTGAAGGATTTCGAAGGCAAACTGAAATCGGCGATCCTGGAGAAAACACAGGGACCACTTAAGGATTCCGCGGGCAGCCTGGCCAGCCTGGTGGACCTGCAGAAGATGCTGAACTCCAAGGAATCTTCTTACGAAAACCTGCTGGGCGAAGTCACCGAGAAAGCGCTGCTGCCCAAGCTCAAACTGCCGGGCAAGGCGGGCGACCTGCTGAAAGATTTCAAACTGCCGTTCTGATCGCCGCGCCCCATGGGGCGATTCCCCCCGCCCTGTTGCGCAAGACCGCACTGCATCCAATCCACGCGTCGCAATTCCATATCCAGAGCGCACCTGCGGCACACGGGACCATTTTCATAAAACGCCTGTTCGGGCAATACTTATCCAACTCCCCGAAATCATGGCCACAGGGCCGCGTCGCCCGGCCCGCCTGCCGCCGACACAGCCGCCCCAACCCGCCACGCCACCCAAAAATCATTTTAAATACAAATAGTTAGAAGATATCCAGGGCCGTCCTGTTTTTTTCAAAAACCTGCATTTTTTTGTTTGTTTTTGCTGGGGAATACCTTCTAATAGAATCAACTTCGCACCTTTATCAGGAGATGCTGGTTTCCGACCATGATCGCTCACTGCGTTCTGACTTCTTTTCTGCTTTTTGACAGGATCCCGAATCCTGCGCGCTTCCTTCCCCGGGAAGGCATGACCGACTTTGCTGTCACCGACAAGTTGGAACAGGCATTCTTCGCTACAGGTTATCTTTAAAAACATTTACTTCTGATTCGGGCAAAACGGCACCGCGTGTCCGCTGCGTTCGAATTGTTGGGTTTGCGCCGGAAGCGCGTTCCCATCTCGCACGCCTTAAAGACCGAGGCTCATGGGAGGTGGGGCGGTTCCAAGGCTTCCGGCACCAAGTTGGTCTGTCCTGATTATCAACTATTGAGGAGAGATGGAAGTTTGTCCGCACGGTCGCCTAGGACGAACGCACCTTCCAGGAATAAATCAACCATTGGCATCAACCCTATTTTAAATTTAAGGATCACCTTACAATGAAAAAAATCGCTTATTTGTTTTTGATCGCAATCGTTTCCATGCTGTTCTCCCTGTCTTCCACCGTGTTCGCCTACGTGTCCAGTGACACCGGCAACGTACTGGTTTTGTCTGACGATCAGCAGAAGGAAGACGACGATCAGGACGATGACGACGACGACAAGGAAAAGCCCGAGTAGTCCGCGTTCTTTCGTTAAGAAGAAAGAGAGCCAGGGTGTTGCAAGCACCCTGGCTTTTTTTTATGCCCATCCCTCCCCGTTGCGGAGTCTTCCGGTCAGCCGCCTGGGTGCCCCGGTACCGGTCCAAACCTGTTCGCCCGCAACCACGCGGGCCGGGACGCCCTCAGCGACCTGATATTGCTTGCTTTGCCCGGGAAAGGGCCTGCCAGCCTTGAAAATTATAATATTTCCGGTATTGTGGTAGGCAAGAGGCCTTTTCGGCCACATCCCAGAAATGGAATGATCCTGTTGTTCGCTTCGATCCCGAACACGTTTTTTCAGGGCGCCATTTATTTTAAACTACGAACCGTAAGGAGACTCCGCACACAAAGGCAGAGTTTCACCGGCAGGCCGCCATTCACCCCCTCCGCCCCCTGTTTTCTGTTGCACGGTTCCGCGCGTGATTTGATGTCTGAATTGCCGTGTCCGGGGCGGCGTGCGCACCTGCCAGCACCAATCTTTGCGGACCGGGTTCATAACAAATCCAGAGGTATTTTATGATTAAGAAGGATTCTGTCGTCACCCTGAGCTATTCACTGAAAAACAACGACGGTACGGAGCTGGACCAGGCCGGAGCGGACCAGCCCCTGGTATACCTTCATGGCAACGGGCAGATCATTCCGGGTTTGGAAACCAACCTGGAAGGCCTGAACTCCGGAGACAAGAAAGACGTCTCCATCCAGCCGGAAGAAGCTTACGGCAACGTCAACCCCAGCCTGGTCATGGAGATCGAGCGCAAGAATTTCCCGCCGGATGTGGACATCCAGCCGGGCATGCAGTTTTCCGCCGACATGGGCGAGAAGCAGCAGATCTTCACCGTCCTGTCTGTTGGCGAAAACGAGGTTAAAATCGACGCCAACCACCCGCTGGCCGGGGAAACCCTCCACTTCTCCATCGAAGTTCTGGAAGTGCGGGACGCCACCAAAGAAGAGTTGGAACACGGACACGCCCATACCGGCAACGAACACAACCATTGATCCGTAGCTTGAGGCAGAACGAGAAAATCCCCCGACCGGAATCCGGCGGGGGATTTTTTTATGCCGAAACGGGCCGGCTGCACTCAAGAGCGCACACACAGCCCTCGCCCCGGCGCCACAGGGCTCCCCCCAGCCCAGGCCGGGAGTGAACGGATTCCATTTAGAATGAGGACACCGATCATTGTCTGCTCACCGGGCATACCCTGTCGCCTCCCCTCGTAGAGGGGTTTGTGTTACAATACGGCCCGACACGGATACCCCATGTGCGCCTGTAGCTCAGCTGGATAGAGCAACGGACTTCTAATCCGTAGGTCGGGCGTTCGAATCGCCCCAGGCGCGCCAATAAAATAAGGACTTAGAGGTCACTCTCCAAGTCCTTATTTTATTGGTGTGTAATTTTGGTGTAATCGGGCAAAATAAACACTACTAGCGCCTGTATCGTTTCACCATCGACCGGCAGAAACCGGCCATAAGCGGACATTCAACTCTTGTTGGATTGTTCTTTCATTACTCAGAAACTAAATTAATATGCGTATCCCCACAGCTACACCTAAGGGATTCTTTATTTCCGCGTTCAGGGGTCACATAAAATAGCTCGCTGCATTTTTCGCATTCAAGCAAGCCAGTAAGGTGCTTGAAGTTTTCGACTACTGGCTCGAAATCATTTTTCTGCAAAGATGCCCATTCGTTGTAATGCACCGCCGCGTTTATTTGCCATTGCTCTACTTCGGAATCCTTTACCGCTTTGTTCAAAGCCTCCTGCATAGCCTCAATCTTGGCTTTGTTATCATCCTGCCTCCAAGATTCCGCCGCCTTTTTCCCATCCTTTATCAAATCCCGCAACCGTTTAACGCCCGGCGGCAAGAGATCCCCTAAATTGAATTGAGCGTCCCCGCGAAATACGACCGGCGCTCTTAAGCGGTGGCATAATTCTTTTGATAAGTATTCCAGATAGTGCCTTAAAAGGCCCGCCGCAGACCTAACATCATTGCTGGAAAGATGACTGTCTATCTCTTGCCAAATATCGCGGTCGTCCCATTCGGTCGGGCCAAGATCGACGCTCCATGTTCTGAAATGGACAAAGCCCTTGTTTTTTATCAGACCCGCCGTCCGCATATGGCGGAGCCAAATGTCGTCATGCGTGGTAAAGAGAAATTGAGTATCGGGAAATTTTTGTTTCAATAAGTCGCAAACTTCGCGCCGGTGCCCTGAATCCACGGACATAAGAACATCGTCCAACACAGCGAAGGTGAAATTGTTATCAAGAAGATGCTCCATTAAAGCAAGATACAAGCAAAGTCCCATGCCGTCTTGGTGGCCTTCGCTATGGTATGCTCCAGGTGGGAAAAAGCCGCGCCCGTAAAAATCAACATCAAAGCCTAGCTTACCCATAGAAGGCGTAAGCAGGGCCTCAAATGCGCCTTCATCATCATGGTTTATCATACGGTAAAGGTTTCTAAACGCCTTCTCAACATCCTTGTATATGGTGTTCAATTCTTGGGTAATCACTTCCCCGTATTTTTCAAAAACCTTCTTGGAATGGGCTGCGGAAATCGTACAGGATTCTAGCTGGCGTGAAGCTTCAAAGTATGTTTCAAGGCGTTCGTGAGCGGCGACAAGGTAATCCCTGGCCGCATCTTGCTGCGAAGGATCGGGAATAGCCGTTACCGCCTTTTCCAATTCTTCAATGACCGGCTCAACTGTTTTGAAGTCGGTAATGTCACCTTCCAATACCTTGATGGTTTCCGATAATGGCAGCAGCTTTCTAAGCTGTTTTGCGGCTTCTGATAAAGCGGTTTCTTTAGTCTTGAGGGCCTGCACATCTAACGGCTTCGGAAGCGCCGGGCTATACTTTCCCGTCGTTGCCAACGACGCAGACAATGTTTCTAGGGCAGCGGCGATTGGCTCAATCTTCTTTTCAAGAGCCTCTTTCTTTTGCTTGACGGTCGCAAGAAGTTTAAGCTTTTGGGCCACCACTTTTTTAAATTCTTCTGGCTCCCACTCCGTATCGCAGACCGGGCAATGTTCATTGTCAAATAGCTTAAGAGCTGTTTGCAACAGGTTTTCATGTGAAAGACTTTCAAGGCTATCCGCATCCGCGTTTAACTCTGATAAATCCGTCAAAACGGAAGCACAGGAATCCTGGAATGCTTGTGCTTTGCTTCCTTCCAATAGCCCTTTAAGGCTTTCTATATCCTTAAGCGCTTGCGCTTTAGGTACCCGGCTAACCGTTTTGGAACTGGAAACGGTTGTCAATCCGTCCTTGAATGAAGTATCCTTTTTAAATTCTGTGATTTCCGGCAATGATAAAATTGCGCGGCGCTTATTTACCTCCTCTAAAATGGTCGGCGGTGCCCACTTTGCAATACCAAGTGCTTTCAAAAGGTCGTCCCTAGACCTTTGTTTGCTATTTTCAAGTGGTTTGATGTCGCGCTCATAGGCTTTGTATATTTTCTGCAAAGTGGTGCGCAGAGTCTCAAGCTTTTCCAGACGCAATAGAGCCTGGACTTCTTTGGCTCTTTCACCCGGCTCCGCCAAGACATAGCGAATTAACTCGCGACGGGATAATACGAATTCTGGATGTTCTTCCACATGCCCTAAAGCAGCCCTTATTTCGAGTTCATCGGGCGTAATCGTCGGCTTGTTTGGTGACTTGACGGTTCTATGTATGGTCGCTTCTTTCTTAAGCGAAGGAATATTGAATGTCAGTGTGACAAAGGCTTGTGCTAATTTAGCCCGGCTATCAACATGAGGCCCATGCTCTTTTACCGATAGCCCGCCTGTGCCACGCCCGGATAAACGCGAGATATTCCCGGTAATCGCAAATTCTATAGCATCAACAACGCCACTTTTCCCGGTTCCATTGGGGCCGCATATAGCGAAATTGTCCCCATTGATCTCCAAGGTTAGGTCGCGTATACCGCGGAATTCATGGATATGAATTTTTTGCAACCGTATCATGTTTCACTTTCACCAAACAAAGCCTCACGAATGGCTGTTTCATTTACGGTTTTGTCTTCAAATATGATTTTTCTTAAACGGTTGGAGGTTTCTTTCATGCCATCCTCAACGGCAAGCTCCTTGATAAATTTATCAAGGATTTTGTCAGAAACCGACTGTAGTCCACCATCTTCTACTGTCATAAATTCCGCCTTTCATGCCATTTAAAGCGTCCGCTTTGGGTGTCGAATACAGACACTATCAACTTCTGTATATTTTACGACACAAATTAATCGTGCTAGGAAAACCTACTTATTGACCACCTTAATTAATTCGCCGCCTTGAGCCGGTCCTGGAGCTTATCCATAGCGGCTTCGATGTGGGCTCCGTTCTGGTGCGCGTACTTCTCCACCATGGACAGGGTTTTGTGGCCGCTGATCCGTTTCACGGTGGGCAGGTCCACGCCTGCCTGGACCAAATGAGTGATCGCGGTATGGCGCAAGGTGTGCCGGACCACCTTCTCCGGGTCCAGCTTCGCGCTCTTGACAACCCGGCGAAACGGCCTTTCAATTGCCACCGTATGCCCGGTCTTGGAACCAAGGGCGGGAAACAACCATTCCTGACCCGGCTCCGCCGTCTCAACATACCCTCTTAAGAACTCTGCCAGTTCATTGGTCATGGGTTGCGTTCTGGCCCCCGCCTTGGCATTGGGAATGTAAATGGTTTTCCGGTCCAGGTCGATATGCTCCAGCCGGATAGACAGGATTTCCATGCGACGCATGCCGGTGCCCAGGCCGACCACAATGAACGGATAAATATGAGGACTCTGGTCTTCCTTTGCCGCTTCTATCAACCGCGCGGCCTGATCCGGAGCCAGGTAAGTGATGCGCCCCGGATTCTCCTTGAACCGTTTGATCCGGGCGGGCCGGTGATCCCACCATCCCCACTCAATCCCCTTATTGAACAAATGAGAAAGAACCGCCAAATCCCGGTTCACCGTGCTCGGAGTTACCTTCGCATCCACCCGCTTTTTCTTGTACCGCTCTATATCAAACGAACTGATCTGCACCACCGGCTTGCTTTTGAAGAAAGGGACCAGGTTTTGATTCATACGCATTTTTTTCATCTTCAAATCCTTGCCGCCTTCTTCTTCCATCCTCTTGAGATACATTTCCGCCGCCTGGTCGAACTGGAGAATGGTCTTCCGGCCTTTGGGCAGATTCAAACGGCCTTTCCGCGCATCGGACCGGACCTGCTCAATAAATTCTTCCGCCTGCTTGCGGGTGACGCCTTCCGATTCCTTGCCGATAACCCGGTGGACCCGTTGCCCGTCCACCATGATGTTTACGGAGTATTTGCCATCCCCATTGGCCAGACGATCAAAGGTGATGCCGTGCTCATGGAGACGGCCTTCGGGAGGAAGCTTCCGGATATTCGGGCGGGTGAGTTTTGTGAATTTAAGAGCCATGGGATCTCCTCAATAATGATCAAAAGGGAATGTCATCTCTAACACTTTCCATTTCTTCCTGCCATCTGGGAAGACAGTCTTCAGACTTTTCGCCGGAAGCAACCTGCTTAAAAACTTCCCAATTGTCCCTAAGCCGGACATAAATAAGGGACGTGGGCAAAACATTCCAAGTCCATTCCCTAACGCCTCTTGCAGAGTTTTCTACATATTTGCCTTTCCATAAAAACCCATTCTGACAAATCAACTTCCATAAAACCTCTTCATCATGAGTTAGCAATTCGGGATAAGTCATGGCCAACTTTGCAAAACGATCCGCTTCATCCACATCCCAAACGGTTTTTATAGTATCGAAAGCTGTTTCTGCACGAGGTGGCTCATCAAGGTTAGATGATTCACGATATTCCAAAACCACTTTTTTTGTGGCTTCTTCAACTGCCCACTCAATGAAGCTGGAAAGGGATCGCCTCTGTTTTCGAGCCGCCAGTTCCGCCGCAAATCGAAGTTTGGGATCAAGCCTGAAACCAATAGTCTCGGTCCTACTGGTCTTTTTTTTCGAAGACTGTTTCTTTGCCTTCGCCATGTATCCTCCAAGGGAAAAGTTCCAAAGTTTTCTGGATCATTCTAAAGCAACGTGTTTTTATTTGCAACTATTGTTTTGTTTTGTTAAACATGTTTAGAAGTTAAATTTGATCCATGAAAGGATATATTAATGACTAAAAGCATTGAAGTTACGATTTTCCCAGACGGGCGGCTGGATACGACTAATGCGTCAGAATATTTGGGCTTGAGCCAAAAAACTCTGGCCATGATGCGGTGCCAAGGCAATGGTCCTGCCTTCATCAAACGAGGCCGGATCTTCTATTACAAAGAGGATCTGGACGCCTGGCTCCAGGAAGGCGGCAAACTTTCCAGCACTTCTCAAAAGCGGTTTCCTGAATAACCACCATTTTCCATGCCTAAAAAAAAGCGGTATCCCATTGACGGGGGCTTTGTTGCTTTACCTCATAATCTAGTGGATTCCAAAGCCTTCCAAGCCCTTACCAATAATGCCAAAATTACCTACGCATATTTTAAGAGGGATTTGAAAAACGGCCACCAAACGACGGTAACACTTACTTTCGAACAAGCCAGAAATTACGGAATTTGCAAATCACCATCCACCTTTGGCAAAGCCAAAAAGGAACTGGTGGCCCATGGCTTTTTAGATCCCTTCATACCTGGTGGATTGAACGAGCCTTCAGTGTTTTCTCTTTCCGAAAGATGGAGAAAGTGGGGAACGCCCGACTTCGAAGAAAAGGCATATCAACCGGGGATTGGCTCCAAGTATTTTACAGCCGCTTGGAAGAATCCTGAACGTGCCCAAAAACTCCTCCAAGCCCGCCACAAGAAAAAACCAAATACAGAATCTATATGAAGCAGATACAGGGTTTATTACTGCGGGGGCCTTCAAAAGAGGACCAATAACAAAATCTGTATCTATTTCCCTCGTTTTTTAAGAAGTTTTCATACAGATTTTATAATGCTTTTAAATTTACCATCCCCTATAAGATGAAATCAGAAAACCTGCCTACCGTGACCAGATTAAAAAATATCCCCACCATTTTAGACCAGGACCAAACCTGACAAAAAAGCAGGTGTTGAAAACGGATGGGACTTCGCGCTCCCAAGGGTGGCGGCCTGACAAATTTCAGCCTTTTTATGGACTCTAAAAACCTGACTAACCCTGACCCCCCCATGAACCGTGGACGCGTGGAGCGGTAGCACGCAAACAAACCAATGAGCGGGGTTTTACCATTGGCAGAGGGCTCCAGGTTGACCAAGAAATACGGAGGCACGCCTGCACCTTGGCTAAATACAATTCTGCGAATATTTTTGGCCAAGAGACCCCCCACCCCCTGAAAAACAGGCCCCCTCAATATATGTGCTCCCTCGCACACACACTTTTTCCAAATTTTCAAATGCACGCGTAAAAAAATGGCGAAACCCTCGCGATCTACTACGATATCGGCCAGACTTTTCCAATGCCCCCCTACTCCAATCAGGCTGAACCTTACACACCTAAAAAGAACCTTGGTTTTTTGGACACGCGGGCAGTTGGAATCAAAAGACAGCAATAACCTTGAATGGCTTGTGTCCGCCGCCAGAAGGCCGGAAACTTGATCCAGCCCCATATCACTGTTTACTCACTGATATTTGAAAAAGGTTGGATATTTGGAGCTTCTGGCGCTTCCTGGATCGGGGTCAATGACCCAACCGGAACCCGCAAAGCGATTCAATCCAAAGCCCTTCTTCCGTTTTATTCTGCACTCTTCCCCTTCCCTCATTCGGAATCCGGAATTGACTAAGCCCTTCCCAATGGTGTTTAATCGCCCTTAGGTTTTCGTTCAATATCAGAATACAAGTTGAACCAAAAGTAATTCTTATGCCTAAAAAAGTAAGCACCTCAGGAAGCGAGCTTTTCATAGTTGATAACAGTGATGAAGACTGGAAGGTGGTCAAGTACCTTCATGACTGGTGTCAACTTTCAAAGGCAATGGATATTGCTACGGGACATTTTGAAATTGGCTCGCTCCTGGCCCTAAATGAGGAATGGCAAAAAGTAGATAAAATCAGAATATTGATGGGCGAGGAAGTTTCTCTCCGCACTAAAAAGGCTTTTTTAAAGGGATTGGAAAAGATCACCTCTCGTTTAAATCACAGTTTGGAATCGGAAAAAGAGAAAAATGATTTTCTCCAGGGGGTGCCGGCAATTGTTGAGGCCATTAAATCAGGGAAAATCCAATGTCGTGTTTATCGAAATGAAAAGTTCCACGCTAAAGCCTATATAACTCATGCCCGCCTTGATGTGGTTGGCGCTACCGCCCTCGTTGGTTCATCCAACTTTTCATATCCGGGTCTTACCGAAAACATAGAACTTAACGTTCAAATAACAGGCCGACCGGTAAATATTCTTCAGGAATGGTTTGAGGACCATTGGGAAAATGCTGAGGATGTGACACCGGAAATCCTGAAAACGATTGAACGCCACGTTCATGAATACCAGCCCTTCGAAGTTTACGCTAAATCCCTGGAAGAGTTCTTTCATGGTCATGAAATGACTCCGGACGAATGGGAGCAGAATGAATCTAAAATTTATCCACTCCTTGCCCCTTATCAGCAAGAGGGGTATCACGCACTACTTAAAAAGGGAAATCGATACAGAGGGGCTTTTTTATGTGATGGGGTTGGTCTGGGTAAAACTTATGTGGGCTTGATGCTGATTGAAAGGTTCATCATTCATGACAGGCTAAATGTTGCTCTGTTTGTACCAAAGGCCGCTCGTGAAGCTGTCTGGGAGTCCGCTTTGAAACGTCACCTCCCCCATATTTTTGGGAAGTATAGCAGACTGGAAATTTTCAACCATACCGACCTATTGCGAAAAGGAAAGTTTCAGGAAGATCTTCAAAGCGTAAAAGAACGGGCTCATGTAGTTCTTATTGATGAAGCTCACCACTTCCGCAATACAGGAACCAAAGGCGGTAATTCCGAGGAGTTGAAATCCAGATATTGGCAATTTTTCGATCTGATCGGGGAAAAGCAGACCTATTTGCTCACTGCAACACCCGTCAATAACCGCTTGAGAGATTTACAGCATATGATCGAGCTCTTCTCTCGCCGCCAAACGGATTATTTTAAAGACGCTCCTCTAGGCATCCATTCTTTAGCTGGCCATTTCCGGAAAATGGAAAAGTCTTTAGAAAAAGTGGTTCAAATGAACTCGGAAGATAGCGAAGAAGATATGGAAACCAATTTGGCGGAGGCAGAACAGGTTCTTGCCCAGGATTCCTTATTTAAAGAGCTTGTTGTCCAGAGAAGCAGGGTGTATGTGAAAAAGAGCCTGGACCAGAATGCAGGTGGCGAAGTCCTTTTCCCTCAACCCAAGGAACCCAAAATTATCCCTTATTCTGTAAAGCAAACCTACGGAAAATTGCTGGGAATGATAGAGGAAGCCTTCCACAAACAAAACCCCCTCTTTTCACTAGCTATTTATTACCCGTTTTATTATTACAAGGGCGATGACACTTCAATCGACCCCCTGGTCCAAGGACGGCAAAAGCAGGTTGTTTCTTTAATCAGGACAGGGTTTTTAAAACGATTTGAAAGCTCTGTTGAGGCTTTCACCATGTCCTGCTGGACCCTTCTACGCAAACTATTAGCCTGGGTGGAAGTTCATTCCGAAACGGAGCATGAGAGAAAAATTGTAGAGCGTTGGAAGCTCCAGCATAAAAAGCTTCTTGACTACATGAGCAGTCATTCAAATGAGCTTTTTGGTTATGAGCAGGATGAGGAGGTTGATGAAGACGTTATTCCAGAGGAAATGCTTGAGTCCATAGAAAAACTGGAACGCCATGAGTTTAAGATCGAAGAAATTATTGGAGAGACCCTGCTGGACCTGGACCAGATAGCGACCTTTCTAAAGGAGCTGGAAAACTTTAAACCCTCCCAGGATAAAAAGCTCAACGCCCTTATCAAGCTTCTCAAAAATGACACGGTATTGAAGGACAATAAAGTCCTCATATTTACCGAATTCATGGACACCGCCCGGTACCTCAAAAATGAATTGAAGGCCGCTGGAATTGGAGACGTTGACGAAATTGACAGTGGGTTTAAGGGGAACCGAGAGTCCATCATTCGACGCTTTTCACCTTATTACAATGGCTCATCCAGCGCCCAGCTTAGGGAAAATGGTGAGAAAGAAATTCGCGTTTTAATTTCAACCGATGTCCTTTCCGAAGGCTTAAACCTCCAGGACGCCACCCGATTAATCAATTATGATCTGCACTGGAATCCAGTTCGCCTTATGCAGAGAATAGGGCGCGTTGATCGAAGAATGGACCCTGAAATAGAGAGACGAATTGTCGCGGATCATCCGGATCAGGAAAAACTGCGGGGGGAAGTCATGTATTGGAACTTTCTCCCACCGGATGAGCTCGACGAGCTTCTTAGGCTGTATCAGACCGTCTCAAAGAAAACGCTTAGAATATCCAAAACCTTCGGAATCGAAGGTAAAAAACTCCTTACTCCCGATGACGACTATGACGCGCTGAAAGACTTTACGGAAGCCTTTGAGGGCACTCTCTCCCCGACAGAAGAAATGCATCTGGAATTCAAACAACTCCTCAAGGAAAACCCCGGTTTGGAAGACAGGCTTTCAACTCTTCCGAGACGCATTTTCAGTGGCAAAGAACATCCCAATCCAGGCACCCAGGCCGTATTTTTCTGTTATGCCTTACCGGGGCGGAAGCTCGGGGAAACCGAACCGGAAGAACAGGAAGAATGGTCTCTGGATGCAGGCACCACCCAATGGTTCCTCTATGACCTGGGGGCAGGCAAAATCCTGGAAGACGCCACCCAGATCGTAAATTTCATACGCTCCACCCCGGAAACCCCCCGCAACTGCAAGGTATCCCAAGCCACCCTGGCGGACATTCGATCCAAACTAGACAAACATATAAAAAATTCCTATCTCAAAAAGGTTCAAGCACCCATTGGCGTGAAGCCCATTCTTAAAACCTGGATGGAGCTCAATTAAAATCCAAAAGGATCTTTTAATGGAAACTTACGGTCTGGATCAGATTAAAACCTTTGAACAATTGTTGCCCTGGCTACGGGATCACCTGCGTTGGCCCATCAAGGAGGAGGAGGGGCTTGTAAATGAATCTTTTGAGGAACTAACCTTTGAATACACAACCCAAGAATTGGGTCTGAAAAAGGACGACATTGACCACATTCGGGAGGTTCGCCAGTTAAGGCCATTCTTCTCAAATCAACCATGGGGGATATTCTTCGTAAACTTTGAAGATAAAAGACTCCCCGTTGGGATTCTTAAGCGAATACTTCGAGGGCTCACCCTCAAAAAAAGAAGTTCTTCCAATAAGTCCGAACAAAAAGGTTGGCAACTCCATGACCTTCTGTTCATTTCCGCTCATGGGAAAAGCGGCGAGCGGGAACTTTCCTTCCTTCATTTCTCGGAAGAAAATGGCGGTAAAAATAAAATTATCCTAAAAGAGATGGGTTGGGACCAAAATGATACGAAACTTAAATTTAATTATGTTGCGCAAACCCTGCAATCCAAACTTGCCTGGCCGGAAGATGTAAGAAATTCCAAGGCATGGCGTGAGCAGTGGGCAGGGGCATTTGTAAGCGAGCATGGGGCGGCGATTTCCACTGCCAAGGATCTTACCAAACGCCTGGCCAGCCTTGCCACAAACATCCGAAAATCAGCAAATGAAGTCTTGGAATATGAAAACGAAAACGGACCGTTAACAAGCATTTATGAAAACTTTAAGAAAACCCTTTTTCATAATCTGGATCATGACGGTTTTGCAGACATGTATGCCCAAACAATTTGTTATGGATTATTAGCTGACCAAATCGACCGCACTCAAAGGGGAGAAAATACAAAGACTTTAACCGCTGACAATGCCGCCTTAACCGCCTCTCTTCATCCCTTCTTAAAAGAGCTGATGGAGACCTTCCTGGCAGTTGGGGGACGCAAAAGCAAAATAGATTCTAATGAATTGGGTATCGATGAAGTGGTGGAAGCTCTACGCCGCGCCGATATGAAGGCAGTCTGTCTGGATTTCAACAATAAAAACCCGGATGAAGACCCTATTCTTCATTTTTATGAGCATTTCCTAAAAGACTACGATTCCATAATAAAAGAGCAACGCGGGGTCTATTACACACCTCTTCCTGTCGTGAAATTTATTGTACGGAGCGTTGATGAAATCCTCCAAAAGGAATTTGGATTGGAGGACGGCCTGGCTGACATCACAACATGGGGAGAAATACATGCTAAAAATCCGGAAATTAAAATTCCCGAGGGCGTGCAAAAGGATGAGCCGTTTGTACAAATCCTCGATCCAGCGACAGGAACGGGAACCTTTCTGGTGGAGGTCATTGACCTGATTAAAAACCGCATGGAAGAGAAATGGAAAAGGCAAGGAAAAAGTCCAAACCAAATCGGCAAGCTTTGGAACGAATATGTCCCAAATCACCTGTTGCCACGCCTTAACGGGTTTGAGTTGATGATGGCTCCTTATGCCATAGCACACATAAAAATTGGCCTGAAGCTGGATGATACAGGATATCACCCTGAAAATCCTGCCGATTCTCGTTTGCGTGTTTATCTGACCAATTCATTGGAAGAGCCGATAAGCCAGGTCGCAAAAAGGGGCCAAAGATCATTTAGCCTAATGAATGATAGTTTGGCCGAAGAGGCTAGAGGGGCGGATCAAATTAAAGCACACACTCCCATAACAATCGTCATTGGTAATCCTCCTTATTCGCGCTCATCTAAAAACATGAATAAGTGGATAGAAAAATTGTGCTTACCATATAAAGAGGAAGTCAGAAAGCAAGAGTCGCAAATCCAGGGATTATCTAATGATTACATTAAGTTCATTAGGTATATGCAATATCAAGTATTAGAAAAATTAAACTCTTATGGGATTATTGGGATAATTACTGGACATGGCTATCTTCATGGAACGCAACCACGTGATATGCGCAAACATCTTTCACAAGCATTTGATGAAATTTGCTGTATTGATCTGCATGGGAGTATTAAAAAAGAAACCAATAATACTACTATCGACGAGCCAGTTTTTGATATTTCTACCGGTGTTGCAATAACAATGGCTTTTAGATTCACGAGAATACGAAGTCGCGCCAAACTTTATGATTTAATCGGTCCGAAAAGCGAAAAATTTCACACCTTAAAGCACAAAACCTTAAATTCAATATTTGGCAACGTTTCTTCCCATAAACCCTGCGAACCCTATTATTTTTTTAAAAGCTCAAATAGCGGTTATCAATCAGAATACAATCGACTAAAGGAGATTCCAGAGTTTTTTGGGAAGGGGAATCGTCTCAAAGACAAAGAGGTTTATTGGTCTACTGGATTTGCTTCACAACAGGACGATCTTGCCATTTCATTTTCGCCAAGTGAAGTTTTATCTAAAATTGAGGATTTAAGAAACTCCAAAACCAAGAAAGAGATTGCGGAGAACTATAAAGTTTGTAGCACAAACCAATGGAACTACGATACCGCGAAATCTTTCGTTTTAAAGAACGATATTACTAATTTAATTTCCTTGGTTAACTTCAGGCCGTTTGACTACCGATATACAATATTTAAGAAAGAAATTGTCACAATTCTAAAACATGAAGTCCAGTCTAATTTTATTTTTGCTAACAACATAGGATTAGTCATATCGAGGGCTGTAAATGATTTGGAATTTGCTCATGTGTTTTGCGCCGCAAAGCCAACCGATAAAATTTTCATCTCCTCTAAAACATCTACCAATGCATATATATTTCCTCTTTATTTAGCTCCTAGGAAAAAGGTTGAAGAAATAACACCAAATTTAAACGACAAATCAATCAATATACTGGGTGAGCAAATTCAATTGAGCTACCAAGGAGAGGTAAATAATTCACAATTTGACCTAGATTTTCTTCATAAAGGCTCAACTCCTAGGCAGATTCAAATGGGATTGCCAAAACCAGATGTTGGCCGGGGTGACTTATTTTTAAATTTTGGGCCAAGGGATGTTTTTGATTATATTTATTCGGTACTTTTCTCACCTTCTTATAGGTCGCGTTATGCCGAATTATTAAAAACTGATTTTCCTCGAATCCCTTTGCCTGACTCAGTTGGGCTTTTTCGGGAGATGGTCAAACTTGGCCGCCGACTTGTCGCTTTCCACTTATTGGATGCGCGGGAAGTTAATGAGCTCGCCCAGCCCGAGACCCGCTTCATTGGCAAAAACGAGCCACGCGTTGAAAAGGGTTATCCACAATATAAAAACGGCAAAGTGATCATCAACCCGTCCTGTCATTTTGAAGACGTTACGCCGGAAGTTTATAATTTCTATATTGGGGGCTATCAACCTTGCCAAAAGTGGCTTAAGGATAGAGCTGGAAAGGGAGGTAAAAATCCGCATCCGGGCCGTGTTCTTTCCGAGGACGATATTCTTCACTATCGCCGCATTACTATTGCCATCCGGGAAACAATACGGCTTATGCGGGAAATAGACGAAGTCATTAATGCGCACGGTGGCTGGCCCGATGCCTTCCACGTTCCGCCCCCTCCTCCACCCTCCCTGGAAGAATTGCTGAAAACCGAAGAAAGCGTGGACCTGGAATATAAAAGCACCTTTCAATGGGATGTCAAGGAGGGGAAAAAGAACCCGGACCTGCGGAAGGCCTGCCTGAAAACAATCGCCGCTTTCCTCAATTCCAAAGGCGGAACCCTGGTGGTAGGAGTGACGGATGACAAGGAAGTCTGCGGTTTGGCAAAAGACCTGGAGTTTACCAAAAACAGTATCGACTGGTTCGAGCAAACTCTGAGAAACGTTATTAATGATGCCATTGGAATCAACTTCTCCCAAAACTGCAATATCCGCTTTGAGGGAATAGAGGACAAGCAGGTATGCATTGTGGAAGTTGAGCCCGCCTCCGAGCCTGCTTTTTTAACATTTCAGGGTAAAACCGAGTTTTTCATTCGAAGCGGCAACGCAACCAAACCTTTGGGCGCAAAAGAACAGCATGAGTATATAAAAAACCGATCAAAGAATCGATATAAGCTAAAAAATAATTCCGATGAGCATGGATGCATTCGGATCAAATAACAAGATTAAGGGTCAAATTACATGGAAGCTCGTAACCGAAATCTAGCAGACTGGTATGTAAAAATAAAAAATGGCGAAATAAAACTACCTAGATTTCAACGTTTCGAGGCTTGGGATCGACACCGAATCAGTAGCTTAATCGAGACAGTTATTCACAAACAACCTTTAGGAATAACTCTGGTCTTGGAGGTTGGTGAAAAAGAAAAGTTCATCTCCCGTTATTTGGAAACTACAGAACCGTCGAATTATTTTCGTGTCCACGAACATCTTTTAGATGGCCAGCAACGTTTGACTGCATTATGGAGAGCACTTCACAATAATTATGAATTCGAAACTTATTTTATTTACGTAAAAGCGTTCGATCAATATGAAGGTGATAAAGATCTAGAAGATATGACTGTCTTCTTTAGAGGACGATATTATAAAAAGAATGGTCAAAAATATCCGATATGGTGCGAGACCCCGTCCCAATGCTTAAAGCGCGGCTTTATCCCAACCCACCTTTTGAGACCTGAAAACATAGATGGGGAAATTGACAATTGGATTGACCAAGCTACAGAAGATCTCAAATCCGAGGACGATATACAAAAGGTCAAAGAATACCTTCAATTCACTAAGTCAGTGAGCGATAAAATCAAAGATTTGCGCGCTATCATTTCAAATTACAACCTTCCCTATCTTTCCCTGCCATCCCATACAAACAAGGCAGTTGCGTTGGATGTTTTCATCAAAATGAATACCAACAGCAAGCCACTATCCCAATACGACATCATTGTTGCTGAAGTAGAAAGCGTTATGGAAATGTCCCTTCATGACCTAGAGAAATCCATGGATGGAAAATACCCTAATATTGGGGAATATGCGGACCTGTCGGATATAGTTCTAACTACTTCTGCATTACTTCAGGATGCCTTACCTAACCAGCGCGGTGCATGGGATATGGATAAAAAGGTTATGGTTGAAAAATGGGAAATGTTAGGCGGTGGCTTAAAGCGAATGGCAGATTTTCTACGCAATGAAGGTGTTTATGACCGTGACCGTTTACCAACCAACGCAGTGCTTGCTGTAATTGCCGCTCTTTATACTCATATTCCAGAATCAGGGGATAAAAGAGGAAAAGATGAACTTTTGTTAAAAAAGTATTTGTGGTACTCATTTTTCACTGACCGCTATGAGAATTCAGCCGCAACTCATGCTTACTCTGATTATATTGCCTTGAAACAACTGGTAACTCTTAGTAATAGCTCAGAAAATAAAAACTATGACGAGACTGCCGTCCCAATTTTCAAAGAATACGACTTGGTTGACGAAGAAGAACTAATAACCGCCGAATGGCCCAAAAGAACTACCATTAGAGGTCGGGGAGTCCTTGCAGTAGTTTGTCGCTTAGGCGCGCATGACTTTTCCACAAGCGAGCCATTGAACTCCAACAATATTGAGCAACGTCATTATCACCATGTATATCCAGATGCCCTGCTTAAAGAAGCCGGAATAAATGGTTTTCTTGCATTAAATTGCGCTCTTATTTCCGATAAAACAAATATGTCTATTGGCCGAAAAGACCCACTAAAGTATTTAAAAGACCGTTACCAATGGACCTCTGAGGAGGTAGTAAAGGACCGACTCCAATCCCACTTAATTCCCATCCCAGAATTGGCTAATGGTGGCTATGAAGGCCTTAATGAAACAGAGAAAGTTGAAAAAATAAAAAAAGATTTTTCCAATTTTTTGCACCGGAGAGCACAGTTGGTCCGAGAGGCAGTCTCATTGCTAGCGGAGGGACGGCAAATCAGTGCTTCAATGCTGTTTAAAAGTTAGCTTTAAAAGATCCTAAACATCTTTAAATTTTTTGCCCTAAGCCTTCGTCTTATTTTGCCTATATGGGTCTCGGTGAAATGTCATAGCGTCTATCCCTTTATGGAGGGGACGGCGTGGGTCGAGGACTTGGTGCGGTCGGCGGCGGAGATGGGTAATCATCCTAAGCCCGGAACTGGCGGTGATCGATGCAATAGCCCGCGCGCGAGGAAGCGGCAACTTGGGCATCGAGTGGATTTGCTGGTAGACCGGAACCCAATCGTGGAAGTCTGGGTCAAGAACGATCACCTTGGATTTGAGGTGCTGTATATGTTCAAGGGAGTGGCCCACAAATACCGACCCGATTTCCTGATCCGCCTGACCAGCGGCACCATGCTAATTCTGGAAGTGAAAGGGCAGGATACCGAGAAGGACAAAACCAAACGCAAATTTCTGGATGAGTGGGTTCAGGCAGTGAACAACAAAGGCGGCTTCGGCACCTGGACCTGGGCCGTCTCCTTCACCCCATCAGATATTGGCGAGATTTTGGCCGAATATGCGGGGCACCCCGGCTCCACCAAAAGCCCCAATAAGGCAGTTGCTTAGCCCTCACACGGAAGCAATCCTATATTTTTATTAACCCATTAGGTTAATAAAATTTTGACACAAAAACCTTACCGCACTATACTTATACAAGGATGGAAATCTCCTTTTCTAAAAAACCCCTTCAAAAAACCTGCGGCTCGGAAAAAGAATCAAACAAGAAGTGGGGACGCGCCACGGCAAAGCGGGTGCGTCAACGGCTGGCCGAGCTGGCGGCGGCGGATACTTTGTCAGATATGAGCCATTTGCCTCCGGCCCGTTGCCACGAATTGACCGGGAAGCGCAAAGGCCTGTTTGCGGTGAATGTGTCTGCAAAAATGAGATTGATTTTCAAACCAGATCATAGCCCAGTCCCTGAAAACAAACATGGCGGGATCGATTTAAACAAGATAACGAAAATAACTATATTGGAAGTGGCGGATTATCATGGCGAGTGAAGCAAAATTTAAGTTCGAACCGGATTACGCGGTTCCACCAGGGGAAACCCTCAAAGAGACCCTGGAGCATTTGGGAATGTCCCAGGCGGAACTGGCGCGGCGGACGGACCTTACTACCAAAACCATTAACGGGATCATTCGGGGAACAGACTCTATTTCGCCGAAAACAGCCCTGGCGTTTGAAAAGGTTCTGAATGTTCCCGCCCGGTTTTGGAACAACCTGGAAAAAAACTATCGGGAAGCCCTTGCAAGGATTCAGGAAAAGGAGAAGCTGGAGCAAGGCAAAGATTGGTTAAGCCGTTTTCCTGTAAGAGATTTGAAGAAATTGGGAGCTGTTCCAGACACAAAGAACAAGTTTGAATTGTATTCCAACCTTTTGAATTTTTTCGGAGTGGGCAACCACCAGGCCTGGCAGAAGGTTTGGCTGGGGCAGGAAGCCTCCTTTAGAAAATCCCCGGCGTTCAAGCAGAGCCCGGAATCGGTTTCCGCCTGGTTGCGATTGGGAGAAATTCAAGCCCAGGAAATGAATTGCAAACCGTTTGACCGGGACGCTTTCAAAAAGTCTTTAGATAAAATCCGGGATACGCTGGTTCAAAAACCGATAGGCCAAATTTGGCTCCAGTTGATGGACCTTTGCGCCCGCTCCGGGGTGGCCTTGGTATGTATTCCGGAATTCAACAAAGTCCATTTGAGCGGGGCCACACACTGGCTAAATTCCCAAAGGGCAATCATTCAAGTAAGCTTTCGGCATAAATCGGATGACCAGTTCTGGTTCACGTTTTTCCACGAAGCGGGACACATCCTGAAACACGGCAAGAAAGAGGGATTCATCGAAGACGGCGAAATGAAGGGTGAAAAAGAAAAAGAGGCGGATCGGTTTGCGGCGGAATACCTGATCCCCTCCGAGGCATACCAGGAACTGATACATGGCAACCATCGCACCAAAAGCTTTATAAGAGCTTTTGCAAAGGAATGGAACTTGGCCCCTGGCATCGTTGTGGGACGGTTACAGCATGAGGGCCGCCTACCCCGAACCCATTTGAATGATTTGAAAGCCCGATTCGGGCCGGATCAAATCAAGTCATTC
This sequence comes from Nitrospina watsonii, assembly GCF_946900835.1. Taxonomy (GTDB): domain Bacteria; phylum Nitrospinota; class Nitrospinia; order Nitrospinales; family Nitrospinaceae; genus Nitrospina; species Nitrospina watsonii. The sequence goes on from NZ_OX336137.1 coordinate 2,629,235, forward strand.
ATGGCCTGTGTGTAATCCCTGTGTAATCCTTCTTGGAAAAGGGGTTGTTTTGAGGGAAATTGGTGGATGAGTTGAAATCCCTACAAACCGGAAAAACCTAACTATTTCTAACCCTTAAGAATCATCGGGAAATTTCCGGAAAAATTTGTTAGTTTACTTCTAATCCGTAGGTCGGGCGTTCGAATCGCCCCAGGCGCGCCACTTCGCTGGGGAAAAACCCGGCACCCAGATGGAACACGAACGGCAACCTTTTACCCAGGAGTCGGCATGACCACCGGAAACACCGTAGGCGACCAGATGAGCAAGACCCTGTTCTTCACGGGCCCGGAAACCACTGCGTTCGACGCGGTGGACAAGATGTACCAGAACAAGGTGAGCGCCCTGCTCATCCAGATCGACGGCGAGTTCAAGGGCATCTTCACCAAAACCGACTGGCGCAACCTGATCCTGCAGGGCCAGGCCGACCCGCATAAGGCAAAGGTCGGCGACCTGATGACTTCACCCATTATCACCATCGACAAAAACGAAACCGTCGGCCGCGCCACGATGTTAATGGAAGAGAAAGTCTTCCGCCACCTGGCCGTCACGGACAACGGCAAGATCGTCGGCATGTTGTCGGTGAAAGACCTCGAAAAGTTCTATTACAAGATGCACCAGAAGACCAATTTCTGATTGCAACCCAACGCACCCGGCTCCACCGGCCGGTTTGAAATCTAGCTCTGCTCCCACCGGAGTCGGTGCGACCGCCCTCCAGCCGGTTTTCCGCGCATCGATTGCATTTTCAATTATACAAAGACATCGTCCGCGAGTGCCGTTATCATTGAATGAAGGTTGCGGGTTGCCCCCCAAACCGCCGGCTGCGGCGCATCCACCACCACTTCAAGGCTTCGCATGGTTTCCCCTGCACGGTCCATTGTCCTTTGGTTTTTTCCCGGCCCCGGCCTGGTTATTCTCTTGTTCCTGTTCATGGTCGGCGCCAGTTGGCAGCGGTGGACCGATCCTGTCATCGATTTCGGCCAGCAGTTGTATGTGCCGTGGGCACTCGCCGAGGGACAGACTTTGTACAAGGATATCGATTTTCTCCACGGTCCCCTGTCGTCGTATCTGCATGCCCTGATTTTTTTCCTGTTCGGTCCGGGCCTGCTGCATCTCGCCCTGTTCAACATCGGGTTGATCGCCCTGACAGCGATCCTGATCCACAAACTGCTCACGCATTTCGTTCCCGTTTCCGCCGCGCGGCTGGGCAGCCTCGCCTTCGTCGGCGCCTTCGCGTTTGCCTGCCACCGCGGCTGGGCCGGCCTCAATTTCGTCACGCCTTATGTTTACTCGCTCACGCATGGCGTGATGCTGAGCCTGCTGGCTCTCTATCTGTTTGTCCGTTTCACCCAGAACCCCACCGCCCGCAGGCTGGCGGGCATGGGCCTGGTATGGGGGCTGGTGTTCCTGACCAAGATCGAAGTGTTCTTTGCGCTGTCGATCGCACTGGCCTTCGGCCTGATTGCATTTCATTACACAAAAAACTTTCCGCGCAAACAGCTCCTGCAGAATATTTGCATCGGGGTCGTTTCGTTTTTCATCCCCTCTATCTGCCTGGTGATTTATTTTTCGACTCAGATGCCCGTTGCGGAAGTGGTGACAGCGATTCTGTCTCCCTGGACCCACGCCTTCAATGCCAACATTCAAAAACTAAACTTTTACCGCTCGATCCTGGGAGTGGCCTCCTTCGGTGATTCCATGCAGACCCTCGGAATTCATCTGAGTGTGTTGCTGCTCACCGGCTATGCTCTCAGCCAACTGGCCCGGCTGCGGATTCCCGATGACCGTCAGCGCCCATTTTACCAGGGCGCCGCCGTGCTGGCCGTTGCGGGTGGGTTGTTTCTGGCCCGGGATTTCATTCCCTGGCTTGAGATCACCCGATCCTTTCCCATCCTTCTCCTGTTGTTCCTGATCGTGCAGGCACGCGGCCTTTACAAAAGTGTGGATCGCAAGTCCTTCGTGCTGCGCCACCTGCCATTGTGGACCTTCACCCTGTTCGCCGTCGCCATGACCTTCAAAGTATTTTTTAATTTGAAGATGTATCACCTCGGTTTTGCGCTGGCCCTGCCGGCAACGCTCGTCATCCTCGTCCTTGTGTTCGGTAATTGGCTGCCGCGGGTCGATCCGGTGGATGTTTCCCGTTCTTTCCTTCAGCCTGTGGCGTACACGGTATTTTTATTTGCCATCGGTGTGTACGCCAGCTTGTCGTACGGTCATTATCAAAACAAAACCTTTCCTGTCGGCCAGGGCCCGGATGTGATTTATGATTACTCTCCGCTGGGCCGCGACCACACCGGAAAATTCATCTCGCGCGGCATGGTGATGCAGTTCGCGCTGGAATGGATGGAGGCGGAGATGAAACCCGGCGACACGCTGTTGACCTTGCCGGATGCGATGATGTTCAATTACCAGTTGAAGCGCCGTTTTCCAACCCGCGACATCATCTTCAATCCGCTCACCGTGCTGCTGCGCGGCGAGCGCGCCATGCTGGCGCGGTTGCAGGCGTCTCCGCCCGATTACGTCGCGCTGGTGCACGCCGACCACTCCCACTTCGGCTTCCGCTACTTCGGTAAAAATTACGGCACCGCCCTTTACCATTGGGTGCTTGCTGACTTTGAAGAGGTCAAGCAGATCGGCCCGCCGCCTTTCACCGAAGCGGGTTTTGGCATCCAGATTTTTAAAAGGAAACCCTCCTGATTCCGCCCCCCTCATAGAGTGCGAGGGCGCCCAGGCTGCCGGTTGTGCCCGATCGGGAAACAGGTGTATATTGAGGACACTTCTCATTCTGGGATGAGGACCATGCCGGACCGACAACGCAACCACCCTGATCCGCGGCAGAGGGCGCACCGTGCTCACAGGCTTGCAGTGCAGGCACTGATTTTTCTGCTCGGCCTGCTTTGGATGGCGCCGGTCCACGCCGACGCGATCCCTAAAACACTGCGGGGCCATTCGGGTGCGGTGCTCGCCGTTGCCGTGTCTCCCGACAGCCATCGCATTCTTTCCGCCGGCGCCGACGGCACGCTGCTTTTATGGGATGCGGCCACAGGCAAAATCCTGAAAACGTTTTCCGGACACGAAGGCGCGGTTCAGGTGGTTTCGATTTCGCCCGATGGACGTCTTGCCGCCAGCGGGGGCGCCGACACCACGGTGCGGTTGTGGAATCTGAGTTCCGGCGAGGAAGAACGCATTCTGCGCGGCCACTTCGGCGCGGTCACCTCGCTCACGTTTTCATCGAACGGTCAACGCCTCATCTCCGGGGGTTCCGATGAAGCCGTTGTGCTCTGGAACACGAGCACCGGCGAAGCCTTGCATACTTTCTTCGATACCCGCGGTTCCGGTTCCGGCTTCGCGCCACTGGAACCGGTGCGGGCGGTCGGCATCGCGCCCGATGGCGACACCGTCGTCGCGGCGCAAGGCAACTCTGTCAGGCTTTGGCAGACCGCAACAGGAACGCAGGTCTGGCTTCAATCCTCGAAGAGCGCGATCGCCACGACCGTCTTTTTCCCGGATGGGGAACGTATCGCGTTCGCGGGACAGGATGGAGGCATCCATCTGGTAGCGGCGGCAACAGGCGCACCTCTGCGCACGCTGGAAACACACGCAGGAGGAGTGAATGCGGTCGCATTGTCCCAGGACGGAAATCATCTTGTATCCGGCGGCCAGGACGGAACGCTGAAATTGTGGCGCCTGGAAAGTGGATCGGCCTTGCATGTTTTTGAGGGCCACACGCAGGCGGTGACATCGGTCGCCTTTGCGCCGGACGGGCGCTTCGCCGTCTCCGGCAGCCGGGACCACTCCGTGCGGCAATGGGATCTGTCCTCCTACATCACCCCAAAGGTCGCCGCCAAAGCGCCATCACCGGAGACGCCAGCACCCCACATCCCAACGCCGCAACCGGAAACCCACACGCCGCCGGTCGAAGCCGGAGACACCGAACCGCCTGCCATCGTCATCACTTCACACCCGATCACGCGCGGCATCGTGGTGGTGCCGGACCTGCCGGAAACTTCCGTTGAAGGCCGCGTCACCGATGCCAGCGGCATTGCCCGGGTCACCGTCAACAACCAACCGGCGCACCTCGACGTGTCCGGTAATTTCTCCGCCGGGGTGCCGTTGCGGCCGGGACAAACCAAAGTCGTGGTCATGGCCGAGGACACCCGCGGCAACATGGCCTGGGAAACGTTCTGGGTCGAAGGCAAAGCCACGCTCTCCACCGATCGCATAACACAGGATACGCAACCGGAACCCGCGCCCTCGATGGAAGGCCGCTACCACGCGCTCATCATCGGTATCAACCATTATCGGCACCTGCCTCCACTTCAGACTGCCATCCATGACGCCGAAGAAGTGGAACGGATTCTGCGCGATCATTACGGCTTCGCCACCACGCTGCTGGTCGATGCCGGGCGCGACGCCATCATGGACGCGTTCAACCGCATTCGCAGTCAGTTGACCGCAGACGATCATTTTCTGATTTATTACGCCGGGCACGGCCAGTTCGACAAGGCGGTCAATAAAGCGTATTGGCTGCCCGCCGACGCCAAACCCGACAGCGACACCAAGTGGATCATTGTCGATAACATCACCTCCAATATCAAACGTATGGCGGCCAAACATGTGCTGGTGGTGGCGGACAGTTGTTATTCCGGCACGCTGACCCGCTCCACGCTGACACGCCTGACCACGGCGGAAGAAAAACGCCGGTTTCTCGACAAAATGCGCGAGCGCCCGTCGCGCACGCTCATGGCCAGCGGCGGCAACGAACCGGTGGCCGATGGCGGCGGAGGCGGGCATTCGGTCTTTGCGCGGGCGTTCATCGAAGCCCTGCAACAACCGGAGACTCCGGTCTTCACCGCGGAACAATTGTTTCACGACCAGATCAAGGAACGCGTCGCCGGATCGGCGCAACAGGTGCCGGAATACAACATCATCAAAAACTCCGGCCACGAAGGCGGTGACTTTGTATTCACCAAAAAATAAACAGGCCGCGCCGAGGGGCAACGGGTCCACGCGGACCCGGACCCGGCATCCGCGGATTTCGATTTTTTAACCTGTGGCGGTGAGCCCATTCATCATGAAACGGTTTCTTTTCTTCGCATGCATGGCTTTCCTTCTGGGACTTGGCGTGTCCGCGCTGGCGGCGGAACAGCGGGGTGCCCTGGCTCTCATCAAGGAGCCGTTGGACCCGACGTTCGGCTCCGACGTCTGCGTCGGTATCTTCGACGTCACCAACGGCAAAGACGTTCCCAACATGCGCACCTTCCGTCACCATTACTGCCAGGGACGCTACACGCTCACGCTCGATGGCAAACGCGGCCAGGTGGTGACCCTTTTCGGGAGGAGCGACTTCAATAAAGAAAACGGGTTCCTCATCCTGCGCAAAACCGACGACCGCAAGGTGTGGCTGCCGGATTTGGAAGGCATGCCATCGGGACAATGGGTGAAGCGTGCGCCGACAGAGGATTCGGGAGGCGTGCAGGTGTTCTATCAAGCCGTGCCCAATTTCAGCCAGGATATTTCTTCGGTGAAATGGGGCCGCTGGTGGCGGGGGCCGCGCCCGCAATGAAGCAGGAGCCGCCGGGCTCTCACCGGCAAGGGAAGGTCAATCCTGCACTTCGTCCTCGGCCAACCCGGCCAGAATCGATTCCAGCTTCACTCCGCCCTGTACTAAATGTTCCTTTTCCGTTTTTTTCATTTTTTTAATGGCCGCCTCCGCTTTCAATGCCAGCGAACGGGGACCCACGCAGTGCTGAAACACCAACGCCAACGGCCCTTTGCCGCGAAAAAATTTCGCGCCCCGGTTGCCCCCCGCCTCGTGTTCTCCTAAACGCCGTTCCACGTCGGTCGTGATGCCGGTATAGAGGCTGCCATTCCCGGCCCGCACCAGGTACACGTACCATTCGGACATGATTCCTTCCCTCCAGGCCGCCATTGACATCGCATGCTCATGGATCGAACCGACGATCCCCCATCCGAACTCTCATCCACACACTTGCTTATTGTGTATCACGAATGAGGGGCCGGGTGCCACATTCCACCTGCCGGACGCAAGCATACAGAGGAGCCCATTGCACTTTCCCCTCTTCCAGTTTTTCTTTTCATCCCCTGCCCCTTGTATTCCTCCGGTTCTTTTCTTACCCTGTTTGTGCACTACATTGGTTTTCACTTTAAATTAAGCATTTCCTTATGACTGCATTCTATCGGACATGTTTCGCGGTTGCACTGATCCTGACAGGGTTCGGCTGTGGCGGCTCTCTGGGTGACGATCACCGCAACCTCGACGAAATCCGCGAAGCGGGCAAGCTGGTCGTGCTCACCCGCAACGCGCCCACCACCTACCACTTCAATGCCCAGGGCAATCCCGCCGGTCCGGAGTACGACCTGGTCACGGCATTTGCCGGGCATCTGGGCGTCGAGGTGGAATTCAAAGTCAAAAACTCCATGAGCGAGATTCTGGAGGCGTTGAAACAGGGAGAGGCCGATCTCGCGGCCGCGGGCATCACCAAAACCGATCTGCGTGGCAAGCATTTTTTGTTCGGCCCCGCCTATCAGGAAGTCACGCAACAGATAGTCTGCCGCCGCGGAGGAGTGCAACCGGATTCGCTGGAGGAATTAATAGAAAAAAATGTGAGCTTCGTGGTGGTCGCGGGCACCAGTTACGAGGAAAACCTTGAGAAGCTGAAGGCCAAGCATCCCGACCTCAGTTGGACCACCACCACCGATACGGACACCGAAGAGGTGTTTGAACTGGTCTGGGAAAAAGAAATCGACTGCACCGTCGCCGATTCCACCATCGTAAAAATCAACCGCCGTTATTATCCGGAGCTGACGGTTCAGTTCAATATCACGAAGCCGGAATCGCTGGCCTGGGTGTTGCCGCAGGGCGCTGACGATCTGAATGATGAGATCGAAGACTGGCTCGAGGAGTTCAGCAATTCCGGTGATTACGACGCGGTGATTGCGAAGTACTACAAATACATTCCAAAATTCGATTACGTCAACATCGCCACTTTCCAGCGCCACTTCCGAGAACGCTATCCCAAATACAAGAACCTGTTCGAGAAGGCATCGCAACAGTACGGCCTGCCGCACAACCTGCTTGCGGCGCAGGCGTACCAGGAGTCGAAATGGAACCCGCGTGCGAAGAGCCCCACCGGTGTACGCGGCATCATGATGCTGACCCTGGTCACCGCCAAATCGCTGGGAGTGAAAAGCCGGCTGGATCCGAAAGCCAGCATCATGGCCGGAGCCAAATACCTGCACAAGCTCAAGCAGCGGTTCAAGGAAGAGATCTCCGAGCCCGACCGCACCTTCCTCGCGCTTGCCGCCTACAATGTCGGCCGCGCACACATGCACGACGCGCAAAAGCTGGCCCGCGACCTGGGCAAGGACCCGCATTCATGGGAAGACATCAAGGAAGTGCTTCCCTTGCTGAGCCAGAAGAAATATTATAAAAAGCTGAAATACGGGTACGCCCGCGGACGGGAACCGGTTCGTTACGTGCAACGGGTCCGGGACTATGCCAACATCCTGGCCCGGGAACTCAAATAACCGTTCCGTTTCATTTCTTTCAGGTTTGAATTATGGACAAAATCAAAAAAGACGAAAAAACCTGGCGCGACCAGCTCAACTCGGAACAATACCGGGTATGCCGGGAACACGGCACCGAAGCCGCCTTTTCCGGAGAATACTGGGACACCAAAACGCCGGGCATGTACCATTGCGTCTGTTGCGACCAGCCGCTGTTCACATCGGACACCAAGTTCGACTCCGGCACCGGCTGGCCCAGTTTCTACCAGCCGCAGGCGCAGGACGCGGTGGACACGAAGGAAGACCGCACGCTGTGGATGCGCCGCGTCGAGGTGTTGTGCTCGCGGTGCGACGCCCACCTCGGCCACGTGTTCAACGACGGTCCGGCTCCGACAGGCCTGCGCTATTGCATCAACTCGGTATCCCTGAAGCATAAAAAAAACGAGTCCGGCGGCTGACGGCCCGCATCCTGCCGGGCTTTGGTGGTCCCTCCCTGCCCCGGCGTTTCCTCAAACAAAAAGCAGTTGCTCGTTCCAATCGGCACAGGTTGTGGTATATATATCGTGGTTTCCCTGAACACAGACAACCCAGCGAGGATCATGATAGCAATGCGAATGGACAGGTTTCATATCAAGATGGAAGACATTTCCCCCTACCCATTGGAGCGATCGGCCGATTGCCAGGAATGGGAAGACATTTCTTACCAAGAGCTGGAAGAGGTGTTGAACACCGTTTCCGAAGAAAAAGCCAAGGTCTTTCTGGGCGTGGTGCGCAACGGCAGCTTCGCCTCCCTCGACGGATATTTTTATCGAATCCGTCCGCGGCACTGACCGCTTCCTCCCCAACAAGGCATGCCTCATAACCTGAACGTCGTGTTGCTCGAACCCGAAATCCCATCGAACACGGGGTCCATCGGCCGCCTGTGCCTGGCCACGCAGTCCACGCTGCACCTGGTCGAACCGCTCGGCTTCGAGATCACCGACAGCCGCCTCAAACGGGCCGGACTCGATTACTGGCAATACCTGAACGTGGTGCGGCATGCGGACTGGGACGCGTTTCTGAAAACCCTGCCCGCAGGCGCGCCCTGTGTCTTTTTTTCCAAGAAGGCGCAGCGACATTATTTCGAACACCGCTTCGCACCCGGCAGCTATCTGATATTCGGCAAGGAAACGCTGGGCCTGCCGGAGGACCTGATCCAACAGCACGCCGAAACCGCCGTGCGCATTCCGCAGTACGACGACCGCGTGCGTTCGCTCAACCTCTCCAACGCGGTGTCAATCGCCGTGTACGAAGCCATCCGCCAGCTTGGCGTCTGACCCGCACGCGTCCCCGCCTCTCCAAGCACGCGTTTATCAGTTCTTTCCGCCCTTGACGCCTTGAGCGTTGGCTGCACGCCACCTCCAACATGAACGTCTTCTAATGAAAGAGAATTAAGCCCGCCTTAAGAGTCTCTTAATTTTCACCCTCTATATTGAAAGGTGAAGGAGACACCCAGCGCAACGTGGAGAGGTTCTCCCAAGCTCAACCGGATCATCCATTCACCTGAAAGGAACCGATTATGCTTTCCAACCGACCCCACCACCACCGGCATTCCGGTCTCAAATCGTTCTTCTGGCTGGCGGCCCTGACATGCAGTCTGTTGTGGACTGCCAGCCCGGCATGGGCGGCGGCAGACTGTCCGCAACCGCGTAAAACCAAAACCGCACCGTCCAGTTTTTTGAAACAGGACATCCCCGGCGGAGCCCGTGCTGAAAAAGGCGAAGTCCTGTTTCAGAAATCCGCCAAACCGATGGCCTGCAAAATGTGTCACGGCGACAAGGGCGATGGACAAGGCCCGCTGGGCAAAGCCTTGAAACCGGCGCCGCGCAATTTCACCTGCGCCGCCACCATGCAGGATATTTCTCCGGGACAAATGTTCTGGGTCATCAAAAACGGATCCGCGGGAACCGGCATGATCGCTCACGGTAAAAAACTGAGCGATTCCGAAATATGGGATCTCGTCAAATACATCCAGACTTCGTTTGCAAAGTGAACCGCGGCTTGCAATGTATAAACCACTCTCCAAGAGGAGGTGCAGCATGAAAACACGAATACTTCAAACACTCACCGTATTGGTGGCGCTCGCTGTCGCCACCGGCACCGGCCTGGCTGCCGGAAAAGGATACCAGGCCATCGATGTGAAAAACGGCGGCGCACTGATCGGCGCCGTGCTGTTTAAAGGCACGCCTCCGCCGCCCATCATGGAAGATCTGAGCAAAGGCAAAAACTTCGAGTTCTGCATGACGCATCCCGATGCCACCCAAGACGGCATGCGGCCCCGTCACAAAGTCCGGATCGAAAACGGAAAGCTGGTGGGCGCGGTGGTCTTCATCCAGAACATCGACCAGGGCAAGGACTGGAAGGATGAAACCATAAAGTTCGATTTCAAGGACTGCGACATCTTTCCCAAAGTGGCCGTCATCCACAAACCGGAGCGTGGCGTGCGGGAAGGCGGGGTACAGATCGTCAATCAGGACCCGAACATCCTGCACAACCCGCACGGCTATGCCGTGAACGGCGCGCAGCGCAAAACCCTGTTCAACAAACCGCTGCCGAGTAAAGGCGATGTCGCCGACGTCACCCGCAACCTGATGCGGATGCGTCCCGGACGCGACGACCATTTCTTCCTGCAGTGCGATCAGCACAACTTCATGGAAGCCGATGCACGCGTTGCGTGGAACCCGTATTACGCGGTCACGGGTAAAGACGGCACGTTCCAGTTGGATCAGATTCCAGCCGGCACGTACCAGGTCACCGCATGGCACCCTTATGTCGGTGAGGTGACGCAGGAGGTGACGGTCGGCGCTGGCGGCACAGCCAGTGTGAACTTCGAGTTGGTGTCCAAGTAAGCCTCCTCCCGAGAACCTCCCTCAGGCGGTATCGGACTGGGGTCCGGTACCGCCTTCCCCCGTTCCATTCCCAGAGTGTTTTCCAAAACAACGGTTGAATCGCTCCGATCGAAAGCGTATAACTTGAATCGAAAGTGATCTCGGATGATTCACCTGTTGAGACACTCGCATGACGTCCCGCCCGCTCCACACATGCCTTGCCCGCCTGCTTGTTGCGGCGCTTTTGTTTGCGGCCTCCGGCTGCGACACCAGCACGCCTTCTACGCAAGATTCGGTCCGTCCCGAAGCCGTTCAACAATTGATCCAGTTTGCAAAGGAAGGCAACATCGCCCGCATGGATACCTGGGTGGTGGCGCACGGACCGCATCCGCGCGCCCTGGCGGGAGCATTGGTGGAAGCCACGGAACAGGATGCAGCAGACGCGGCGCTGTGGCTGCTCCAGCGAAACGCACCTGTGGACGCCGCCAGCTCGAACGGATTCACACCACTCATGCATGCCGCGCTCAATGGCAATGGCGACCTCGCACAGGCATTGATCGAGGCCGGCGCCGACGCACTCAGCCGTGACCACGACGGCCGCACGGTGTTGATGAGCGCCGTCGCCGGAGGCAATCCCGGTCTCGTCCGCACACTGCTGGACAGAAAAGCCGATCCCAACCACCGCGATCAATTCGGGTTCACTCCGTTGATGTGGGCCGCCACCACCGGCGATCCCGAAATGGTGCGGCTGTTGATCGAGCACCACGCCGAGGTCGATGTGCGCGACCGCAACGGGTACTCCGCCCTATGGCTGGCAGCCATGCGCGATCAGGTGGAGATCGTCCGGATTCTTTTGGAACACGACGCCCAGGTCAGCTTGCGGAATAACGATGGATTCACCTTGCTGATGGACGCCGCCGTGGGTGGCAAAGTAATGATGGTTCCCATGCTCCTGGACCACGGTGCGAACATCGATGCCACCGATGCCTTCGGCCGCACGGCGTTGATCGACACCGCGTATCGTGGACGCCGCGACGTGGTGCGGTTGCTACTCGAACGCGGCGCACAGGTGAACCTGCAGGACCACGAAGGCCTGACGGCATTGATGGCCGCCGCCATCCGCGACGATGCGATCACGGTCAAACTGCTTCTGGAAAAAAAAGCCGATGTGCATGTCCGCGACCACTTTGGCCGCACGGCCCTGGCGGGAGCCGTGCGCGGAGGACATGAAGTGGTGGTGCGTTTGCTCGTGGAACACGGGGCCGATGTCAACAGCCGCGATGAACAGGGCATGACGCCGCTCAAGATCGCCGCGTCACGCGGCCACCTCAGCCTGCTGCGGTTTCTGCTCGATCACGGAGCCGCCTTCGAGCACCAACAGAATGAACCGTTCACCGTACTCAACAGCGCCGCCTTTGGCGGCAACCTCGATATCGTCCAACTGTTCCTCAAAAAAGGATTGGATGTCAATCAGCCCGACAGCCGGGGTCTGACACCCCTGATCAGCGCTGCCTTCGGCAACCATCCGGAAACGGTACGTCTGCTGCTCGAACGGGGAGCGGAGGTGAACCGGCAGGCAGACAATGGCTGGACCGCACTGATGAGCGCGGCGTTCGAAGGCAATCGGGAAATCGTACAATGGTTGCTGGATCGCGGTGCGAATCCCAAAGCGCAAACGCAGGATGGCTGGACCGCCGCCCAGAGTGCGCGCCTGGGCGGGCACGCGGAAATTGCGGCGTTGCTCGCGCCGGGTTGAACCATTACTTCTCGTATTTCAGGTAGCGGCCGCCGGACGCGTTGTGCAGGTACATCAACAGCAACGCCCAGTTGCCCTGCGTGTAGCCGGAGGTGCCGCCCTCGGTGGCGAGGCGGGTGGGATCGAACTCAAACTTGGCGTAATGCCGCCCGTCGCGGGTGCGCACAAAATACACGCCGCCGGGTTCTTCAAAATTCATTTCCAGATTCTCGGCATACCCTTGCCGGGGCGCGCGGTCGGTGTACACCAGATAATCCCCGTCCACTTCCAGTTCCGAGGCGGAAACAAATTGCAGGCCCCCGCCGCCGGCCACGGCGAGACGGATGTGGTTCCAGTCGGTTTTGGAACCGAACATGGGAAACACATCCGCTTCTTCCGGATCGAAAGCGATGCGGCCTTCAGCGAACGACCAGCCGAACGGCTGATGGTTCTCCACGCCGATGCGCATGACGCCGAACCGCACCGGCTTGTGGTCTGGATTTTTGCGTTTGATCTTGAGCACCGGCGTCGAGTCGGCTTCATACCAGTGCGTGAAAGGCACGTAACCTTTGCGCGCAACCTGAATTTTGGCGCTGTTGCCGACATCGTACACGAGGCGGAATTTCCCGCGCTGGTCGGTCACCGTATCAAACGTGTACGTGTGATCCCAGGTCACGCTGTCGCGCGTGATCTTCCAGCCGGTCTGGTGCGCCTGCACCCTCACTCCGGCAACCGGCTCGCGGGTGTCGTAATCAACCACTGTGCCTTCGATCACATGCTCGCCGGAACAGGCTGTCAGCGCGAAAGAGAGCAGGACTCCCATCCAATGGAAATGATGAAACCGTTTCATGCCTCCATCCCGACGGTGACAACGGGGCCACCTATACCCCATCAACTGATGGCCACGCGGTTTTTGCCCTGCAACTTGGCCCGGTGCAGAGCCCCTTCCGCGCGCTTGAACAGAGTGGCTTTGGTATCGCCTTCCTTGGCCTGGGCGAGACCGATGCTGACGGTCACGCGGAGGCGGTTGCCCTGTTGATCGTGAACGTCGTTCATCAAATGCGTACGCACCGTTTCCACCTGATCGCGCAGCCGCTCGACGGCGCCCCGCACGTTCTTGTACGTGGATTGGTGAAACAACACCACAAACTGATCCTGGCTGTAGCGGTACACAAAATCGGATTGCCGCACGCCGTCACGGATCACCGCCGCAACACTGCACAACACGTTATTCGCCGCTTCCGCCCCCTGCCTGTCCTGGATGTGCAGGAAATCATCGATATCGAACAACGCCAGGAAAAACGCATCGCGCGTCTTGTGGAAGACTTTCAGGTTCTCGTCGATTTTCAGATCGTACGCGGTGCGGTTGAGGATGCGCGTCAGCCCGTCCACAATCACCTGCCCCTGCGTATCGACGCGGGCCTGCAGGGTCAGGCAATGCTCATGCAGACGTTCGAATTCGTTGCGCACGGTGCCGAACCGTTGCTGAATCTGCTCGGTGATGGCGAGCAACTTGTCGCGGATGGCAAGCGTGTATTTCAGCTCGCGCGTTTCTTCCAGCTCGTCGATCAACCGCTCCAGCCCCTGCTCCAGGTTGCTCCCCTTGCCAAACATGGAAGTGAGCGACCGCGACAGCGCGCGGATGATCTCCACCAACCCGCCGCGCTCCAGCAGGCGCAGGTCCACATTCATCTTTAAAATGTCAAACCCTTCCTGCAACTCCTTTTGCAACGGCGGTTCCACGCTCACGGTGACGGACGGCAGTTGCTGTTTCAATGCATCCAGCTTTTCATGCAGCCCGTGATCGGCGGGCAGCACCCGGCCCGCACCGTCCATGAACAGCGTCAGCAAGGCAATCAGTCTTTCGACTTCTTCCGGCGTGATGGAGCCGCCGCCGGGAAGCTTGAGCGATGTGTTTTCGGATGGGATTCCCATGATCACCTGTTGCGCATCGGAACATTCATTTCGATTGTACCAGATCGGGCGCGGGTTCCCCGCAGGGTCTCCGCTCCGGCGGCCTCCGTTACGGCGTTTTGGGGGCGTCTTTGGCGCAGCGGAAACCGAAGTTGGAATTGCGGATGTGCGGTTCCGACCAGAACCGGGTGGCGGTCATCTGGTGCCGCGCGCCGGAGTACCACGATCCGCCGCGCAGGGTTTTTTCCGTGCCGGTTTCGGGGCCTTGTGGATTGGCCGGAGGGCTGCGTTCATAATAGGTTTTGTCGTACCAGTCGGTCACCCATTCCCAGACGTTGCCGGACACATCGTACAAGCCGAAGGCATTCGGCGTTTTTTGCCCCACCGGGTGGGTTGCCTCGCCGGAGTTGTCTTCAAACCAGGCGTGGTCGCCGCTGTGTTCGTCGCCCCAGTAATACAACGTCTGCGTGCCCGCCCGCGCGGCCTTTTCCCATTCCGCTTCTGTCGGCAGGCGTTTGTCCACCTGTTTGCAGTAGGCATTGGCTTCCAGCCAGGTCACCTGATCGGCGGGGCGGTTCTCGCCTTTCAACTTCGACGGGTTGGCGCCGCGGATGGCCACGTACTCTTCCTGCGTCACTTCGTGTGTGTCGATGAAAAATCCATCGAGAAACACTTTATGGGGAAATTTATTGCTGGCTCCCTCCAGCCCCATGGTGAAGGTCCCGGCGGGAATGTACACCATGCCTGCCGGAGCTTCGGGATTTTCATTCGCCCGGACCCCGTCCGGGGCCAGGGCCGGTCCGGCCCACACACAGCACGCCAGCAGGAAGGCGCGCATCCACAGTCCATATCGCATCATCATTCCTTCAACCTTAATGAATTTTCAGTAAAACGAATCGGTAACTCGTGCATCGTAACATTATCTATAGCGGAACGCACGATTGCATATCCACCGTTTTGAGGAGGCGAGGGAGACCATCATGGGCCTTTTGGACTGGTTCAAGACCGACAAAATCAAGGAATGCCAGGAGCGCCTGCGGCACCATCCGGACAATCCTCGCCTGCATTTTGAGCTGGGAGTGGAATACGAACATCTGGGCCGGAATCAGGAAGCGCTGGCGGCGTTCCAGGAAACGGTGCGCCTCGATGAAGGCTCGGCGGAGGCGCATTTCAATCTCGGCTGCCTGTACGAAAAAATAGGCGACGGCCGCCACGCCATCGTGCACATGATCAAGGCGGGCAACCTGTTCGCGCAGCGCAACGCGCCATTGCAAAAGGAAACCGCCCGCACCAAGGTGCAGGAGTACTACCACAAGTTCAAGCTCGACCCCGGCGAGTTCGCCCCCAGCGACCGGAACGATTGAAACCCCCTGCAAAATCCCGCGTTACCGCGCACCCGCCCGCGCGTTGCAGGGCAGCCCCGTTCGGCCCCCTGCCATGGGGCACGATTTCCTTGAGATGAAGGCAATACCTGTTACACTTGAAAGACAGTCATTTTCCGTTTCAGATCACACAATCCAACCGTTGCTTCGATGAAAATTTGCCTGATTGAGCCATCCAAATTTGTGTCGCTGACCAACTTCGTCTCGACCATCAGCATGCCGCCGCTCGGCCTGGCCTACATCGCCGCCGCGTTGCGCGAGGCCGGGCACGAGGTGACGGTGGTGGACGGACCCGGCTCCGCGCCCCGGCATTTTTTCGAGTTCCACGGCGTGCACATCCGCGGCCTGGAAAACGCCGAGATCATCGAACGCATTCCCCAGGACGCCGAGGTCATCGGCCTGGGCTGCATGTTCAGCTCCAACTGGGTGTATGTGCGCGAACTGGTGAACGGTATCCGCGACCGGTTTCCCGGCAAACGCCTGGTCATGGGCGGCGAACACGTCACCGGCTTTCCTGAATTTTCTCTGCAACAGGCACCGCTCGACGCGGTGGTGCTGGGCGAGGGCGAAGAGATCATCGTGAACCTGCTCGACCGCTGGGCGCGCAACGAATCTGTGGACGACCTTTCCGGCATCGCCTTCCGCCAAGGCGACGGCAGCGTGCAGACCAACCCGCGTCACAACCGCATCCGCGACATCGACGCCATTCCCTGGCCGGCGTGGGACCTGTTCGACATCGAGCAGTACAACGCCGTCAACCAGCCGCACGGCGCGTCGCAGGGACGCTTCATGCCCATGCTGGCGACACGCGGATGCCCGTTCCAGTGCACGTTCTGCACCAGCCCCAACATGTGGACCACGGAGTGGACGGCGCGCGATCACAAAAACGTGGTCGATGAAATGCAGACCTACATGCAGCGTTACGGCGTCACCGATTTTCAGTTCGAAGACCTGACGGCCATCGTGCGCCGCGACTGGATGCACGCCTTCTGCGACGAGGTGCTGGCGCGCGGCATGGAGATCACCTTCCAGATGCCGTCGGGCACGCGCAGCGAAGCCATCGACTACGACCTCGCCAAAAAATTGAAGGCGGCGGGGTGCCACGAGTTCGCCTTCGCGCCGGAGTCAGGCGACCCGGAAGTGCTGAAAGCCATCAAGAAAAAAGTCGATCTCGACAAGATGTTTGTCTCCGCCAACGAGGCGTTGAAGGCGGGCATCAATGTCGGCTGCTTCTTCATCATCGGCTTTCCCGAGGACACCTACAAAAGCGTGTTCAAAACCTACGCCACCATGATCAAATGTGCGTGGCTCGGTTTCACCAATGTCAATCTCAACGCTTACTCGCCGCAACCGAATACCGAGTCGTTCAACCAGCTCCGCGAAAACGGAGTGATTCCCGAACTCGACGACGCTTACCTGATGAGCCTGTTCACATTTCAGGATTTCGGCGCGCGCAAGACGTCGTACAACCCGCGCTTCGGTCACCGCGAGTTGTCGTTTCTGGTGATCTTCGGGCAGGGCCTGTTCTACGTATTCTACTTCCTGCGCAAACCGGTACGCATCTACTACCTGTTCCGCGATTTCTTCTCCGAACGCGCCGCCAACAAGAGCAACAAGATGGTGAAGTCGATGCTCAAGGACGCGTTGAGCCTGTTCAAAGCCCGGCTCGGACGCCTGTTCAAAACCGCATGAGGACTCCGTAGCATGGACGTGGTGGAAGCCCTGCGCCAGCGCGAACGCGCCCGCCTCGATTATTGGGACCGCAAGGATTACTTCATCGATCTGCGCCTGCAATGGCGGGCGCACATGGCGCGTCACCTGTTTCACATGCTGCCCGGCGAATCGATCCTCGATATCGGTTGCGGCGATGGACGCTGGACCCGCGAGATCGCCGACCTGCACGATCACGACCACCCCGTCACCGCCGCGACGTTCAATTCCGATTACTTCGAAAAACTCAACGCGAACAAACCGGACAACCTCGAGTCCGTGCTGCTGCACCAATTCCCCGGTGCGCTGGCCGGTCGCAAGTTCGACTACATCGTCGCCTGGCACATGCTGCCCGCGGACAACTACGGCGCGTTTCTCAACGAAGCGCGCAAACTGCTGAAGCCCGGCGGACGTTTCCTGCTGTTCGAACCCAATCCGTGGAACCCGTATTCGCAACTGCGCCGTTTTTTCACGCGGCTCTTTCCTTTTGTCCCGCTGCGCGACGAAGGCCCGCGCTTCAACCGCATCGAGATGATGTCGATCCTCTCCGAGATCGGCTTCACCGGCATCCGCATTCTGCCTTACGACTTTCTGTTCCCGCCGTTGCCGAAAGCGCTGCTGTGGCCGGTGCAGAACCTGAGCCTTGTGTTGGAAAACATGCCCTACGTGCGCAACTTCGCGGGTGAGTTGTACCTCAACGGACGGAACCCCGCGGCGGAAGGCTGGACGCGGCCGCCCGTCCCCCTCACCCGGCACGCGTCACTGAAAGGCCGGGTGTCGGTGGTGGTGCCGTGTCACAATGAGGAAGCCAATCTCAAACCACTGGTCGCCAACCTGACCGGATACTTCAACGACTACATCCAGGAGATCGTGCTGGTCGATGACAACAGCCGCGACCGCACGGCGGAAGTGGGCGAAGCCTTGCACGCCGAAGACCCGCGCGTGCGGGTGGTGAAACGCACGCCGCCGAATGGCGTGGGACGGGCGTTGCGCGACGGTCTCGCCGCCGCTCAAGGCGATTACATCCTGCTCATGGACTGCGACTTCCAGCATATCCTGCCGGAGCTGACCGGTTTGTTCGACGCCGTGGCGGCGGGCGCGGACGTGGCCATCGGTTCCCGCTTCTCGCGCGACAGCGTGTTGCTCAATTACGCGTTCACCAAGATCCTCGCCAACCGTGCGTTTCATCTTTTGGCGCGCATTCTGTTTCGCAAATACCTGCGCGATCTCACCAACAATCTGAAACTGATAAAACGCGAGGTCGCGCAGAACCTGCGGTTGGAGGCGCACGACTTCGCCGCCAATGCCGAAACCGGACTGCAACCACTGCTGCTTGGTTACAAGGTCGAGGAAGTGCCCATTTCATGGATCAACCGTTCGGTGGACATGGGGTTTTCCAGCTTCAACCTGCTCAAGACCGGTCCCAATTACCTGAAAGTGTTCCTGCGCCTGTTCTGGCGGCAACTGCGCGGCAAAGCCATCACCCTGCCCAAAACGTCGCCTTCCTCTCAACACCCCGCACCGCATAAATAAATGACCGTTCGCTCTCCACGTCTACGCTCGTTTCTAACGGTGATTTTTCTACTGACGTGGTTCCTGCTGCTGTCTCCTTCTCCCACAGCGGCCAACGGCGACGACCCCCATGACAAAGAAGATACGGTGCTGGAAGCGGTGAGCGACGCGCTGGGCGTGGTGTCCTTGTGGGGACTGGTCGTACTCAACGCGTTCTGGTACTACCACATGGGCGTGCGCCGCCTGCCGCGCCGCGCGCGCAACCTGGTGCCCGATTTATTCGTGCGCAAGCCGGTGCAGTGGAAGGTGCGCTTTCGCAATTACCATTACTGGGGCAATCCGGTGATGTTGGGCCTCTCTTATCTCCACGGCTGGTGGGCGGAGGACAGCAACTGGGTGTTGTGGGCGGGCTGGGGATTGATCGGCGTGCTCTGTCTGTCGGGCCTGGCCATGAAGTTGCAGGGTGCCGATCAGCCCGGCGCGCAGGTCACGCGCCTGTTGCACACGCAACACACCTTGTCGGTCGTGATGGTGCTGCTGTTGTGGGTCGGCCACCTGTTCGCGGATTGAGGCCTCACCCGTCGAGTTCGTGTACCGTCACCAAAACGGACGCATGGTGTACAGCGAACATTATGGGCGTGACGGGCAACTCCAGCAAAAGCAACACTATCCCCTCACCCGGCCGCGGTAGCACCCACCCGCTTTATTTTTTTCAGGACCCGCGTAAAGATTTGGTTCCCGTTATGCACACGCGATATAATGGGGACAGATGAAACCTGAATTTTTCGACACCCAGAAACAAAGCAGCCACACCCCCCGCGCCATACTTGTGGGTGTCGAGGCGCAGCAGAATTCGGGCGCGCCCGTAGGCGACTCGTTGGACGAGCTGGCCGGGCTTGCCGAAACGGCGCATTACGATCCCGTCGCCACCCTCACCCAGCGCCTGACCACGATCCACCCCAAAACCTATCTCGGCAGCGGCAAGGTCGAGGAGTTGGAGCAGGCGGTGAAGCACCACGAGGCGGAAATCGTCATCTTCGACGAAACGCTGTCGCCGGCGCAAACGCGCAACCTGGAAAAACTGCTCAAGTGCAACGTGGTGGACCGGCCGTGGATCATTCTCGAGATTTTCAGCGACCACGCCCGCACCAGCGAGGCCAAAACGCAGGTGGAACTGGCGCGGTTGAAATACGCGTTACCGCGGTTGACCCGGATGTGGGGTCACTTGTCGCGGCAGCGCGGCGGCATCGGCATGCGCGACGTCGGTGAAACGCAGATCCAGCTGGACCGCCGCATGATCCGTGACCAGATTTCCAAACTCACCAAAAAGCTCAGCCGTATCCACAAGGAAAAGCAGACGCAGCGTAAAAGCCGCCAGACCGCGTACCAGGTCGCGCTGGTGGGGTACACCAACGTCGGCAAATCCACGTTGATGAACTGCCTGACCGGCGCCGACACGCTGGTCGAGAACAAACTGTTCGCCACGCTCGACGCCACCGTGCGCAAAGTCAAAAAGAATTTTCCGTATCCGATTCTGCTCGCCGACACCGTCGGCCTCATCGACAAACTGCCGCACGATCTGGTCGCGTCGTTCAAAAGCACGCTGGACGAAGTGCGCAACGCCAACCTGCTGGTGCACGTCATCGACATCAGCCATCCGCATTACCGGCGGCAGATGACCACCGCCGAAAGCGTGCTCAACGAACTCGGTGTGCACGACACACCGACGGTGCGCGTGTTCAACAAGATCGATCAACTGGAAAACGGGAATGATCTGGAGGAGATGCGGCGGTTGTACCCGGACGCGGTGTTCGTGTCGTGCCACCGGCAGACCGGCATGGCGGAACTGCGGCAGGCCATCGTCGATCACTACGAAGCGCGGCTGGTGCCCTACCAGGTGGAACTGGCCTACACGCGTTCGGATTTGATTCCGGAAATCCGCAAGCACGCGCTGGTCGTCGATCAGCAATACCACAACAACGCCGTGACGCTGGACCTGCGCATCTGGCCGCACCACAAAGCGCGCCTCATGGAACTTTTGAACGGCTACGCCTGAAGAATTTCCTCTTTCAAACCACGATGAGGTTGGCGTGCGCCACGGCGAGTTTTTTCTTGCCCACGCCTTTGAAGAACACCACCACTTTCAAATCGTCTTCGCCGCCTTCGCGGTTGACCACCACGCCCGACCCGAACTTGGAATGCAGCACTTTCGTGCCGACGGAAAAGCCGTTGCCGCTGGCGGGAGATGGGGCCGATCCTGCGGGCAGCGACCAGTTGTCCTGCGCGTCGGCCTGGCCGTAGGGGGACCGTGATGGCGCGGAAGTCAGCGCGCTCGATTCCATCGTCATCGCCTCGCGCGGGATGGCCGATAGAAAATCCGAAGGCTGGTAGGTGAACGTACTGCCGTAGATGCGGCGGCGGCGGGCGTTGCTGATCATCAGTTTCTTGCGGGCGCGGGTGAAGCCGACATAACACAGCCGCCGTTCTTCTTCGTATTCCTCGCTGCTGGACAGAGAACTGGCGTGCGGCAGCAGGCCGTTCTCGAAACCGAGGATGCACACCGAGTCGAACTCCAGCCCCTTGCAGGTGTGGAGCGTCATCAAAGCCAGCACCCCGCGGCTGTCGTCGAGGTTGTCGAGGTCCGCCACCAGCGCCGTGGTGTCGAGAAAATCCTTGAGCGTGCCCTTGCGGTCGATGTCCACAAACTGTTCCACCGCCGAGTACAATTCGTTCAGGTTTTCCAGGCGGCTTTTCGCTTCCTGCGTGTTTTCCTTTTGCAGGGCCGTGAGGTATCCGGTCTGTTCGAACACCGCCTTCAGCAGATCGACCGCCGAGCATTCCTGCATCACTTTCTGGAAGCGGTCCATCATCAGCACAAACTGTTCGATTTTTTTGGCGGGGCCGGTGCCGACCACGTTTGCGGCACGGCGCAGGCCTTCCAACAGCGGCAGGTGCTGCTCGCTGCAATACGCCTCGACCTTGTCCACCGACGCTTTGCCGATGCCGCGCACCGGCGTGTTGACGATACGCTTCAGCGACACCGCATCCGAAGGGTTCATCACCACCCGCAGGTAGGAGAGGATGTCCTTGATCTCTTTCCGCTCATAAAACTTGAGGCCGCCGATCACCTGGTACGGCACGTTCAGGTGGCGCAACTGGTCTTCCAGCACCCGCGACTGCGCATTGGTGCGGTAGAGGATGGCCATGTCGTTGAACGATGCGCCGTCCTGCACCCAGTGATGAATGCGTTCGCACACCGCGCGGGCTTCGTCGATCTCGTCCTCGGCGCGGTAGTAGAGAATGGGCTCGCCCGCTTCGTTGCGTGTCCACAGGTTCTTTTCACGGCGCGTCATGTTCTCGCGCACCACCGCCCCGGCGGCGTTCAGGATGGTTTGCGTCGAGCGGTAATTTTCTTCCAGTTTGATGACCGTGGTGCCGGGGAAATCCTTTTCGAAATGCAGCAGGTTTTCCAGGTTGGCGCCGCGCCAGCGGTAGATGCTCTGGTCGTCGTCGCCGACCACGCAGACGTTGTGATGCGCCCGCGACAGCAACTGGATGAGATGGTACTGCGTGAGGTTGGTGTCCTGAAACTCATCGACCAGGATGTAGCGGAAGCGGTTGTTGTAATGGTCGCACAGCGCCTTGTCCTGCTGGAACAGTTTCACCGTCATCATCAACAGGTCGTCGAAATCGAGCGCATTGTTTTCCTTGAGCGCGTTCTGGTAATGCGGATAGACGTGCGCGGCTTTCAGCTTGTGGCCGTAAGGCAGGGCATCGAGGTTGATGTGCTCCGGAAGCTGGTAATCGTTTTTGAAACCGCTGATGTGGTTGAGAATGGTTTTCGGCGGGAAGGCCTCGTCGTTGATCGACGCCGCCTTCATGCATTTCTTGACCACCGACAGCTGGTCCGCCGCGTCGTAGATGACGAAATCTTTCGTGTAGCCGGGGAAATCCATGTGCTGGCGCAGGAGGCGCAGGCACAGCGAGTGAAAGGTGCTGATCCACGGCACGCGGCCGCCGCCGGCGCCCATCTGCTTCACCACCCGCTCGCGCATTTCCGCCGCCGCTTTGTTGGTGAAGGTGATGGCCAGGATGTTTTCCGGATCGATCCCCTTGTCGCGGATCATGTGCAGGATGCGGAAGGTGATGGCGCGGGTTTTGCCGGACCCCGCGCCGGCCACCAGCATGAGCGGCCCGTCGGTGTGACGGACGGCTTTCAGTTGTTCCGGGTTGAGCTCGTTGGAATCCATAGAAATCTGATGAGACTCGATGTCATGACCGGTTCGGCTGGAATGCATTACCGGAATTCTCTAGACGGAAAATTCCCGTTCCATTGCGAATGAAGGGGTGCGACAGGAGAAACCCGAAGGGTCGGAGCCGTTCACGCTCAATGAGTCATGATGGTTTGAAAATAATCGAAAGTGTAATCCTCGACCTTGAAAATGTCGATGGGTTTTTTCAACGCCTGCCCGTGATCGAACCGGATGTCTCCGGTTGCGCCCTTAAACTGTGCACCATGAATGTGATCGCGCAGCGCATCGGGTTCGGTTTTGCCCGCGAGCAGCGATTCCAGAATCACCGAAGTGGCGTCGAAATAACTGGCGGAATACAGATTCGGCTGCATGCCGTATTGCGCCGTAAAGCGTTTGACGAATTGCCGGATGTGCGGCTCGGGCGATTGCAGACGCCAGTTCATGGCCGAAACGAAGGTGTTGCGCGCCGCCTCGCCGGCAATATCGATCAGGTCCTGACTGTACACGCCATCGCCACCCAGGAACGGCGTTTCCATGCCCAGTTCGCGCGCCTGTTTGAGCAAAAGGCCGCCTTCCGCCGGATACGTCAGCAAAAACACGCAGTGCGGCTCCAGTTCCTTCACCTGCTCCAGAATGTCGTGAAACTCCGCCGTGTTTTTGCTGATGCCGTGCGTCCATTGAATGGTGCCGCCCAGTTTTTCAAATTCGCGGCGCACGATGTTCTGCAGCCCGCGGCCGTAATCGTTGTCGAGGTACAGGATCACGCCGATGTGGGCACGCAGGATTTCATACCCGAACCGCGCCAGCGCCTTGCCCTGCCGGTCATCGAGCGTCACCAGACTGAAGGCATAATCGCCGGACTTCCGGATCCTGGGCGTGCTGGCGCTGCCGGACACCAGCACCACGCGGTGCTTCTGCACCATCGGCGCCATCTCCAGAAAAACCGGCGAGGTGAACGGTCCGATGATGGCCCGCACCTGCTCTTCCTCGATCAACGCACGCGTCACCTTGCGGCCCTGCTCGGGATCGGAGCGGTCGTCCACGAACACCATCTTTATTTTGATACCTTGCTTGTGGAGCGCGGCAGTGTGGGCCTTCAACGCCAGTTGAATGCCGCGTTCGGCGTCGGTGCCCTGCGACGCGTTTTCGCCACTCAACGGCAACACCGCGCCCAGCACAATCGTGCCCTTGCCAGCCGCCAGCGCCTGCATCGGCGCCAGCATCCAAAACATCAGCAGGGCGCACAGCACCCCTTTGCACACACGAAAAGTTTGCATGTCAGTTCACCTCAATGCGTACAGGATATCATTGTTGAACGAGGGAAATCCACAGAGGGAAACGGATCACGCAAGGTGTTCCCAGACAGCGCCGGCGAGCGCCTCGATGAACAACGGCGAGGTGTTCAACGACTCGGTACGAAACAGGGTGAGACCCTTTTGCTCCGCGTATTCGCGGAACCCGATGTCGATATCATAAAGGATTTCAATGTGGTCGCAGACGAAGCCGACGGGGAAAATGAGCACCGCCTTGCCCCCCTCTTCGGCAATGTTATCGAGGGTTTCTTCGACGCTGGGTTCCAGCCACGGGCAGGGGATCATGCCCTGACTCTGGTAAGCCTGGTGCCACGGCTCCATCGGCACCTGCTGCCGGATGCCGTTCAGCGTTTTTTCGTATTCCTGCACGTAGGGATCGATGCCCTCCTCCACGTACGCCGAGGGAATGCTGTGCACGGTGAAGACGGTGTGGAAGGTGTCGTGGCCCTTGGCCTTGAGGTCGGACTCGGCGGCGCGGTAGCGTTCGGCAAAGGCGTCGATCAACGACGGCTGGTTGGGCCAGCTTTTGATGAACTGCACCGGGATGTCCCCGGCGTTGCACTTACCCAGCGCTTCGTTGAACGAATTCAGATAGCGTTCCGTGCTCCACTTGCTGAACTGCGGCGCCAGACACAACGCAATGAGGCGATCCATGCCGTCGTCCTTCGCCTGCTGCACCGCCTCCTCGATCAGCGGGTACCAGTTGCGCATGCCGATGTAAACGCGGAACGTGTCCTCGCCCTGATTGAGGAACCTCTCCAGCGCTTCCGCTTGCCCCTGCGTGATCTCCAGCAAAGGAGAACTGCCGCCGATGGCTTCGTAGCGTTCGGTGATTTCGCGGATCACTTCCGTGCTCGAAGCGGTGCCGCCACGGATGCGTTGCAGGTATTCGGGAATGTCGGCGACGCGGGTGGGCGCGCCGTGCGCCAGCAGGATGACGCCTGTTTTCACGCCTTGCGTGATGGCATCATCCATGACGGTACTCGTGCACCATGTCCACCACGGCCTTGACGTGATCGACCGGCGTGTGCTGCAGGATGCCGTGGCCGAGATTGAAAATATGACCCGACCGCCCTTCGGCGCGTTGCATGATATCGAGCACCTTTTCGCGGATCACCGGAATCGGCGCGAACAGGATGTTGGGATCGAGGTTGCCCTGCACCGGCGTGTCCAGGCCGATCTGCTTTCTCGCGTCGTCGAGATGGATGCGCCAGTCGAAACCCATGACGTCGCCGCCGGACTCGCGCACCAAAGGCAGCATGGTCGAGGTGCCCGTGCTGAAATTGATCACCGGCACGCCGCAGTCTTTCAAACCGTCGAACACGCGCTTGGTGTGCGGCAGGATGTAGCGTTCGTAGTCGCCGGGGTTGAGGCAGCCGACCCAGCTGTCGAAAATCTGCAAAGCCTGCGCGCCCGCCTTCACCTGCATCTTCAGGTAATCAACCAGCACATCGACCACCTTGTCCATGAGCAGGTTCCACGTCTCCGGCTCCTGGTACATCATGAGCTTGGTGGTGGTGAATTCCTTCGACTTGCCGCCTTCCACCATGTAACTGCTGAGGGTGAACGGCGCGCCGCTGAAACCGACGAGCGGCAGCTTGCCCGCAATCTCCCCGCGCACCATCTTGATGGCGTCGCCGACGTAGCCCAGTTGTTCCTCGGAGCAGACCGGTTTCAGATTTTCAACGTCCTGGCGCGTGCGCACCGGGCGCGGGATGGACGGACCGTCGCCCACCGTGAACTCCAGCCCCGTCCCCATCGGTTCCAGGGGCAGCAGGATGTCGGCGAATATGATGGCCGCATCGACGCCCAGAACGTCCAGAGGTTGCAGGGTCACTTCCGTCGCCAGCTCGGGGGTGCGGCACATTTCGAGGAAGGAATGCTTTTCCTTGAGCGCCCGGTATTCCTTCATGTAGCGCCCTGCCTGACGCATGAACCAGACCGGGGTGCAATCCACCGGCTCGCCGCGGCAGGCCTTCAGAAACCGAAATTCTCCGTTTTTGTCCATGAATCCTTCCTGATTTTTGGGAAATGCCGATTATAGGCTGCTTTAGCCTTGGTTATCAATGCATTTTAGGCGATCGATTTCCGCCTGCACGGCGGGGTCCGCCTCGCCCGTCAGCGGACCCTGTACCGCACTCCAGGCTTGGTCGCCCAGCAGCTCCCCCAGCCCCCACACGGCGTGCGCGCGGATGAGGGGTTCCGGGTCGGAAAGCGCCTCGGTGAGTACGGGAATCGCCTCCGGATCGCCGCTGTTGCCCAAGGCGATGGCGACGTTGCGCAGCAGGCCGCGCCGCTTGATGCGCTTGACCGGGCTTTTGCGGAAGCGCTGGCGAAACCCGTCTTCATCGAGGCGCATGAGGTCGATCAACAAGCGCGTGCCGTCGCGTTCGGCAAACGCGGGTTCGTCCGTGGTCACGGCGTACGAATTCCACGGGCACACGATCTGGCAGTCGTCGCAGCCGTAGATGCGGTTGCCGATAGCGCGGCGGAACTCCAGCGGGATGACGCCCTTGAGCTCGATGGTCAGGTACGAAATACAGCGCCGCGCATCGAGCACGTAGGGGGCGACGATGGCCGCCGTCGGGCAGATGTCGATGCAACTCGTGCAGGTGCCGCAGTGGTTGGTGGCCGGTTCGGAGAACGGCAGCGCCACATCGATCAGCACTTCCGACAGAAAGTAATACGAGCCCAGCCCTTCCGTCAGCAGGTTCGAGTGCTTGCCGATCCAGCCCAGCCCCGCCTTTGCGGCCAGCGGTTTCTCCAGCACCGGTCCGGTGTCCACATAGGCCTTGCTGTGGCAGCCGGGAAACAGCTCCCATAAAAAATGTTCCAGTTGGTGCAGGCGCGGCTTGATGAGGTCGTGGTAATCGATGTTCCAGGCGTAATTGGAGATGTCGCCGGTCTGCGGCGCATGCAAAAAATCAAGGCTCTTGGCCTGCGTGTGGTAGTTGGTGCGCAGGCACAGGATGCTTTCGACGCCGGGCAGGATGAGGGCGGGATCGAGCCGTTTGGCCTTGCCGCGTTCGAGGTAGGCCATGTCGCCGTCGTGCCCCGCATCCAGCCATTGCAGAAAGCGATCGCCCGCCTCACCGGGATCGGGTGGAGCCACGCCCAGGGCGTCGAATCCCAACTCCCGCGCTTTCTCGCGCAGGGCGTCCATTTTTTGCTGAAGCGTCGCTGGGGCCATGCCGTTTCAAACCGATTGCGGGGAAAATGGGATTTTGTTATTCTCGCAATTTACTGCATTCATTCCCAATCCACCCCGGGTACCCATGAAAAAAACCGGATACATTTACCACCCCCTGTTTCTGGAACACGAGACCGGCAGCCATCCGGAAAATCCGGGCCGCCTGCGCGCCATCACCCGCAAGCTGGACGAATCCGGCATGGCGTCGCGCCTGCATACCCTGGAACCGCGCGTGGCCGGTGCCGAAGAGATCGGCCTCAACCATCCGGCGGGGTACATGGATTCGGTGGCGCGTGCCTGTGCCGAGGGACGGGACCGGCTGGACATGGACACGGCCATCAGCACGCGGTCCTACGATTCCGCCCTGCTGGCGGCCGGGGGCGGGCTGGCCGCCGTGGATGCGGTGCTGGACGGCACCTGCGACAACGTGTTCTGCGCCGTGCGCCCGCCCGGACACCACGCCGAGGAGACGCGGTCGATGGGCTTCTGCCTGTTCAACAACGTCGCCATCGCCGCCCGCTACGCGCTGGCGAAAAAAGACCTCAATCGCGTGTTCATTTTCGACTGGGATGTGCACCACGGCAACGGCACCCAGCATTCGTTTTACGCCGATCCTAACATCTATTACAGCAGCACTCATCAATTTCCTTTTTATCCCGGCACCGGCGACCAGAACGAAACGGGAACGGGCGACGGCCTCGGCGCCACGTTGAACTTTCCCATGCGCGCCTTTTCCACCGACGCCGATTACCTCTCGGTGGTGAAAGACAAACTGATCCCGGAGATGTTCCGCTTCAAGCCGGACCTCATCATCATTTCCTCCGGGTTCGACGCGCACGAGGACGATCCGTTGGCCAGCGTGTCGCTGTCCACGGAATGTTTCGGCGAGATGACCCGGTTGATACGCGGGACCGCCGACGAAATCTGCCAGGGCCGCCTCATTTCCATGCTGGAAGGGGGTTACAATTACGAGGCTTTGGCGGACTCGGTGTACATCCATCTGGAAAATTTGATATCATGAAATCAACTTTCCACTCACCTTCACTGGCTTGAATCATGCTTCAACAATACCTGAGGCAGTTCACCGATAAAGTCATCGACGCGCTGAACGTGGGCGCCATGGAAATGGTCAACCTGCGGCAGACGCTGTTGACGCCGGAGTTTGTGCTGATCGGCCTGATCGAGGCGCAGGATTCCCGCGTCGTGCGCTTTCTCGAAACCTATTATCCGGACAACAAGGACCTGCACCGCACCATCCTCGACCGCCTGTTCGAGATGGTTGCGGATGAAAGCCCCGAGGAGATGCAGCAGATCCAGCAGATCCATCTTTCCGAGGAAACCAATCTGCTGTTTGAAGTGGCGCAGGACGAGGCCAAAAAATTCGGCGACCGCTACATCGGTGTCGGCACGATGTTCCTCAGCATGCTGGACTCACGCGTCGGACGCGTGTCGCAGTTGTTGCAGGAACTCGGCTTCAAATACGCCAAGGTGCGCGAGGACCTCGAGATCATGCGCGGCGGCGCCACCATCGACGAGCAGAACTCCGAGGGCAAGATGGATGTCCTCAGCCAGTACACCACGGATTTGACCGACCTGGCCCGGCGCGGCGACCTCGATCCGGTCATCGGTCGCGAAAAGGAAATCGACCGGCTCATCCAGATCCTGTCGCGCCGCAACAAGAACAACCCGGTGCTCATCGGCGAACCGGGCGTCGGCAAAACCGTCATCGTCGAGGGACTGGCGCAGAAGATCGTCAAGGCCGAAGTGCCCAACAGCCTGCTCAACAAACGCGTCAAGATGCTGGAGATGTCGGAGATCATCGCCGGGGCCAAAATGCGCGGCGAGTTCGAAGAACGCATGAAAGCGGTCAAAGACGAGATCGTCAATTCCCACGGCAACGTCATCCTGTTCATCGACGAGCTGCACACCATCGTCAGTGCCGGCGCGGGTGCGGGCGGCGTGGACGCCTCCAACATGCTGAAAGCGGCCTTGTCGAAGGGCCAGTTGCAATGCATCGGCGCCGCCACGCTGGACGATTACAAAAAGTCCATCGAGCAGGACAAGGCGCTCGAACGCCGGTTCCAGCCGGTCATGGTTTCCGAACCCTCGGTGGAGCAGACCATCGAAATGCTGAAAGGCATCAAGGCCCGCTACGAACGCCATCACTCCATCATTTACAGCGAAAACGCCATCCGCGCCGCCGCCAAGCTTTCGGAGAAACACATCTCCGACCGCGCCCTGCCGGACAAGGCCGTGGACCTGCTCGATGAAGCGGGCGCGAAAAAACATCTGGCCCTCATTTACGTGCCGCCGGTCATCCAACAATTGGAAAAGGAAAAGAACGATCTGCTGAAAGCGCAGAAATCCGCATTCGACGATCAGGATTTCCGCAAGGTCGCCGAACTCCGGCAGGAGGTCATCCAGATCGACCGCAAACTCGTCACCGAAAAAGAAAAGTGGAACGACGAACTCAAGGAGGTCGATCATTCGGTGACCGAAGAAGACATCGCCAACGTGGTGGCAACGTGGACCGGCATCCCGGTCAACAAAATCCGCGAGACGGAAACCGAAAAGCTCAAGAATATGGAAGACAACCTGCACAAGCGGGTCATCGGTCAGAACCAGGCCATCGTCGCGCTCAGCAACGCCATCCGCCGCAACCGCGCGGGGCTGAAAGACAAGAACCGGCCCATCGGCTCGTTCCTGTTCCTCGGCCCGACGGGCGTCGGCAAAACCGAACTGGCCAAGGCACTGGCGGAGTTTCTGCTCGACGATGAAAACCGCCTCATCCGCCTCGACATGTCCGAGTACATGGAAAAACATTCGGTCTCGAAGATCATCGGCTCGCCGCCGGGATACGTCGGTTACGACGAGGGCGGCCAGTTGACCGATAAAGTGCGGCGGCAACCGTATTCCGTCATCCTGCTCGATGAACTGGAGAAGGCGCACCCGGACGTGTTCAACATCCTGCTGCAACTGCTCGACGACGGGCGGCTGACGGATGCGCAGGGGCGCGTCACCAGTTTCAAGAACGCCATCATCATCGGCACCTCCAACATCGGCACCCAGTTCATCACCGAAGGCAAGACCAAGGGCATCGGTTTCGCCACGCAGGACGATCCGGGCCGCGACTACAACCAGATCCGCTCGCTGGTGCTGAACGAAGTACAGAAACTCTTCAAGCCGGAGTTCATCAACCGCCTCGACGACCTGATCGTGTTCCACAAGCTGGAATCGGAACACGTGCGCGCCATCGCCGACCTGATGATCCACAACCTCAACAAGCGCTTGCAGGAAAACGACATGAGCGTGGAGGTCACCGAACAGGTCAAGGTGCAACTGGCCGAGGAAGGCTTCAGCGATACCTACGGCGCGCGCCCGCTGCGCCGTCTCATTGAAGACAAGATCGAAAACGCGATCTCGATGAAAATCATCAACGGCGAACTCGTGCACGGTCACACCGTGCTTGTGGACTACATCGACGGCGAGTACACCTTTTCCGCGAGGATGGACCAACCGGAAACCGAAACCGTGGCCACACCCTGATCCCCCCGGCCGCTCCAGTTTATTTTAGACATCATGGGCCTTTTGCCTTAGACTGGATGGAACGACTCCAATAAAAACCTCAAGTTAGCCAAGCTGAGTTCTCGTGAAAATCTCCGTCGTCATTCCGGTTTACAACGAACAAAACACCGTGCGGCAGTTGATCGATCGCGTTCAGGCGACGCCGTATGACAAGGAAATCGTGCTGGTGGACGACTACTCCACCGACGGCACGCGCGATATTTTGAAGGAATACGAAACGAAGGACGGGTTCCTCGTTGTCTATCACGACAAGAACCGGGGCAAGGGCGCGGCGCTGCGTACGGGATTCAAAAACCTGACCGGCGACGTCATCATCGTGCAGGACGCGGACCTCGAATACGATCCCGCCGAGTACGGTGTGCTGTTGGGACCGATCCTCGACGGCCGCGCCGATGTCGTGTACGGATCGCGCTTTTTGAGCGGCCCCCACCGCGTGCTGTTCTTCTGGCATTACGTCGGCAACAAGGTGTTAACCACCCTGTCCAACATGTTCACCAACCTGAACCTGACGGATATGGAAACCTGTTACAAGGTGTTCACGCGCAAGGTGCTCGACTCCCTCACCCTCAAATGCGATCGGTTCGGTTTCGAGCCGGAGTTCACCAGCAAGATCGCCCGCAAAAATTTCCGCATCTATGAAGTGCCCATCTCCTACAGTGGGCGCGATTACTCGGAAGGCAAAAAGATCAACTGGAAGGACGGCGTCGCCGCCATCTGGTTCATCATCAAGTTCCGTCTGACGGGTTGAGGAAGCGGCGGCATCAATCGTAACGGTGGATCGAGCCGTCGCTGAGACCGTCTTCGAACTGCTTCGTCTCGCGACCCACCAAACGGCTCAACGCAATCAGGGCGATCAGGTTGGGCACGGCCATCAACGCATTCATGGCGTCGGCGAAATTCCACACGAGGTCCAGCTTCACCACCGCACCGATGAACACCACGACGCACCACGTCCCCCGGTAATACCAAATCCAGCGCACCCCCACGAGATACTCGAAACATTTTTCACCGTAATAGCTCCAACCCAGAATCGTCGAGAAGGCGAAGGTGACCACACCCAGAGTCACGATCCACGGACCCCAGTCGCCGGGCAGGCCAACAGAGAAGGCATTCAGTGTGAGCGCCACACCGGTTTCGCCGGATGTCCACACCTGCGTCGTCGCCAGCACCAGTCCGGTCAACGAACACACGACGATGGTATCCAAAAACGTACCGGTCATCGACACCAGCGCCTGCTTGGCGGGCTGATTGGTTTTCGCGGCGGCGGCGGCGATGGGAGCGCTGCCCAACCCGGATTCGTTGGAGAACAATCCGCGCGCCACGCCGAAGCGGATGGCCTGCGCCAGGGTCGCGCCCGCAAATCCGCCGGACGCGGCGGTGCCGGACAAGGCGTCCTCGAACAACAACGCAAGACCCGACGGCACCTGCTCCCAGTTGCCGATCAGGATGAGCACCGACCCGCCGAAATACAGCACCACCATGACCGGCACGAAAAACGAAACCACCTCGGCGATCCATTTGACGCCGCCGAAGATGACGAGTCCCGTCAACAGCATCAACACCACACCGACCAGCGTTTTCGACACGCCGGCCACGCTGACGATGGCTTCCGCCGTGGTGTTGGCCTGCACCATGTTGCCGATGCCGAAGGCGGCGACCGCACCGGCAAACGCGAACAGCATGCCCAGCCACTTCCAACCCAGTGCGGACTCGAGGTAATGCATGGGACCGCCGGAGATTTCGCCGCGCGCATTCACGGAACGGAACCGCACCGCGAGAAACGCTTCGGCATATTTCGTGGCCATGCCGAACAGCGCGGTGATCCACATCCACACCACCGCTCCCGGCCCTCCCAGCGCCACCGCCGTCGCCACACCGGCGATGTTGCCGACGCCGATGGTCGCGGCGAGCGCGATCATCAACGCGCCGAAATGCGAGATGTCGCCCTGCCCTTGGCGCTCACGGCTGAAGGTCAGACGCAGCGCGTACCCCAACATGCGGAACTGGATGCCGCGCAGGCAGATGGTGAGCCAGATGCCGGTGCCCACCAGCAGGATCAGCAGCCAGGGGCCCCAGAGAAAACCGCTCAGGTCGGCGAAGAATTGATTGGTGGCGGCCATTCCGTCAGGAAAGGATAGTATTCATAAAAAGCTCCGGGGGGTCCGGAGCAGGGCAGGTTTCTTTACTGTTTTACTTTTCCTGTTTCTTCTCGGCCGCTTGCTGGCGTGCCTTCGCCTCGGCTTCGGCCTTGTCCTGCTGCGATTTCTCGAGCGCCTCGTCGAGGTTCCGGATCAGGCTTTCCGCCTGCTTGGCTTCTGCGACAAACCGTTCATAAATTTCGTAAACTCTGCGTTTCGTGCCGGTGTTCACGTTGGTGTTCTGGTCTTTCGAAATGCTGTCCTGCAGAAACCCGCGTGCCTGCACCAGCAGCGGATTTTTGGCATCACCGAGCTTGCCCGCCAGACTCTGTTTCCCGGGAAGATTGCTCTGGATGTCGCTGTACATGCGGCGGCCGTTGGTGAAATTCTTTTGCACATCTTTATAACGCGCCGCCAGCGGAATCATTTGACCCAGCACCGCCTTGACCTCGCCCATCAATCGTTCCTGCTGCTCGGTCAGGCCCACCTCTTCACTGCCGGAGGAGCCGGAAGCATTGGCTTTGCCGGACGGACCGGTGCCTTCCTTGGACGGGTCGTCGCTGCTGGATTGGGTTTTATTATTGCCGGGAAGGTATTTGGCGCGCGCCTGCCCCCGGTACTGGGGAGGAACGTTGCTGAGGTAATCCGAGTAATGCACCATGCCCTGGTCGTCGGTGTACACATAGATGTAGCGCGCCTCGGCAGACACCGCGAAGCACAACATCCATGAGACCGTGATGGCCAGGAGGCCCGGCAATCGGCGTCGTAAGCGTTGCATGGTCGGCTCCAGTTGGAAATGGGAACAGGCGGCCCCCGCCGGGGGACACAACCCGCAGTCGGACACCCTAGAATTATATCATCAACCCATTGATAAATTTGATATAATTTAAGGTAAATCGAATGACCACCGCTTCCAGGCGAACGATGACTCGCAGCCCCCTGCTTTATCTCGACGACAACATTTACGACCTCCGCAGCGAAGAGCGGCTGGTCGGCGCCTACCTGTATGACAAGGACATGCGGGAAATGGCCCGCATCCGCGCCGTGCTGGCGGAACCGGAAACCCATCGCGTGCGCTACATCGTTTTCGTCGAAGGCGGGTTTTTGTCCACCAGCGGCAAGACTCTCATCTTCCCCATCGACCATCTGGCAACGATCGACTCGGCCAAAATCCAGGCTCAGTACACGCGCGAAGCCATCCAGCAGGGACCGGCGCCGGAAGACATCGAAGCCCTGACCCGCGAAGAAGAACAGACGATCCTCAGTTACTTCGATCTGGAACCGTATTGGGACGTTTCGGAAGAATCCGAAACCGGGGAATGATTGGCAGCAGGCTCACACCCGCGTGAGCAAACGCTGCACCGCCGCCATCACCTCATCCACGCTGATGTCTTCCAGGCAATACGGCTTGTTGTTGGCCGACGGTTCGCATTCCTCGAAAAACCGGTGACGGCAGGGTGAGCACGGAAAATTTTTGGTGACGACTTCCTTTTTCTCCGATGCAATGACCGGATCGGTGGTCAGCACGTTGCCCGGTCCGAAGATCGCCACCACCGGTGTGCCCACCATCGCCGCCAGATTCATGATGCCGCTGTCGTTGGCGAGCAGAAAGCGGCAGTTCTTCATCACGGCCAGCACGTCGTGCATGTTGAGTCCGGTCAACGCCACGCTGGATTCCGGCGGACAGAACCGGCGCACGTCCTCGATCAATCCGGCTTCCGCCTTGCTGCCCAGAAACACGATGCGCGCATCCTGATCGACGACCAGTCTGCGACACAACTCGCCGAAACGCTCGGCGTGCCAGCGTTTCTCCGGTTTCGAAGCACCCGGCTGCACGGCGACGAGGCACGGGGTGTTGTCGAGGCCACGCGCGTCCAGCAACGCTTTTTGCCGGGCGACGTCTTCCTCAGTGAGCACGGCATCGAAGCGCCGCTCCAGGGGCGACGCGCTCAAAGGCTCCACACCCAACGGCTCCGCCAGGCGGTAATAATAATCGACCGCGTGCATACGGCGCGAATCGGTAGCGGGCACGGCGTGAGTCAGCAGCAGACCGCGCGACTCGGTGTTGTAACCGACACGGAAACGCGAACCGGAAATGCGGGACAGGATGGCGGCGCGGATGGCATTGGGAAACAGGATGGACAGATCGAAATGGTATTTGCGCAGAGCGCATGCGAAACGCAGTGCGGCCAGTGCGCTGTCGGACGCGGTGTAGGGAATGCGCACGACGCTGTCGAACGCTGGATGGTGTTTTAAAAATTCGTCGGCCGGGCGGCGCACAATGGCGGTGAAGCGGGCATCGGGAAATCGTTTCTTCACGGCCTGCACGGCGGGCAGCGCGAAGACCACGTCACCCAGCCAGTTCGGCATCCAGAGCGCGATGTGGTGAATACTTTGATTGGGCCAGTCGGTGGATCGCATGCCTCGGTGCGCCTTCAGGAATCTGTGTTCAAGCCGCCTGGCGCCTCTTCCGTCTTCCGTGTTCAGGCACGGATGCGACGGATGGCGGCGCCCAGTTGCGACATCTTTTCTTCCATGGTCTCATAACCGCGATCGATATGGTACACACGCGAGATCAGGGTTTCGCCTGCCGCCGCCAGCCCGGCCAGCACCAAAGAGGCGCTCGCCCGAAGGTCGGTGGCCATGACCGGCGCGCCGCTCAATTTGTCCACGCCGGTGACGATGGCGGTATGCCCGTCCAACAAAATATTCGCGCCCATGCGTTTCAATTCCGCCGCGTGCAGGAAGCGGTTTTCGAACACCGTTTCGGTGATGACGCTCTGCCCTTCCGCCAGCGTCATCAGGGCCATGAACTGAGCCTGAATGTCCGTGGCAAACCCGGGGTACGGCTGGGTGATGATGTTGACCGGACGCAGGCGGCTGGAAGCACGCACGCGCACCGACCGGTCGTCTTGTGTCACCTCCGCGCCGGCTTCTTTCAATTTCAGCACCACCGGCTCCAGATGTTGCGGCAGGCAATGGGTCACGTTCACATCGCCACCGGTGATGGCGGCGGCGATCATGTACGTCGCGGCTTCAATGCGGTCGGGGAAAATGGCGCACTGGACCGGCTTCAGCGACGACACCCCCTGGATGACCAGGGTGTCGCTGCCGCCGCCTTCGATCTTGGCGCCGCAGCGATTGAGCACGTCGGCGAGGAAGGTCACTTCCGGTTCGCGGGCCACGTTTTCCAGAATGGTTTCGCCCTCGGCCAGCGTCGCGGCCATCATCACGTTCATGGTTCCGGTGACGGTGATCGAATCGAAACAGAAACGCGTGCCCTTCAGTTTGTCGGCGCGGCCCTTGATGTAGCCGCCTTCAATGCTGAGCGTCGCCCCCAGGGCGCGCAGTCCTTTGATGTGGAGGTCGATGGGTCGCGCGCCGATGGCGCAGCCGCCGGGCAGAGATACCTCGGCCCTGCCGATGCGCGCCAGCAACGGTCCCAATACCAGGCAGGATGCGCGCATGGTCTTGACCAGTTCGTACGGCGCTTTGTGATTGTCGATGGCGGTGGAGTCGAGAACGATGCGGTCGCCTTCGAACGAATCGGTTTTGCACCCCAGTTCTTCGAGCAGCTTGACCAGTGTGACCACATCGCGGACGTGCGGGATGTTGGTGATTTCGTTTTTACCACCGGTCAGCAGGGTGGCGGCCAGCACCGGCAGCACCGCGTTCTTCGCGCCGCTGATGCGCACCGTGCCATGCAGACGGCGTCCGCCTTCCACACAGATCTTATCCACCGACCTGTCTCCTTTTTGCTGACAGCACGCGTTCCGCGCCGCTGTAATCGGCGACCCGCTCAATGGTTTCGAAGGCCGCGGATTCCGCCACCAAGCGATTGACCTCCGGACCCTGATCGTTGCCAAATTCGAGCACCAGCGACCCGCCGGGCTTCAGCAGCATCGCCGCCAGAGGAATGATCTTGCGGTATGCGTCCAGTCCATCGGCGCCGCCATCGAGCGCCTGCTTCGGCTCATACTGCTGGATTTCGGGAGCGAGGGTTTCATAACTGACGTGGTCGATGTAAGGCGGATTGCTGAGGATGAAATCGAACGGCGCGCCTTCCCAGAACTCCCGGTGAAAGTCTCCCTGCACGAACTGAATCTGTGAAGCCACGTTGTGCGTGGCCGCGTTGCTGCGGGCCACTTCCAACGCGCGGTGCGACAACTCCATCGCCGTGATGGTGGCATCCGGGCATTCGCGCGCCGCCACCACCGCCAGCACACCCGACCCGGTGCCCACATCGAGGATACGCGGAGCGGTGACTGCATCGCGTTTGACGAGAGAAAGGAAATGTTCGATCAGGCATTCGGTATCCGGGCGCGGGATCAACACTTCCGGCGTCACCTGGAAGTCCAGCGACCAGAATTCCTTGAAGCCCAGAATATAAGCCACC
The DNA here is from genome assembly GCF_946900835.1 of Nitrospina watsonii. GTDB lineage: Bacteria > Nitrospinota > Nitrospinia > Nitrospinales > Nitrospinaceae > Nitrospina > Nitrospina watsonii. Next base: position 2,666,796 of record NZ_OX336137.1, read on the forward strand.
GGTTCACGTTGTACACGGCGATCCATCCACGCGTTGAAAGCTTCCCGCTGTACCGGAGTGACCTCGCGATCCACATCCGTCAACAAGGCCGCCCGCGACGTTTCCAAAGCCGCCGCCAGCAACACTTCCGCATCGAGGCGCGGCGTGCCGATCCCGGCTTCCTGCAATCGTTGTTCGGCCGTGTGGAGAATTTCACCGACCGTATCCAGAGTGTCTGATTTCAATGCTGGCATGGTATGTGGCTTCCGTTTCAGTGCGCGCTGCTTTTTTGCAGGGCTTCGGTTTGAAAATGGTAAACGACCTTGTCGATCATTTCATCGAGATCCCCCGCCATCACCTGCGTGAGTTTGTGCAGGGTGAGTCCGACACGGTGGTCGGTGATGCGTTCCTGTGGGAAGTTGTAGGTCCGGATGCGCTCGCTGCGATCGCCACTGCCCACCTGCGTTCTGCGATCCTGCGCCAGCGCCTCCTGCTGTTTGCGCTGCTGTTCTTCAAAAAGACGCGCCCGCAGTACCTTGAGCGCCCGCTCTTTATTTTTGTGCTGGGATTTTTCGTCCTGGCAGGTCACGACCAAACCCGTCGGTACGTGTGTGATGCGCACGGCGGAGTCGGTGGTGTTCACGCTCTGCCCGCCGGGCCCCGATGAGCGGTACACATCCACCTTGAGGTCGCTCGGATTGATCTGCACGTCCACCTCTTCCGCCTCCGGCAGGATGGCGACCGTCACCGCCGAGGTGTGGATGCGCCCCTGCGTTTCGGTGGCGGGCACGCGCTGCACGCGGTGCGTCCCCGCTTCATACTTCAAACGGCTGTACGCGCCCCGGCCCTGGATGTTGCACACGATTTCCTTGTAGCCGCCGACGCCGGTGGCGTTGCTGCTCAGGATTTCGATTTTCCATTTGAGGGTTTCGGCGTAGCGGGAATACATGCGGAACAGGTCGGCGGCAAACAAGCCCGCTTCCTCGCCGCCGGTGCCCGCGCGGATTTCCATGATGACGTTCTTGTCATCGCGCGGATCTTTCGGCAGCAACATCATTTTGAGTTGCGCTTCGCATTCTTCCTTTTTCCGGGTGAGGGCTTCGACCTCCTCCCGCGCCATGTCGAGCAGTTCCCGGTCGCTTTCCTCATCGAGCACTTTCCGGTTTTCCTGCAACTGGCGGTCCGCCTTTTTCCATTCGCGGTATTCACTGACAATATCGGACAACTCGGAATGTTCGCGCGCGTACTTCTGGTATTCGGACGGATTGCCGTACACCTTGGGATCGCTCATCAGCTCATTGAGCTGTTCGTAGCGTTTTTGGATGTCCTCGAGTTGTTCAAACATGCGCGTCGGCGTTGCCGCCAGGTTCGAGATGGAGTGGAGGGTTCTTCGCCGTCAAGGCGTTCCGGGGAGTGGAAGCGCTAGTTGGGGGAGGCTTGCTTGGATTCCTTAGCTTCCTTGACTTTCTGGTATTTGCGCGTGAATTTCTCGATACGACCGGCGCTGTCAATCAGCTTCTGCTTGCCGGTGAAGAAAGGGTGGCAGGCCGAGCAGACTTCCTGATGCACGTCTTTCACGGTGGAACGGGTTTTCACCTCGTTGCCGCACGCACATTTGATGGTGGTCTCGAAATATTCCGGATGAATTTCCGCTTTCATTAGGGTGCACTCCGAACGGATCAGGAATTCATCGTTTGGATGAATTCCGCATTGGTTTTAGTTTCTCTCATTTTCTGCAGGAGAAGTTCCATCGTATCATGGATGCCCATGGGCAGCAAAACTTTCCTCAGCAGCCAGATTTTCTGCAATTCCTGCTCCTCGATGAGCAGTTCTTCCTTACGCGTGCCGGACCGGTTGATGTCGATCGACGGGAAAATGCGTTTGTCCGCGAGCTTGCGGTCGAGCACGATTTCCATGTTGCCGGTGCCTTTGAATTCCTCGAAGATGACGTCGTCCATGCGGCTGCCGGTATCGACCAGCGAGGTAGCGATGATGGTCAGGCTGCCGCCTTCTTCCAGGTTGCGCGCCGCGCCAAAAAAGCGTTTCGGACGTTGCAGGGCGTTGGAATCGACACCGCCGGAAAGCACCTTGCCGCTCGGCGGCACGATGGCGTTGTAAGCGCGCGCCAGACGCGTGATGCTGTCCAACAGGATGACCACGTCCTTGTTGTGCTCGACCAGCCGCTTGGCTTTCTCGATCACCATCTCGGCGACCTGCACGTGGCGCTGCGCCGGTTCGTCGAAGGTGGAGCTGATGACTTCGCCGCGCACGGAGCGTTCCATGTCCGTCACTTCTTCCGGGCGTTCGTCGATGAGCAGAACGATCAGCACGTTTTCCGGATGATTGGTGGCGATGCTGTTGGCGATGGATTGCAACAGCATGGTTTTACCGGTACGGGGCGGGGCGACGATGAGACCGCGCTGGCCCTTTCCGATCGGCGTCATCAAGTCCATGATGCGCGCGCTGTAATCGGTGCCGTTCGGCGTCTCCAGCCGGATGCGTTCCAACGGGTACAGCGGCGTCAGGTTGTCGAACAGGATTTTGTCTTTGGTCTTGTCCGGATTTTCAAAGTTGATCGCTTCGACCTTGAGCAGCGCGAAGTAGCGCTCGTTCTCTTTAGGCGGGCGGATCTGGCCGGATATGGTGTCGCCGGTGTGCATGTCGAACTTCCGGATCTGCGACGGCGACACATAAATGTCGTCCGGGCCCGGAAGGTAGTTGTATGTCGGGGCGCGCAAAAAACCGAATCCATCGGGCAGAATTTCCAACACGCCCTGTCCAAACATCAAACCATCTTTTTCGATCTGGGCCTGGAGGATTTTGAAGATGAGGTCCTGCTTGCGCAAACCGCTGTGGCCGGGAATTTTCAGCGATTTGGCCATGTTGGTCAATTCCGAAATGGTTTTCGTTTTGAGCTCTTCGATGTTCATGGATGGCGCTTGTGTTTGTGCTTGCATGGTAAGTGGCTGGATTAAGGTTTGAGTGGATGATTCGGCTTTAAGACGTTTGCTTGTTTCCCTTGAAGAGGATGCGTCGGAGCCGGTCTGGCCTTAGGGGTTTCCGCTTTTGGATTTGTTTGAGAAAATTCGGACGTCGGTCGTTCAGAGGTTTTTTTAGGAAGCATTGCTTCTCGGGGTCGAATACCAAGTTATACGCTTCCCCAAGCTTTGTCAATCATTTTCTTATCGGGCTTTCTCCACGAATTTCAAGCGCTTTCAACGTCCCTGCCCCGCCCCGGGCAGGCCGTGACGGTGCCCGGAAAGCACTCTGAAAACGTAGGGAGCCACCGCGGTTTTGCACGCCCCAATTTTTACTTTTCTTTCGCCTTTCTGGTTCGCATCCCAGAACTGGTGGCGTTTTTCGGCCTGAGGTGGAAGGGACCACAGGAGGAGGCTCCACACCGGTGGCGGCCTCTGGAAGTCACTGCTGAAAACCGATATCATGAGGCGAGTTCACCAAAAGGATTTCGCAATCATGTCCTCATCGCAATCGCCCTTCACCATTGCCTCCGCGGATTTTGAGCCGGCGTACATGAACCTGCACCGGACGGGGGAATTGTTCCGTCGCTCACGGGAGGCCCTGCGCGCGCTCAAAAGCTGCAAGGTGTGCCCGCGCGACTGTGATGTGGACCGGCTGAACAACGAGTTCGCCCTGTGCAAGACGGGCCGCCACGCCATCGTCTCCAGCTTCTTCCCGCATTTCGGCGAGGAAGATTGCCTGCGCGGCTGGAGCGGCAGCGGCACCATCTTCTTCTCCATGTGTAATCTGAAGTGCGTGTTCTGCCAGAACTACGACATCAGCCAGCATCATGACGGCGATGAGGTGGGGCCGGAAGCGCTGGCGGAGATGATGCTGCGCCTGCAGGGCATGGGCTGCCACAACATCAACTTCGTCACGCCGGAACACGTGGTGCCCCAGATCCTGGAAGCCTTGCCGCTGGCGGTGGAGATGGGACTGCGTCTGCCTCTGGTGTACAACACCGGCGCTTACGATTCGCTGGAAAGCATCGAGAGCCTGCGCGGCATTGTGGACATCTTCATGCCGGATTTCAAATACTGGGAGGAAACGGACTCCTCCACCTACCTCAAGGCCAAAAGTTATCCGCAGGCGGCGCGCACCGTCGTCAAAGCCATGCACGAACAGGTGGGGGACCTGGTGTTCGACGAAAAGGGCCTGGCTAAACGGGGTCTTTTGGTACGGCATCTGGTGATGCCGGACAGTGCTGAAAACGTGCGCCCTATCATGCGCTGGCTGGCCACCGATATTTCGCCGGACACCTACGTCAACATCATGGACCAGTACCGCCCGGCGGGCAAGGTGACGGCGAACCGCTTCCGCGAAATCTGCCGCCGCACCACCTCCGAGGAATACAGCGAGGCCGTGCGCATCGCCAGGGAGGCCGGCCTGCGCCGCTTCGACACGCGCGATCCCGCTGCGTTTCTCGAGTACGTGAGGCCCTGAACCCAACGCGGTCCATCGAGCCTCATTCGATCCTTGCTCTCCCTGTCCCCGCCCGCTGGAGGAAGGGCCCTTTCACTTGTTTGATTTTTTCAGTAATTTCATTTTTTTTGGATCGGGGGGTTGCGCTGAAAGAGCGTTACGCCTAGCATGGGGACGGCAAGGGCGAGGTGGTTATTGTATTTCTGAGGACAGATGATTATGGCTAAACTCAAGCTTAAAGACCCGTGGGATCAATGTAAAAAATGTCTGCCGGCAACATGCTGCACGTATTTCGCGTTGCAGGTAGATGAGCCGGAGACGCGCAAGGATTACGAAGCGATGCTTTGGCAGATCGCCCATCGGGGTGTGTCGTTTTATATTTACCGCAAGGGCTGGTACATGATGGTGGAGACGGTGTGCAACTTCCTCCGTGACGACAACAAGTGCGCCATCTACGAAACGCGGCCTTACATTTGCAAGGAACACAGCATTGAAAACTGCGAGTACACCGGTGGAGACTACGGGTTCAACGAGCATTTCAAGAGCTACAAGGAACTGCTGGACTGGATCAATGAGAACACGAACTTCCGCTTCAAGTACAAGGAGCCGGATTACGGCAAGCCCAGCGCAAAGGGGCAGAAACTGAAAGCGATGGTCGGCTGCGGAAGTTGATGGGGTCCCCGCAAGGGGAAGGGCGGATTATCGGATCGGAACGATGAGAAATCCGACGACGAAAATTACTTTTCGTCGTCGGATTTTTTCTTGCTGGAAGCGGTGGACTTTTTAGCAGCGGGCTTGTCGCCTTCCTTGCTGTCCTTGGACGCGGCCTTCTTTTTGGCAGCGGGCTTCTCTTCTTTTTTAGCGGCGGGTTCTTTCTTTTCCTTCGTTCCTTTTTTGGCTCCGGCGTCTTCCTTTTTGCCTTTTCCTTTTTTATCCTTGGCAGGAGCGGCCTGAGCTTTTTCTCCCTCACGATCGACCAGTTCGATGATGGCCATGGGGGCATCGTCTCCGCGCCGGTTGCCCACGTGCAGGATGCGCGTGTAACCGCCGCTGCGGCTGGCGTAGCGGTCGGAGAGGGTGTCGAACAATTTCAGGAACGCTTCTTTGCCGTGGACGACGCGCAGGGCGCGGCGGCGGGCATGCAGGGTGCCTTTTTTGCCGAGGGTGATGGTCTTTTCCACGTGGCTGCGCAGTTCCTTGGCCTTGGCCAGCGTGGTGCGGATGCGCTCCTTGACGATGAGCGCGGTGACCAGGTTGCGGAACAACGCGTTACGGTGAGCCGAGGTGCGGCCCAGTTTTCTTCCCGCTTTCAGATGACGCATGGGGCTTGTTCTCTCCGTTCAGTATCAGGGCCCGGTGAAACGAGTGGTTCCGTTCAGGCGCGTTCTCCCTCGAGTTCGACTTCTTTCTTCTTGCGCATCGCCTGAATCTGGCGGATGTCTTCATCTTCCAGTTTCAAGCCCAGCGACAGGCCCATTTCTTCGAGAATCTCCTTGATCTCGTTGAGCGACTTGCGGCCGAAGTTGCGGGTTTTCAGCATTTCGCTGTCGCCCTTCTGCACCAACTCGGCGATGGTGGTGATGTTCGCGTTCTTGAGGCAGTTGTAGGAGCGGACGGACAGCTCCAGTTCCTCGACGCTTTTCGCCAGGTTGGTGAGCAGTTTCTGTTTCTTTTCATCGATCTGCGGCTGCACCGGTTCCGGCTCTTCATCGAAGTTGATGAAGATCTGCATGTGATCCTTGACGATCTTGGCGGCGTGCGCCACGGCGTCTTCCGGAGAGATGCTGCCATCGGTCCACAATTCCATGACCAGCGAATCGTAGTCCTGAGACTGCCCGACACGGGTTTTTTCGACGGTGTAGTGCACTTTTTCCACCGGCGAGAACAGCGCGTCCACGGGGATCATCTGCACCGATTCGGTGGTCATGTCATGCCGGTCCGCCGGCACGTAGCCGCGTCCACGCTGGATGAGCACTTCCATGTCCAGATTGCCGTTGCTGTCGAGCGTGGCGATCTTATGATCCGGGCTCAGGATGGTGACATCCGAATCTTCCTGAAAATCACTGGCCAGCACTTCGCCTGCGGTGTTGCGCTTCAGGTACAGGCGCTTGCTGTCTTCGCTGCCATTGAGTTTCAGCTTCAGCTTTTTCAGATTGAGAATGATTTCGGTCACGTCTTCCATGACGCCCGGAATGGACGAGAATTCGTGGAACACGCCATCAAACTTCACACCGGTGACGGCGGTGCCTTCGATCGAAGAAAGCAGCATGCGCCGCAGCGAATTGCCGACGGTGATGCCATAGCCCCGTTCGAAGGGACCGGCCTGGTACTTGGCGTAGGTCTCGGACCGGGTCTTTTTATCAAAATCGAGACGCTTGGGTTTTACAATTCCCTGCATCATCAAGTTTATCCTCCGATTGTGTGCTGTATCAAAAAATGTCTATATGTGATGGGCCGATGCGGCCAGGCGCTCTGAGCGGCGACCGGACCGGCGATGCATCAACGCGAATACAATTCAACGATCAACTGTTCATTGATCGGCAGCGTGACGTCCTCACGCGAGGACAGTTCCAGAACCGTGCCTTCGTTCTTGTCGTAATCGAAGGTCAGCCAGGAGGGCGGGGTCTTGCCCTTCATCGACTCCAACGCGGTTTTGACCGGAAACTTGTCTTTTTTGGAAGCAACGAAACCGATCACATCCCCTTTCTTGAGGGCGTAAGAGGGAACGTTCACTTTCTTTCCGTTGATGGTGAAAAAACGGTGGCGCACCAGTTGCCGCGCGGCATTCCGGGAACCCGCGAGACCCAGCCGGAAGACGACGTTGTCGAAGCGCATCTCCATCTGCTGCAGCAGGTTTTCACCGGTGACGCCTTTTTTCTGGTCGGCGTGCTTGAAATAGGTGCGGAACTGGGTTTCGAGAATCCCGTACAGGCGGCGGACTTTCTGTTTCTCGCGCAACTGCACTCCGTATTCTGAGAATTTCGTGCGGCCCTGTCCATGCTGGCCGGGGGCGTAGCTTCGGCGGTCAATGGCGCACTTGGGGGTATCGCACCGCTCGGCTTTCAGGTACAACTTTTCCCCTTCGCGGCGACAGAGACGACAAACGGAACCTATATATCTTGCCAAAGCACTACTCCTATCAGTAAACGGTTAAACTCTTCTGCGTTTGCGGGGCCGGCACCCGTTGTGCGGGATCGGCGTGCGGTCGCGGATAACGGTGATTTCCATCCCCACGCCCTGCAGGGAGCGGATGGCGGATTCGCGGCCCGCACCGGGACCTTTGACATGCACTTCCAGTTTGCGCATTCCCATTTCGCGGGCCTTGGTCGCAGCTTTTTCCGCGGCCACCTGGGCGGCAAACGGGGTGCTCTTGCGGGACCCCTTGAAGCCCTGCGCGCCGGCGCTGGACCAGGACACAACGTTCCCCGACAGATCGCTGATGGTCACGATCGTGTTGTTGAACGTGGCGCGGATGTGGGCAACGCCCATCTCCGGTGCGGTTTTGCTTTTCTTCTTGCCAGTCTTCGGTTTCTTATCTGCCATGCGTCCTTTACCTCGAAATTATTTCTTGCCTTTGGCGCCGACCGTCTTGCGCGGGCCCTTGCGGGTGCGTGCGTTGGTGTGTGTGCGCTGGCCGCGTACCGGCAGACCGCGCCGATGCCGCAAACCCCGGTAACACCCGATGTCCATCAGCCGTTTGAGATTCATGTTGTTGGCCCGGCGCAGATCGCCTTCCACCTGGTATTCTTTTTCGAGGACGGAACGGATGCGCGTCAACTCGTCTTCCGTCAGGTCCTTGATCCGGGTTTCCGGAGCCACGTTGGCCGACGCCAGGATTTTTCCCGAGCTGGTGGGGCCGACACCGAAAATATAAGTCAGCGCCACAATGGCGCGTTTGTTCATGGGAATGTCAACACCGGCTAATCGTGCCACGGGTTTTCCTTTCTAAAGATTCGACTGTCCGCGGGCGGACTTCATCCCTGCTTCTGTTTATGCTTCGGGTTCTCGCAAATCACGCGCACCACGCCACGCCGACGGATCACCTTGCAATTTTTACAGATCTTTTTGACTGATGCTTGAACTTTCATGATGCCCTCTGTGACTGACGTGTTTACTTGTAACGGTACGTGATGCGGCCCCGGCTCAGATCGTATGGCGAAAGCTGAACCTTCACCTTGTCTCCGGACAGGATCCGGATGAAATGCAAACGCATTTTTCCGGAAATGTGAGCCAGGATTTTATGTCCGTTTTCCAATTCCACGCGGAACATGGCATTCGGCAGTGGCTCCAGCACGGTTCCTTCGACTTCGATGGAATCTTCTTTGGACATATTCAGTTGACCATCTCACAGACCCGGGAAAAAATTTCATCGACCGTGCCACGACCGGGCGCGGTCTTCAATTTTCCCTGATTTTCATAATATTGTTTGAGCGGCGCGGTCTGCCGGTCGTACACCGTAAGCCGCTTGAGGATGGTGGCCTCGTTATCGTCTTCACGCTGGTACAACTCGCCGCCGCATTCGTCACAAACGCCAACCGCTTTCGGCGGGTGCGACGTGGTGTGATACATGGCACCGCATTGCTTGCAGGTACTGCGCCCGGCCAACCGGACCAGCACCTCCTGATGATCCACCTCCAGGTCCACCACCACATCGATGTCCTGGTTCATAGACCTCAGCATTTCTTCCAATTTTTCAGCTTGAACGATGGTGCGCGGGAACCCATCGAGAATGAATCCGTTGCGGCAGTCCGCTTCCTGAATCCGATTCTTGATCAGCCCGACGACAATCTCGTCCGGGACCAGCTGACCCTGGTCCATATAGGCCCCGGCCTGCTTTCCCAGCTCGTTGCCGTCGCTCACGGCTGCCCGCAGGATATCCCCGGTGGAAATCTTAGGGATGGAAAACCGTTCCTGCAGTAAATTGGCCTGGGTGCCTTTTCCGGACCCAGGAGGACCTAGTAATATCACCCTCATGGATCAGCCTCGGCGACTCCTCAACCTCCCTTTTTTGACGAATCCGTCGTAATTCCTCATCACCAAATGGGATTCTATCTGTTGCATTGTATCGAGGGAGACACCAACGACGATGAGCAGGCTCGTCCCGCCAAAATAAAACGGAATGTTCAGGTATTTTATCAGATAATCGGGCAAAATACATATAAAAGATAGGTAAATGGCCCCGTAAAACGTCAACTTCGACAGGATCTGGTCGATGTACTCAGCGGTCCTCGGGCCCGGACGGATGCCGGGAATGAAGCCGCCGTGTTTCTTCATATTGTCCGCCACTTCCGTCGGGTTGAAAATGACGGCCGTGTAAAAATAACAGAAGAAAAAGATCGCGCCCGCAAAAATCAGGCTGTAAATCACGTTGCCCGGTGCCAGGGCCGCCGATATGGTCTGCATCCAGGGATGATCGATGAACTGGGCAATGGTCGCCGGGAACATGATGATCGAGGACGCAAAAATCGGCGGAATGACGCCGGAGGTGTTGACTTTCAGCGGCAAATGCGTGCTCTGGCCGCCATACATTTTTCGCCCCACCACGCGTTTGGCGTACTGGATGGGGATGCGCCTTTGCCCACCTTCGGTGAAGACAATGAATCCGACCACCCCCGCCATCACCGCCATGATCAGCAAACCGATCAGAACGGACAGCTCACCGGTGCCCATCAGGTCGAGCGACATGCCGACGGCCGAGGGGATGCCGGCGACGATGCCGGTGAAGATGATCAGGGAAATGCCGTTGCCGATGCCGCGTTCGGAAATCTGCTCGCCCAGCCACATGATGAACACAGTGCCTGCCGTCAGCGTCAAAATGGTCATCAGGCGGAACGGCCAACCCGGATCGGGCACGATCGGCGCGCCACCGGGGCTTTTCATGGCTTCCAGCCCCACGGCCATGCCGGAGCTCTGGATGATGCTCAACAGCACCGTGCCGTAGCGCGTGTACTGGGTGATTTTCTTCTGCCCCTGCTCGCCTTCCTTCTTCAACTGCGCCAGGTGCGGCGACACGATGGTGAGCAACTGCAAAATGATGGACGCGCTGATGTAGGGCATGATGCCCAACGCGAAAATCGTCAGGCGGCTCAGCGCGCCACCTGAAAACATGTCAAAGAACCCGAGGATGGTGCCCTTGGCCTGTTCAAAAATTTCGGCCAGCGCCGCACCATCGATGCCCGGCGTGGGGATGTGCGCCCCGATCCGGTAAACGATCAGTACGCCAAGGGTGAACAGCACCCGGCGTTTGAGTTCCGGGATCCGGAATATATTGGCAAAACTTTCGGCGCCACTCATTTAAAGGACTACGGCCTTTCCCCCTGATTTTTCGATTTTCTCCACCGCCGTCTTGCTGAACCCGTGGGCGTGGATGGTGATGGCTCCGCTCAGGTCGCCATCCGCCAGCACTTTGACGGCATCGATTTTATTGATCAGCCCTTTTTCCTTCATCACTTCAGGAGTCAGCGGGCCGTCGATCTGGAGGCCTTTGAGATCGCCCAGGTTCACCAGCTCGTAGGTTTTCTTGAAGATGTTGGTGAAGCCGCGCTTGGGCAACCGGCGCTGCAGCGGCATCTGCCCGCCTTCGAACCAGAGATGAGGACTGCCGCCGGAACGGCTCTTCTGTCCCTTCTGGCCGCGGCCGGAAGTCTTGCCGTTGCCGGAGCCGGGACCCCGTCCGACGCGGTTGCGCTTCTTGCGGGATCCGGGATTGATTTTCAGATTGGATAATTCGATCATGATTGGGTCACTCAGCGGGACGATTTATGATGCAATTCTTTGCCGCGCACTTCCTGGCACTGCTGCAGGTCACGCAGGCACATGAGGCCGTCGATGGTGGCCTTCACCACGTTGTGCGGGTTGTTGGTGCGGAGGCACTTGGTCAGGATATCCTTGACTCCCGCGGCTTCCAGCACGGCGCGCACGGCGCCTCCGGCAATCAGCCCCGTACCGCGGCTGGCCGGCTTGAGCAACACTTCTCCGGAACCGAAACGGCCGACGATCTCGTGGGGAATGGTGGTGCCGTCCAGAGCCACGCGCACCTGGTTCTTCTTGGCGCGCTCCACCCCTTTGCGGATGGCTTCCGGCACTTCGTTGGCCTTGCCCAGACCCCAGCCGACTTTGCCTTCGCGGTTGCCCACGACGACCAGCGCACTGAAGCTGAAGCGACGTCCACCTTTGACCACCTTGGCGACGCGTTTGATCTTGACGACTTTATCGACAAATTCCTGTTGTTTGGCGGCTCGATCCTGCAAAAGAGATCCTCCTGCCTTTCGGGGTTCCACACCCGTCAGGTTGGTTTAAAACTTAATTCCTTTTTCCCGCACCGCCTCGGCCAACGCCTTGACACGGCCGGCATAGATGAATCCGTTGCGGTCGTAATACACTTCCTTGACACCGTTGGCGGCTGCCTTTTCGCCCAACAGCGACCCCACCAGCCGGGCCGCTTCCACATTGCCGCCGGTTTTCATCTTGGCTTTGAATTCCTGACTCAAGGAAGAGGCCGCGGCCAGCGTCTTGCGATTGCTGTCGTCGATGATCTGGGCGTAGATGTGGTTGAGGCTGCGGAATACCGTCAGGCGCAGTTTCTGCGGGTCTTTCTGGGTCTGGTTCTTCACCCGGTATTTGCGTTTCAGCCGAAGCTGGGTTCTCAAATTCGTTTTTGACATGATCGGTTTGACTCGGGTTATTTGCCCGCGGCGGCTTTGCCCGCTTTGCGGCGAATGCGTTCGTCGGAATACATGACCCCTTTGCCCTTGTAAGGCTCGGGCGGCCGCATTTTGCGGATTTCCGCAGAGGTCTGTCCCACTCTTTCCTTGTCGATGCCCTTCACCTTGATGGTGTTGGCTTTCGGGTCCACTTCAAATTCAATTCCATCCGGGCTGGCGTATTCGATGGGGTGGGAGTAGCCGAGATTCAACACCAGGGCTTTCCCCTTCAGTTCCACCTTGTAACCGACCCCGACGATATTCAACTGCTTGACGTAGCCTTCGGAGACACCCACCACCATGTTATTGAGCAGCGCCCGGGTGAGGCCATGCAGTGCCCGGTGCGTGCGGTTTTCCGAGGGCCGTTTCACCAGCACCTGGCCGTCGGCCATTTCGATCAACATGTCGGGGTGGAAATCGCGCTGGAGTTCCCCCTTGGGTCCCTTGACCTTAACGTGACTGCCTTGAATGTTGCACTCCACCCCGGAGGGCAGATTGATCGGCGATCTTCCAATACGAGACATAATTAGGTTCCTGCTCTACCAGATATAACCGAGCACTTCGCCGCCAATACCTTTTTCGCGGCAAATCTGATCGGTGACCACACCCTGGGAAGTGGAGATGATGGCGACACCGAGCCCATTCAACACTTTCGGGATATGATCCTTGTCCACATAAACGCGACGTCCGGGCTTGCTGATGCGCCGGATTCCGCGCACGCAGGGGGTGCCGTTGTGGTATTTCAGATACACCCGCAACAGACCCTGCTTGCTGTCTTCCTTGGTTTTGAAGTTACGAACGAATCCTTCACCCTGCAAAATCTCGGCAATCCGCGTTTTCATTTTCGAATTCGGCAGGTCCACCGAAGGGTGACGCACCTGCATTCCATTCCTGAGCCGGGTGAAAAAATCCGCTATGGGATCGGTCATCATGAGGTCAAAAATCTCCTAAACTCTCTTCAACACTTTGCCTTACCAACTGGCCTTGGTGACGCCGGGGACTTCTCCCAACAGCGCCCGGGCACGAAAGCAGATACGGCACAAGCCGAACTTGCGCAGGTAGGCCCGCGGCCGACCGCACACCTTGCACCGGTTATACTCACGCACACTGAATTTCTGCTTGCGATTGGCCTTGGCCACCAGCGATTTCTTCGCCATGCTTTGCCTCTAAAAATCGGGATTCAATTCCGAATCGGAAATCCCATGGTCTTCAACAACACCCGTCCCTGCTCATCATTCTGAGCGGTGGTGCAGATGGTGATATTCATGCCCTTGATCTTGTCAATCTTATCGAAGTTGATTTCCGGAAAAATCAACTGCTCGCGCAACCCGATGGTGTAGTTGCCGCGCCCGTCGAACGCTTTCGGCGGAAGCCCCTTGAAGTCGCGCACCCGGGGCAGCGCAAAGCAAACGAGCCGCTCAAAAAACTCGTACATGCGGTTGCCGCGCAGGGTCACGCGCACACCCACCGGCATGCCTTCGCGCAACTTGAAATTGGAGATGGCCTTTTTGGCCTTGGTCACCACCGGCGCCTGGCCCGTGATGGTCCGCATCTGCTCCACCCCGGCTTCGATCAGCTTGGCGTTCTGGATGGCTTCACCCAGCCCCATGTTCAGCACAATCTTGTCCAGGCGGGGCACTTCCATGATGTTCTTCAGCCCCAGTTCCTTCTGGATCTGACCGCGGTATTTTTCGTTGTATTCCCGTTTGAAATTGGGTGCCATGTTGTGTTCCGTCAACCTTTCATCCTGATCAGATCTTGTCCATCGCTTCGCCGCATTTCATGCAGACGCGGACCCGGCTGCCATCGTCCAGCTTCTTGCTTTTCACGCGGACGCCCTTGCCGCACTTGTCGCACACCAGAAGCACGCTGGAGTAATGGATCTTGCCTTCTTTTTCCACGATGCCGCCCTGCTTGTTCTGGCCGCTGGGCTTCATGTGCCGTTTGTACAAATTGAGCTTTTCGATGGTAACGCGTTCTTCTTCCGGGTACAGCGCCAGGATCTTGCCCTTCTTCCCCCGTTCGCGTCCGGCCGTCACCATGACGATATCGTCTTTTTTCAACAACCAGCTGCCAGCCATCACAGCACCTCCGGCGCAAGCGAAATGATTTTGAGAAATTTCTTGGCGCGCAACTCGCGGGCCACAGGGCCGAAGATGCGGGTGCCGACCGGCTCGCGCGCATCATTGACCAATACGGCGGCGTTGGTATCGAATTTGATATAGCTGCCTTCCGAGCGGCGCATCTCCTTGCGGGTCCGCACCACCACGGCTTTCCTGACATCGCCTTTTTTGACGTTGCTGTTCGGTTCGCATTCCTTCACCGCCACAACGATGATGTCGCCCACCGAGGCATAGCGCCGGCCGGTTCCGCCCAGCACCTTGATGCACTGAACTTTCCGCGCGCCTGAATTGTCTGCCACATCCAATACGGTTCGTAGTTGAATCATCGCTGTTAAACTTCCCGCTTCTTGAGTATTTCAATCAAAGCCCACCGCTTATCCTTGCTCAACGGCCGGACCTGCCTCATCGAAATAAAGTCGCCGATCTGACACTGATTCGTCTCGTCATGGCATTTGTATTTCGTCGTCTGCTTGACTACTTTTTTGAATTTGGGGTGGATGAATTTTCGATCGACCCGCACCACAACCGTCTTGTCCATCTTGTCGCTGACGACGGTTCCTAACAACGTTTGCTTGCGTTTGCCTTCACTCAACTTTACGTCTCCTGGCGTCGTCATTTCTTTTTACCCGCCGCTTTCGACGAGGTGGATCCGGCTTCCGCTTGGCCGGCAACTGCCGGCTGGGCCGTTCCTGTCTTCAATGCCTGGCCGAGGGTCTTGATCCTGGCGATGTCCCGCCGCATGTGCTTCAAGCGACCCGGATCCTCGATTTTCCCCGTTGCCAACTGAAACTTCAGATTGAAGTATTCTTCCTGCAAGTCAGCGAGCTTTTCCTCGCGTTCCTTTTCAGACAGCTCTCTGATCTCCTGCATTTTCATATACGATTTCCGCCTGTTACTTGTTCACGATGACTCGGGTGGACACCGGAAGTTTGTGCGCAGCCAGCCGCAATGCTTCCCGGGCGATTTCTTCCGGCACGCCGGACATTTCATAGAGAATCCGGCCGGGCTTGACCACTGCCACCCAGAATTCCGGATTGCCTTTACCTTTACCCATGCGGGTCTCTGCCGGTTTCTTGGAAATCGGCTTGTCCGGAAAGATCCGGAGCCAGATTTTACCGCCACGCTTGACGTGACGGGTCATGGCGATACGCGCCGCCTCAATCTGGCGGTTGGTGATCCATCCACATTCCAAGGTTTGCAGGGCGTACTCGCCGAAGTTGACGGAGCCACCCCGGAACGCGGTGCCCCGCATCCGGCCCTTGTGTTTTTTGCGATACTTGACGCGCTTGGGCATCAACATGACTGATACTCTCCCAGCTTGCTATTCGTATTCGTCAGGAAGCGGCGGCTTCGGAACCTTCTTCAGCGCTTTCAGCCGCTTTCTCAAAAATCTCACCCTTGTACACCCACACCTTGATGCCGATGATGCCGTAGGTGGTGCGGGCTTCGGCGGTGCCGTAATCGATGTCGGCGCGCAGGGTGTGCAGCGGCACGCGGCCTTCGCGGTACCATTCACTGCGCGCAATCTCCGCGCCGCCCAGGCGTCCGGATACCCGGATCTTGATGCCCTTGCCGCCAAACCGGAGGGCGGAAACCACCGCCTTCTTCATGGCGCGGCGGAAGGAAATCCGTTTTTCCAGCTGCGTCGCGACATTCTGCGCGATGAGACCGGAATCCAACTCGGCCCGGCGGATTTCCTTGATGTTCAGATTGATCTGCTTCTGGGTCCCGATGATACGCTGCAACTCCTCTTTCACCCGGTCCACTTCCAGCCCTTTTTTACCGATGATGATGCCCGGGCGCGCGGTGTGGATGTTGATCCGGATACGGCTCGCCGAACGCTCGATTTCCAGATTGGAGATGCCCGCATGGGACAGGTTCTTTCTGAGATGCGTGCGGATCCTGATGTCTTCCTGCAGGAGCTCCGCGTAATCTTTTTTGGCGTACCAGTTGGACTTCCAGGGCTTGTTGATTCCCAACCGGAATCCGTACGGATGTACCTTTTGACCCATGTTTGCCTTACTCCTTTTCGTCCAGCACAAGCGTGATGTGGCTGGTGCGTTTGCGAATCAGGGTCGTCATGCCCCGCGCCCGCGGCAGTTGGCGTTTCATGGTCACGCCTTCATCGACGGTGACCTTCTTGACATACAGATCTTCCACGTCCAACACCTTGTGGTTTTCCTCGGCATTGGCCAGGGCCGACTTCAACAGCTTCTGGAACAGGCCAGCCGCCTTCTTGCGCGTGAACACGAGAATATTCATCGCGTCGTTCACGTTTTTGCCGCGAATCATATCGGCGATCAACCGCGCTTTACGCGGTGCCGTCCGGGCGTGCTTCAACTGAGCTTTCACATCCATCATGTCCAATGCTCTCATTTCAATTTACTTGGCCGGTGCGGCCTTCTTGGTTTTACCGCTGTGTGCCTTGAAGGTACGCGTCGGGGAAAATTCCCCCAGCTTGTGACCCACCATGTTTTCCGTGACGAACACGGGAATGAACTTCTTGCCGTTGTGCACGGCCAGCGTGTGGCCGACAAAATCCGGGATAATGGTCGAACGGCGGGACCAGGTCTTGACGACCTTCTTCTCGCTCTTGCGGTTCAACTCGTCCACCTTATCCGTCAGATGCTGATCGACAAACGGCCCTTTTTTCAGTGATCGCGCCATAGCGCTCCTGCCTTTTTAAGAATGATTATTTCTTGCGCCGACTCAGAATATAACGATCCGACGTTTTCTTTTTCTTCCGGGTCTTGAATCCCTTGGCCGGCATGCCATACGGACTGCACGGATGCCGTCCGCCGGAAGAACGACCCTCACCACCCCCCATCGGATGGTCCACCGGGTTCATGGCCACGGCGCGCGGACGGGGACGACGTCCCAACCAGCGGCTGCGCCCAGCCTTACCCAAAGAAATGTTTTCGTGCTCGGCATTGCCCACGGCACCAATGGTGGCGCGGCATTTGACCGAAACCAGCCGGACTTCGCCGGACTTGAGCTTGATGTTGGCGTAATCGCCTTCCTTCGCCATCAACTGGGCGTGCGCACCGGCGCTGCGTGCGATCTGACCGCCTTTACCGGGACGCAGCTCGATATTGTGAATGGTCGTGCCCACCGGAATGTCTTCCAGGTGCAGGCAGTTGCCGACGCGCACCTCGGAACCCTTGCCGGACATGACGGTGTCGCCGTCTTTCAACTGTTGCGGCGCCAGGATGTAACGCTTCTCTCCATCCTGATACACCAGCAAGGCGATGTTCGCGGAGCGGTTGGGATCGTATTCGATGCCGGCGACGCGAGCGGATATACCGTCCTTGTCGCGGCGGAAATCGATCATCCGGTACAGCTTGCGGTGACCGCCGCCACGACGCCGGGCGGTGATGCGTCCGTTGTTGTTGCGACCGCCTTTGCGGCTGATCGAAACCAGCAGACTCTTTTCCGGAGTTGACTTGGTCACTTCCTTGAAGTCCAGAATCGTCTGGAAACGGACGCCGGCGGAAGTCGGGTTGAGTTTTCTTACAGGCATGGACGCTTACGCTCCTTCAAAAAAATCGATCTTGTCGCCGTCCTTCAACGTGACGATGGCCTTCTTCGTCGCCTTGCTGTAACCGACGTTGCGACCGAACCGCTTGTGTTTCGGTTTGACGTTGAGGGTGTTCACATCCAGCACGGTGACGCTGAAGATCTTCTCCACGGCCTGCTTGATCTGAAGCTTGTTGGCATCCCGCTTCACCTGAAACATGACACGGTTGCCGTCTTCCAGCATCAACGTGCTTTTTTCAGTGATGAGCGGTTTCTCAAGAACTCTGTAATAATCGTTGGACATCAGCTGAGTCGCTCCTCCAATTTCTTGAGAGAGTCGGGAGTGCACACGAGCTTATCATGCACCAGAAGGTCGAACACATTCACCCCTTCCACCGACAGCACATTGGCTTGCGGCAGGTTGCGCACCGCCAATTCCAGGTTCGGGTTTCTTTCCGCGACCAGGAACAGAGTGCTCCCCGGAAGCCCGAGCTTACCCAGCAAGGCCACGGCCTGTGCGGTTTTGGCTTCTTCCAGATTCAGGGATTCGACGATATGAATATTGTTGTTCTGCAATCGCTCGGCAAGAACAGAGCGGATGGCAATCTTGCGGGATTTCTTGGAAAGCTTGTTGGTGTAGGCACGCGGACGCGGTCCGAAGACCGTCATGCCGCCGCGCCAGATGGCGGAGCGGCTGCTGCCCGCGCGGGCGCGGCCGGTTCCCTTTTGACGCCAGGGTTTCTTGCCGCCACCGCTGATCTCGCCACGGCCTTCCTTGGTCGCTGCCGTGCCACTGCGTCGCGCCGCCAACTGCATGGTGACGTACTGCTGCACCAGGTGCTCGCGAATCGGAGATTCAAACACCTCCGGCGACAGCGTGGCCGTTCCGACCTTTTTGTTTTCTGTACTGACGATCTCGATTTCCGCCATGATCCGTTCTTTCGTTCTGATTATTTTTTGCCGCCGGTTTTAGTCCCGATCACTCGAACCAGACCCCCATTGGCCCCCGGCACCGATCCCTGGACGAGGAGCAGGTTGTTGCCTGCATCCACCCGGATGACTTTCAGGTTTTTGGCATGCACCTTCTTGCCGCCCATGCGGCCTGCCATCTTCTGGCCCTTCAACGTGCGCCCGGGATAGGTGTGCATGCCGATGGAACCGCCGCCGCGGAACGACTCGTGCGTGCCGCGCGATGCAGGCTGCCCGCGGAAGTTGTACCGCCGGACCACACCCGAAAAACCGCGTCCCTTCGAAACGCCGATCACATTCACCAACTCGCCTTCGGCGAACGCATCCACCTTGAGCGGCTGACCCATGGCGTCGTCAGCCACTTCCATGTCGCGGAACTCTGCCAGCACGCGGCCGGGTTCGGCCTTAACCTTATTGTAAAAACCCTGCAAAGGCTTGTTGGTGTGCTTGGGTTTGCGCTGGCCGTAGGCCACCACCACGGATTCATATCCGTTCTTGCTTGCGGTGCGCTTGTCAACGGGCACGCACCGCTCGACCTGGATCACGGTCACGGGAACGCAGTCCCCGTTCTCCACGAATATCTGGGTCATTCCCAATTTCTTACCGAGCAAACCTTTCATAATCCCCGATCACCTACAGTTTGATTTCAATGTCCACGCCACCGCTGAGGTCCAGCTTCATGAGCGCGTCAACGGTTTGAGGAGTGGGTTCGAGTATTTCCAGAATCCGTTTATGGGTCCGGATCTCGAACTGCTCCCGCGATTTCTTGTCCACATGCGGGGACCGCAGAACGGTCCAGCGGTTCCTTTTTGTCGGCAGAGGAATGGGGCCGATGACGCGGGCGCCGGTGCGCTTGGTCGTCTCGACGATTTCTCCGACCGACCAGTCCAGCAGCTTGTGGTCGTAGGCCTTCAGTTTGATTTTGATCTTCTGATCGCTCATTATTCCGTAATCTCGCTGACAATTCCTGCGCCTACAGTCCGGCCGCCTTCACGAATTGCGAACCGCAACTCTTTGGCCATTGCCACAGGGGTGATCAAATCCACCTCGAAGGTGACGTTGTCGCCCGGCATGACCATCTCCACGCCTTGGGGCAACGTTACAACGCCCGTGACGTCGGTGGTGCGGAAGTAAAACTGGGGACGGTAGCCGTTGAAGAACGGAGTGTGACGTCCACCTTCTTCTTTCGTCAGAATGTACACTTCGGCTTTGAACTTCGTGTGCGGCGTGATGGAACCGGGCTTGGCCAGAACCTGGCCGCGCTCGATGTCATCGCGCTTGGTGCCGCGCAGCAGACAGCCGACGTTGTCGCCCGCCTGCCCGTCGTCCAGCAGCTTGCGGAACATTTCAACACCGGTGACGGTGGTCTTGGTGGTCGGCCGGAAACCCACGATCTCGACTTCCTCACCCACCTTGATGACGCCGGTCTCAATACGGCCGGTAGCAACCGTGCCACGACCGGAGATGCTGAAGATATCCTCGATCGGCATCAGGAACGGCTTGTCGATCGGGCGTTCCGGGACCGGGATGTCCGCGTCGCACGCATCCATCAATTCCCAGATGCACTTGGTCTTTTCGTCGTCCTCGGCGTTTTCCAGAGCCTGCAGGGCGCTGCCGCGAACCACGGTGATGTCATCGCCGGGAAACTCATACTTGTTGAGCAACTCGCGCACTTCCAGCTCAACCAGGTCCAGCAGTTCCGGGTCATCCACCATGTCGCATTTGTTCATGAACACGACGATCTTGGGCACGCCGACCTGACGGGCCAGCAGGATGTGCTCGCGCGTCTGCGGCATGGGGCCGTCGGTCGCGCTCAGAACCAGGATCGCGCCGTCCATCTGCGCCGCGCCGGTGATCATGTTCTTGACGTAGTCGGCATGACCGGGACAATCCACATGCGCATAGTGACGCTCTTTGGTCTGGTATTCCACGTGCGCGATGGCGATGGTGATGCCGCGCTCTTTTTCTTCCGGGGCCTTATCGATCTGGTCAAACGCGATACTCGACGCCATCCCTTTTTTCGAAAGAACTTCGGTGATGGCCGCTGTGAGCGTGGTTTTACCATGATCGACATGACCGATGGTTCCGATGTTCACGTGGGGTTTATCTCTCACAAATTTTTCTTTTGCCATACCGATTCACTCCATAAATGATGAATGCATTGTTCCGATTTTTTATTTATTTATACGGTTACTTCACTCGAGGTGCCGGTGGACTTGGCGATCAGCTCTTCCGCAATCGCATTCGGCACCACGTCATATTTCAAAAATTCCATGGAATAGTTGGCCCGGCCCTGGGTGTTCGACCGAAGATCGGTGGAATACCCGAACATGCCGGCCAACGGCACTTCACAGCGCACAATCTTGGCGCCGGCCCGGTCACCCAGGTCCTTCACCTTGCCGCGCTTCGAATTGAGATGCCCGATCACATCACCCATGAACTCTTCGGGCGTGACCACTTCCACATCCATAACAGGCTCCAACAGCACCGGAGTGGCTTTTCGTGCCGCCTCGCGGAAGGCAATGGACGCACAGATCTTGAACGCCATCTCGGAGGAGTCCACGTCGTGATACGAACCGTCATTCAACGTGACCCGGACATCCACCATGGGATAGCCGCACAACACGCCGCGGTCCATCGACTCCTGAACCCCTTTCTGCACTGCGGGAATGTACTCTTTCGGAATGGAGCCACCGACGATCTTGTTGACGAACTCAAAGCCTTCGCCCGCCTTGCGGGGCTCGACCTGAATCTCAACATGGCCGTACTGGCCGCGGCCGCCGGTCTGTTTGATGTATTTGTGGGAATGCTCAATCGTTTTGGTGATGGTTTCGCGGTACGCCACCTGCGGCTTGGACACGCTCACATCCAGATTGAACTCGCGCTTCATGCGATCCACCAGAATCTCCAGATGCAACTCGCCCATGCCGGAAATGATGGTCTGCGAAGTCTCCTTATCCACCTTCACTTCAAACGTGGGATCTTCCTGCTGCAACTTGATGAGACAATCGGAAAGCTTCTCCTGCTCCGGCTTCGTCTTGGGCTCGATGGCCACGGAAATAACGGGCTGCGGAAAGGAAATGGCTTCCAGAATAACGGGATGATCTTCAACACACAGGGTGTCGCCGGTGAACGTCTTCTTGAACCCGATCGCCGCGGCAATATCGCCGGCGCCGACCACATCCACTTCCTCGCGCTTATTGGCATGCATGCGCAACAGACGCCCCACGCGCTCTTTTTGATTCTTGGTCGAATTGTACAGATAGGTGCCGCTCTTGAGCTGACCGGAATACACCCGGAAATACGCAAGCTGACCGACAAAGGGATCGGTCATGATCTTGAACGCGAGCGCCGCCAGCGGCTTGCTCTCATCCACCGGGCACGCCACCTCTTCCTGCGTGTTGGGGTTCTCGCCGACCACCGCCGGAACCTGGTCCGGGGCGGGCAGGTAGTTGACCACCGCATCGAGCAGTTGCTGCACACCTTTATTCTTGAACGAGGCGCCGCAGAAGATCGGCGTGAACGCCAGATTGAGCGCGCCCTTGCGCAGCGCAGACCGGATTTCCGCTTCCGTCATCTCTTCACCGGCCAGATACTTTTCCATCAGCGCTTCATCCACATCCGCCAGCGCTTCGAACAGATGATCGCGATACTCCTGCGCCTGCTCAAGGTACTCTTCCGGGATCTCCACGGTGTCGTACACTTCGCCCTTACCCTGCTTGTCGGAATAAACGTTGGCCTTCATGGTGACCAGATCGATGAGACCGATGAAATCCGCCTCCGAACCGATCGGCAGCTGCACAGGCACCGGATTGGCATTCAACCGATCCTTCATCTGCTTGACGCAACCCAGGAAGTCGGCGCCGGCACGATCCATCTTATTCACAAACCCGATGCGCGGAACCTTGTATTTGGTGGCCTGACGCCATACCGTTTCCGACTGCGGCTCCACACCGCCCACGGCACAGAACACACCCACGGCGCCGTCCAGAACACGGAGCGAACGCTCCACTTCCGCGGTGAAATCGACGTGGCCCGGGGTATCAATGATATTGATCTGATGCTCCAGCCAGAAACACGTGGTGGCGGCGGAGGTGATGGTGATGCCGCGCTCCTGCTCCTGCTGCATCCAGTCCATGGTGGCGCTGCCCTCATGAACTTCACCGATCTTGTGGCTCTTGCCGGTGTAATAAAGGATGCGCTCGGTCGTCGTGGTCTTGCCCGCGTCGATGTGCGCGATGATGCCGATATTTCGAATTTGACTGATCTTGGGTTTCTTACTCATAACACCTATTGCAACCTATGACCGCATTACCAGCGGTAGTGGGCGAACGCCTTGTTGGCTTCGGCCATTCTATGAACATCTTCCTTTTTCCGGATCGCGCCGCCGGTGCTGTTGTACGCATCGACCAACTCATCGGTGAGCTTGTCCGCCATGGAGCGCCCCGCGCGTCCCCGCGCATTGCTGATCAACCAGCGGATGCTCAGCGCCGTGCGCCGGCTGGAGTTGACCTCCACCGGAACCTGGTAGGTGGCGCCGCCGACACGGCGGGACCGGACTTCCAGCATCGGCGCGGCATTGTCCACGGCCTTCTTGAAAACCCGAATAGGCTCCTCGCCGCTGACCCGCTTGGCGATGTTGTCCAGCGCGGAATAAAACATGCGCTCGGCCACGCTCTTCTTACCCTGCTTCAGGAGACTGTTGACAAACCGGGCGACCAGAATATCGTTGTATTTCGGGTCCGGCAGGATCTCTCGTTTTTCCGCTTCACGTCTTCTTGCCATAACTGTGTCAAATTCCGATCAGGTTTTCTTCGGTTTCTTGGCGCCGTACTTGGAACGGCTCTGCATGCGGTTGGCCACGCCCAGCGTATCCAGGCTGCCGCGCACAACATGGTAACGAACACCCGGCAGATCCTTAACACGGCCACCGCGGATCAGTACGATCGAGTGTTCCTGGAGATTATGCCCGACACCCGGAATGTAACTCGTCACTTCCATTCCGTTGGTCAACCGGACGCGCGCCACTTTACGCAATGCCGAATTGGGCTTCTTTGGAGTGGACGTGTAAACGCGCACGCACACTCCGCGTTTTTGCGGACACGATTTCAAAGCCGGCGACGCCGTCTTTTCCACCGGCTGACGCCGGCCTTTTTTGACCAATTGATTTATGGTCGGCACAATAAAGCTCTCCCGATAGAAGGACCAACTTTTAAAACAAGACCCAGTTGCCCCATCCTCAACTATTTGAATTTGTTGGAATGTTCAGAGTATGTCTGTAGTAGGCCGAAAAGTCTGGATTTTATCACTCTCGGGCTGGGAGTCAAGGGAATTTTCCCTTATTTTTTTCCTACTCCACCGTGGCCGGAGTTTCCTCTTCTTCTGCAGGCTTCGACTCTTCCACTTCCTCGAATTCCGGCTCCTCAATACGGATGCCGCTGTAAGCGCGGCAGCCGGTTCCGGCCGGAATGAGCCTACCCATGATCACATTTTCTTTCAACCCGAACAGCCGGTCTTCCTTGCCGCTGACCGCCACTTCCGTCAGCACCCGCGTGGTCTCCTGAAAGGAGGCGGCGGAGATGAAACTCTCCGTGCTCAAGGACGATTTGGTGATCCCCAAAAGGACCGGCAAACCCTGGGCTGCCTTGCCTTTTTCTTTAATGATTTCCTGGTTCTTCTCATTGAAAACCTTGCGCGTCACCTGCTCGCCGATCAGCAGATCGGTGTCGCCGGGCTCATCCACCTGCAGGTGGCGGAGCATCTGCCGGACAATGACCTCGATGTGCTTGTCGTTGATGGCCACACCCTGAAGCCGGTAAACTTCCTGAACCTCGTTGACCAGGTACTTCTGCAATTCGTTTTCACCCAGAATGCGCAGGATGTCGTGCGGGTTGGCAGCGCCGTCCATCAGCGCCTCCCCGGCCTGCACCTCGTCGCCCTCATGGACGTTGATGTGCTTGCCGCGCGGGATCAGGTATTCCCGTTCCTCGCCGCTTTCGTTGACGACCACGACCTTGCGCATGCCCTTGACGAACCCGCCGAACTTGACCGTACCGTTGATTTCGGAAATGGTCGCCTGCTCGTGCGGCTTGCGGGCTTCAAACAGTTCCGCGACCCGCGGCAGACCGCCGGTGATGTCCTTCGTTTTCGCCGTCTCGCGCGGAATCTTGACGATGACGTCACCGGCATTGACCGGGTCGCCTTCGTTGACGTTGATATGCGCGCCGGCAGGCAGGATGTAGCGCCGGACCGTCTCTCCCTTGGCATCCTTGATCGAAATACGCGGCTGCCGCTTTTCGTCGCGGTGGCTGATGATGACCTTGGTCGAAAGACCGGTGATCTCGTCGAAGTCTTCCTTCATGGTGATGCCTTCCACCACATCGCCGAACGCGATGGTGCCTTCGACCTCGGTGAGGATCGAGTTGGTGTACGGATCCCATTCGACCAGTGTCTGGTTTTCGTGAACTTCCTGTCCGTCGTGCACCTTCAGCTTGGCGGCATAGACGATGGAATATTTTTCTTTTTCGCGGCCGTTCTCGTCCTGCACCACCAGGCTGCCGTTGCGGTTCATGACGATGATCTCGCCGCGCTGGTTGCGGATGGTGCGCAGACCCTGGTATTTGACGATGCCGCCCTTCTTGGTGCTGAGCGTGGTCTGCTCGACGACGCGGCTGGCGGTACCACCGATGTGGAACGTCCGCATGGTCAGCTGCGTGCCCGGTTCGCCGATGGACTGTGCGGCGATGACGCCGATGGGCTCACCGATCTCAACCCAGTCGTTGGTCGCAAGATTGCGGCCGTAACACTTCACACACAACCCCTGCTTGGATTCACAGGTCAGGTTGGAACGGATGTGGATGCTCTCGATGCCCGCGTTTTCGATGGCCTCGACCACCGCCTCATCGACCATCTCGTTGGCCTTGACCAGCACTTGATTGGTGAACGGATCGAGCACGTCTTCCAGGCTGGTGCGGCCGAGGATGCGCTCGCCCAAAGGCTGAATGATCTCGCCCGCTTCCACCAGCGAGGACAGCATGATGCCGCGCAGGGTGCCGCAATCTTCTTCGGTGATGATGATATCCTGCGCCACGTCCACCAGCCGCCGGGTCAGGTAACCGGAGTTGGCGGTCTTGAGCGCGGTGTCGGCCAGGCCCTTGCGCGCGCCGTGGGTGGAGATGAAGTACTGGATCACCGACAGGCCTTCGCGGAAGTTGGCGGTGATGGGCGTCTCGATGATTTCACCGGACGGCTTGGCCATCAGGCCACGCATGCCCGCCAACTGGCGCAACTGCTGCGAACTGCCGCGCGCGCCGGAATCGGCCATGATGAAAATGGAGTTGAAGTCCTTGGCCTCGACACCTTTTACGATGTTTTCGTCCTCGACTTCCAGCTCGCGGAACATTTCCTCGGAAACGCGCTCGGTGACGTGCGCCCAGATATCGATGACCTTGTTGTACCGTTCGCCGTTGGTGATGAGGCCGTCGCGGTACTGGTTGTAAACCCGCATCACTTCATCGCCGGCCTTGTTGACCAGCTCTTCCTTGGCTTTCGGAATCCGCATGTAGTTGGTGGAGATGGACAGGCCCGCCACGGTGGCGTAATGAAATCCGAGGGATTTCACTGCGTCCAAAAGCTTCACCGTCTTTTCCCGGCCCACGATCTGGTACGACGTGGAGATCAGGTTCGACAGGGTCTTCTTGTTCAATTCCTGGTTGACCAGCGCGAACGGCAACTCTTCCGGCAACACTTCATAAATGAGCACGCGTCCGGTGGTGGTGACCTCAAGGCTGCCGTCGATCTCCACCATCATCTTGGCCTGCAGGTGCAGCTCGCCGTGATCGTACGCGGCGCGCACTTCACGCAGGTTGGAGAACACGCGGCCTTCGCCGGCAACGGCGCCGCGGATCTTGGTCATGTAGTAACAACCGAGCACGATGTCCTGACTGGGCACGGCGATGGGTTTGCCGTTGGCCGGGGACAACACGTTGTTCGGCGCCATCATCAACAGCTTGGCTTCGACCTGCGCTTCCATCGACAACGGCACGTGCACCGCCATCTGGTCGCCGTCGAAGTCGGCGTTGAACGCGGTACAGACCAGCGGATGAATGCGGATCGCCTTGCCCTCGATCAGCACGGGTTCGAACGCCTGAATGCCGAGGCGATGCAGGGTGGGCGCGCGGTTCAACAGCACCGGATGCTTCTGGATGACTTCTTCCAATACTTCCCATACCTCGGCGCGTTCCTGCTCGACCATCTTCTTCGCGGTCTTGATGGTGGCGGCATAGCCTTTCTGTTCGAGCCGGTTGAAGATGAACGGCTTGAACAATTCGAGCGCCATCTTCTTCGGCAGGCCGCACTGGTGCAGCTTAAGCTCGGGACCGACCACGATAACGGAACGGCCGGAGTAATCGACGCGCTTGCCGAGCAGGTTCTGACGGAACCGGCCCTGCTTGCCTTTGAGCATGTCGCTCAGCGATTTCAGCGGACGTTTGTTGGTGCCGCGCAGGGTGCGGCCGCGGCGGCCGTTGTCGAACAGGGCCGACACCGCTTCCTGCAGCATGCGTTTTTCGTTGCGGATGATGATCTGCGGCGCCTTGAGTTCCATCAGCCGTTTGAGGCGGTTGTTGCGGTTGATGACGCGGCGGTACAGATCATTGAGATCGGACGTGGCGAAACGGCCGCCGTCCAGAGGCACCAGGGGGCGCAACTCCGGCGGAATGACAGGCACGACGCTCAGGATCATCCACTCCGGCCGGTTGCCGGATTTGCGGAAGGCCTCGATGATCTTCAGACGCTTGGCGATCTTGCGCTTGTTGAGCACCGACGTCGTCTTCGCCAGGTTCTCCTTCAACTGTTCGGCGGTGGCGTCGAGGTCGAGGTTCTTCAGCATTTCGTACACCGCTTCGGAACCGACCATCACCTTCAGGCCGTGCGGGTATTCGATCTCCGCTTCGCGGTACTCGGCTTCGCTCAACAGCTGGCCGGGTTTGAAATCCGATTCGCCCGGATCGACCACCACGTAATTTTCAAAATAGATGATGCGCTCGAGTTCCTTGAGCGTGAGATCCAGCACGTGACCGATGCGGCTCGGCAGCCCCTTGAAGAACCAGATGTGCGCCACCGGGCTGGCCAGCTCGATGTGGCCCAGCCGCTCGCGGCGGACCTTCGACAGAATGACTTCCACGCCACACTTCTCGCACACCACCCCCTTGTGCTTCATGCGTTTGTACTTGCCGCAGTTGCACTCCCAGTCCTTGACCGGTCCGAAAATCTTGGCGCAGAACAGGCCGTCCCGCTCCGGCTTGAAGGTCCGGTAATTGATGGTTTCGGGCTTTTTGACTTCCCCGTACGACCAGGACCGGATTTTCTCCGGCGAGGCCAACCGCACGCGGATGGCGTCGAACATGATCGGATTCTTGGGTTTTTCAAAAATGTTCAGGGTATCCACAAGCGTGGTCTCCTAAATGAAAGTTTATTTAAAAATTCGTTTCCGAACAGGAAGTCTCTCCTGCACCCCGGCGGCCGTCGCTATTTGGCGGTTTCAATCAGTTCCACGTCGATGGCCAGGCTCTGCAACTCCTTGACCAGAACGTTGAACGATTCGGGGAGGCTCGGCGTCAAGTTGGTGTCGCCCTTGACAATGGCCTCGTACATCCGCTTGCGGCCTTCGACATCGTCGGACTTGACGGTCAACATCTCCTGCAGGGTGTAGGCGCCGCCATACGCTTCCAGCGCCCAGACCTCCATTTCACCCAGACGCTGTCCACCGAACTGCGCCTTGCCGCCCAGGGGTTGCTGGGTGACCAGCGAGTACGGTCCCGTGGAGCGCGCGTGGATCTTGTCATCCACCAGGTGATGCAACTTGAGCATGTAGATGTAACCGACCATGACCTTCTGCTGAAACGGCTGACCGGTGCGCCCGTCGCACAGGGTGACTTCGCCGGTGGGCGAGCATCCTGATTCGATGAGCATCCTGCGGACATCGTCTTCCTTCGCACCGTCGAAAACCGGTGTCGCCAGGAACTTGCCGCTGGCCTTGGCCGCCATGCCGAGGTTGGTTTCGAATATCTGACCGACGTTCATGCGGGACGGAACGCCGAGCGGATTGAGAATCAGCTCGATCGGCGTGCCGTTGTCCATGAAGGGCATGTCTTCTTCCGGAACGATATTGGAGACGACGCCCTTGTTCCCGTGACGGCCGGCCATTTTGTCGCCCACCTGAAGCTTGCGTTTCATGGCAACGAACACCTTGACCAGCTTGATCACGCCGGGGGCCAGGTCGTCGCCTTTCTTCAGCTTGGCGATTTTGTCGTTCATCATGGTTTTGAGGATGTGAATCTGATCCTTGCTGCCATCCTCAATCTGCTGCAACTCATTGGCGTCCACATCCTTGGCCGGAATCTTCGCCATGTCCTTGGAGGCAACCTTGGCGAGGTCTTCGGCGGTCAACACCTGCCCCTTGGTGAATGCCTTGCGGCCCACCGTGGCGGCCTTGGTCACCGTCTTTCCGACCAGCATGGACAGCAGACGCTTTTCGGTCTCGCTCTTGACGATTTCGATTTCATCGCTGAAATCCTTCTCGATCCGGGAGATTTCATCTTCCTCGATCGACAGGGTGCGGGAATCCTTATCGATGCCTTTGCGCGAAAACACTTTGACGTCGATGACGATACCCTGAATGCCCGGCGGCACGCGCAGCGAGGTGTCGCGCACGTCTCCGGCCTTTTCACCGAAGATGGCTTTCAGCAGTTTCTCTTCCGGGCTCAACTGGGTTTCGCCCTTGGGCGTGATCTTGCCCACGAGGATGTCGTTGGGCGCCACCGAAGCGCCGATGCGGATGATGCCGCTCTCGTCCAGGTTGCGCAACGCTTCCTCGCCGACGTTCGAGATGTCGCGGGTGATGTCTTCCTTGCCCTGCTTGGTGTCGCGGGCCTCGACTTCGAACTCCTCGATGTGAACGGAGGTGAACACGTCTTCCTTCACCACCTTCTCGCTGATGACGATGGCGTCCTCGAAGTTGTAGCCTTCCCACGGCA
Organism: Nitrospina watsonii; assembly: GCF_946900835.1. Taxonomy (GTDB): domain Bacteria; phylum Nitrospinota; class Nitrospinia; order Nitrospinales; family Nitrospinaceae; genus Nitrospina; species Nitrospina watsonii. Next base: position 2,696,562 of record NZ_OX336137.1, read on the forward strand.
TGAACGCGACCAGCACGTTGCGTCCCAGAGCCAGCTCACCCAGGTCCGTGGACGGACCGTCGGCGATGACCTGCCCCTTCTTCACCTTCTCACCGGCCTGCACGAGCGGGCGCTGGTTGATGCAGGTGTTCTGATTGGAACGCTGATACTTGGCCAGCGTGTAAATGTCCACGCTCGAATCCAGCACGCCCTTCTTCTTCTGCTGGCCCTGCGTGCGCACCACGATGCGGGATGCATCGGAACTGATGACCTCACCGTCGTTTTCCGCCACCATCACGGCGCCGGAATCGCGGGCCACCACTTCTTCCATGCCGGTTCCGACCAGCGGCGCTTCGGTTTGCAACAGAGGCACCGCCTGGCGCTGCATGTTGGAACCCATGAGCGCGCGGTTGGCGTCGTCGTTTTCCAGAAACGGAATCAACGACGCGGCGACGCTGATCAACTGCTTGGGCGAAACGTCCATGAGGTTGATCTTTTCACGCGGGGACAGGATGAAGTCGCCGCCCTGCCGGGCATCCACGATCTCGTTGACAAAACTATTTTTGTCGTCGAGCTCGGCATTGGCCTGCGCGATGACGTAATCGTCCTCCACCATGGCGTTGTGGAACTCCACCGAGTCGCCGACCTTGCCGTCCGCCACGCGCCGGTACGGAGTCTCGACGAAACCGTAATCGTTCACCCGGGCATACGTGCTGAGGGAAGCGATGAGACCGATGTTCGGTCCCTCAGGCGTTTCGATGGGACAAATGCGTCCGTAGTGAGTGGGATGCACGTCGCGCACTTCAAACCCGGCGCGTTCGCGCGTCAGGCCGCCTGGCCCCAGGGCGCTCAAGCGACGCTTGTGCGTGACCTCGGACAGCGGGTTGGTCTGGTCCATGAACTGCGACAACTGACTGCTGCCGTAAAACTCTTTGATCGCCGCGGTGACCGGTTTCGAATTGATCAGGTCGTGCGGCATGGAGACTTCCAGATCCTGGATGGACATGCGCTCGATGATGGCGCGCTCCATGCGCACCAGCCCGACACGGAACTGGTTCTCCAAAGATTCCCCGACGGCGCGCACGCGGCGGTTGCCCAGATGGTCGATGTCATCCACCACACCGATGCCATTGCGCAGGTCCACCATGTAACGGATGACGGCGATGAGATCCTCGCGGGTCAGCAGCCGGTTTTCCAGCGGCACGTCGAGACCGAACTTCTGGTTCATCTTGATGCGGCCGACGACCGACAGGTTGTACCGTTTCGGATTGAAAAACAAATTGTAGAACAGCGTCTTCGCGATTTCCGTGGTCGGGGGATCGCCGGGACGCAGGCGTTTGTAGATTTCGCGGATGGCTTCGTCCGGGTCGGCGATCTTCGCCTGCGCCAGGGTGTCGCGGATGGTGGTGTCGGGATTTTCCTCATCAACCGCCAGGATGGAGAATTCCGAGACGTTGTTCTTGGCCAGCACGGCCAGGGTCTCCGGCGTGATCTCGGTATTGGACTCGAGCAGCACTTCGCCGGTTTCCTTGTCCACGATGTCCTGCGCCAGGTAGCCGCCGATGAGGGTTTCCTTATCCACTTCCACACGCTGCGCCTTGCTCATGCGGCGCAGTTTCTTGGCCTGCAGCGGCACGATCTTTTTGCCGGACTTGACCAGCACGTCCTCGGATTTCGGATCGATGACGTCTTCCAGCACCTTGATGCCGCACATCAGGCCCTTGCTGCCCATGAAGTACCGGTCGTCCTTGACGAGGCGGGTCACCTTTTCCACATCATAAAATGCGGCCAGAACCTCTTCCTGACCCATGCCGAAAGCGCTGAGCAGAACCGTTGCCGGCAGCTTGCGGCGGCGATCGATCTTGACGTGCAGGATGTCTTTGATGTCGAATTCGAAATCGAGCCAGGAACCGCGATCGGGAATGACACGGGCGCTGTACAGGATTTTTCCGCTGACGTGGCTGCGTCCCTTGTCATGCGCGAAAAACGCACCGGGCGAACGGTGCATCTGGCTGACAATGACGCGCTCGACGCCGTTGATCATGAACGTGCCGGTGGGACCCATGACCGGAATCTCGCCCAGAAAAATCTTCTGTTCCTTGACTTCCTTGACGGAATTGATGGTGACTTCGGGAACTTTGGTTTTCTGCAAAAGCTCGATGACGGCGTCATCGATTTCGGTACGCGACGGAATGAGCGACTTGCCCGTCTCCGGGTTCTTCACTTCCTCAACGAGGTACTTGCCAGGAAGCTCCTTGAGCATGCGCGCGTTGAGCTCGACCTTTTCCCGCTGGAACAACACCATGCGGACCATGATTTTGATCGGGTCGGAGTAGGTCAGGCCCTTTTGCCGGCATTCGGCGAGCTTGTACTTTTCCTTATAGGTCGCTTCCTGACCGCAGGCATCGCACACCACTCCGACGCCGCCGAGTTCCTTGTACTCGCCGCAGGCACACTCCCACACGCCGACCTCAAACCCCACGTAATCGATACGGGCGTTGATATTCAGGTCGGAAATGGGGAACACATCCCGGAACACTTCCTCCAGCCCCTGGTTCTTACGGTCCTCGGGGGCCGTCTCGGTCTGCAGAAAATACTCGAAGGACTTCTTTTGTATTCCAATCAGGTTGGGAATCTCGATGACCGCAGGGATCCGGGAGAAGTCCAACCTTTCACGAACGGTGCTTGTGGTTCGATCGGTGGTTTTGATAGACATAGATTTAATCCAGTCCCCTGTTAAAGATTAATGGCCATACCCCTCCTATTTTTAGAAGGCAATAGGCATTACTTAATCTCAACAGTCCCACCCGCCTCTTCGACCTTCTTCTTGATCTCTTCGGCCTCTTCCTTCTTCACACCTTCCTTGATCGCCTTGGGAGCCGCTTCCACCAGGTCCTTGGCGTCTTTCAGACCCAGGCCGGTGATGCCGCGCACTTCCTTGATGACCTGGATTTTCTTGTCACCGGCTGCCGTCAGAACCACGTCAAACTCGGTCTTCTCTTCTACTGCCGCGCCCGCGTCGCCGCCGCCTGCCGGGGCCGCCATCATAGCCGGAGCCGCAGCGGTCACACCGTACTTATCTTCCAACTCTTTCACAAATTCCGACATTTCCAGGACCGTCATGCTGTCGATGAAGGAAACGACGTCCTCTTTCGTGACTGCCATTGCAATCTCCTTTCAGGTATAAAACGCTTATTCAAATAATTTTCGAAAAAATTCCGTTCGCCTGTTTGTTTCCGGGACCACTCAGCCCTGTTTGGCCTTGTGTTCGCGGACGGCATCCAGAGTGCCCACCAGCTTCCGCTGCAGACTGGCGAATACACCCACAAAATTGCGGGTCGGTCCCTGGAAGACCGAGAGCATCTGCGATATCAACACTTCTTTCGACGGCAGGTTCGACAACGCCTTGACCTGCTCCGCCGTCACCGCCTGACCGTCCACAATCCCGCAAACCACCTGCGGGGTTTTATCCACACCCGACTTGGCAAAGTCCGACAGCGCTTTGGCGGGCGCCACTTCATCGTCAAAACTGACGACAATGGACATGGGCCCTTCCCACGAACTGTCGAGCACTTCAAACGGCGTGTTCTTCGCCGCAATCCGGGCCAACGTGTTCTTGATGACCTTGAACTCCAGAGACCGCTCGCGCATGTGCAAGCGAAGCTGGGCCATGTGCGCCGCCGACAGACCCTGATAATTGGTCAGGACCGCCGACTTGGCCTTGGCGAACACTCCGTTCAAACGTTCAATCTCTTGATCTTTTACTGGTGTCGGCACAACGTGCTTCCTTTCTTTCGCTTCAATCCTTCAACGGATCGACATCCGCACCACCCGCAGGCAGCCGGTCAGTTCACCGAATACGCCACTTTGACGCCGGGTCCCATGGTGGTGGACAACGACACGCCGCGAACGTACAAGCCCTTCGCCGTCGCCGGCTTCATGCGCACCAGCGTGTTCATGAATTCCTTGAAATTTTCCGCCAGGTCTTCCACCGAAAAACTGGACTTGCCGACCGAGGCGTGCACGATTCCCGATTTGTCCACGCGGAAATCCACTTTACCCGCCTGAATCTGTTCGATCGCTTCCTTGACATCAAAGGTGACCGTGCCGGTCTTCGGGTTGGGCATCAGGCCACGCGGCCCCAGCACCTTACCCAGCTTGCCGACGGTGCCCATCATGTCCGGCGTGGCCACAACGCGGTCGAAATCCATCCACCCTTCCTGGATCTTCTTGACCATGTCCTCGCCACCGACAAATTCCGCGCCCGCTTCTTTGGCTTCCATTTCCTTCTCGCCCTTGGCAAACACCAGCACGCGGAACTTCTTGCCGGTTCCCTTGGGCAACACCACGCTGCCGCGGATGTTCTGGTCCGCCTTGCGGGGATCGACGCCCAGCTTCACCGCCACATCCACAGACTGGTCGAACTTGAGCTGAACTCCGTTTTTGGCGATATCCAGCGCTTCCTCGAGTGCGTAACGCTGATTGCGGTCGATCTTTTCAGCCGCCGCCTTATACTTTTTTCCTTGCCTGGCCATGCTGAATCCTTTCCTAATCCGTAACCTTGATGCCCATGCTGCGCGCTGAGCCTTCAATGATCTTCATCGCCGCATCCACATCGTAGGCATTGAGATCGGCTTTCTTGATACCGGCGATCTCTTTAACCTGCGCCCGGGAGACCGCCCCCACCCCTTCCTTGCTGGGGTTCTTCGATCCCTTGGCGATGCCCGCGGCCTGCTTCAACAACACGGAAGCCGGCGGCGACTTGGTGATAAAACTGAAACTGCGGTCCTCATACACCGTAATGACGACCGGGATGATCATGCCTTCCTGGCCCTGCGTGGCGGCATTGAACGCCTTACAGAAATCCATGATGTTGACGCCGTTCTGACCCAGCGCCGGTCCGACGGGGGGCGAAGGCGTCGCCTGCCCGGCGGGGATCTGCAACTTGATCAGCGCCTTGACTTTCTTTTTAGTGGCCATCTCTTCTCAACCTTTCGATTTCGTGCTGCTCAAACTTTCTCGATCTGCGGAAACTCCAGCTCCACCGGCGTCGCCCGGCCGAAAATGGAAACCATGACCTTCACCTTGCCCTTGTCGTGGTTGACTTCCTCCACGGTGCCGTTGAAGTTCATGAACGGACCATCGATGACCCGCACACCCTCTCCCTTTTCAAACTGGAACTTCGGCTTCGGTCGCTGGGACTCGCCCTTGACCTGATCCATGATCTCCTTGACTTCATCCTGAGACAGAGGCGTCGGCTCCGTGCCACCCAGAAACCCGGTGACCTTCGGCGTGTTCTTGATCAGGTACCAGACATCCTGATCCATATCGACGCTGATCAACACGTAGCCGGGGAGAAACTTCCTCGAACTGACCTTCTTCTTGCCCTGCCGGACCTCCACAACTTCTTCCGTGGGAATGACGATCTCACCCAGCCTGTCGCGAATGCCCGCATGCGCGAACCGGTCCTCCAGACTCAACTTGACTTTATTCTCGTACCCGGAATAGGTATGGATCACATACCAATCCTTGTCTTTGGCCACGACGTCTTCCATATCCCCTTTCAACCGGCAATCATGCCCTGAACGATTTTGGAAAGGATCGTGTCCACGATCCACAAGAACAGGCCGATGAAGGCCACAACGGCAAATACCACCATGGTTCCGCCCACCGCCTCTTTGCGTGAAGGCCAGGTCACCTTCCTGACTTCCGCCCTGACTCCAGACAAAAATTCTTTACTCTTAGTCAGCATGATCCACCCAACTTAAAATGTACGCAGGCCAGGAGGGATTCGAACCCCCAACCCCTAGATTTGGAGTCTAGTGCTCTAACCAATTAGAGCTACTGGCCTATCTCATTCCTAAAAAGGCCACCAGAGGAGGAAGCCCGCACACGGCAAATCCTCGCCGGTCTCCCAACACAACCCGACCCGGCGGACGATTGCTACTTTGTTTCTTTGTGAGGAGTGTGTTTTCTGCAGAATTTACAATACTTGTTAAACTCTAACCGGCCTGTGGTCTTCTTCTTGTTCTTGGTGGTGGAATAATTCCGTCGCTTACACTCACCGCACGCCAAAAGAATGATATCCCTCATCGCTCAACTATTTCCATCAGATTTACAGGAACCCGCATGCCGCCCGGCTCCCAAAAAGAATCAAAGCTGCCCTGGCAACGCCTTCAACTTGCTATATCAAAACGGCAAGCCCACGATCGGGATTGAACCGATGACCTCTTCCTTACCAAGGAAGTGCTCCACCACTGAGCTACGTGGGCCTGATAATTCATGCCACTGTCTTTGGAGCGGGAAACGGGACTCGAACCCGCGACCCTCAGCTTGGAAGGCTGACGCTCTAGCCAACTGAGCTATTCCCGCCGATACCGTAGTTTAAAATGGTGGGGAGAGGAGGATTCGAACCTCCGAAGGCGGAGCCGCCAGATTTACAGTCTGGTCCCTTTGACCGCTCGGGAATCTCCCCAGCTTCTGAGGCTGAAATAACCCCTAAAAATAAAAGGGCCCTTGATGCCACCGAACCCAAAATGCTTTTTATTCAATACCTTACGCGACTGGCGCAGAGACTGCACTGCCCTGCCCGCGGATCACCTGTCAGCGGATTCATCCACCGGGCCGTACCAGACCACTCAATATGTGCGCGAAAAAACAGATTCTACTTGTTTGTTTCAATTAGTGTCAATTAAAAAAGAAAAATATTTAGGCCTAATTTGAGGATAGAGGATTTTCCGCCAAAATCCTGCCTCAATTTAGCATGGAATGAAGGATGCTGACAATTTTTTTTGTAGCGAGACCTCACTTTTTTCTTTTTTTTCCAAAACCGTCCGATTTTTCATACAACTCATGCCCTTTCAATCCTTTAACTACTCTTCGCCGAACACAGGCCGGGTATGAACCACGTTTCCCTGAACCATGACAAAATCGGCCTGCTCGCGCTGGCTCTCGAAGGGTATATCGAACCAATCCCTTTCTTTATCTGCCAAACGGAACCCTGTTAGGTCGGCGAAACGCCCCGCTTCCACGGTTCCCGCCTCACAATGCAGAGCTTCGGCCCCCCAGCGGGTAGCCATTTTTAGAATTTCCGTCCGGCTCAAATCCGGCAGCAGGGTTTCGGCCAGCCTGAGCTCCCGTAGGAAATTCAACGACGCGTTGCTGGCCAAAGAATCGGTGCCCAGCGCCACCGGCACCCCCCGGTCCACGAGTTGACGCACCGGCATGTAGTGCGGACGGCCAAACCAGTGCGTGCTGCCGGGACAAAACACAGCGCTGACATTCCGCCTGGCCAGCAGGTCCACATCGGTCCCCACATGATTCAGGTGCACGCCGACCATCCCCTCCAGCACGCCCAGCCGCTCCAGGTACGCCACCGGCGCAAGACCCGGCGGTTGCCAGTTCGCGTCGTACACACCGCGTTTCTCCAGCAGGGCGCGCATCGGTCCGCTGCCGGTCATTAAAAATTCCTCTTCCTCCGGCACTTCCGCCACGTGGCAGGACAACGGGCAGCGGTGGTGGGCGGCGATGCGTTTGAGTTTGCGGAACAGCTCGGGCGAGACGGAATACGGCGCATGCGGGGCGAGACCCAGGCGGATGCGTCCGCCCGGCGATTCGTGTTCTTCCAGCAGGCGCTCGACGCGCGCCGCCCGGGCCGCGGCGTCTTCTTCCGGGAACCCCAGCGTTTCCAGAAACAGCATCTGCCGGAACGGCAAGCGGGCGAACTCCACCAGCAACTCGGGGTGCGCCAGGTAATCGCCCAGCAGCGTGACCCCGGAACGCAGCAGCACCTCGCTCTCTCGATGCAGGGCGGCCACACGCTCGGCCCAGGGCAAAGCGGTGTTGGCCGCCACCACATCCAGAATCCAGTCGGCGAACGGCGTGCCCGGCGTCAGTTTCCCGTCCAGCGCCGACAGGCCCATGTGACTGTGGGCGTTGACGAAACCCGGTAAGAGCAGATGATCGGACAGATCGAGCGTCGGCTCCGCATGACCTTCCGTCACGCCGCTCTGGATGCGGTCCACGCGCCCGTCCCGCACCCACAACTCGCCCCGCTCAAAATCCTCGCCGGTCATGGTGACGAGGCGGGCAAACAGGATGCGGAGTCGGGCAGGCGGGGTCATGATGGCATTCCTCAAGGCAGGTCGGCGGTGATGCCCCAGGCATCGTTCTTTTGGATGGCGTCGTTGCGGCGTCCCAATGAATAGCGGTCCACGCCGCCGCCGGTGTCGAACAGAAACCCGAAGCTGCCGCGCGCGGCCACGGCATCGTACAAACCAAAACCCTGCCCCATGTCGCGGCAGGTGTACTCGTCGTCACCTCCGGTATCGAGCAGCAGGCCGATGCCGTCGCCGTTGCCCGCACCCTGCGACAACAGACTGCTGGTGTAGCGATCGTCGCCGCCGCGGTCGATCAGCATGCCGACGCCGGTTTCGTGGCCGACGCCCTGCGACACCCCGGCATGCGACAGGTAATCGTCGTCGCCGCCATTGTCCAGCAGCAACCCCGCGCCCTGCCGGAATCCCACACCCTGCGCATACCGCCCGGCCAGGTAGCGGTCGTCGCCGTTGTCGTCGAACAAAATACCAATCCCATACGTGCGCCCCGTTCCCTGCGCGAAATAATCGGCGACATAGGTGTCGTTGCCGTTCTGGTCGGACAACACCCCGATGCCACCGGAGACCTGCACCAGGGTGTCCCAGCGGTCGTAACCCAGCCCCACGCCCTGCGCCATGGAGCGGAACGCCAGAATGGGCTCGGAATAATCGGCGAAGGAGCCGCCGGAGGTGTAGCGATCCTGGCCGTCGGCATCCACCAACAATCCGTAACCCCCGCTTGCGCCCAGTCCCTGCCCGTAGAGGGCGTTGCCGTAATGATCGTCGCCGCCCTGTTCGGCCAGCACGCCGACGCCTAACAACCCGGCTCCCTGGCAGAACACATGGCACTGGTAACGGTCCTGACCGCCGCTGTCCACCAGCACGCCGACACCGAGGAACGCCGTCCCCTGCGAAAAATGATCCGCCACGTAACGGTCGTTGCCGCCCAGGTCCAACAAAAATCCCGCACCCAGCAACCCCGCGCCCTGCGCCCCCCAGCCCCGCGACAGGTACAGGTCGTTGCCGCCCAGATCGACCACCACCCTGTTGCGCCGCCCCACCTGGCTGGCCCCAGCGGTGTTGAGGTAACGGTCGTCGCCGCCCAGGTCGATGATCACATCCGCGTCCTCGCCATACACATTGGCGTCGCCGTTGCCGACCACAATATGCAGGCCGCCCGCACGGATCACCACCCGGTCGCGTTCCTCGCGCACCACCCAGCCTTCGCGGAAGGGTTTGAAGGTGCCTCCCTGCTGGTTGAACGCCTGCAACCATTCCACGTCCAAGGCCTGGGCGATGAGTTTTCCGGCGTGCAGGATTTTCTGCCGGTCCACTTTGAGCGCGGTTTCAAACCAGCGCAGAAAGCGGTCCTCCATTTCCTGTTTTTCCGTTTCGGAGCGATCGACGTAGTCGTCTTCCAGATCCTGAAACACCCAGTCGCGGATGCCCGCTTCCAGAAACGCGATGTCATCGACGGTCATGCCCGCCAGCGCCTGACGGCGCAGCGTCTCGGCCCGGTTCATGGCGGCGACCAGCCGATCGATGAAGGTCTCCAGGTCGGCGGGCGGCGGCAGGGCCTTCGCGTCTTCCACGGTCTCCATGTCCAGAGCACGGATGCCCGCGCCCACCAGCTTATCGAGACTCTGCCGTTCGCGGTGGAACGACTGGTTGACCTGCCGCGTCAGCAGGTGCGCCACCCACGGCAGGTCCATCGGCTGCTGCAACAGGTAATTCATTTCCTTAAGGCGGAACGGATTGTACGCGCCATCCTGAAACGCCGTGGTCAGCACCTGCCGGGAGGTGCGCCGCATGGCGCCGACGCTTCGATGAAACCCCTCCAGCATGCCTTCGCGTTGCAGCATCTGCGAAAAAAACGTCTCCTTCGCTTCCGCATGCAAACGGTCCAGTTCCGGATGCGACGGCACCGGCGCCGGGGTGGTCGGCACCGGATCGAGCGTCAACGCCAGGTCCATCACCGCTTCGCCGCGCAGGAGTTTCAATTGCAGGGTGCCGCCCGCGCCCACTTCCGCCACACGGTTCTGGAAATGCACGATCAGCGAATTTTCCGGACCCAGCTCCAGCCGCTCGTTGTTGACGCGCACGATGCGGTCGGTGGGCCTCAATCCCGCACGGGAAGCGGTCGAGCCGGGATACACTCGGTACACGCGCAGGGCCGGGGTGAAATCATCCGCGCCCGGCAGGAACACCGGCTTGGTTTCGCGCGGGGCGATGCCCAGCCACCCGGCCTGGCGGACGGCCTCCACCACCGGCACTTCGGCCGGGGCGGTCTGCAACGAAGGCAATCCCAAAAGCGGGTACAGGTGAAACAGATCCGATTCGCCCGCACCCGACACCCCCTGTTGGGCGACGGGTTCCATCTCCGGCAGGGAGGGCGGAGCCTCGGCTCTCACCGGAGACACCAGCGCCAGCACCCCCACCAGCATCCACACGGCGTTAAGCCACCGATCGTTCAACATACCTCCCCTTTTTAAGGAACCCGATTGCACCGAACGCCGTATGCATTTTCAAAACCAGGTCTGCTGGCGATAGGTATCGTACGCCTCGCCGAATCTGGTTTGCAGCGTGCGTTCTTCCTGCCGGGCGCGCACGATGTTGAGCGGCACCACAACGATAAAAAGATACACCATTCCATACATCGAACCGACCGCAAGAAACAGTCCCAGAAACGTCAGCACGATGCCCCAGTACACCGGGTGCCGCACATAGCGGTACACGCCGTGATCCACCAGCCGGTCGCCACCCGGCAGCACCGCCAGCGACCGCCCCAGCTGCGCCATCGCCACCGTCCAGAACAACAACCCCGACAACCCGACGGTCAATCCCACATACACCAACGGCCGCACGCCGAATCCAAAATGCTTCGGTCCCAACCACGCCACCAGCAAGGCACCGAGATAGAGCGACGGAATCGCCACCGTCAACACGAGGCTTTTGACGGGCGACATGACCGGGCCGGACGCCCCCCCGGTCGCGCCGGGCGTCGCGTTGTGCCGCCCACGATCAGACTCCGTCATGAGGGCCTCCCGCACCGTCGTCATCGGATTCCGCAAGCAGCAGGCGCAGCCAGTGCTCGCGGCCTTCCACCACCTCCAGCGACACCCGCAATGCATACCACGGCAGCGCGAACGCGTGGTCAAATAATTTCACCGCGTCCTTTTCCGTCGTCACCAACAGTTCCGCTCCGGCCTTGACGGCGCGCGCCTCGATTTCCTGAAGGTCCTCCGCGCGGTAGGCATAGTGATCGGGGAAGGCGAACTTGGACACCACCTCCGCGCCCAGTGCTTCCAGCGAGGCCTTGAAGTCGGCGGGGTTGCCGATGCCGCAGAACAATCCAATCTTGCGGCCCTGTAAATGAGAAAGCGGCTGCGTCTCGCCGGTGGGCGGGTGCACCAGGTCCACCGGGCGCAGTTGCGTGGCGATGACGGGAACGTTTCGGGGATTGGGCGTCACCGCACCGTCACCGACTGTGGGACGAAAGCGGGTGAGGCAGATGAGGTCGGCGCGCTCAATCTCCTGCAACGGTTCGCGCAACTCGCCTGCCGGGAAAATGCAGCCATTGCCGAACGGGCTCTGGTGGTCGCACAATAAAATGTTGAGATCGCGGTGCAGCGGCAAATGCTGGAAGCCGTCGTCGAGGATCAATACATCCGCGCCCAATGTGTCGATGGCGAAGCGGCCGCTGGCGTAGCGGCTTTTGGCGGTGAGCACGGGGACGCCATCGAGGCGGCGCGCCATCATCACCGGTTCGTCGCCCGCCTCGGCGGGGGTCAACAGCACGCTGTGGCCGTCGCTGACCACATTGACCGCGAGCGGCGATTCGCCGCCGTAGCCGCGGCTCAACACCGCCGGACGGTGGCCGTGGGCTTGCAGGGTTTCGGCGATGCACACCACCGTCGGTGTTTTGCCGGTGCCGCCCAGGGTCAGGTTGCCGACGCTGATCACGCGTTTTTCCAGTTTGCGCGCCGGCAGGATTTTTTTGCGGTAGCACCCCGCGCGCAGTTTCTGCATGATGCCGTAGAACACCGACACACTCTTCAGAAACAGGTACATGGGCACGTGATAGTATTTGCGGTCGGGCGAGATGACCTGGTAGTACAGCGATTCAATGCTCATATTCGGATTTCGCGGCCCCGGCGTGTCCCCAAAACGTTCGTATCTGGTTTATAATCAAAGCCATGATTGTGATCTACCATCTTATCACAGGCCTTGCCCTGTTGGCGCTTTCGCCTTACCTTCTTGTGCGTGCGGCGTTCGACGCCGGCTTCCGCAGAGAGTTGTGCGAACGCATGGGCAACTGGAAATCGCTGCCCGCCTGCCAGGACACGCTGTGGGTGCATGCCTCGTCGGTGGGCGAGGTGCGCGTGGCCCGGGTGCTCATTCGGGGATTGCTCCAGCGTTTTCCGCATCACCAGGTGGTGCTCTCGACGTTCACGCCGACGGGCTACCGGCAGGCAATGGAGTTCGGCCTGTGCCCGGTGTTCCGCCTGCCGCCGGACCTGTTCTGGCTGACCGGCGCGGTGCTGAACCGTCTGCACCCGGCGATGCTGATCCTGATCGAAGCCGAGTTCTGGCCCGGCCTGCTGCATCAGTGTGCCGGACGCGACATCCCGGTGGTGCTGGTCAACGGCCGCATGTCGCGCAAGTCGTTCCGCCGGTACCGCCAGATCGCACCGCTGTTCCGCTGGCTGGTCGCAGGCATTGAACGCTTCGCCATGCGCTCGGGGGAAGACGCCGAACGCCTGCGCTCGCTGGGCATCCCGGAGGCGCGGATCGACAACACCGGCAACATGAAATTCGATGCGCTGCCGGAAACCGGCGGCGCCACCCGAACAGAAACGCCGCTCGTCGTGTTCGGCTCGACACGCCCCGGCGACGAAGACCCGATCCTCGACGCCATCACCCGCCTCACGCAGGAACAGGAAGACACCCCGTGGCGATTCGTGCTGGCGCCGCGCCACCCGCAACGCTCGGACGAGGTGGAGGCCCTGATCCTCAACCGCGGCCTGCCCTACAAACGATTCAGCGAGCTGGACGGCGCAGCGGCTCCCGATGTCGCCCTGGTGCTGGTCGATGAAATCGGCCACCTCAACGACTATTACCGGCAGAGCCTGCTGGCCTTCGTCGGCGGCGGCTTCCATCCGGAATTCGGCGGCCAGAACATCCTGGAACCGGCGATGCACGGCGTGCCGGTGGTGTTCGGTCCGCACATGGACAACTTCAAGGAAGAAGCGCGCCTGCTGGTGGAGTCCGGCGGCGGCATTCAGCTGCAAAGCGCCGACGAGCTATACCCAACTCTGCATGCTCTCCTCACGCAGCCGGAGGAAATCAAAAACCGCAGCAAGCTGGCCGCGGTGATGGTGCACAAACACCGGGGCGCGCTGGACGCCAACCTGCGCATTCTCGAACAGATGCTGGCTCCACAAACCGATTGACCGGACCGTTTTCAATGATGCCCGTTTTCTATCACATGCTTTCCAGTCTGGCCTCGGTGCTGGTGCTGCCTTTGTTTTTTTTCTACGCCATCATCAATGGCAAAAAAACGCGCGGGCTGGGTCACCACTTCGGCTACGTGCCGACGGTGAAACGCAAGGCAGGACGGCCACTCATCTGGGTGCAGGCGCTGTCGTTCGGCGAGGTCAACGCCGCCGCACCGGTGCTGCGCCGACTGCATGAGGACCGGCCCGATCTCGATATCGTCGTCTCGGTGACCACCGACTCCGGTTACGACGGCGCACGCCGCCAGATGCCGTTCGCCCGCCAGATCTTTTTTCATCCGCTCGACGGCTGGCCGTTCCTGGCGTGGGCGCTGACGCGCATCCGCCCGGACCTCTACGTGCTCACCGACACCGGCTTCTGGCCAGGCATGATTTACCTGCTGAAAGCGCGCGGCATTCCGCAAATGCTGTTCAACGGCAGGCTGTCGGAGAAATCGCTCAAATGCTACGGCTTCGTCAAGCCGTGGGTGAAGGGACTGCTCAACCGTTTCGACCTCATCTGCATGCAGAGTGAAGCGGGCCGGCAGGCGATGGTGAGCCTCGGTGCCGAGCCGGAAATCCTGCGCGTGGTCGGCGACACCAAGTACGACGGGCTCAAAAGCATCAGCCAGCCGGAAGGATTCCACCTGCGCGAGGCCTTGCGCATTCCGGCGAGCCACCCGGTGTGGATGGCGGGCAGCACGCATCCGGGCGAAGAGATCATCGTGCTCGACGCCTTCCAAACGCTGCGCGCCCGCTATCCCAAACTGACGCTGGTGATCGCGCCGCGCCGACTGGAACGGGTGGGCGAGGTGATGGGGCTGATCGCGGAGCGCGGCCTCGACTGCATCCGCAGGAGCGCCATCCAGCCCGACGACTCACACGGGCACGACGTCATCCTGCTCGACACCATGGGCGAGCTGGCGAAGCTGTACGCCGTGGCGGACGTGACGTTTGTCGGACGCAGTCTCATCGCGCCGGGCGGCGGGCACAGCCTCATCGAACCGGCAGCGCAGGGCAAGGTGGTGCTGCACGGACCGTTCGTCGAAAACGTGCAACACTCCGCCGACGAACTGGGAGAACTCGGCATCGCCATCGAAGTCGCCGACGCCGACGCCATGGCCAAACGCATCATGCAACTGTTCGAGGAAGACACCCTGCACGCACGGTTGATGGAAAAAGCGGTGACCCTGGTCAAAGAAAAAAAAGGCGCCTCCCGCGAAATGGCGGGACTGATCTTAAGAGCGCTGGATGGGGCTCAATGAGCTTGAAAACAGCAGATCATTGAATCCCCTCTCCAAAGGGGGAGTTTTCTCTCCTCCCCTTTTCAAGGGGAGGGTTGGGAGGGGTTACCAAGGACTCAACCTTACTTGTAATTTGCTTGTCCTGGAGCAACAGCGAAGATTCTCTGTGCTCCCGATGAAAGAAAGCATCCACATCCTTCGCTCGCGTTCAGGATGACACACCAAGGAAAAAGCCCCCTAGCCTCCTTCGGAGAAGGGGGAACCCGTGGGCACTTTATGCGCGGTGAGTTTGCTCACCCCATACACAGCGAGGGTGGCGAGGGTGAAGGCAGGGATCATTTCGTACAACACATCCTTCATGCCGCTGTGGTACCAGACAACGGTGGTGACAAAGCCCGTCACCATGCCGGCAATCGCGCCTTCGCGCGTCACGCCTTTCCAGTACAGCGAAAACAAAATCACCGGACCGAAGCTCGATCCCAACGCCGACCACGCCAACAGCACGAACCAGAAAATGACGTGTGTCTCCATCAGCGAAATCAGCATGGCGCCGAGGCCTAGGGCCAGCACGGTGTAACGGCTGATGCGCACGATCTGCTGATGACTGAGGTTGTGGTTGATCATTTTCGAGTACACGTCGTGCGCGACCGACGAGGCGGCGACGATGATGAGCGCCGAGACGGTGGACATGATGGCCGCCATCACCCCGGTCAGCACCACGGCGGTCAGGCCCGTCGGCAACAGGTCGGTGGCGGCGCGCGGGAACAGGTGCTCGGGATCGTCCAGCGTCGGGTACAGCGCGTTGCCGCAGATGCCGAGCAAGATCGCCGAGCCGTACACGAGGAACCCCCAGCCCAAGGCGATCCACACGCCGGTCTCGATGACTTTCTTATTCTTCGCCGCCATGTAACGGTTCAACACCTGCGGCTGGCCGGGGTAGCCCAGGCCGATGCCCAACAGACCGATCATCGAGCCAAAGAACACGGCGGCCGGCTTGCCGCCTATCCATTGCAGGGTTTCCGGCGAGGCGGCGTTCACCTGCTCGGCGACGCCGGAGAATCCGCCAAGGTGCACGAACCCGACGACCGCCAGCACCACCAGGCCCGCCACCATGATGAGTCCCTGCACGAAATCGGTCCACGCCACGGCGAGAAAGCCGCCCATCATGGTATAGACAATGATGATCGCGCCGCCGACGGGAATGCTCACATAATGCGGGATGCCGAAGATGGCGTCGAAGGTTTTGCCGATGCCGGTGAACTGCGCCGCCACGTACGCCATCATGCTGAAGAAGATGATGCCCACCGACAGCATGCGCAGCACGCGGGTCTTGTCGTTGAAGTGGTATTCGAAATAATCGGGGAGGGTGATGGCCCCGGTGTCGAGCGAGTGCTGGCGCAGGCGCTCGGCGAGGAAAAACCAGTTGAGCGCGTATCCGAGCAAACAACCGGGCAAAAACCACAGTGCGGCGAGGCCGTCCTTGTACGCCAGGCCCACCGTGCCCAGCACCGCCCACGCGCTTTCCGAAGAGGCGGTGGAGGACACTGCCGTCACCCACGCTTTCAGCGAGCGGTCTCCTAAAAAATAATGCGACGCGGATTTCTGGTAGCGCGAGGTCACCCAGCCGATGGCGAGCATCAGCAGGACGTACAGGCAGAAGACAACGATGATGGCCCCGGACAGTTCCGTCATGCCCTCCATTGTAAACCGCTGCGGGCGGAAATTCCATTTGGCCGTGCGGCGGGAGCCTTATATATTGAAGAAAGCGCGACTGCCGGTCCGCATACCATAAATTCCTCGTCGCGTTCCGCGTGCAAAACCTCCACTCCACCGGCGCGTCTATAATGTATAGGGCGTTGTGAAAGGCACAGATTGAAGCAACCACCGATGAACACAGATTCACACAGATAAAACATAGATCCTTCGCTTCGCTCAGGATGACACGAATACGGACGAGTCATGAATCCCCCTCATCCTAACCTTCTCCCGCCAGGGGAGAAGGGACTTTTAACCCCCCCCTCTCCCTTGACGGGAGAGGGCTGGGGTGAGGGTGGCTTCCTCTACTACCTTTTAATGACTTTTACAAAGCTCCCCTTTTTCAAGGAACACTCCAGAGTGACCGGCTGGGAAGGGTTGGTTTTTATCCGTGTTCATCGGTGTGCATCTGTGGTTAATTATGTTGTTCGCTCCCGGCCTGGCCGGCTCCACTACGTGGAGGGGAAACAGGATAATACCTGGTCGGCGGACTTGATCGACCAGCCCATTCCCAATACAATCCTTTTCCTTCGGGTTTAACCCGGCGGGTGGAAACGGCGGGCGGTTTTGGTTACTATACGGGTTTCTGATTCGATCCACCTTTTTCCCCACGAGGACCCATCCCGACCATGCAGGATTACGATCACAAAACCATTGAAGCGCGCTGGCAGGAGTACTGGGAGCACCACCAGTCCTTCCAGGTCACCGAAGACCCATCGAAGGAAAAGTATTACCTGCTGGAGATGTTCCCCTACCCCTCCGGGCGCATCCACATGGGCCACGTACGCAACTACACCATCGGCGACGCCCTCGCCCGCTTCAAGATGATGAAGGGCTACAACGTGCTGCATCCCATCGGCTGGGATTCCTTCGGCATGCCCGCAGAGAACGCCGCCATCCAGCACAAGTCGCACCCGGCCAAATGGACCTTCGAGAACATCGACACCATGCGCACGCAGTTGAAGCGCCTCGGCCTCAGCTACGACTGGAGCCGCGAAGTCGCCACCTGCAAACCGGATTATTACAAGTGGAACCAGTGGTGCTTCCTGAAATTCCACGAACGCGGTCTCGTCTATCGCAAAAACTCGACGGTCAACTGGTGCGAGTCCTGCCAGACGGTGCTCGCCAACGAACAGGTCATCGACGACCGCTGCTGGCGTTGCGACAACGTGGTCATCAAAAAAGCGCAGGAAGGCTGGTTCTTCAAAATCACCGAATACGCCGACCGCCTGCTGGACGGCTGCAAGGAACTGGAAGGCGGCTGGCCGGAGCAGGTGCTGGCCATGCAGGCCAACTGGATCGGCAAGAGCTTCGGCGCGGAAGTCGATTTCCAACCGAAAGACGGCAGCGACGCCATCCGCATTTTCACCACGCGGCCGGACACGCTGTGGGGCGCAACCTTCATGGTGCTCGCGCCGGAACACCCGCTCACCCGGAAACTGTCGCGCGGCACGGAACAGGAACAGGCGGTCGATGCCTTCATCAAGCAGGTGCAGAGTCAGGACACCATCGCCCGCACCGCCGAGGGCGGCGACAAGCTGGGCGTGTTCACCGGCGCGTACGCCGTCAACCCGGTCAACGGCGAGAGCGTGCCGGTGTGGTCGGCCAACTTCGTGCTCATGGATTACGGCACCGGGGCCATCATGTCGGTCCCGGCGCACGACCAGCGCGATTTCGAATTCGCCAAAAAATACGATCTCAACATCCGCGTCGTCATCGCGCCCGCCGACGGCATCCACGACGCCACGCAGTTGCAAGAGGCGTTCACCGAAGAAGGACCGATGATCCAGTCCGGCGAGTTCGACGGCCTCGCCGGTGAAGAGGCGCGACGGAAAGTTTGCGAGCACCTCAAAGCAAAGGGCATCGGCGAGCGCACGGTCAATTACCGCCTGCGCGACTGGGGCGTGTCGCGGCAACGTTACTGGGGCACGCCGGTGCCGATGGTGTTCTGCGACGCCTGCGGCACGGTGCCGGTGCCGTACGATCAGCTTCCGGTCGAGTTGCCGCTCGACGCGCAGTTGGGGGAGCGCGGCCAGTCGCCGCTCAAAACGCTCGACGCGTTCATCAACACGGCGTGCCCGAAGTGCAACGCTCCGGCAAAACGCGAGACCGACACGCTCGACACCTTCATCTGTTCGTCGTGGTATTTCGACCGCTACACCTCGCCGCACGCCGGCGACGCGCCGTTCGAGA
This sequence comes from Nitrospina watsonii, assembly GCF_946900835.1. Lineage (GTDB taxonomy): Bacteria > Nitrospinota > Nitrospinia > Nitrospinales > Nitrospinaceae > Nitrospina > Nitrospina watsonii. Next base: position 2,715,324 of record NZ_OX336137.1, read on the forward strand.
AAAAGGCGATCGATTACTGGATGCCCGTCGATCAGTACATCGGCGGCATCGAGCACGCCATTTTGCACCTGCTCTATTCACGGTTCTTTCATCAAGTGTTTCGCGACCTGGGGCTGGTCAACTCCAATGAACCGTTCTCGCATCTTTTGACGCAGGGCATGGTCATCAAGGACGGCGCGAAGATGTCGAAGTCGAAAGGCAATGTGGTCGATCCCGACGGCATCATCGAGCGTTACGGCGCGGACACGGCCAGGCTGTTCATCCTGTTCGCCGCGCCGCCGGTGAAGGATCTGGAATGGAGCGACCAGGGCGTCGAAGGCTGTTCTCGGTTTCTGAAACGCGTGTGGCGGCTGTTTGCGGAACTTTCGGATTCGGTGCAGGGAGTCGAGCCCGGTAACGGCGGCGATGCGCTGCCGGACGAACTCAAGGAGTTGCGGCGGCAGACGCACGTGACCATCAAGCGCGTCACGGAAGACGTGGAAAAACGCATGCAGTTCAACACGGCGATTGCGGCGACGATGGAATTCGTCAACCACCTTTATACGTTCAAGGACGGGTGGAACGCACAGAAGGAATCGCAGGCCGGGCACAAAGCCGTGCTGCGGCAGGCGGTGGAGGCGTTGATTCTGGTGTTGAGTCCGTTCGCGCCGCACATCGCAGAGGAAATGGCATCGCAGTTGAAGTTTTCGAAGCCCACGCACGAATGTGCCTGGCCGGTGCATGAGGCGCAGTACATGCAGGCGGACGAGATGACCATCGTCGTGCAGGTCAACGGCAAGGTGCGGCAGAAACTTTCAGTGCCGTCGGAGATCGAAGACGACGCGCTCAAACAGCACTGTCTTGAAGACGAGCGCGTTCAGGAATGGTTGAACGGCAAGGAACCGCGCAAGGTGATCGTCGTGCCCAAAAAACTGGTGAACATCGTGGTTTGATTCAACCGGCAATTAAAAAGAGAAAAGGATTAACCACAGATGAACGTCGATGAACACAGAGATTCTTCGTCGCTTCCGCTCCTCAGAATGACAAAAGAACCTTCGCCTTGTCATTCTGAGCGTCAGCGAAGAATCTATGTTTTGCTCTTCTGAATTAACAGGAACGAACTTCTTATGCGGCTCACCCACCACATATTTTTTAGTTTTCTTCTGCTCGCCTGCCTTCCCGCCTGCGGTTACCAGCTGGTCGGTACCGGTGCAGCGCAACTGCCGCCGCACCTGAAGACCATCGCCATCCCCGTGTTCGACAACGTGTCGCAGGAGCCGACCATCAACCGCAACCTCACCGAGCGCGTGCGCCAGTCGTTCCTGCGCGACGGACGTTTGAAGCTGATGGCCGACACCGCCCGCGCCGATCTCGTGATGACCGGCAAGCTGACGGGGTATTCCATCCGCGCCGTGGCCTTCGACGCGCGCGACGTGGTCACCGAATACTGGGTGTACATCAACCTCGACGTGGTGGTGCAAGACCAGGTGCTGAACCGCACGCACCTCAAGCAAACGCTCAAGACGCGCTGGGACTACCGGCCAAGCATCAATGTCGTCGATGCCGAGGCCTCGCGGCAGGCGGCATTCCTTCAGGCCTACCGTCTGCTGGGCAACCGGCTGGTGAGCCTCGTCATCGACCAGTTTTGATGATGAGGGCCGCGCCGTGACCGCAATGGAATTGATTCGCGCCCTCAACGGCGGCACGCGGCATCCCGTTTACTTCCTCTACGGCGAAGAAGATTTTTTCAAGCTCGAACTGCTGCGCCTGTTGACCGGTCAACTCATCACCGCCGACAACCGCGACTTCAACCTCGAAACCTTCGAAGGCAAGACGAGCCATCCCAACGATTGGATCGAGGCGGCGAAAACATTTTCCTTTTTAGGCGGCGACAAGCTGGTGCTGGTGCGCAACGTGGACGAGGCAACGTTCGCCGATGCGGACATTCAGGCATTGATCGATTACACCAAAAATCCCGCACCGGAAGCCTGCCTGGCGCTCACCGCGCGCAAGGCCGACCGCAAACGCAAACTGTACAAACACCTGACGGGTCTGCCGGGGGCGGGCGACTGCGCCGCGCCGAAAGAGGGCGAACTTACGATGTGGATCAAAAACCGCGCCAAGGGCCTGGGCTACACGCTGGAAACCGACGCGGCGCAGACATTGCTGTCGCGCATCGGCCCGAAGCCCGGCATCCTGGCGCAGGAGTTGGATAAAGTGATCACCTTCACCGGCGACAGCAAAACGCTCAAGCCGGATGCGGTGGCGGAGGTGGTGGGGGCGATCAAAATGGAATCGGTGTTCTCTTTAACCGATGCGCTGAAAGAAAAAAACGCCGACCGTGCGTTGCGCCTGCTGCGCAATCAACTCGAACACGGCGAGGAGCCGGTGAAGGTGCTGGGCATGATCGCGTGGCAGTTCCGCCTGATCTGGGAGGTCAAGCACCACCAGCAGCAACGCGTGCCGCGCCAGCAGATCGCCAAGGTCATGGGACAGAAACCGTTTTTGATCGAGCAGGCGCTCAAGTTCACCGGCAACTTCACAGAGCGGCAACTGCGCAACGGATTCCAGAGTTTGTCCGACGCCGACCTCGAATTGAAATCCACCGGCAAAGCGCCGGAAGGCATCCTCGAATCGCTGATCCTGAAATTGTGCGCGAAGACGGAGTGACTTTCAAACGCAGTCCTTCAACGGATTGAAGGCCCGGGCATTTGGCAGGAATTATAAATAACGACGGGGGGCGGGGCCAACTCCGCCTCGGCAAGCCGGGAGGCTCAGCCGGAAGCGGCGATCTGGTTGACTTTTTTGGCGAGGCCGGAAATTTTGCGCGAGGCGGCGCGTTTGTGCAGGACGCCTTTGCTGGCGACGCTGGAGATCACTTTGGTCGCGTCTTTCAAGGCCTGCTCGGCGGTGGTCTTGTCTTTTTTCGCCACGGCTTCCAATACCCGCTTGGTGTGGGTCTTGATGCGCGTGCGGTTGCCGGTGTTGCGCGTGTTGCGTTTGATGTTCTGACGATTGCGCTTGATCGCCGATTTATGGTTAGCCAACGAAACTCTCCTTAATTAAAACAAAATGGTGTCACGGGTTGTCGGGAAAACGAAAGGAGCTATCTTACTCCATCCGGCCCGGATTGAGAAGCGGAAAATAGGGAAACCGCGTCATTCCGCGCCAATGGCCTGCAACCCCGCCCGCGCGCAGGTTTCGTCGAATTGGTCCCCCGGCGCGCCGCCGACCCCGATACCGCCAACCAGCGCCCCATCCAACTTGATGGGCAATCCACCCCCTAAAATCAGGATCTTGTCGTTCATGTCCCGCAGGCCGTGGATGCGCGGCACCTTGACCAACAGTTCGGCCAGTTCCATCGTCGGGCGGCCGAGGCTGGCGGAGGTGTAGGCTTTCTTGAAACTGCTGTCGGGGGTGTGCGCCCCGGCCCCGTCATGACGCAACAGCGCCTTCACGTTGCCGCCGAGGTCCACCACGGCAACACTCACCCGGTAGCCGTTCTTGGAACACTCGTCCAGCGTCGCCAACCCCGCCTTGATCGCCAGCTCCAGCGGCAGGACCTTGATCTCCGGCAGGGCATTCGCTCTGGCGGTCCCCGGCAGGGAGGAACTCAACAGCACCGCCATCATTCCCATCGCCCAAAAGATTTTAGTAGGTTTTCTCATCGTCCATCACCTTTCCGCTGTCAGGCAAAAAAATAAGGATGTCCATAAAAAGCCCTTCCCGCAGGGACATCCCAAAACCGCGGGGAAAACGCACGCCTGTTCTTACTAAAATATCGCGGCAGGCGGCGTGCGATCAACCGGAATTTTTGCGGCGGTATTTCCGGATTGGAGCCCGGTCCGCTTCCTCCCCGCGCCGCGAGGTGGTACAATGCCGGTCCTGTTCAACCCCTTGGAGCCGCTGTGCGCAAACTCATCATCCTGACCGTCCTGTTCTGCCTTTTCCCCCTGCGCGCGGCAGCGTTTGAGGTGTCGCCCTACCTCAACCTGTTTCCCGTCAATTCCGCTTTCGTGATGGGGTCGGAGCTCAAAAACCCCAGCACCGGCGCCACCGTGGCCGAACCGGATTACAACGTCAGCCTCGGGTTCTTCGGCGCGTTGGGGTTGATGTTCAACGAAACGTTTCTGCTGGAAGTCGAGGTGGGAACCACCACCCTGGAGCTCGGTTCGTTGTCCGGCGCGCAAGGAGAAGAAGGGGATCAGTTGAAGCTAGAAAACGCGCTCCTCAACGCCTATTACCGCAGCCCCGGCTGGGCGCACGAAACGGGATTGTTCACCTACCATTATTATTTCGGCGGCGGCGCCGGGCAGGCCAGGCAGGATCTGTTTCTCGCCAACGTGACCCAGGGCAATGGTCAGTCGCTGGCCTGGCAGGTTGTGTTCGGTCTCGAGCTCGCGCCCACGCATCGGCGGGAAGGTGTCAACGGCTCTCTGCTGTTCCAATACAAGTACCTTTCGATTGCAGAAGGCCAACTGGGCGCGGTGGAAGCAGGCCACAACGCGCATTTCCTTTCTATCGGCATCCGCTTCTTCTGACCCCCGCCACGCGGGAGAGGAAACCTAGTAATGCCAAATGGGGGAACGATGGCCGGAGAGCCCAACTTGAAATGCAATCTGCCTCCTCAGGCTTGGCCTCCGCCACGCGGGAGAGGAAACTTAGTAATGCCAAATGGGGGAACGATGGCCGGAGGGCCCAATTTGAAATGCAATCTGCCTCCTCAGGCTTGGCCTCCGCCACGCGGAGAGGAAACTGGGTAATGCCAAATGCGGGAACGATGGCCGGAGAGCCCAATTTGAAATGCAATCTGATTCCTCAGGCTTGGCCTGCGCCACGCGGAGAGGAAACCCGGTAATGGCAAATGGGGGAACGATGGCCGGAGGGCCCAATTTGAAATGCAATCTGATTCCTCAGGATTGCCCTGCCCGCGAGACGGGGTTTTCCCCATGCCCAGCCCCCTTTCCTTCTATATAATGAATAGATATTTTTATATTGGAGGGGTTTGCGATGCCCACATCCCCGGAAAACGAAAAAATCCGAATCGGCGTCAGCAGTTGCCTGCTGGGAGAACCGGTGCGCTGGAACGGCGACCACAAACGCGACCGCTATCTGACGGAAGTGTTGGCCTCGTTTTTTGAATGGGTGCCGACCTGTCCGGAAGTGGACGCCGGCATGGGCACGCCGCGCGAAACCGTGCGCCTGCACGGCACACCGGAATCGCCGCGCATGGTGGGAACGCAAACCGGCACCGACTGGACCGCCGGCATGCGCCGCCTTTCCAAAATGCATTCCCACGAACTGGCGAAGATGGACCTGTGCGGTTATATCTTCAAATCCAAATCACCGAGTTGCGGCCTGAACCGCATCAAGGTCTATACCGACACCGCCACCGTGCACCACAACGGACGCGGCCTGTTCGCCGAGGCCTTCGTGAGCACCTGCCCACGCGTGCCGGTGGAAGAGGAAGGCAGGCTGCACGATCCGAAAATCCGCGAGAACTTCATCGTCCGCGTCTTCGCCTACCATCGCCTGCAAACGTTGGTGAACGGACGCTGGTCGCGTGGCGCGCTGGTAAAGTTTCATACCGAGCACAAGTTTCTTTTGCTGGCGCACAGCCGCAAACATTACGATGCTCTGGGAAAGCTGGTGGCTGAAGCCAAACAATACACGCCTGCAGAATTGAAATCCAAATACGCCGGCACCTTCATGGACGCGTTGGCGATGAAATCGACGATCAAAAAAAATGCCGATGTCCTGCAACACATGCTGGGGTTTTTCAAAAAAGAACTTTCAGGCGAGGAAAAACGGGACATCCTGGAAACCATTGAAGACTACCAGCAGGAACTGGTGCCGCTGGTGGTGCCGGTCACGCTGATGCGTCACCATGTTCGCACGCACAACGTGGAGTACCTGCAAAACCAGGTGTACCTGAACCCGCACCCGAAGGAGTTGATGATCCGCAACCACATTTAACCCGCGTCACGGAGTGGGTGGTCTTTGGCGGATGCCCATAAGACAAACGCGGGCACGCTGTGGCGATGGTTGTGTGGGGGAACGATGAACGGTTTCTCACGCCCATGATAAATGCATAGAATGAATGCAACCTTTACCGCATCCGTTGCGTTACTAAAAACTTACAGGAGCTCTATCGATGACTGCTTTGATCCGCGTGCCATTCGTTCTCGCCGCCGTTTTGTTTTTCAGCGTGTCACCCGCGTTGGCCGGCAACGATTCCATCGAAAAGCAGGGAACCTTCATCCTATCTCTTCAGGAGTTTCCCGATTGCCGCGCTGAGACGCTGAAGCTGAAGTATCATGTGCAGACTGAAAACGGCCAGCCGAAAGTCTCCGCCGCATTTGAATGGCAGGGAAGCAAGGACAGCGCCGCCGACTGCCTGCCTAATGATATCAAGCTGGCGCTGGAGCTGTTCAGCCGCACCGGCTATGTGCGGCACATTAATTTTCAGCCGGAGATTCTGAAATCGGGGGAAGGATTCGGCAAGGCGGACGCCAGCGTGCGCACGTGGGATAAATTGCTGTGCGGGTGGGGACGTAAAGATGTGAACGACTGCTACTCCGAGGAAGACGCCAAAACTTTTCTGGAATCGGGATACAAAGTGGTCGGGTTTCAAATCTGGCGATGAGGCGTTATCGATCCAGACCCGCACTGTCCCAGCGGTAAGGTTTTTCCCGGTTTCATGGAAAACAACTTTTTGGTTCGAATTTCAAGAGTTGGGTAAAATAGAGGTATCGGACAATACACAAACATGGGGCTGTGGCGCAGCTGGGAGCGCGCTTGAATCGCACTCAAGAGGTCGGGGGTTCGAATCCCCCCAGCTCCACCAATTTTTATTTGGATAGAACGGTTCCGGTTTCAAGGCGATGCGAACATCGCCTTCTGTCTTTCCAAAACCAGGATGCGCCTGCCGGGTTGATCGCCGGGCCGCACTTAGAGGGGGGAAACCATCTATGACCGATCCGGTTCGGCCTGACAAAATCATGCAGATGGGGCTTGGCTTCTGGGGCTCGAAAGTTTTGTTGAGCGCGGTGGAGCTGGGCGTGTTCACGCTTATCGGAAAAGATTCTTACCCACTCGAAACCCTGAGCGAAAAAACCGGTCTTCACTCCCGCTCCGCTCACGACTTTTTCGACACGCTGGTGGCGTTGGGCCTGCTGGGCAAAACCAACGGTTGCTATTCCACCGGTCCAGTCCGTTGTACATCGGTGGGTTTCTGGAGATGGCCAACAGCCGCCTGTACCGGTTCTGGGGCGACCTGACCGAGGGCTTGAAAACCGGTCTGCCGCAGAATGAAATCAAATATGGCGAACCGGGCTTGTTTGAAGCGGTGTACAGCGATCCCGCCAAGCTGAAAGAATTTTTGAGCGCCATGACGGGCCTCAGCATGGGGGCCAACATCAACGTCGCCCAAAAATTTCCGTTTCAAAACTATAAGACCTTCATCGACGTGGGCGGCGCGCAGGGCGGCCTGCCGGTTCAGGTGGCGCTGAAGCACCCGCACATCACCGGCGGCAATTTCGATCTCCCCGTGGTGCAGCCGGTGTTCGACGAGTATGTGGCGTCGTTCAATTTCTCCGACCGCTTGCAATTTTTCCCCGGCAACTTCTTTGAAGATGATCTGCCGCCCGCCGACGTCATTTCGATGGGGCACATCCTCCACGACTGGGATTTGAATGAAAAACACACGTTGATCCGCAAGGCGTATGATGCGCTGCCCGAGGGCGGCGCGTTGATCGTGATCGAGTCGATCATCGATGACGAGCGACGGGAAAATGCATTCGGCCTGCTGATGAGTCTCAACATGCTGATCGAAACGCCGGGCGGATTCGACTTCACCGGCGCGGATTGTTGCGGATGGATGGAGCAGGCGGGCTTTCAGAAAACCGAGGTGGTGCACCTCGCCGGCCCCGACTCCATGGTCATCGGCTTCAAATAAAACCTGGATAATTACAGCGGTCACAATCGGCCGTCGCCCACAGTTCATTATTGGCAACGCACCCTTCCTCGTTCCTATCCAGCCAGAACCGCTGCACGGAACCCCAACCATGAAACCGTCCGTCCCATTGCCTCCGCCGAAATAATTGACAGGTTGGGCGGGGGTGCCTAGATTTAAATACAAAGCATTGATTCCCCATTATTAAGGATTTTCGAAAAAAGATTGGCCTGTTTGCCCGGGTCGTCCTCCACCCTTCCTCCCTCTCCTGATGACCCGAATTTTCATGCGTCATGGTTTGAAAAGGGCCGTCGGGTCAGTCGGATGGGAGGAAGCCATGTCCAAATATCTGTTATCCCTGTTTTTAACCTTCGCTTGCTTTGGTTCCCTGTTAGTCGTCAACCAACAAAGTTGGGGAGAGCCCCGGCTCATTACGCTGGGCGTTTCCCCGGAAATCGCCACCGACTACATCCACGCCGTGATCGAGGCGGACCGCACCATTTATTCCAAAAGGATCGTGGAGCGTCTGGAAAAAGCCACCTCCCTCAAGGCCACGGAAAAATGGTTGGAGGAAAACACCCTGCCCCTTCCCGCCCAGTTTTTATTGATGGCCTCGGAAAACGTCAGCGCCCAAAACCTGGGAATGTCCTACAAGCTTACGAGCCTGTGGCCCATCAATCCCCAGAACGGGCCGGAAAACCATTTCGAAAAAGTGGCGCTGGAAGCCATTCATGAAAATCCGGGACGGCCGTTCATGACCACGGTCTCCACCAACCGGCAATTGTTTTTCAAAGCGGTGTATCCCGACAAGGCGGTGACCCAGTCCTGCGTGGCCTGCCACAATGCGCATCCCAACAGCCCCAAAAAAGATTTCAAGGTTGGGGATGTGATGGGCGGGATCATCATCACCCTGCCCATGGGGAAATCGCCCACGATCGCTCCCAAAACGGTTGCCGACTACATTTATGCCGTGATGGAATCGGATCGGCTGATCTACACGGAGTTCGTGGTCAACCGGCTTCAAAATAACAACGTGCTGAAGGCATCGGAAACCTGGTGGAAAGACAAAACCCTGATGCTCCCGGCGCAATTCTTACTGCACGCCTCCGACCGGGTGGCGCATGAACGTCTGGGTCTCATGTACAAACTGCTGAGCCCCTGGCCCATCAACCCTTACAACGGAGCGGTGACCGAGTTCGAGAAAAAGGGAATGGAGGTTTTCATGAAGAATCCGCAGGAAACCTTTTATGGAATGCACACGGTCCACAATAAAAATTTCTTCGAGATCGTCTATCCGGACCTTGCGGTTTCCAAGGCGTGCGTGAACTGCCACAACGCGCATCCCGAAAGCCCGAAGCGCGACTTCAAAATGAATGACATCATGGGAGGAATCATGATGAGTTTTCCCGTCCGATAAAACAGAAAGGAAAACACTGGGAGAATGGAAAAGCACGTGGCAGCCGGGTAAGGAGTCCGGCTGGCACGCGCCTCTTCAAACCATCAAATATTCAACCGGCTATTATTTCTGAAACACCGGGTAGCCCAGGGTGTAGATCCATTTGTCGGCGTCCACGGCACCTTTCGGGGCCAGGTCGCGCGCGGGCAGGTGACAGGCCATGCAGTCTTCCTTGTAATCGGTGGACACGGTATTGACGGGATCGTCGGCATTGAACAGGGACCACGCCCAGCCGTCGCCCCACAGTTTCGAATCCGGAAACCGTCCCTCGGTATCCCGCACCAGCACGAACCAGCCTTTGAAACCGCTGGCGTGACTCACCGCCGGGCCTGTCGTCATGGACATCGTTTCCGTGGTGAGCAACTCCTTCACCAGCACCGCGCCGTCCGGAAATTTGCCGTGCTTCTGGTAGTGATCGATGGTCTCCGGCTGCGTGTACACAACATGGTACTCCTTCGATCCAGGCTCACCTTCCATTTTGGCGTGCGCCCAGGTACCGAGCGTGGACCAGCGCGTGTAGTTTTCCGGCACACGCAGGTCGCCGGTTTTCATATCCACATTGGGGGCGAACGGTTTGGACCCCGCGCCGAGGAGAACCCCCACCATGCCCAGAGCCAGCATCAGCAGGAACCCGCGCAACACAATTTTCGATTTCATATAAAACATTCTCAACTCCCACAAGATATTTAACAAAATTTTGAATGAGCCGGGGAGGACCCCAGTTCCAGGTGGAACCGGAGCCTCCACCGCTCAGCAGAAACTTACAGATCGGCCGGATTTTTGTGCTCGATGTCCATCCAGTTCGAATCGGCCTTGGCGATGTAGCCGGAGATGTCCTCGTGCCACTTGTCCTGAATGTTCTTGTCCAGGTTCAGGTACAGCTTGCCGCCGACAATCTTCCAGCGGTGCGGGTCGGAGAAAAACTTTTTACCCACCGCCACGCCGTACGCACAATACCCGCCATACTGAGGCGCGTAGTTGTCCGGATTGGCTGCAAACAGCTTCTGATGCTCTTCGTTGGCGAACAGGTAGGTCGCTCCTTTATGGGTCGCCGTGTGGAACCCGTTGCCGGGCACCGGGCGGCCTTCTTCAAAGTAAGCCACCGGATCGTATCCGCCCAGCGCGGGCGTGGCGATTTCCGTCCCTGCGGTCTGACTCATCATCGACGAGCTTGAATGTGCCGATGCATTACCGGCCGCCAGCAGCAGCAGCAACGCGGCCATCACAAAAAAACGGGTGCCCTTCTGCATTTTAACGCTCATGATCGATTCCTTTCGGTGTTCAGGATAAAGAGATGGTTTCCCATTAAAAATACACCGATTGGTATAGTATAGCAGTTTTTCCTTACATATCAATTTAAAAAAATTTAGCTTGAAAAACCAGTAAGATGCGATTTTTTTCGTGAAAGTTGGGACTCTCTGGACTAGACTGATGATTGTATTTGGATTTATTTGAAACCTATCAGTATCCCCTTGATTTCGAGTGTGAGAGGCATGGCTCAAGCGTCCAAACGCGAACGGTTGGTGAAAGAAGCGGTGGGGCTGTTTGCCCGGGAGGGATTCCACGCGGTGGGAGTCGATGCCATTTCCAGGCAGGCAGGCGCCACCAAAAAAACGCTCTACCATCATTTCAAATCCAAGGACGAACTGGTGCTGGCGGCACTGCGCCATTACGACGAGCGCTTTCGCAATGCGTTCATGCAGGCGGTGGAGTCGCGCACCCAACATCCCGTCGCACGCCTGTTGATGGTGTTTGATGTGATGAAGGACTGGTTCGGCCAGAAAAATTTTTACGGCTGCCTTCTGGTGGGAGCCATGGGCGAGTTCCCGGAACCCACATCGCCCATCCGCAAGGCCTGCCGGGAATCCAAAAAATCATTTCAGAAATACATCAAGGACCTGGCAGTCCAGGCGGGACTGAAGAAACCGGATCAACTGGCGGCGCAGTTGATGTTGCTCGTCGAAGGGGCCATCACCCTGGCGCAGGTGAACGGCTCGCCCCGGTGCGCGGACCAGGCCAAAGCCGCTGCCCAAATCCTGATCGACCAGGCGCGGCGCGCGTGATTCCAAATGCGTGATTTGGAACGCATTCGAGCCTGCGTTTCACTGAAAACCGGGGAGCCTTATTGAAAAAGGTTCCGGCGGATGCCGGAACCTTTCCGTCCTGCCGATGAGACCGCCGCGCGATCAGTTGCGGAACCGGGAAAACACAAACGCGTGGTCTTCCTGCGCCGTGTGACAGGCGTAGCAACCGACGCCGCCATCGGTGACGATGCGCTGGGTCTGGCTGTCGCCGGCGAAGGCTTCGAATCCCCACCCGCCGGTTTTGCCGAACGCCGCACCATCGCGCTGCATGACGCCAATCAGTTTGCGGTCGCTTTCCTGCAGGGTGTTGTCTGCCTCGTTATACTTCAATAAGTCGAACACCAGCACCGACCCATCCGCAAATTCTCCGCCCTGCAAACCCTGCAACGCTTTCGAATTGGCATAGATGTGATGAATACCCTGAAAAGGGTTTTCCAGCGGATGCCCCGGTTCGATGACCATGGACTTGACGTGCGTCCAGTTCCGATAGTCCTCGGGATAATCCACCTTCGCCCCACCCGCCAAAATCGGTGAAGCCATAAAAATCAACCACCCTGCCCACAATACCGCGTGCAACCGCTTCATTTTCAATACCTCCCTGTTCAATATCCGCTATGAGTAAAATTGACTTGCAATTAGTTTCGGATCAAAACTATAATAAAGATAGCTGGAACAAATTACTTTGTCAATTCTATTCACCTTGGATACAATGCAACCATGAGCGCTTCCTTGCTGCACGATTACATAGAGCGGATCTCACACCTCATCCGTTCCGAAACCCGCATCGCGGGCACCGACTTCGACCTGCAACCCATCCAGCTGGATGTGCTGTATTACCTGACGCGGTCCAATCGGTACTCCAACACGCCGCAGGGCGTGACCGACTACTTTGGCCTGACCAAGGGCACGGTGTCGCAGACCATCAAGGCGCTGGAAAGCAAGGGGCTGGTGCAGAAAACGCCGGACGCCAAAGACGGTCGCAAGGTGCACCTCTCCGTCACCCGCAGCGGCAAGAAACTCCTCGAACGGGCCATGCCCGCGCAGGTGATCACCAGCGCCTGGGAGAAAATCCAGGAACTGGATCAGGACCGCCTGCTGGCCGACCTCAAACTGCTGCTCGTGCGCATGCAGAAGGTCAACGAGATGAAATCGTTCGGCGTGTGCCGCACCTGCCGCTTCAACACCCAGGTCAGCGAGACCAAATTCTTCTGCGAGCTGACACAGGAAGCGCTGACTCCCAACGACACCACCCTGCTGTGCCGCGAGCACACCGCCCCCACCCCCAGCGCCAGCGCCGTCAACGGCTGATCCACCCCGGCTCCGGACCGCATGCCGCCACGCGCGGAGGGAATATTTTTCAACCACAGATGCACACCGATAAACTCAGATAAACCTGCTTGGGATGAGATAGAACCGACCGGTCCCCCCCTTCTCAGAGACAGCTTTGCATAAGTGAAAAGAGGAGGGATCTTTAATACCCCTCTCCCTTGATGGGAAAGGGCTGGGGTGAGGGTGAAATGACTTTCCTTTGTTCAGACATTACCCAAAATTCCCATCTGCCAACTTGTGCAAAGCTCCCCGTTTCAAGCAGACCTTTGCACAACTGATAAGAGGAACGATCATTGGTAACCTCCCCTGTATCCCCTCCTTGAGAAGGAGGGGAAGAAAACCGTGGAGCGCGCCCACGGACCATCGTCCGCCTGTGATGCATTGCCCGTTTGCACCCGTCCCTGCCGGCCGCCGGGACTGCCTGCATTAGCCCGTTGCCTCCGGGTACAACCCGGTCATCCGCCTCGGACGCAGTCCGCACCCTCAGACCATCGTTCGCCCGCAAAGCAGTAGCCCTCCGCCTCGGACGCAGTCCGCGCCCTCAGACCATCGTTCGCCCGCAAAGCAGTAGCCCTCCGCCTCGGACGCAGTCCGCGCCAACGGATTACCGTTCGCTCGCAAAGCCGGGCTACTCCAGGATGGCGAACATTGATCGGTGGACGCGGGATCGGATTTATTGATTTTAAAAAGCCGCTCCGCTAGAATTGAATGCGAATTGGAACCTGTCGTTTTTTTTCACCTTTTCCAGGCACCATCATGAAATTCCGGATTTTGATTGAAGAAGACGAAGACGGTGTTTTTGCAGCGGAATGTCCGTCTTTGCCGGGATGCGTTTCTCAGGGCGGCACTCGAAACGAAGCATTGGAAAACATCAAGGATGCCATCCAGGGCTACATGGAAAGCCTCAAAAAACACGACGACCCCATTCCCCCGTCCATCCAAGAGGAAATCATCGAGATTCCACTTTGAGCCCTCTTCCCGTTCTTTCCGGCAAAGAAGCCTGCAAGGCATTTGAAAAGCTGGGATATGTTTTGGATCACCAAACCGGCAGTCATTTGATTTTACGAAAAACCGATCCACCCCATCGTCGATTGACCATTCCTAACCACAAGGAACTTGCAAAAGGGACTCTGCGCGCCATCATCCGTCAGGCTGGTTTGACCGTGGCGGAATTCAACGAGCTTCTTTAATTATACAAAGGCTCGGAAGCCATATGAGTGTGTACAAAGCATGGAAACCCTTTCAAGACATCCCGGCGCCCTTGTACCTGGAATCGATGGTCAAAGACGGCGACGGCCTGCGGCTGGTGCTTTTCGATGGATCGGTGGAGGGACGGCGGTTACGCATCCATTTCAAAGAAGTGCTGGCGTTTCGGAGTGCGAACGAGAAGTGCCTGCTGAAAACCTGGGAAGAGAACGAAAGCTGGGAGGGTCACTCCAGTCTGCTGACCGTCGAGGACTCGGAGTTTGTCGAGTGGCTGCACGCACAGAGCTTCGGCATGTTTTCCGATCGCCGCATCACGCATTACGCCGTGTACACACCGGAAGATTGCCTCGACATCCTGACGGATCAAAAACCCATTGTCGACCAAATTGCAATTAAATTTAAAGACTAAGACTTTGTATATTGAATGGAGAAAAGGGGGCCAATAATTGTAATTACTTTCTTAGTGTTTCTACCAAACTGAGAATTTCTGAACTGCCAGATTCAAAGTCTACATATTTAACTATTTTGTAGATATTTGGCAAACCCAATGCCATCAATGAAATGTATCCTTCGCCAATTTGCAAATCATTGCTTTCAGAATTAGGGTTTTCGTACTTAACGGGCAAAGCCCTATTAAGCCCAAAGTCTTTATAACAAAGAATTACAGGAATATCCTTGTTTTCAGCGACCTGCAATTCTATTCCCAAGCCTATAGAAGGAAAACTGGCCTCAGCAATTAGTACATCGGCCATTTCCACCATTTTTCTATCCCACAAATAACATAGTAATGCTTTTTCATCTTCCTGCTTCCTAGCTAGCTGCGGATCACTATCTACCAAAGCATATTTAATTAAATGCCCTTTTTTATAAAGCTTATGGGCAATCAGATGTATATAGTTGCAATATTCATGAAAAAGTTCCCTTGGGACATGAGTCAATCCGCAAGAAAGATAAATATCCACTAAGATGCAGGCCTCACATTTGGAATCATGAATTGGTGACCTGTTATTTCCGTAGCAATTTCATCAAAAAACTGTATGGGAGATTGCTTGATAAACTCAGTCAGTAACCAGTTTTGCCTTCCAGAAAGAAAACTATCAAACTCTAAAGGATGGTACCGACAAAGTTCACTTAGGCGATGCATAGCCGCAAGGGTAATCGTGCAGGAATATCGCGAAAGCCTAGAAGGCCCAGAAGTCTTTGCTCTTACATACCACAATGTTTGCGCACCATTAATATAAAACAAATCCTTTCTCAAAGTTTGCTGTAATTTTTTTAACCTTTCCAAATCTTTTTTTGTAGGTCGGCTTGGCTTTGAATAAGAGATTTTCTCTCTTGATCTAATTGTATAGTCAGGTCCATTCTTAGAATCCAAATCAAAATCTTGAGGCAACCTATTTATCACATGCTTTGAAGAAAAATCTTTTGATAGCTTTGCTTGAAAAAAAGCCTGCTTATTTTTTTTATCTGCAACAAACATCCCTTCTCTTATCGGAACAAACATTTCCCTTTGGGAAGAGTACGTTAAACAATAGGTTCTATGAATAAACGGAAGGTTAAATAATAATTCTTGCAATGTATGAGTTTTTGAAGTTTCCTTTTCATTTAAATATTCTGAAAAAGATGGGAAAACTCCATCATTCTTTATTTTCACAACTTCATTGGTGAGACTGATTTTTCTTGATGCGGTTTTAACTTTAGCAGCTTGGACTCCATGATATTCTTTAAATCTAATTTCCTTTGAAGCCAACAAAGCTTTAACTGCATTCAAAAACGAGTAATAATGCAATAGTGGTGCTGATTGCACCCCTAACCCCTCCGAAGCCAGACTAAATTCCCTAGCCTGATTCCAATAAAAAAATGCTCTATCTTTTTTTTCTCTTTTAAGCCAAAGTTGCACAAAATCCCAAGGAGAATTAGTAAGGACAGTACGAGAATCGAGCTCTTGATTTATTATTCCCTTATGCAAACCAATCTCACGCCCATTAAGTCTTATAGGTGAAAATGCACCCATTTTTACCCCGGTTAAAATTAATCAATTGCAAATTGGATTCAGAAATTTCGAATTTAACAGATGCTAAAATATTTTAAACCTAAATAATTAGTTTTGTGACTTAGCTAAATAATAAAAATAACTAACCTAAAAAAACTAGTTTTAGTTGAAGTTAGATTTATATGCCAAACCAACTGTTTTTCGTATTAGTGGGGTCGATGGTGTTGAACTTTTTCGTGCTGGGGATTTCGATCAACCGGCCGAGGTCGTTCTGGCCGGTGTCGTTGTCCGCCGTCTCCATCGCGCTTCAGGGCACGGCGCTGCGCCTCGTCGCATTGCATTCCATTTCCTGAACAAACACACCGCCCCCGTGCCGGTCCGGCTGGTTTCACCCGCCGACGCCGACCCTGCGTCCGCCCTCCTTGCGATCACCCCACCCCCTCCCAACCTATTGAATTAAAAGCTGATTTCATCGCCCCCACGACCGCCGATTTTACCCAGATTTCTTTGAAATCACGCCCGGCAGGGCCTATGTTTAAAGTATAGACAATAATAGTGGGGCGCCCGCCTCGCACAATGGTGGACATCCGGGGTATCTCGCCTCACTCAATCCAGGAAGACACTTTTCTTAGAAGGTGAAATGCTGCCATGATACCAAAACGAGTGAGTCTTATTTTACTGGCCGTCTGTTTGATGATCGGCTGGACCGTTGGCACTGCCAGCGCCGCACCGCCTTCGGAAGACATGACGACCGATGCGCAGATTCTGAATCCGGGGTCGGCAGGCAGCTGCCCGAACGATTTCGTCGTGGAGAATCCCCACAACGAGGCCGTGGAGTTGCAACTGATTCTGGGCAACGAGCAGATCATGCAGGAAAAGATTGAACCCAACGATGCCAAAGCCTATGGTCTGCAACACCGCCTTGCGGAAGCGATGATGCAGGGCAAGAATGTGAACCTCGACGACTGGGCGACGGTGTTCAATCTTGGCGAGAAAGGATCCGTCAATATGTTCTGCCTGCAGTGACCGGCGGAGCACCACACACTCAGCCTGACCTCCGGCTCGCCGGGGGTCAGGTTTTTTTATAGGGAAAGCCCGCGTACTGCATCCCGGCGAAAGCGGCGCGGGGCTCACTCCGCCGTGTCGCCCACGGTGTCCGGCGCGGTCCATGTGAAGAAGCGGCCGGTCATGACGGTATCGAACCAGTGCTGCCAGGCTTCGGCCGATGCCGTCGGCGCCAGCACCAGCGCTTCATCGCTGAGGCTTCCGTTTTTCCTGAGTGCCAGCGATTCGGTTTTAACGCGGCCGCGTTGCAGGGTCACGCGCACGCGGTTGGCATCGATCAACTCGATCTGCACCGCGCCCTCGCGGTCTTCGGACTCAAACGTGTATGCGTTCGCTCTCTCCGCCTGCGTTCCGGCGGCGAACAGGATGGGGCGGATGAAGCTGGCCGTGCGTCCCTTCACCAGCGTGTCGTGCACCACCACCGCATAGACGGTTTGCGGCCCCTGCCACAGCCACGCTTCGGTGAGGATGAGGTGCGCCTTGCTGCGATCGCTCAAGGTGCTGTAACTGCCGAGGAACTCCAGCTCCCCCGCCTGTTCGCTGGCGTGCTGCAACGGCGGCGGCTCCTTGATGAAATCGATGCTTGTCGGCTGTGCGGGCGCATTGGGATGGGTGTTCGCGGGCGGTTGCAGTCGCTCCAATGTCATGCGACCGGCGGTGAGGGCACTCACGTTGAACTCGTAGGCGGGCAGGATGTCGTGGGTGGTGACGATCTTCTCATCTTCCACCCTGCCTTGCCCGCCCAGGCATTCGGTGTCGCCACAGGCATAGAACGCCCACACCCCGCCTTCGGCATTGATGACGAGGCGGCTCGGAGGACTGCCCTGTTCCCGCCGCCAGTGCCCGGCCAGCGGTTGACCGTCCGCCGCCAAGTCGCCGAAGGTGCGGCGCAGGGTTTCGGGATCGCGGAACCGCGCCTCGAACAGCAGCCGGTTGGCCTCAAAAAAATTGGCGGTCAGGCGTTTCGATTCCTGCCGGACCTGCCAGACTTCGTAGCCCAGTCCGAGCAGCGCCACGGCGGGAATGAGGAAGATAACGAGGAATCCACGCGGCAGCCCCCTCCGCTGGCGCGCACTCAACAGGCCGAAGCCGCCGATCACATGGCCCAGCGCCGCCACCGGCACGACCAGGAAAATATCGACGCGGATGGGTCCGGTAACCGTCGGCCCCCAGACGAAGGTCATGAAAATTTCATACACCGTGAGCACCACGCCCAGCACCGCCGGGATCAGCAGCCCCAGGCGCGCGCCGGGGGTGCGTACGGCGGGCATCGCATACAGCAGGAGGCTCGCAATCGCCATCCAGTAAAACGTCATGAATGCGTTCATGCCACCCCTTTGTTCGCGGACGCGACCTCCGGCCGCCTCCGGATGCGGGCATCACGGCCCGGAGTTCTCCGCATTTTGAGACTGAATTTTTTGCAACGATGCGCTATAAATTCCAGATGCCCCTGCTGAGTATCATACGGGAACCCGATTGAACCGCAAGTCGAAGAACCAAAGAAAGGAAGCCGATGAACGATCCGATTTTAGAACACCTGGGACCGTTGGCCGCGCTGGCCGGAACCTGGGAAGGCACCAAAGGCGACGACACCGCGCCCTCCGATGACCGGGGCGTCGAACAAAACCTGTTCCGCGAACGCATCAGGTTCGAGCCAATCAAGCCACCCAACAATCACGAGCAACAGCTCTACGGTCTGCGTTACGCCACCACGGCGTGGCGGCTGGAGGAGGAAAACCCGTTCCACGAGGAACGCGGATACTGGCTGTGGGACGGAGCGGCCAACCAGGTGTTGCGCTGTTTCACCATTCCGCGCGGCATCAGTGTGCTGGCAGGCGGCACCGTGGAGCCGGACGCGACCTCTTTCGAATTGTTCGCGGAGCTGGGGTCGCCGACGTACGGCATTTGTTCCAACCTGTTTCTCGATCAGGAATTCAAAACCGTGCGTTTTGAATTGAAGGTCGTGGTGCACGACAACGATGCGTGGAGCTATGAGGAAGACACGCAGATACAGATCAAGGGGAAGCCGGACTTGTTCCATCATATCGACAAAAACACGCTGAGCCGCGTCCAACTTTAAACACAAAAAAAAAGCCGCCAGGGCCCGGAGGCCCTGACGGCTTTCTAAAGTGGCGCGGTTAATTACCGGGGCACAACCTGGGTCGCGTGCGGGCCCTTCGGGCTCATACCTTCCACGAACTCCACAGCCTGGCCGTCGGTCAGCGTCTTGAAGCCATCCCCTTGAATTTCCGAGAAATGTACGAAGAGATCTTTTCCATCCTCGGACTCAATAAAACCATAACCTTTGCTCTCATTAAACCACTTTACGGTGCCTTTTGACATGCTCTGTCTTCTCCTGATTGGTGCAAAATCATCGTCAGCGTTGCTGTAATGTTTTGCGCCTCATTTTTATTGGGGTTGTTCATTCAAAGGGTGCTTCGTGGACAGCCTGATGCTACAAAAAAACCATCCCAAGAGGATGGCCGGAAGAAAAACCTACTGATTGTTTTACTCTGCTCTCATCCCCGAGCGCGGATTTGTGAGGTTACCCGCAACCCGTTGACTTACGTCAACCCACATTGTCGCTAGTAAAGTAACACGGTTCCCTGGCAAAAGATATCAAAAAAACGATAAATTATTCGTCCTGTCCAGGCGTCTTTTTGACCCAGAGCGCCTCCCAAAGCCGGGCCGCCAACTGCCCTCGCCGCGCCCGCGGGAACGAACCGGGAACCGGAGCCTTTTTCAGGATACGAACACCCTGCAAACAACCAACCTGATTGGATTAATTCTACCAGCGCGGTCGTCCGGGCAGGAAAGTTTCGCCTCGAATCCAATGTATTTCCGGCAATTTTTTTCCATTCCTAATTCAGGAAAATCCAACACTTTTATATAAATCCTGCGCACCCCCTGCAAAACAAGCTTTATTCTGGTTTGCGAGCCTTTACACTAATTTTATCTCTTTAGCTTGGGAATCGGGTGGAACACTTCGGTCTTCCACAAGCGGGTTTTCAAATAAGCGGGATGGCATGTTGCCAGGGATGGCAACCAGATTGGATACAAAACAAGAGGAGGCGAAGGAATGTTTTCCAATCAATTGCTGGAACAAGGCAAGGAAGCGCAAAAAGAGGGCCGCTATGACGACGCAGTCCGGTACCTGCAACAGTTTCTGGAATTGCATCTGCCAAAACTGGGGGAAAACCACCCGGTGATCGCCGCCACCTGGTTCCGGCTGGGGCAGGTGTGGATGGAACAAGGCAACCCGCAACACGCCCTGCTCCATTTCGAGCTGACCAAGGACAGCCAGGTGCGCAACCTCGGCGAATCGCACGTGCATCTGACCAACACCTGGAACCAGATGGCCGCCGCCTGCGTGGACTACGGCGACTACGACCGCGCCATCGAATGCCATCAGCACGCCCTCGACATCAGCCTCCGTCATTACAGCGAATACCACCCATCGGTGGCGCTCACCTGCAAAAACCTCGGCATGGTCTGGTACCGCAAGGGCGACCTCGACCAGGCATTGCTGTTCGTGCAAAAAGCGATGAGCGGGTTCCGCGTCATCTGCACCGACGACCACCCCCTGCTCGCCCAGACCTGGAACAACCTCGGCCTGATTTCGGAAACGCAGGGCAATATCCAGGAGGCCCGGGATTTTTACGGCAAGGCACTGGACGTGGCCCGCAAGGCGGGACTCGAAACCCTGACGTTCACCCTTGAGCAGAAACTGGACAAACGCCCGGCTCCCGAAGACACCCCGACCGATGCGGAATCCCAAACACCGCAAGCTGCATCCGACGCCGAACCGTCCGAAACCCGCAGCACCTCCAGCTCCCTGTTCACCGACTCCCGTTCCGTTTCACACGGACCCTGATTCTCTCAGTCGGAGCCGCTCGCAATCCCCCCGCTTCACGCCGCTTAAAAATTCAATTGCGGCAAACCTTATTACCGCCTACCGTCATCCCAATACAAGACACATCCGCCCAGGATTCCACCGCGGACAGGGCTCGCACCCGCATCGTCCGCCGGCTTGCGGACCGATACCATACATACCCTAAGGAGACCCATTGATGAAAGCATCCGACCTTTTCGTACGCGCTCTCGAACAGGAAGGCGTGGAACACCTGTTCGGCGTGCCCGGTGAAGAAACGCTGAACCTGATGGAATCGCTGCGCAATTCAAACATCCAGTTCATCCTCACCCGGCACGAACAGGCGGCGGGATTCATGGCCGCCACCTACGGGCGGTTGACGGGAAAAGTCGGCGTGTGCCTGTCCACCCTGGGTCCGGGTGTGACCAATCTGGTGACCGCCAGCGCCTACGCCCAATTGGGCGCCATGCCGATGCTGATGATCTCCGGCCAGAAGCCGATCAAAAAAAGCAAGCAGGGGCGATTCCAGATCGTCGATGCCATTGCCATGATGCGGCCCCTCACCAAGTCCACGCGGCAGGTGGTGCACGGCAACAGCATCCCCGTCATCGTGCGCGAGTCGGTGCGGCTGGCACAGGAGGAGCGGCCCGGCGCAGTGCACATCGAACTGCCGGAAGACATTGCCGAGGAAGTCTGCACCGCCGAGCCTTATACCGCACAAACGGCCCGGCGTCCGCACGCCGATCAACAGACCATCGACCAGGCGGCGGAGATGCTGGTGGCGGCCAAACGGCCGCTCATCCTCATCGGTGCCGGGGCCAATCGCTACCGCACCAGCCAGGCACTGAAACGGTTCATCGATCAAACCGGCCTCTACTTCTTCAACACGCAGATGGGCAAGGGCGTCGTCGATGAGCGGCATCCGAAATTTCTGGGCACCGCCGCCCTGTCCAACAAGGATTTTCTGCACTGCGCCATCGAGCGGGCCGACCTCATTCTCAACGTCGGCCACGACGTCATCGAAAAACCGCCGTTCTTCATGTACGCCAACGGCAACACCGAGGTCATCCACGTCAACTTCTTCTCCTCGAACGTGGACGAGGTCTATTTCCCGCAACTCGACGTGGTGGGCGACATCGCCGACAGCATCGAGCGCCTGCACCGGCACCTGCAACCGGCGGCGCACTGGGATTTCAGTTTCTTCGATAAGGTGAAGCAGGAGCTGGAGCGGCACATCGAGGACAAGGCGGCGGACGACCGGTTCCCGCTGGGGCCGGAATACCTGACCGCCCAGATCCGCGGCATCATGCCGGACGACGGCATCCTCGCCCTCGACAACGGGCTGTATAAAATCGGGTTCGCGCGCAACTACAAGGCCTACGAATTGAACACGCTGTTGCTCGACAATGCGCTGGCCAGCATGGGCGCGGGGCTGCCTTCCGCGATGGCGGCGCGCATGGTGTTCCCCGATCGCAAAGTCATGGCCATCTGCGGCGATGGCGGCTTCATGATGAACGCGCAGGAACTGGAAACGGCGGTGCGTTTGAAGCTCGATCTGGTGATCGTGGTGCTCTGCGACAATGCGTACGGCATGATCAAATGGAAACAAACGGGATTGGGATTCCCAGCTTACGGCATGGATTACAGCAATCCCAACTTCTGCCTGTTTGCGGAAGCCCACGGCGCGCACGGCCACCGCGTGAACCAATCGGGAGACCTGTCAAAAATATTGAAGGAGTGTCTGGACACAAAAGGCGTCCACCTGGTGGAAGTGCCCGTCGATTATTCCGAGGACGAACAAGACCTGATCAAGGAGATCAAAACCAGAACCGCCGCGTTGTGAGCCGGGCGCTCACACGGCCCCGGCAACACGCGGGGCCACCGTGCAGGATGGATGGGCAGAGGCGCAACGAGCCCCCGGCCGCGATCACGCTTTTTTGCGGGCCTTGGTGGCTTTGACCGGGTCCACCTTGGCAGGCGTTTTTTCCGGTTTGCCGCCGGTTTTCCGGTTTTTGCGGAACATGGACGGCTTTTCAATCAATTGCGCCGACCGTTTCTGCAGGGATTTGACGGAGATCACTTTTTTCAGATTACCTGAACTGTCGAACACTTTGACTTCATGCATGGGACGTGTTTTCCTTAGGGGTGAGGCGCGTGGCGTCAGGGGCGGCCCGGACGCAAAAAAAGCCATCTCGAAGGATGGCCGGCACATAAAGCCTTTGATTTTATAAGGCTATCCGCTTGCAGCGGAGACTCCGGGGACACCACGAACTGCCTGTGTCAAACCATCTTTTTTATGTTTTGACACTCATTATAGCACGATTTAAGCCCGGCCCCACATCTTTTCAGGGAGCGCTGCGCCGCCCCATTTCACGCCCGAGCAGGCAGCTCCCGGACTGTCCCTCCACGTCCGTCCCATCGTTTTCAAACCGCTCGCGCCCGCCTCACCCCACACCCGGCGGCGACCAGTAGGTCCACATGTAATACCCACCCCAGACCAACAGTCCCAGGCAAACCAGCATCAGCCAGAGCGGAATCGTCCCATGACGCTCGCGGATACCCGACGCTTGGTACGTATATTCCTTGTCTGGCGAATGCGGGTCCTGTTTTCCCGGTTCCCCGGTTTGCGGTGTTTTTTTATTTTCAGCGGCAGCCATCGTTGCATCTCCCTTCATTCGGATTTCGTTCACAGCGTCCCGGCTTTTTTTGTGTGATGACGCCAGGCGGCATCAACCGCCCTGCTTCGCATCGCTCACATTTTTCAACTGCACCACGTCCTCTTTCAACCGGCCCTGATCCGCAGCAGGGGACAGCATCGACCAGATGTTGCGGCGCGTGTCTTGCAATGCATCGGGATCGACCCCCACCGACATCAGGCGCTCTTCGTAGGTCTGCACGCGCAGGGATTGAATGAAGTGCACGATGTCCCACACCTGTTTGGCATTGAGCGCACCCTGAAACACGGGCATGGGATCGCCGCCGACACCATTCATGATCGTTCGGAACAGGTGCCGGCTGTCGTGACCCAGCTTCACACCGCCTTCCTCGCCGGCCGGAAGGGTGAAGTTGGCAGGCTTAATGGGGAACCCCCATGTGTCCTGCACCACCCCCGCCAACGGGCCATCGCCCAGCCCTTCGTCCCCGTGGCAGGACTGGCAGTTCTTGACATAAAGCTTGCCGCCGTTTTCAATCGACGCCAGCGTCACCGCCGTTTCCTTGGGAACGGCGATGGGGTCTTTCACTTCTTCCTGCTGCCAGCGGTCGGAAAAGGTTTTGATGTACTGGATGACCGCCAGCCGTTCGTTCTGCGTCAGGTTGTGCCACGGCGGCATGCCGGTGCCCCACAAACCGTGCGTGATGGTTTTAAACAGGTCGCCGTCGGTGGGCAGGGCGTCCTTGCCCGGCGTGGAGTGGAACTTGAAAATGCCTTGTGTGAAGTCGCGCGGCTTCGGATCGAGGAACTTCGCCGACGGACCGGTGCCGTCGCCTTCGTCCCCATGACAGCCGGAACAGCGGGCGTCGTACACGTTTTCACCCAAAGGCAGAAGGTCTTTCTGAATGTGGTTTCCGGGATTCACGCTGGAGCCGACGGACAGGTTGGTGGAGACGAACTGCTCGCGCCAGTCGCCGATGCTGATGCCCAGCCGCTGAACGTAAGCGATCAGCGCCTTGCCGTCTTCGTTCAACTGCGGCGCTTCGCCTTCTTTTTCAGGCTCCTCAAACAACCACGGAAACCGCGGCATGATGGAATCCTTTTTCACCGCCTGCGGATCCCAGTGGTGCGCCGCGTGCCAGCCGTCGCTGTAACGCCGGCCGACGCGGGTGAGATCGGGACCGATGCGCCGCGTGCTGAACAGGTGCGGCAGATCGTGCACGTACTCGCCGTTCTGCGACACCGGACCCCATCGAAAATTTTCACCGGTCACCGGGCGCACGAACTGCGAATGGCAGTACCAGCAGCCTTCGCGGATGTACACCTCGCGCCCGCGTTCCTCCAGCGGCGTGTAGTCCGGCACGTCGATCTTCGCATCGGCCACCACGTCGGTGACGTGCGCGCGCTGTTGTTTGTTGGTCACGTACGGTGCAATGCCCTGCGTGCCGACGGCCAGGCCGAACAGGAAAATGCCCGCACCGACCACCACGCCGGAAGGCGTCTCCAGCCAGTTGCCGCCCTTTTTGAGCGGCGCCATCGGCACCTTCTCGCCGGTCTGCTCGATGGCGGCCATGCTTTCGACCGCTTTCCCCGCCTGTGCGGTTTTATAAAAGTTGATCAGCATCAGCAGGATGGCGATGTCCATCGACAGCCCGCCCAGCGTGCGCGCCACCCACCAGGGTTTCATTTCGTTGACGGTATCGACGAAGTTCGCGCCGTGCTCCAGCATGGAACCCTGCACGAATCCCTGCGCGGTGAGGCCGGCCGCCATCACGCTGAAGCCGCCGATGGTCAGCCACAGATGCCAGCTCGCCAGTTTGGCGCTCCACAACTGATTGCCGGTGAGGCGCGGCCAGATGTAATACATGCCGCCAACCACCCACACCACCATCGAACCAAATACGGTGAGATGCGAATGGGCGATGACGAAATCGTTGAAGTGCGTGAGTTCCTGCATGCGGCGGAGCGCCTCGACCGATCCCTGAAAACAGCCGAACAGGTAGTACACCGCACCGAGGATGAGAAATTTGCCCGCATAGGCGTCGGCGTCATTGCCGCCGCACACCTGTCCCCAGCGGCCGCGCACGGTGCCGAAGAAATTGATGGTCACCGTCCACACGGGAATGATCAACAGCATGCTGGTGACGATGGAGATGGTCTGCGTCCAGTATGGAATCGGGCTGAACAGATAATGATGCGTGCCGACGAAGGGATAAAACAGAGCCAGCGACCAGAACCCCAGTAGAGAAAGCTTATGACTGAACAGCGATTGCTTCGCCGCCAAAGGCAGGAAGTAATAAATGATGGCGAGTCCCGCCGGCGTCAGCCACAGGCCGACAATATAATGAATATACAGGCCGTGCATCGCCGCGCTGTCCACACCCGTGAACGGGCCGTACGGCAACACCACATTGCCCAGCACCAGATTGAACACGGTCCACACGAACGCCGCAGTGATATACCAGAGCGATACATAAAAACGCGGCTCCTGCCGTTGGAACACGGTGCCCAGCACCTGCACCGTGATCAGGCCCAGCACAATGAAGCGCAGGATGTTGAACGGCCAGGTGAACTCCCCGGCTTCAAACCCCATGTTGTGGCCAAGCAGCAGCGATCCCGTACCTAGGACGAGAAACGCGTTCCACAACCACAACAGCCAGTGCCCCCATTCTTCCTTATACAAACGCCGCCCGCACAAACGCGGCACGGCGTAATACATGAGCGCAATGAACAGCGTGGAGAACGCGCCGAAGATGACGCCGTTGACGTGCACCGGGCGCATGCGGCCGAAGGTGAACCAGGCCGTTTCACCCAGGAATTCCGGATTGTGAAACTTGATGGAAACAAAAACCCCGATAAAGGGGAATATAGTAAGCCAGATCAAGCCCCACCACCCCCAGGACTTGATCATGGGCTTGTTGACGAGTGTGTCGGTATCCATAGCGGGTATCCCTTTCGTTGAAAGTCGCAGCTTTTTCAACTGACAATGGGAATGTGATGATTTGCGTCATACATCCAAGCTATGCTCCATTCGAAGTCCCGTCAACAGGGCTTGCCCAGAAACGGTAAGCCGAGATAAGACCCTCCTCTCAAAACCTGCGCCCTAAAGGACCAAAAAATATAAAGTTTCCCACCCGTTGCCCGGGACACAAAAAATGAACGATCCCGTTGCCTCAAGGTTGAAGCGACAAATAATAATGCTATTTTGGGCAGATTTTTAAGTTTGGCGTGGATACGGCCGGGCGGCTGCATTCATTCTTTTGAACCGGTCGGAGCTGCGGACAGGGTTTGAAAATGAATCGATTTTGTAAAAATCGAATCATAATTAAAAGACAGGATTTATAGAATTCAAGAAAAGGAGACGACTATATGATGAAGCGCGAACTCGCTGCGACCCTGACCCTCACCCTGTTCCTGATCGGCGCTTCCGGATGCGGCGTCATGCACGGCCACAAAACCGTCACGCTGGACCAGGTCGATCCCGCCGCCCGCACGGTCATCGATACCTACACGAAGGACGGCAACATCGATGAAATTCATACCGGACACGAAGACGGTCACGGCATCTACAAGGTGCATTACAAAAAGAATGGACGTGAAAACGAGTTGCAGGTGACGTCAAAGGGCGCCGTCCTGGAATGGGAAGAGGCCGTAACGATGGAAGAGTTGCCCGCAGCCGTCAATGGGACGGTGACCCGTATCACTCACGGTTCGACCATCAAGGAGTTGGTCAAGGAAGTTGAAGAAGGCGATATGTTTTACGAAGTGGAGTTTGACAAGGATGGCAAGGAAAACGAAGTCAAAATAGCCGAAGACGGCAGCATTCTGGAATGGGAAACGGAATGAGGCCGATCTGCTGACCCACTGCGAGGAGGTCAATCATGCCAAACAGCGTTTATAAAATCATCGAACTGGTAGGAAGCAGCGACAAATCCTGGGAAGACGCCGCCAAAAAAGCGGTGGAAACCGCCGCTCACAGCCTGGAGGATCTCCGCGTTGCGGAGATCAAGGAACTCGACATGAAAATCGAGGACGGCAAGGTGACGGCGTTCCGCAGCAAGGTGGCCATCTCCTTCAAGTACCACGAAAAAGGATAGCGCTCCCTTTCACACAGCACATTCAACACCAGAGCAAGCCGGTCCCGCCATTCGGGACCGGCTTTTTTTATGATTCGTCGGCGTTGCGTTTCAGTTTATCTTTCAGGCCGGGGGGCAATTTATCGGGGATATCCTTGAAACGTTTTTTGATCTGGTTCAACAGCCACCGTGCCCACGCAAACTCCATGGCCAGGATGGTCAGCCCCGCGGGTATCACCACCAAAGCCGGACCCGGCGTGAAGATCAACACCACCCCGGCGCACAGAACCGTGATGCCCACGACAAAGACAACGAGCCGTCGCCCTCCCCGTTGCGTCAAGCGCGCCAGCGTCTGCGCGCCTTCCGCAATCGGCTCGAACATGCCCGTCCCCCCGCTTCGTATATCCAGGTAGGACGCCACCGTCCCCAGGCTCAGTATGCCTGCGATCACACCCAGCGACACCTCGATTGGAATGTGATAGTGGTGCGTCAAAATCATTTTAACGCCGATGAAACCCAGAATGAACATCAGGCAGATGTTCAGATAGCGGAACCGCGACACCACCGCCGCCAGCGCGAAGTACATCGAACGCAATCCGAGGATGGCAAAGATGTTCGAGGTGTACACCAGAAACGAGTCGCGGGTGATGGACAGGATGGCCGGGATGGAATCGATGGCGAACACCACATCGGACGTTTCCACCAGGATGAGTGCGAGAAACAGCGGCGTGGCGGTCCAACGTCCCTCCTGACGCACGAAGAACCTTTCTTCGTGATGTTGCATGGTGACCGGGACGACCGCGCGCACAGCACGAACGAACAGGTTGCGGTCGGGATCGATACTCCCCTGCTCCGCCGCGGGCATGCGGGCGGCGGTGATAAGCAAAAGCCCGCCGAAGACATAGAACATCCATTGAAAATGATTGAGCAGGCTGATGCCAAAACCGATCATCACCCCGCGCAGAACCACGGCAAGCAGAATGCCCCAGAACAGAACCCGGTGCTGATATTTGAGAGGAACACTGAAGTACTGGAAGATGAGAAGGAAGACGAAGATGTTGTCCACGCTGAGGGATTTTTCGACGAGATAACCTGTGAAAAACTTGAAGGCCGCCTTGCGTCCGCTGTGCTCTTCCATAAGCGGCGTGGGACCGAAGAGCTGGTATTCATAGAGGAAGTATATGAACACGTTGAAAGCCAACGCCAGCACCACCCAGAACAGAACCCAGGCCAGCGCTTCCTTCACCGGCATCTCCCGGTTTTTTTTGTGGATCACGCCCAGGTCCAGCGCCAGCAGCGCCAGAACCATCACCACAAATCCAATCCACACCCAGATCATCGCAGGTCACCGCCTCGTTTCAAATTCATCGTCGTCCGGCCCTCAGTCTATCCCGCCCACGCCCCCGCAGGCGCGCAAAAAAAGAGCCGGCCACCGGGACCGGCTCTTTATATTATGATAACAGACCGTCCTCAAGCGAACACGGTCTGGATCAGATTCTCTGTATGAGTTCCAGAGTGACGGCGGCGACCAGTGCCACGGCGAGGATGATGCCGAAGCCGCGGGCCATCATGACGTGGATGTTGCCCGCCGGAAACATTTCTCCGCAGTTCGAGCATTTGACCGTCCAGTTCGTAATCGGCGCATGGCACTCACAACATGCCATCTTGTTGACGATGCCTTCCATCATGAACATTCACCTCCTTGTGTCATCACAGTTCACAGTTCCGGTTCACTGCACCGGCTGCCACGATTCCCGTTTATGCTGCGCGGTCTGGATCTGCTTCTCGCTCATCAACCGCTCCAGCTTGTCGCGCAGCACCACCATGTCGTTGTAGTCCTTATCCAGCGGGCGCGTGGTGGAGACTGCAAGATTCACCCACATGTGCGCCAGCACGATATCGCGCGGCACACCCTGCCCTTTGTAATACAGGTCGGACAGCATGAACTGCGCTTCCGGCAATCCCTGGTTGGCTGCCTGCTGGTACCAGTAAGCGGCCTTCGTGTAATCCTGGCGCACACCCTGCGCCAATTCGTACATGGCGCCGAGTTGATACTGAGCCACGGCATCTCCCTGCTGAGCCGCTTTTTGGAACCATCTCCAGGCGCGACGGTAATCCTTGGCCACACCGTCGCCGTCAAAATACATCAGGCCCAACTGGAATTGAGCTCTCACATCGCCCTGCTCCGCCGCCTTCACGTACCAGTGACGCGCGGTATCGAGATTGCGCTCCACGCCCAGACCGGATTTATAGAGATGCCCGATCTGCGTTTGCGCGCGGGCATCCCCCGCCTCAGCGAGCGGCTTCAGGATTTCATGCCCCTTGGAGTAATCGTTGAAATTCAGAAACTGGATGCCTTCCTGATACCGTCCCTCCGAGGCTCCGGCGGCCAGCATGGTAACCATCAGGATGCAGGCAATCCGCACAAGCTTATTCAATGCACAACGCACGAGAGAAACCTCCTTTCCGTTTGTTATCCCCCTATGTCATACAACATAAAACGGATGCAGGCGTTGTCAAACACATCGGCGCGGACTCATTGAAAATCAAATTCAACTCTGCAACAACTCGTTGAGCGCGCGGGCACCCATTGCCGGCAAAAAAATTTGGTTTTCAATTTCAAAAGCAGGCATGCACATGCCCGAAAGGTCAAATTCGCTTGCCGGGTTGTTTTGAATGTGCTTAAGTGAATGGCATCTATTTAATTTTCTATTCTGATTTATTATCAAACAATGCTCCATAAACTGAGCGATCAATGGAAGCGATTCGTGAAATGGAAGGCGTCCGGCGGTGCCCTGCTGTTCTTCGCCGCCATGCTCGCCGTGGCACTGGCCAACACGCCTCTTCACGATTTTTACAACGAACTGATCCATACGCCGGTGGAAATCCGCATCGGCGGCTTTGCCATCGCCAAACCGTTCCGCATCTGGGTGAACGATGGATTGATGGCGGCGTTTTTTCTGCTGGTCGGCCTGGAGATCAAGCGCGAAGTGGTGGGCGATCCCAAACATTCGACCGCGAACCTCATGTTCCCGGGAGTGGCGGCGGTGGGCGGCATGGCGGCTCCCGCGCTGGTTTACATCTGGATCAACCAGGACGATTCGGTCGCCATGCAGGGTTGGGCCATCCCCGCCGCGACGGATATCGCCTTCGCGCTCGCCATCCTGAGCCTGGTCGGACCGGCGGTGCCCAGGAATCTCAAAATGTTCCTCATGTCGCTGGCGGTGCTCGATGACCTGGGTGCGATCGTGGTCATCGCCCTCTTTTACACGAACCAGTTGTCGCCCAATGCGCTGTTGATGGCGGGAGCGGCATTTCTGACTTTGATCTGGTTGAACCGTTCCGGCATCAACCACCTTATGCCGTACATGCTGGTGGGTGTTCTGCTTTGGGTGTTTGTGCTCAAATCCGGGGTGCATGCCACGCTGGCGGGCGTACTGGTCGCCTTCACCATTCCCATAGGACGTCCCAAAAGAACCGCCCTGTCCCCCTGCCGCCGCCTGGAGAAAACCCTGCATCCGTGGGTGACCTACGGCACCCTGCCACTTTTCGCCTTTGTCAATTCGGGCTTGCCGCTGTCGGAAGAGACATTCCAGTACTTCACCCATCCCGTCACCCTGGGAATCATGACAGGCCTGGTACTGGGCAAACCGCTTGGCATTTTCGGGTTCAGTTGGATCGCCGCCAAAACGGGCCTCGTGACGGTGCCTTCCAAAATCACCATGATGCAGATTTTCGGCGTGTCCCTGTTATGTGGCATCGGCTTCACCATGAGCCTGTTCATTGGCTCGCTGGCTTTCGACCTGGGGGGTCTGGATGACACAGGCTATGTGCGGTTGGGAATCCTGACCGGATCGCTGATCTCAGGGGTGCTCGGCTTCACCGTCCTGCGCGCGGTTTTGCACCAGAAGTAGAAGGTGGGAAAAGCTCTATGGAATAAACTGAAGACGTTGGGCTGATTTGCAAACTTCAGTTTTTCATGTCCTGCATCATGATCTGCGTCATGCCCTCTGCGGGCACCGCCGGGGAGTAGTAATACCCCTGATACTTGTCGCACCCCATGCCATGGAGAATATCGAACTGCTCCTGCGTTTCCACGCCTTCGGCAATGGTTTCGATATCGAGCGATTTGGCCATGGTGACAATGGCCTGCACGATGGCCCTGTTGGTCGGGTTGATCACTTCATTGACGAAGGACTGATCGATCTTGAGCACGCCCGGTGTGATGGTTTTGATGTAACTCAGGGACGAATAGCCGGTGCCGAAGTCGTCGATGGAAACCGTGACGCCCATATCGCGGAACTCATCGAGGATTTTCATTCCCTGTTCCGGGTTTTCCAGAAACGTACTTTCGGTGAGCTCCAGCTCCAGCGTGTTGGATTTCATTTCCAACTGTTGCAAGGTTTGAGAAATCTGCTGCGCCAGACCTTCCTTGCGGAACTGGCAGGCGGACAGGTTCACCGCGATGCGCGGATTGCCCAGTCCCATGGTCTGCCATTTCTTGTTCTGCGAGCAGGCCTGGGACAACACCCATTCACCGATGTCGAGAATCAGTCCGGTTTCTTCCGCCAGCGGGATGAAGGTCGAAGGCGGCACCCAACCGAGTTGCGGATGACGCCAGCGGATCAACGCTTCCGAACTGGTGAGGCGGCCGCTTTGAAAATCGATCTGCGGCTGATAAAACACCTCGAACTCGTTCTGCTTCAATCCGCGGCGGATGCACGCCGCCAACTCCATCCGCGAACAGGCTTTTTCTTCCATGCGCGGATCGAAAAAGAAATACGTGTTCTTGCCTGACCGCTTGGCCTGCGACATGGCGATCTCCGCATTCTTCAGCAGACTCGGTGCGGTGACGCCATCGTGCGGATACAGGGCGATGCCGATGGAACCGGTGACCAGAATTTCCTTATCCATGCAGGAAAGCGGTTTGCTGAAAGCCGTCAGCATCTCCTGCCCCAGATCCATGGCGTCGGATTTCTGAATCTGCGGCACGATCAAACCAAACCGGTCACCGTTCAGCCGAGCCAGTGAATTGTCCTCGGACAGGGAATTGCTGATGCGGTGCGACACCTGCGTCAGCACCCGGTTGCTCATCTCTTCGCCGTAGGTGTCATTGATGTAACGGAAATTATCCAGATCCACCAGCATCAGCGCCAGCAACTCCCGGTGCCTCTGCGAATGCGCCAACGCCTGAATCAACCGATCGCAAAACAACTCCCGGTTGGGCAGGCCGGTTAAGGAATCGTAATAGGCGAGATGCCTGATGGTCTCTTCCGCTTTTTTCTTTTCCGAAAGATCCTGCACCACGAAAAGCAGTCCCGGCGTCGCGCCCTTCTCCAGGTGGTCGATCTTGAGGCTCAACGGGATCAAGGATCCATTGCGGGCGATGCCGCGTATCTCACAGGTTTCGCTTGGCACGGGAGCCCGGTCCGGGTCTTCATGCGCATAATCGAAACGCATGTCCCAGAAATCCATGGAGGGCGTGGCGAACAACGAACGGATGTTGCGTCCGGACAACTCCGACGCGGAAAAATCCAGCAGGCGCTGCGCCGAGAAATTCGTCCACAAAATAAACCCTTTGAGATCGGTCAGGATCACCCCCTCCAAAAGGTTTTCCATGATGGCCTCCATTTGTGAAACCTGGGCGAAACCGGCAGGAAAGGTCATTTCAGAATCCTTTAATAGTTCAATTTGGGTATTCCGCCTCTTTCCACTTGAATTATTGGAGCTTGTGAGCATATGCATTGGAGGCACCCTTCTTAACGGTAATTGGTTTCAATAAATTAGGGGAAATATGAATATAGGCTAGCAGATAATGATAATCATTTTCAATAAAAAGAAAAAGGGGGTGATGCGAGAAGAGCTCTTACTTTTCAGTAGGAAAGCAGTTGAAGCAGGGCGTGGCCCACGCCGGCGAGGCTTTCGCCCGCCACCAGTCCCGCTGCCAGCACCACCAGAAAACGCCGATGCCAGTCCGCAACGCACCGCTTCAACGCCCACGAAAGCAGGCCGCCGATGAACATCGAGATGGAAACCCAGGCGGGAATGATGAACGCGAGACCGAGACTGGCGGCGCTCGGCAACCACCGGTTTTGGCTCGCAGGCAAAAATTGTTCGAGCAAGGCGAGGCACAGCCCCGCCGCCCCGGCCAGAGCCATGGCGGGCACCGCCCCGGCGGGCAGCGCGCCCAGTCCCTGTTGAAACACTTCGGCCACCGCTTTCCACGTGGCCACCGCCGGTGCCGGCCACTCGGCGGTTAGCAGCATCGCCTGCGGGTCGGGGATGAGAAACAGGTAAGCGGCGGTGCCCACCAGCGACCCGGTGAGGATGCCGAACACCTGTGCGATGCTTTGCAAACGCGGCGAGGCGTGGATCAGCAACCCGGTTTTGAAATCATGCAGCAGGTCGGAGCATTGCCCCGCCGCCCCGCCGGTGACGTTTGCCGACATCAGGTTGGTGGTGGCGCTGGCCGGAGAGAGGACGCCGAAGGTCAACTGCGTCACCTTGCCCAACGCGCCGATGGGCGGAATGCCGGTTTCGCCGCTCACCCGGGCCGCCACGATGGCCAACAGAAACGTCAGCACCACGGCGAGGATCGCCATCGGCCAGGTGATGTCGAACAACGTCACCTGCGCGATCACCACCAGCGCCATCGACGCCACCAGCCCGACGCGGAAACCGCGCCAGGTGCCGTCGGTCATCATAGTTTCGAATTCGCCCGCCGCTGCCCGCTGCCGCCGCTGCCGGAGCGCCCGCCACGCGGAGAAGGTGAACGTGGTCAGCGACGCCGTCACCATCAACGTCACCCCCGGCCACAACAGCCACTTGACCATGTCGCCGAACCAGTAGGCGCCGGGGTCGTTCGCTCCGGCTTCCGCCCAACCCTGGGCCAACGCCCACGGGCCCAGCACGCCCCAGGCGAACACCGCGCCCAACAGCAACGACACGCCGACACGCGCACCGACGATGGCGCCGAAGCCGACCATCAACAAAGACGGGTCGAGCACGAAGCCGAGGTTTTTGAGCGTCACTTGTTTGTATCCTGCCATCTGCAACGCGCCCGTCGCCGTCCCACCACCCACCGCTGCGGGGAATCCCAGTTTCCCGATCAGAGAGGTGGACACTTCGAGCGCCTTCACGGTGCCCGCGACCAGGGCGCTGGCGGTCAGCATTTTCAATCGCGCCGCCGCTTCCCGGCCATGCGCGTAGATGTCCTGCATCACCTCCGCCGTGGCCACGCCCGCCGGAAAGGTCAACTTCTCGGTGACCAGCATCTGCCGCCGCAGCCCCACCGCCACGACCAACCCCATAGCGCTGATGGCAAACGTCCACACCGCCAGCACGCCCCACGGCAGGCGCTCGCCCGTCAGCATGGCCAGCGCCGGAATGGGCGCGACCAGCCCGGCGGAAACGATGGAGGCTCCGGCCGAAGCCGCTGTCTGGTTGATGTTGTTTTCGTAAAGGCCCCACGGGCGCGTGCCCGCCAGCTTTTCGCTCAACCGCCAGAAGGCGAGGCTCAACAAAGCGGCGGTGATGGACATGTTGAACGACCAGCCGATTTTCAAACCGCTGTACACATTGCACGGCACCAACAGTGCGCCCAGCGTCATGCCGGTCAGGATCGCCCGCACGGTCAGTTGCGGTGTGCCGGGGGTGGGATGAAAGTCGGTATCGACGGAGGCCATGCTTCATTCTAAAAGAAAACGGCGTTTCCACCAAAACTCAAGGACTGCTATCATGAATCATGACTTCTTTCGCATCATGCCACAGACATCGGCTCGTTTTTGCCTGCCTTGCGACACATCCAAACAGGCAGGCATTTGCATGAACGCGTTTGCGTACTACATCACGGCGGCGGTGGCGGAGATCGGCGGTTGCTTCGCCTTCTGGGCGTGGCTGCGCCTCGACCGCAGCGCGCTGTGGGCGCTGCCCGGCGTCCTGTCGCTGGTCGTCTTTGCCCTGCTGCTGACGCGCATCGACAGCGTCTTTGCCGGTCGCGCCTACGCCGCGTACGGCGGCGTGTACATCGCAACGTCTCTCTTGTGGCTGTGGGGCATCGAAGGGCAGCGCCCGGACCGCTGGGATGTGGTGGGCGCCCTGGTGTGCCTGGGCGGCGCGGCATTGATCCTGTTCGGTCCCCGCCAATCGTTTTGAACCTTTTTCCAGTCAGGAGGCCTTATGTGTCTTCGCATCAAACATATCGTGACGCTCGCCGCGTTGATGCTGTGCGCCCTCGGTGCACTTCCGGTTCACGCCGCGCAGGGCCAGTGGGGCGGATTCATTTACCTGCTTGCCAAACCCGGCATGGAACGGTCCGAAGCATGGAAACAAAACCTGATCGCCGTCACCGAACAGGCGGCCCAACCGTTTGACAACGACTTCACCCCGGAGCCGTCCAGGCTGGCGACCATTCATTACATCCGCACTGTCCGTTACACGTTGCACGGCGAACCGTTCACGCCGATTCCGCTGGGCGTGATCCGCGTCGAGTCCATGGACCGCGACGCCATCCGCCAGTTCTACGATACCTTCCGCGCCGCCGCCGGCGACACGCTCGATCTGAACATCCTGTACGGAGTCACCTCGGAGTTGCGTTACACCGATGCCGAAACGCTGGAACGATTGAAAGAACACGCACCACAGCGCGGTCCCGGCTCGGCACAACCCAACGCCGTGGTGTTCCCGCTTTCCAAATCGGCGGAATGGTGGACGCAGACGCAGGAACAACGCGAAGCGTATTTTTTCCAGCACCCGGACCGGTTCGGCAAGGAACAACGGGGACACAATGCGATCGGCTTCCGTTACATCGATAAAATTTACAGAAAGCTCTATCAGTCGCGGTTCATCGGCGGCGGGGCGGACTTCATCACGTACTTTGAATACGCGGATGCCGACCGCGACGCGTTTGATAGCCTGCTGTCGGGACTGCGCGACACAACGCTCAATCCGGAATGGAAGTTTGTGGAAGAAGCGCCGATCGTTTACGGCACGCGGGTGAACGGGCTGGCCGACATCCTGAATCCGTGAGCCGCGCCTTTCGCTCGCCGGAGACCGGTCACGCGTCACCCTTCATATATTTCAGGTAAAACGGGGATTGCAGGATGGCCGGGTTGCCGAGCGCATACTGTTTCGCCAGTTTGAGGGATTCCTTCAACTTGTCTTCCTGCCCCAGCATGTAACGGCAGAGCGCGATGTTGTAATGGATCTCGCCCGCATGCGGATCGGCCGCCGTCGCCTGAATGTATGCAATCACCGCCTCCCGGTAATTGCCCTGGTTGAAATATTCGGTGCCGCGCTCGTTGAACATGAACGACGAAGGTTCAGCGCCGGCGGGCAGGATCAACGGTTCAGCGGGCGGTTTTTCGCATGCGGCCAACAGGGCCAGCAGCATTGCCCACAGCAGGCAGCGTTTCCAAGAGAAATGAGAAGTCATGGACAGGGTTCCTGAAAGTGCGGTGGAAAATCGAACGCTTATATTATAAAGACCCGATGAGTTTTTACCAGTCTCCCTGCCGTTTAATATGAACTTTCAAAGCCGGTGATTCTGCCATCCACTCTGCCCGCAGGCTCGTTGGCGCGCAGCACCGGTAA
Source organism: Nitrospina watsonii (assembly GCF_946900835.1). Classification (GTDB taxonomy): domain Bacteria; phylum Nitrospinota; class Nitrospinia; order Nitrospinales; family Nitrospinaceae; genus Nitrospina; species Nitrospina watsonii. The sequence continues at coordinate 2,752,581 of NZ_OX336137.1, forward strand.
TAATCGGATGCCACCCTTTTGTGTGAAGCGGGTGAACATACTATAATAGGATAAGCTGTACTTTTTTAATCCAGCGCCCTGCCCCCTTTTCCGATGAGGGAACCGGCCGGGGCCGTTTTTTCCGGAACGTTATGGAATCCGAATACCGGATGCCCCCCAAACCTGAAAACACCGAGGGCGCCATGCGCACGCTCGGCATCGAACTCGAGTTCGCATCCGAAGACGGCCTGCAACTTGCCGAGCTGGTGAACCGACTCTTCGAGGGGAAAATCGACCGCATCGACCCGCATCTGTTCAAAATCCGCGACACCCCCCTGGGCACGTTCACCATCGAACTCGACACCCAGTACGTGCATTGGAAAAAACCGGAGTCTGCGGAGAGCGACTGGATGGACGAGTTGCTGCCCAAGGAGTTGTTCGACGACCTGATCGAAGCGTTGGGCGACGTGATGAAATACGTGGTGCCCTACGAACTGGTGACGCCGCCGATCCCCCTCGACCGTCTGCCCGAATGCGACCGGCTCCTCGCCGAACTGCGCAAACTCAAACTCAAAGGCACCGACGAGGGATTTTTCTACGCGTTCGGCATGCACCTGAACCCGGAAGTCGCCGAGCAGAACCATGTGTGGATTCTCGACGTGCTGCGCGCTTACCTTTTGGTTGCAGATTGGCTGCACGAGCAGATGGGCATCGACCTGGCACGCAAACTGAGCCCTTATATCCGCGCCTGCCCGGAGCCCTACATCCTGAAAGTGCTGCAACCCAAATACCAGCCGGACGAGGAAACCTTCATCCGCGATTATGTGAAGTTCAACGACACCCGCAACCGCGAGCTCGATCTGTTTCCACTGCTGTCACACATCAACGAACCGCTGATGCAGAAGCTGGTGACCGACGACCTCACCAAACCCCGCCCCACCTTTCATCTCCGCCTGCCCGACTGCCGCCTGAACGACCCCGACTGGTCGATCAGCCACCACTGGAACTTGTGGGTGCAGGTGGAAGAACTGGCCGACGACAAAGCCCGTCTCGAAGCAATGAGCCTCGCCTACATCCAGCACGCCGACAAACTGTTCAAAGGCAAGTGGGCGCAAAAAATACCCGAGTTTTTGAACCGCTGAATTTTCGTTTTAAACTCGCGACGTTTATTTTCATGCGCACCCGTTCAAACCGGCGACGGGCCGATGAAGCCTTGCACGTGAATTTTTCAGGGAGAGCGGTGCAGGGAAAGACCGGAAGAAGAGAGAGCCGTTTCCACGGAGGGGTAAGCCTTTTATAAAAAGCGGAAACGACCCTCTCTTTCCAGACGCGGGCGGCGGGGGAAGACAGCCTGCCGACCGCGCAAGATCCAAAGCATCTACTACTTATTACTACAGGGAGGTTTGAACAACCAAGCCGGGTCAAGGACCAGAGGCTGGGAATGGCCGAGGAACCATCAACCTTTCCTCAATCCCCAACCCCAGTCGGGAATCACAGCCCCCGGTCCCTCCTCACACGGACCCGGTAACGCGTAAACCTAGAGGTTTTAATGAAGCTATAGGATGCCTGACGTCCTATGAATGATTTTGAAAATCATTTTCATAATCATAACACAAGGCGGCATCCTGTCAACCGATTTTTATATTTTTTTTCAGGCTCTGATTTTTAAGGGTTTTTGGAATAACGGCAGGGTGGGACGGAATGTTTCCGCTTCGGAAAAGATGGGGGCAGGCCAACAGAATAAGACCTCGCCCGCAGCAAACCGGCGCTCGGGCCGGGCCGGAGACGGTGGGTGTTCGCTTTATATGAAGGTGTAGCTTAAACTATTGGTCTTGCGGAACAAAGACGACGAAATTCTGTTTGGGCAGGAAATCGAAGGTCTGCTGGACGCTGTACCCGGCTTCGGCAAATTCCGCCAGCAGGGTGGCGCGCGGCGTGAAATGCCGGAACGCGTCTTCGCGGAAATCGAGGATGACCACACGGCCGCCGGGCTTCAAATATTGTTTCGCGTTCGCAAAGTACGCGGCCCGGTTTTTCAGGTGATGGTACACGTTGGAGGAAAAAATGATGTCCACCGGCTCGGGGAGGGCCGGATCGTTTTCCTTCGCCAGCACCAACGCGACGTGGCTCTGCTTTTTCTTTTTGGCGAGGAGGCCCACTTCCGCCAGCAGATCGCGGTCGATATCGACGGCATACACGCGCCCGCCCGCGCCCACGGCCCCGGCCAGCCGGTGCGTGAAATACCCGGTGCCGGAACCGAGATCGGCAACGGTCATGCCCGCTTTGATATTGAGCGCGGCGATGACCTGCTCCGGTTGCTGCCATTGATCGCGGTCCTTGCCCCAGTAGCGCTTGCCGCTGTGCGAATGGGAATGGCCGCAGGCCGTCAGCCCGATCAGCAACGCCAACAAACCGATCCGGCGCAGCCAACGCATCGCCTGTGTTGCATCGCCCTGCATAGTGCCACCCTCCTCCATAAAGAAGCCGCTGTCCCTTACCTTAAGGCTCCATCCGCCGCCGCGTCAATCGGGAAAATGCAGCCTGCCCGCTTCCAAACCGGCGCGGCACCTCGGTGCGCGGGGATGCGCTGATTTTTCGCGGCATCCCGGACCCGTGCAACGTTACCGCCCGGCCTGCATCTAAATTAAAAACCCGCACAGATTGTGAACTCCCCTCGAAAGGAGACCAGCATGAGCAAGAAAGAAGAATACACGAATTGGATGCAATCCAAACTCGATGAACTCTCGGCCGAAATCGACAAGCTCAAGGCCAAAGCCAACCAGTCGGAAGCCGAAGCGCAGATAAAATACCTGGAAGAAGTGGAAGCGTTGCGCGCCAAAAAAGAAAGCATGCAGGCCAAGCTCAAGGAAGTGCAGACGGCCAGCGAAGGCGCGTGGGAAGATTTGAAAACCGGACTCGACAAGTCATGGGACGATTTGAAGGCGGGCATCCAGTCGGCCACCTCGCGTTTCAAAAACTGACTTCAGTCCCTGCAGGAAGACGGTTGAACGCGGTTGCGGCTCAGGCGGGGGCCGCGGTCTCCTGCAACCACTGTTGGGCGGCATCGAGTTCGCCGCTATCGAACACCTTGACGCGCGGAAACAGGATCAATCGCATCCCGCGCACGGCCAGGCGTTGCCAGGCCGGGCCGACCACCACCGCCATGCGCTGAAAACTGCGGTGATGCGCCCGCACAAAGATCACGTGTTCGCGCAGGGCCGCAACTCCCGACCAGCCGCGGACCGCCGCAATGTTCAGCAACACCTTCAGCCGTCCGCGGTCGGCGATGAGGGCGTCGATTTCCGGCGTGATGCGAGGGAAATCGCCCACCTCAATGCGTCGCGGCAGTGTGATGCCGATGCGGCCGTCTCCCAGCTTTTCCAGTTCAATCATGAGCTTCCCTCCCTGTCCGGGTTCCGGCCCGGTGGCCGTTGCGGCGCTCGCCGCACCGCACACCACGCCTCATCTATTGAGATGCGGCACCCGCCGCGCACGTTCCTGTTTTTTATGCCCGCGCCGGTAGATATAATGAGGGGAGACTCACCTTATTGGGGCTGGTGTGAAATCCATCATCGATGCCATTCATCCGTTCCGCTCTCTGTTTGCGTCCCTACTTGCCATCGGGATGCTGTTCGCCGTGAACACCCCGGCTGCCGCCTTGGCGGACGCGCAGGCTTCTCCCGGCATGTCCCTCATCCCATCGGGGGAATTTGTGCAGGGTGCGAATCCGCAGATCGGCCACCGCCTGTGCGTGGAGCACAACGATCATTGTGAGCAGAAATGGTTCAACGACGAGGCCCCGCCGCGTCGCGTTTACGTGGACGCCTTCGAAATCGATATCCACGAAGTGACGCAGCGCGCGTATCGCAAAGTGATGAACAACAACCCGTCCAGGTTTACCGGTGATGACCTGCCCGTGGAAAACGTCACCTGGCACGAAGCGAACGCATTTTGCAACAAAGTGGGCAAGCGCCTGCCCACGGAAGCGGAATGGGAAAAAGCGGCGAAAGGCGGCGTCCGCACCATTTACCCCTGGGGGAATGAGATGGAGTCAGGCAGGGCCAACTTCTGCGACGCCGCCTGCGACAAACGCTGGAAAGAAGAACCGTTTCAGGATGGATATGAGCACACCGCACCCGTGGGATCGTTTCCGCCGAATGCGTACGGCCTCCACGACATGGCGGGCAACGTATACGAGTGGGTGCAGGACGGGTATGACTACGCTTATTACCAGCACGCTCCCGCACAAAATCCCAAAGGACCGCGCGCGGCAGACATGAAAGTCATGCGCGGCGGATCGTGGATCAATTACTCCACCGGCGTGCGCCCCGCCGACCGCACCCCCACCGATCCGGACGAACGGCTGAACTTCGCCGGCTTCCGTTGCGCGCGCTCGCGCTGAAATTTTTTCTGGACGGGAAGAAAGGGTGCAAACGTTCCGCTATTGATTGGAAGAGAGAAACATCGCCTGCCGGAGTGATTTGAAGAACGTCTGGTAAACGGACGGGTCTTCCACCGCCCGCAGATCGTACTGCACGCTGGCGCGCACCCTCAGTTGCGTGGCGCTTTTCGGGCGCACGGTGACGGTGAGCCGCACCAGGTCGCGGCGGTGCTGGAACGGTCCCCATGTCCGGAAATTGCGCGCGAATATCAACAGTTCATCGCCATCATACAAAGTATAAGAAACGTCCTTGTACATGTCGTTGCCGTCGTGGTGCAGTTTGCTCGCCGAAAACACGCCCAGTTCCGGGTCGGCCACCTCGAGCGTGAAGTCCAGATCCTGCAGGGTGGCGACCACCGCCTGCATCACCGCGTCCCGGTCCGTGGTGTCGAACACCTGCGTCTGCTGTGCGCGCAGTTTCACCTGGCTGGCCTCCGACATCAGGATCTGGCTTTGGGAATTCCACTGCCGCTCCACCGAGTACATGGAGCAACCGGAGAACAGCACCACCGCCAGAAACAACGGCACGATGCGTGAGCCGAAAGTGAAAGGATGCGGGAAGGAATGCATGATTGTTTCCTTATCCCTGCGGCCCGGAAAACAGGGCGCGTTGCAACACGGTGAAAAAGTTCTGGTACACCTTGGGGTCTTCGATGGGTTTGGTGTTGAACACGGCGTTGACGCGAAATTCCATCTGCGTTGCGGTTTTCGGACGCACGGTGACGGTGAGCTCCACCAGGTCCACGTAACTGGGCTCGGCGAACTTGCCGGCGGTGACCAGTCCCAGAGGACCGTTCGCCCGCTCGACGATGAAGCCCAGGTCCTGCAACGCCGCGATCACGGCGCGCACCGCTTCCTGCCGGTCCTTCACCTCGAACGACCGCGTCTGAAAACTGCGCAGCTTCAACTGCTGGGCGGTGGGCGCGAGCAGTTCGGTCTGCACCGCGCGGGGGCCACAGGCCGACAGGGTCAGCAACAAACAAGTACCATAAATGATCGAAGTTCGCAGGCGCATAACGGTCCCCATTTTAAATTTTGTGAGCTTCCAGAAACACGCTCTTGGAGAGTTTGGCGAAAAACTGCTGGTAGATTTTTGCGTCGTGGATCATTTCCATCCTCTGGCTTCCCGGCGGAATGTAATGCTCGCCACTCTGCCCGTCGCTTTCCCAGATCACGCGGTAAAACGTGATGCGCACCGAATAACGCTTTCCCTGCGTGTCTGCGGGGCGCAAGGCCAGCGTCGCGCCGATTTTCTGGTGCAGGTCGATGGGAATCAGGATGATGGTTTGGCCAAAAACTCCCGCCGCGGCAACGAAAAACTTTGAGATATCCTGTCCGTACTCATAGGCGCTGCGTTCCTTGGAGGCGCGCAGCAGGGCGAGGTCGCGCACGCTTTCCTGAATCTGAAAGCCGAGATCCTGAAGCACCGCCGCGGAGGCGGAAAGGAGAGCGTGTTCGTCCGTGGTTTCGAAAAAGCGGGTTTGCAGGGCGCGGTGCTGGGCGCTTTCCGGGGTGAGGGTGAACAGCGTCGCCGGGTCTTCCACCCGCGTTACACAGCCGCTTGCGATCCCCGCGCAAACAAGAAGCACCCACCCGAGCCGGGCGCGACGGGGGAAGGAGGACGAATTAGAATTGGGTGAAGTTGTAGGCAAAGTCCCGCACCATTTTGTTTTCATCGAACTTGATGATGATGGTCATGGTCTTTTGCGTGCTGGTGCTGGAACCGGAACGGGAACTGGCGCCCAGAATGATGAGGGTCCCGTACGCCGAGCTGCTGGTATCGACGCGGTTGGAAGACACCTTGTCGTAAATCCACACCTCGCGCCGCTTTTCATCCGTGGTGACGATGTTGGGCGAACCCAGCGCTTCCGCCACCCCAGCCGCCGACATGCCCATCTTGATCTCGCTCTGCACGGTGCCGACGGTCAACTGCTTGACCTGTCCCTGGTCCGTGCTCGCACAGCCGGAAAAAATCAAAACGCTCATCATCCCCGTTGTCATTATGCGTTTCCAACTCATGACACACTCCCTGAATAGGTTTTAATTATTATCCGACATCCTCAAATTTCCAGCAACTTTTTTGACAGACATCCACTGCTAAAGCCGCGCGACTCAAGTGCATTGATCCGTCATGGATTTTCCTTCTCCTCCGCATCGCCGCCGAAGTGAAAATTGATGCCGGGCATCCAGCGAAACAGAAACGGGTTTTCCTCAATGTGGTTGATGAATCCGATCTGCACCCCGTCGAACGATTCCGCCGTGTTGAACAGCGTGCCGATCTGCAATCCCGAACCCTTCTTGATGCTGTTGCCGAACAGGCCCAGCAGCACGCCCTTTTGTTCTTTGACCAGGTTGTAGCCACCGATCATCATGCCCGTCAGTTTTTTCGACCCCACGGGGGAAAACGAAGGCGAGGCCGAGGTCTCCGGTGCCGGCCCCACCGATAGCCCGGCCAGAATACCGGAGGCGAGAAACGCCAGACTGCCCCACTCCAGGGAAAGCCCGGTCACCTCCTCCACCTTGCCGCTGAACAACCCCTGGATGACCACTCCATTCACTTTCGGTGCGGTGAGGTACAGGAGGCCGATGAGAACGCCGTTCGATTCCTCCTCGATATTGGTCACCATGCCGATGCCGATGCCGTTCAGTTTTTTGAGCGTGTGCACCAGGCTGAAGGTGAAGCCCGTGGTGGTGCCGCCGATCACATGAATCGGCGCGATGTTGATGCCGCGCATCACTCCGACGTTGGTCAGCCAGCAACCCAGCGCCAGCCCGTTGATCTCCCGCGCGCGCGGTCCCATCACTCCCAAGGCGAGGCCATCGATGCGATTGGCGGTCAACGTGTATGCCTTTTCGTAATGGCCGTCCCAGTTGAACACCGTGAAGTTCATGCCGCGAATCGTCTTCACGTCTTCGTCGGCAAGGTTGAAGCGGAGACCGTTGAACGTCTCCGAATTGCCGACACTCAAACCGTAATGCGCATGCGGCACATCCAGCGATGCGGCGAATGCGGGAACGGCCATTGTCATTCCAAATAAAATAGCTGCTGCCAGCGAGAGAAGAACCCGTTTCATGCTGTCCTTTCTTGAAAAGTTGACGTCGCGGCCACCGATCCGCCGCACTCAGGTTTAGATGAATCTTCTCGTTTAAGGTTGGCGCTTCCGGGCAATTTTTCCGAATGAGGACAAGTGAACGGCCCATTCATTTTAGAACTTCGGATATAATGGCTGTTTCACGGCAAACAAATTCTGAATTTCCCCTGTTTGGACGGGTCGGAATTCCTCTGATTTCATCTGAGATTTCCGGCCTGGGTGCCTTCAAACACAACTGCAATCGGCTCCAGCCGGAAGCGTGCCCGGTATCCCAGACGCCACGCCCATTATTGCCCTTTCACACTTTCTGGACTGCTTAGGGACGCCGAAATTTCGCCCAGAAGTAAAATAACTCCTTTGTTTTCAATATAATGCTATAATTTGACGAATCGAGGCTCCCGGCCTCTCGACTCACAACCTTGCCCTTCGCAGAGGGAATGACGCGTCATGACGTTTCGGTTCGAACCCCAGCCCGAACTGCTGTCCCACGAAGCCCGGCAGCAAAAAGAACAACAGGCCCAACAGGAACTGCTGAACCGGATCGTTGCCCAGCGGGAGTGGGAAGAGCGGGCCCGGCGCCGCTTCGACCGCCTGCCCGAGGAACTGGCCGCCCGCAAATAATCACGCGGCACGTGCAGCCCAGCCGTTTCATCGCCACCCTTGCGCCATCAATGCAGGAAAACCGCAGGAAATGTTTCGGTCAATAATTGAGGAAGGCGTACCAGATACCTTTGATCGCCCAGAGAGCCAGGACGGCCCAGAACAGGGCGGTGCCGGTTTTGAACAGGATGTTTTCCCAATGGCGGCTGAAGGGCGACACGAGGAAGGCCAACAGGAAAACCAAAAACAGCGCCGCGGTGATGTACGGAAAAGGAATGTTCCAACCAAACCCGGGCATGGTTCACCCCTCCCGTATCATTTGCCGCAGCATTTTTTGAATTTCTTACCGCTGCCGCAGGTGCAGGGATCGTTGCGGCCGACTTTCGGCTGGTCGCGGACAAACGGTTTTTTGGATTCCGCCGGTTCGTGACCGCACTCCTGCCCGGCCGCATGCACGTGCGATTTCGACCTGGCTTCGCTGTACACCCAGCGGCCGTTCTCTTTCAGAAAGGAGGCGGTTTCGTGCAACGATTTTTCGACGCCCTCTTCCGTGTACTGGGCGACGAACTCGACGGTGCCCGCGTCGTCGCCCTGGCCACCGCGCCGCGTACCATGGATTTCGAGCTGGTTCCACATCACCGGTCCCAGACCTTCCTCAAAATCCTTGACCGTCTTGTCCTCGCGTTCTTCGGCGCACAGGGTGTTGACGAGGAATTTCCACTCCTTCTGCACGAATGCGCTGTAACGCGCCCGCATCAGATCTTCCGCCGTGTCCGCATAACCCGATCCGCGGATCAGGCGGCCGCAGCAGTCGGTATAAGGCGAATCGAGTCCGCAGGGACAATCTTTCATCAGGGTCTCCCAACCATTAAACCGGCAACGTCCTATTGCCGTTCATTATAAAAATTCCATACTGCATATAGTACATGGTTGCGGTGCCGATACGAAAACAGAATCGATGATGTTTTCAGGCGATGATTCCGGTAAGATGGAATGCCGTCGTCCATTGCCACCGGGGATATACGGGCAAGCCCATCGGGCGCATTGCGGGGCCGCTGCCGGGGGAGAGGCAACGGAACGATGGCCCCACTCCCAACCCCTCACGACCTTGGACATCTCCAGTCGCCAACCGAATTCACCACAATGCGGAAGGTTCGTATGGATTATTCGCGTTTTTACCGCCCCCTGATTCAATTTTTTGTTTACACCTATTCTCTGAACACATTCACCTACGCCTATGTGGATCCGGATCTGTACGGGCACATCACTTTTGGCCGGGAAATTTGGGAACAGGGGCGCGTTCCGGAAATCGACACCTACTCCTATACCGCCTACGGTCACGAATGGATCAACCATGAGTGGTTGATGGAAGTGTTCATGTTTCTGCTGTACGACGTCTGGGGTTCTCCCGGCCTGTTGCTGGTCCGTGTGCTGTTGGGGCTGTCCATCATCCATATTCTGTCGCAACTGTATTTTGCCAAGGCGAACAACCTTTTCGCATACGCTCTGTATTTCATTTGCCTGGCCCACGCTCTGGGACTGGGCTTTGCGATGCGCCCGCAGTTGATCACCTACCTGTTCATTCCGATGATGATGTATATCCTGCATCAATATTTCGATGGCAACAAGCGAGGCCTGTTTCTGCTTCCGGTTATTTTTCTCATCTGGGTCAACTCGCACGGAGGGGTGGTGGCCGGAATCGGAATCTTTGGTGTGATCGTGGGAGTGGAAGCGGTCCGCGGCCTGCTTTACAAAACACAGACCTGGAAACCACTGGCCGTCACCTGGGCCGTTTCCGCCGCGATGCTGTTCATCAATCCGGCGGGATACCATCTACTGGCTTTTTTTGCGGAAACGATTCCCTACAGGCGGGACATCACGGAATGGTTTCCCGTTACCGTGTTTGATGACAGTCATTTGTTTTTCAAAGCACTGGTGGTGCTGTTTTTCATTTCGCTGTTTTCCAAAAAACCCAAACACGCGTGGGAAGTGCTGATCATTGCCGCCGCAATCGTGTACGGTTTCAAACACGTCCGGCACACGGTGCTGACGTCTCTACTGATGACGCCGTTCGTACCCATTCACCTGGCAGCGGTGATAGAGCGCTTTCAACAGGGCAAAACGCCCCGGCACCTGCCGCGCCTGGTTCACGTTGTAGTGGCCTGGTTTTTGATCGGTTTTGCCGCGTTCCAAATCAACTACCAGTGGTTCCGTTGGAGCGGCAATGAATTTCAAATACAGGTGAAGAAATTTTACTACCCGGTTTACGAGATGCGCTTCCTGAAAGAAAACAATCTGAATGGAAATATTTTGACATTGATGAACTGGGGGGAATACCTGATCTGGCATTTGCCCGATTCGAGGGTGTCGGTGGACGGCCGTTACTGGACGGTTTATTCCCCCAAGTTGTTACGCCAAAATATGATTTTCCATAATGGATGGGAAGGCTGGCAGCATTTCCTGAAATTCTACCGGCACGACATCATTCTGACCCACTTCAACAACATGGATCTGGAAAATTTGGAGGGATGGGTCAAGATTTTTCAGGGACCGCGGGCGCGGATTTTTGTACGCACTTCAAAACCCTATCACCCGGCTTACTTGAAGTACCGGCAGAAACAATTCCGGTTCAACAATGAGCCGCCATCGTGGCATTTCCCCTGAAATGTTCCGTCAGACCGGACCCAGCCAGCTTTTCCAATCGCCGCCGATCATGCCCTTGTCGCGGTAACGTTGCATGGCATGCGGGCAATGGCATTGGGCATCCTCTCCCGCGAGCTGGGAAAATGCGCCCGCGAGGATTAGCGGAAACTGCTGGATGGCCGCATCCACCTGCGTTTTCTCTTCCCCGCTTTGCATGCCTTCGAACAGTTCGCCCTTTTTGAAATCGCGTTGGACCACGCCCTCGGCATAGTTGGTGAGATAACAAACAGGGGCGTAACACATCTCCAACTCACGCGCCAGAAAAGCTTCCGGACACAGGGTCATACCGACCAGGTCCGCGCCGACGATGCGGAACTTTTTGATCTCCGCCGGAGATTCCAGACGCGGTCCCTGCGTGCACACGTACACGCCTTGCTCGTGATGCGGCAGGCCGGCGTGATGCATGCTCTCGTGCAAGGCGTCCCGCACTTCCGGGCAAAACGGGTCGCTTTGCCGGATGAAACCGATGCCCCGTTCTTTGAAGAAGGTCGATTCCCGGTTGCGGGTTTCGTCGATCACGTCGTGCGGCAACACGAACTCGCCGGGACGGTAGGCGCGATTGATGATGCCCGGCCCGCTCCATGCCACGATGCGCCGCACGCCACAGGCTTTCAGCGCATAGATGTTGGCGCGGTAATTGACGAACGGGGCCGTGAGGGAGTAATCGGTCTCGCCGTGGCGCGATAAAAATAAAAACGTGCTGTCGCCGGCGCGGAACTCATGCAGGGGAGCGCTTGCGCCGAAGGGTGTTTCCACCGACGCACAATCCACCTCTTCACCCAGCAGGTTGCGGGTTAAAAGATGATAGGCGCCGCTGCCGCCGATGACTGCCAGGCTCGCTTGCATGGGTGGACTCTCTCAAACGGGGTGTCACTCGAAATAATGTTCGAGGTCGGCAACGTAATGGGCGGCGGACTCGCGAATGTCGCGGATCTCGTCCTCTGTCAACTCACGCTTCACACGGGCGGGCGATCCCACGGCCAGACTGCCCGGAGGAATTTTCGTGCCGGGCGTCACCAGTGCGCCCGCGCCGACGATGCTGTTTTCTCCGATCTCCGCGCCGTCCATCACCGTGGCGCTCATTCCAATCAGGCAGCGGTTGCTTATCGTACAAGCGTGCAAAACCACGTTGTGGCCGATGGTGACTTCGTCGCCAATGATCAACGGCAACGTTTTGCGCGCGACGTGCAGCACGCATCCATCCTGAATATTGGTGCGTTTGCCGATACGGATATAGTTGATGTCTCCGCGCACCGTGGCATTGAACCAGACGCTGCTGGATTCGCCGATGACGACATCGCCAATGACGCGGGCGTTGTCCGCAACCCAGGCGGAGGAATGAACTTGCGGTGTTTTGTCGATGAAAGGTTGAATCATGGTTGGGTTCCGACTCGTTTCAGGCTCGTAATCAATTTTGGATTTCAGTTCGTTCGGGGCTCCCTGCGGAAACCGGCCCGGTGCGGGATCCAGCTCGGTGCGGGGCCGGTTGCAATTTGGCTAGTATACCCTTAACCTGATATTCAAGGAAACACCTCTTATTCCAAAACCTTGGGGGCAGGGCAGCGACGCCCGGGCAGGTCTTGCACGGCGTCTCTTTTTGGAATCTATACATTATATATCAACCCGGCAACCTCACATCGGAAACCGATCGAGTCCCTGCGACACGGCCTGACCATCGGCTCGACTTTGGTGGAGTGACCCCTTACATGGCAATTTCTTCAGCTTCGAACGCCCGCCGGGCCGGTGATGTGGATGAGTTGGCGGACCGCTGGGGACCTGCCTTGATCGCCCTGTCCGGTTTGTTCATGGCATCCATCGGGTGGCTCAAATGGCCCGACCTGATGATCGATTATGGATCCCAGGTTTACCTCCCGTGGCAAATTTCGGAAGGCAAGGTCCTTTACCGCGACATCCATTATCTGTTTGGGCCGCTTTCCAGTCATGTGCATGGTTTGTTGTTTTCGGTATTTGGCCCGAGCATTCGGTTGCTGATGCTCTTCAATTTGTTTTTGGTGGCGGTGCTGACGGGAGTGATCTTTGTTCTCTTTCGAAGGTGTGCCAATGCACTCACGGCGACGTTGTGCGGCATCGGCTTTCTGGCTGTGTTCGCACTGGCACAATACCCTCATGAAAGAGGCAATTTCAATTTTGTCTCCCCTTACAACTATGAACTCACTCAAGGCGTGTTTCTGGCGATCGTCACGCTGTTTCTCTATCAGTCTTATTTGCAGCAACCCCGCACCGGGAAGCTGGCCGGAACAGGTTGTTTGACAGGCCTGGTGTTCCTCACCAAGCCGGAAGTCTTCCTGCCTGTATTCCTCGCGATGATCTCAGGATTATCCATCGCTTTTTATTATCAGGAAGGAGGCTTCCGCAAAAAATTATTGAGTCTATTCGTCTGGGTTCTGGCCGTTGTTTCCATTCCTTTCATGTTTTGGATTTACCTTGCCCTTTATATGCCCGGTGGGCAAGCGTTCCAGGGATTGATCGGGCCCTGGCTTCATGTATGGGATCCCCTCCCCCGGTCGTTGCCCATGTATCAATGGGCCGCAGGCCTGGACGACCTGGGAGGCAATCTGACGAAGTTGTTGGGGTACGCCCTGGACTGGGTTGGTATTTTGGCGTTGATCTATGCCACTCACCAATGGTTACTGACAAAAAGATTTTCCGGTTCATGGACGGGGTGGCTGTTTGTTGTGGGTCTTGCCACGGCAATCGGCTTTGCGCCCATTCCCTGGACCGAGCTGGCCCGGCCACTGCCTCTGCTGGTTCTGGCGCTGGGAATCGTCCACCTCCGCAACCTGAAAAAAGCGCACCCCACTCAAAGAGCGCAGCCCCTGTTCCTGTTTGCGTTCAGCCTGTTTTCATTTGTGCTGATGTTCAAGATCCTGTTCAACGTCCACGTTTATCACTACGGTTTCGCCCTGGCGTTTCCGGCATTCATGCTTTTGATCCGGTTTCTGGTTTTCGATCTGCCAGCATGGATTCCATCAGACCGGCAGAAATTTTCTTTTGGCCACGCCATCACCCCCGCATTGGTGCTGACTTATGCGATTGTGCACATGACCAGTTCCTACAACGGCTACCTGCTTAAAAATTATCCGGTGAGTACGGGACCGGACACGACATTGGATTACAACCCCCAGTTGACTCCCCGGGGGGTCGTCGTCAACGCCGCGTTGGGATACATCGATCAAGAAATAGATCCGAAGGCGGCGTTTCCTGTCCTGCCTGGCGGAAGCATGCTGAATTATCTATCCCGGCATACGAACCCCTTTCCTTTTCTCACCTTCGATCCGCTGGAGATGCACATTCATGGCGAAGCGCGTTACCTGGAGCGGTTTCAGCAACAGCCGCCGCAATACATCATCATTGTGAGCAGAGATTATCTTCATCTTGGCGCCCAGAGGTTCGGAAAAAATTACGCCAACAATCTGCATGCGTGGATTCGCACGCATTATAAGGAAGCGGCCTTGTTCGGTGAACACCCTTCCAGTGGCAAAGGCTACGGCATCTTGTTTCTGAAACACTCACCTCAAACCCAGTGAAGGACCCCTGATGGCCGAGTCAGATACCGATTTGCATTCGACGACCGGGAGCACCTCCAACAAACAAGAATCCAGCCTGGCCTGCCGGTACGGGGGGTTGGGGATTGTGTTCGCAGCGGCCGCTGTGATGACCGCTATCGGCTGGCGGCGGTGGTCGGATCTGATGATCGATTACGGATCGCAGTTGTATGTGCCGTGGCGCCTGGCCGAGGGAGACGTTTTATACCGCGACGTGTTCCACATTTATGGCCCCCTTTCCTCTTACATTCATGCACTGGTTTTTAAAGTCTTCGGTCCGGGCGCGATGCACCTGGTGTACTTCAATATATTGCTGACTGCCCTGTTTGCAGTGCTCCTTTACAGCATGACCTACAGGCTTTCCGATCGCCTCACCGCCACGGTAGCGACCCTGGGGCTGGTGACCGTGAATGCGCTGGGTCAGCCGCGCCACCTTGGGAATTACAATTTCATTCAGCCGTACAATTACGACCTGACTCACGGCATGATGTTGAGTTTTGTTGCGCTCCACCAGGTTCTGCGCTACCAGCAAGCGCCGACAACTCCGCGGCTGTGTGGCATTGGATTGCTGCTGGGCCTCATCTATCTGACCAAGATCGAGATCATGGCGGCGGTGGGGCCGGCGGCGGCGGTGGGATTGTTGCTCGCGTTTGCGGTCCACAAAATGCCTTTACGATCCTGGCTGCTGAATACAGGCATCGCCGTCTTCCTATTCATTGTGCCTTCGGCGGTGAGCATTTTAATATTTGCCATGCACATGCCGCTTGAAGAGTCTTTGTCGCACTGGCTCTCCCCCTGGGTGCTGGCATTCAATCCGGATATTCATGACTTTCTTTATTTCACCCGTATCCGTGGCACCGATGAGTTGGGCGTCAACCTGACCCGAACGTTTCTTTATAGCGGCGTGCTGGTGCTGCTGGTCTTCGGGGTATTGGGGCTCAATCGTCTTGTTGAAACGAAAAAAGTTCCAGCCCACAAGGTAGCGGGGCTGGTTCTGGCGGCGCTGTTCGCCCTGTTGCTTTTATACTTTCGTGACATTCCCTGGAAGCTGTTTCTCCAACCGATGCCGTTTATCCTGATCGGACTGGGGATCTACCTGGCCGTTCTTCTGCGTAAAGAGTTCCATCCCACTCCGGAGTTTTTTAAATACGCGGGCCTGCTGGTTTTGACTGTATTTTCCCTGCTTCTGTTGCTGAAGGTTTTTTTCAAGGTGGTGGTGTACCATTATGGATTTGCGCTGACGTTACCGGGGACACTGGTGTTGAGCATCCTCCTGCTGCACTTCATCCCCAACCGGTTGCGAGCACGCTGCGGCCCTCCTCTTTTTTATCGGACCGTTGCAGCGGGTCTGATGGTGTTTTATATTTTCGCGCTGGATTTTGCATCGTATTCTTTCTTTACGCGGAAAGTGGTTCCCGTAGCGCAAGGTCCGGACATGCTGTACGACTACCATCCCAAGACGCGCTTGCATCTGGGCAAGCCCTATATGAAGGCCCTCATGATCAAATACGCCCTGGAAGTGATGGAGTCTGAAATGGAACCGGACGTTCCGGTCTTGGTTTGGCCGGATGCGTTGATGATCAATTACCTGTCCCGGCGCCCGGATCCCCTGGGTGGGTTCATACTGAATCCGTTCACCTGGGTGCTGTACGGCGGCGACGCGCCCCTTCTTGAAAAGCTGAAGGTCCAGCCGCCTCCTTATATCATGCTGATCGACCGCAATTATTACGAATTCCAGATGCCATGGTTCGGCACTGATTTCGGGCAAGACATCCACCATTGGATTCAAGACCGGTACATTCTGTTCAGGCAAATTGGCGCCGCGCCATTTACTGCTAACGGTTTTGGAGTTCAATTTTTCAAACTACGTCCGGAAACCAACCATGCCGACACAGACTGACCTTAAAGCCTGGAGCTCTCTCATAATCAGAAAACTGATCACCGGGCCCATTCCCATTGCCACGGTCTTCGTCTTGTTGACACTGATCAGCTGGCAACGCTGGCCCGACCTGATGGTGGATTACGGCCAGCAATTGTACCTGCCCTGGGTGGTGTCTGAAGGCCAGGTCCTTTATCACGACGCACAATACTTTCACGGCCCTCTTTCCACTTACGTGCACGCTTTGATTTTCAGTATTTTTGGCGTGGGTATCCTGCAACTGGCCTTATTCAATCTGGTCTTGATCGCGTTGGTCACTTTTTTGATTTACCGCCTGTGCGACTACCTGGGTGATGCATACACCGCCACCGTGGTCAGTCTGACTTTTATAAGCGTGTTTGCATTTGCCTATCACATGGGATTCGGCAGCTTCAACTTTGTCACGCCTTATTTATACGATTTAACGCACGGAATCCTGCTGAGCGTCTTGATCCTTTTTCTTTTTTACCGGTATTTGAAAGCGCCACGCCTGCGTACCCTGTGTGGACTTGGGTTTTTGCTCGGGCTTCTGTTTCTCACCAAGGTCGAAGTGTGCCTTGCCACCCTGTTGAGTATGGGGGGTGGGCTTTTGATTTTCTGGCGGCGGCAAAGGTTGCCTTTCAAAAAACTCATCCTCAATGCCACGGTGTTTGCATCCTGCGCAGGGCTGGTTCTCCTGATAACTTTGCTTTATTTTTCATTACACATGCCCGTCTCCGAAAGTATTCGCTATGTGTTCAATCAATATCTTCAAGCCGGAGATCCCGCCATTCGCGAATTGCCGTATTATCAATTCACGCTGGGCCTGATGCACTTTCAAGACAACCTGCAACGCATGGGCATGCATGCAGCAACCTTTGCGGGAGTGGTCGGTTTGGTGCTTTTCCTCAACCATCTGCTGAGCCGGGGCGGCCACAATACGCGGCGGGTCTCCTTCGTTGCGGGCGCGTTCACGGTGATACTATTGATCCTGATGTTCCGCACCCTGCCCTGGCTGGAGCTCACGCGTTCGTTCCCGCTTTTCCTGTTTCTCTTTGGTTTTTATCTGGCGTGGCAGTTGCAACGCGAGTCCATTCCGTCGCAGACGACAAAGCGGCGCGTCATCCTCTGGGCTCTCGTCGTGTTCGCGCTGACGCTCACCTTCAAAGCGTTCTTCAATTTCCGCATTACAGATCTCGGTTTTGCACTGGCCATGCCTGCCACCCTGGTCATGGTCTTTTTTCTTTTGCATTCCTTACCGCGTCTTGCCGAGCGCATTTCAGGGAAAGCCGTATTCGTCCGCACCGTGACCTTTGTTTCGGTTTTGTTTTTCCTCGCAGTGCCGTTGCCCAACACCTACTTTGCCTACCAGAATAAAACATATCCGATCGGCACCGGTACAGACCGGATTTATGATTTCCAACCCATGGTCCGTTACCCCGACGGTCGCATGTTTTCCCGGGGGCTGATCGCGAACCAAACCTTGGATTTTTTGAAAAAGGACATGATGGAAGGCCAAACCCTGCTCACCCTGCCGGACGCCATGATCTTCAATTATTTTTTGAGGAAACGCTTTCCCACACGTAATACTTTGTTCAGCCCATTCACCATGCGAATCCACGCGGAATCAGAAATCCTGAGCCGCTTGCAATCCAGCCCCCCCTCGCACATCCTGTTGGTGCATTCCGACTACAGCTGGTTTGGACAACGGTATTTCGGCACCGATTTTGCCCGGGAAATTTACAAATGGATCCTGGCAGACTACAAAGCAGTCGCCCAATTTGGAGTCGAGCCTTTCACCAGTCGTCAGTTCGGCGTCCAAGTCTGGAAGCGCCGCACAAACCGGGACAAGTGAGTTCTTATCCGGTGCACGGAGAGATCACAGGGAATTCCCGCCTGAAAACAGCCGGTATGTTTTGAAAATAGATGGAACCCGTAACAGGCAGATGGGGAGAAGCAGCGGCGCGCGCGGATAGCCTCTGCGGCAGGCATTTGACAGGCAAAGCCATGGCCGGAGATTGGCATTCAGGAACTGAAAAGCGAGGTGGCGGCTGAGGCGCTTACGTCATCGCCGAACCACTGACGGCAACGGCTTTCAGATCGTCCTGCGTCTCCACTCCATGAAATTCCTTGTAGAGCAGGTCATGGCAGCGGCGGGACAGTTGCTGGCGGGTGCCGGTGGGTTCGACCGGAGGCAGCACGCGGACCGTGGCTTGCAAACGCGGACATTTCAGAACCCGGACCATGTGCTCGCCCAGGCCGTCTGTCCAACTCGCCACGTAAGGGTCTTCGCCGCCCGAGAAGCGGATCAACACGGGCACCACCGGTCGCTTTTCCTGCACCGCCGCTTCGAACGCCGAAGGCTTGAACAGACCGATGCTGTCGCCAGGGGTGACACTGCCTTCCGGGAACCAGGCCACATTGAACCCGGCGCGCATGCGCTCCCGTATGCTGTCAATCATTCCCGTCACCTGGTGACGGCGGTTGCGATCCACAAAAATGGTTTTGCCGAGGTGTGCCATCTGGCCCACGATCGGCCATCCGTTGACTTCCGCCTTGGAGACGAAAAACAGTTTGAAGTTCGCCGCCAACAGCAGGATATCCACCGCACCCACATGGTTGGCGACGATCATGGAACCCGCCGGGATGTTGCAATTGCCTTCCACCTGGTAACGGACGCCCATCGCCCGGCACGCCCGGCGCGCCCAGAAGCGCGCAAACCAGCCCACCCATTTGCAATGCGCCTGCGAATTATGACGGAACAACAACCAGAGAACCACGGAGGTCAAAAAGGAAAGAACCACGACCAAAAACAAATGGGCCAGCCGGTACCCCATGCGTAAAACAGACATAAAATTCCTTTAAAACAAGTTCGCGCTGCGCGGGATGCACTTCAACGACTCCATCATCAGCAGTCGATGCAGGTTATCCCGGTAAGACAGCAGCATTCGTGGAAATCGAAGGGGATGGCGTGGCTGTCGATCCCAGCCAGACAACAGGGTTCCTCCCACTCGGTTCCACACTTCTGTGGACCGAAGCAGGCTGTAGTGCACATGGTCCCAGCCCAGATACTCATCCAAGGGTGGCACCACGCGAACGCGCGGATCTTTCGATTCTTTTAAATATGAATTCATACGCCGAACACCGTTCACGGCGTGTTCTTGAGATACAGAGGATTTCGGGTACAACAGCGCCCTTATAGAATGATAAACCATCGGAGAGACTTCTTGCTCGAAAAAAACCGGCAACGAGGTCACAAAAATGCGGGCATTCAGATCGAACAGACGTTGAAATACTTCCTCCAGGGTGGCGACCAGGTGATCCGGGTCCATTCCGTATAACAGATCATTGCCGATATCGGTGACCAACGCAACCACGCGGCTCCCCGATTCTGCTTGTTTTCGGGCTCGCTGGAACAACGGACTGTCAACGATGGGCGGGTACGAAATATTCAGCATGCCGCCTCGGCAGCCGTAACCGCGCCCCGGCCCCATCGCCGCCAGAATCCGCACCGGCTGCGGCGCCAGGTTCCGCGTCAGGTAATGAGACAGAGCGCTATACCCCCGCGCCAGATTGCTCGCCCCGAGCAGCACGCAGACATGCGGCGCTTCGGCTTCCGGTGAACCGTTTTCAGAGGGTGCCGGCGCAGAAAGATCCGGGTCTTGTGGGGGCGCATCCATCATCAGGGGAGCTGCACGCGCACGTTTTTGGGATCGAGGCGATAATCATCGGGCACACTCGCGCGCTCGGCGCGCCGGTTCAGCGACTCATAAAGATCTTCATAAAAATCAGAGAGCTTTTTAAAATTGTCCGCGGCGCGAAAATCATTCTTGTTGCGCTCCGCCATCATGCGGTATCCCAGCATTTTGCTGATATAGGCTTCGTATTTACGGCTCCACCAGGTCCCGGTTTTTCCACCCCAGGTCGGCTCTCCCTTTTTGCCGAGAGGATCCAGAATCAACAAGTCGTCGGAACTGTCCACCCGCACCTGAAAATCGCCGAGAAAACTCATACCCAGCAACCCATCGAATCCCGCACCCAGATGCGGATTGACGTTGGCCTCCACGTCGTTCACCTTCGCCGTTCCCACTTTCAGCGAACGCAGCAACAACAGCGGCGAATCCACCGTACCGCCCCCGGTCTGCACCTGCAGCGTGGGCAACACCCCGAGATCGCGGTAGATCTTGCGCCCGAGTTCTTCCGAAAGCGTGACGCCCGACGCCCCCGTATCCACCATAAGCTTGCCGGGAATGCTGCCGTTGATCAGCACCTCCGCAATGTAATTGCCGTTGCCGATGGAGGTCAGTGGAATGACGTGCTTCTTCGGATCGGGGCCGGCTTCGGGATAATTGAGCTTGACCGGATCGGTGGATTCCGGCTGATCGCGCAGGGTTTTAACGTCTTGCTGCTGCCGGTACTTGAGAGGGATTTTAGAGAGGCTGTCGGTGAAGTGCAGTTTTCCGGTGTCATCCTTCCACTTGTAAATTTTGGCGGAGGCCGGCGTCGAGTCAAGACTCAGCGCGGCAAGGCTTGCCATCAGCAGGCACGCTGCAATTTTAATCAAAGGGAATCGGTTTGACATACACTTCCCGGGGTTTGATGCCGTCGGACGGGCCCACCACGCCTTCGCGCTCCATGATCTCGATCATGCGTGCGGCCCGGTTGTAGCCCACCCTGAGGCGGCGCTGGATCATGGAAATCGAAGCCTGCTTTTCCTTGGCCACAATGGCCACGGCATCGTCGTACAACTCATCGAAGTCCTCCTCCTCTTCGACGCGCTGTTTTTCCGCCTCCACCACTTCTTCAAACACATCCGCGCGGTATTCCGCTTCCTTCGGTTGATCCTTGATGAATTTCAGAATGCGGTTGATCTCCTCGTCGCTGACCATGCAACCGTGAATGCGTTTCAGACGCGAGGTGCCCGGCGGCAGGAACAACATGTCGCCCTTGCCGAGCAGTTTTTCCGCGCCGACGCTGTCGAGAATCGTGCGCGAGTCCACACGCGAGGTGACCTGAAACGAAAGCCGCGCCGGAAAGTTGGCCTTGATGATGCCGGTCAACACGTCCACCGAGGGGCGCTGCGTGGCAACGATCAGGTGAATGCCTGCCGCCCGCGCCATCTGCGCCAGGCGCGTCAGCGAATCTTCGACGCCCTTGGACGACACCATCATCAGGTCCGCCAGTTCGTCGATGATGATGACCACGTAAGGCAGTTTTTTGAGAACCGCCGGCTCGGTTTCCCCTTCTTCTTCCGTATCCAAAAACGCCTCGTCTTCCAGAGTTTCCTCGTCAACCGGAGGCGCTTTCTTTTTCGTTTTTTTGTTTTTTCTTTCTTCTTCCTGCCGCTGGCGATCCAGTTTCTCGACGAGGTCGTTGTAACCGGTGATGTTGCGCACCGATTTTTCCGCCATCATCTTGTAGCGCCGTTCCATCTCCGCCACCGCCCAGTGCAGCGCCGCCGCCGCCTTTTTCGGATTGGTGACCACGGGCGCGATGAGGTGCGGGATGCCGTCGTACATCGAAAGCTCCAGCATCTTCGGATCGATCATGATCAGCTTCACTTCATCCGGTGTGGCGTTGAGCAGCAGGCTGATGATCATGGAATTGATGCCGACGGATTTTCCGGAACCGGTCGATCCGGCAATGAGCAGGTGCGGCACCTGTGCCAGGTCCTGCACCATGGGCACGCCGATGTTGTCCTTGCCCACCGCCAGCGTCAGTTTGGACGGCGTATTCTGAAAAATGTCCGATTGAATGATTTCCTTGATGGCGACGGTGTCGCGCTTCGGATTGGGCAACTCGATGCCGACCACCGATTTGCCCGGCACCGGAGCCAGGATGCGCACGCTGGGCGCGCGCATGGCCAATGCCAGATCGTCGGTCAGCGACAGGATGCGGCTCACCTTGATGCCCGGCGCGGGCTCGTATTCGTACAACGTGATCACCGGGCCTGGCAACACCTGCACCACCTTGCCCGCAATGCCGAAATCCGCCAGCTTGCGTTCGAGAATGGTGGAGTTGAGCATGATCTCTTCGCGCAGCTTGTCCACGTTTTTGATGCGCACCGGATCTTCCAGCAAATCGACGGGCGGGATCCGGTAGTCTCCGCCTTCACTGACAAACGGAAAATCTTCCTGGGTCGCAAACTGCTGCGGTTTTTCTTCCGGATCGTCTTCTTTCTTTTTTCGGGAACGACCTGCCTGCGGTTCCGGCTGCTTGGAAACGGGAGCCATGAGTTCGGTCGGCACAAAGGCCTCGTTGGAAACGATGACCGGCTCGCTCAACTTCGGACGATTGTCCTGCATCGTTTTACGGACCAGCCTGGCCAGCCGCCACAATCCTTTCGCCGCTTCCTGTATGAGCCCAACCAGTGCCCAGCCCAACGCCATCAACCGGCTCAATCCCTTGCCCAGCAGGCGCAGGCCGAAACGAAACAGGCTACCGGAGCCGCGCACCAGCGTGTCCATCGGCACGCCCACCATGCCCATGACGGCAATGAACAGCAGCGTCGTCAACACCAGACGAGCGCCCCACGCGTTCAGCCACAACACCAGGTACGAGGAAACGTAGCCCCCCGCCAGTCCGCCGGAAACGGTGACGTGACCGAAGTAGGGGTCGGGGTCGAAGCTCATGGTCAACAGGCCGCACAACACCACCCAGAACACGAGGCCGAACCCGAGCATCGACGGCCAGCGGTCGAACTGCTTGCCGCGGATGAGTCCCCAACTGATGATAAACGTGATCAACGGAAACACGAACGCCCCGGTGCCGAACGTCTGCACCAGAAGGTCGGACAAATACGCGCCAACGAGTCCACCGTTGTTCTGCACTTCCACCGACTGCATGACCCGGCTGTGCAAGGACGGGTCCTTCGGCGAGTACGTCAGCAGGGAATACAGGGCGAAAATGGTGAAGCCGATCAGCATCACCCCGAACACGTCGCGCAACGGATGCAGACGCGCGGTGACCGGCGTGTCTTCGGACTTTATTTTTGATTTGGGTTCGTTGGCTTGCGATCCGTTCATGGTCGTGTGGCTCGATTCCGGGTTCGGGGTTGACTCAACAGCCGCTGGGCCGCGTCCTGCAACAACGTTTCCACAGGCGTCTGCGATTCGTCGGGTTCGGGATAATCCAGGTTGTAATGCAAGCCCCGGCTTTCCTTGCGCATCAACGCACCCTCGATGATCAACCGCGCGGTGATGGCGATGTTGCGGAGCTCCAGCGTGTCCTGGGTGATATTGAAACTCCAGTAGTATTCCTGAATTTCTTCCAGCAGCATGGAGATGCGCCGGTGCGCCCGGTGCAACCGTTTGTCCGTGCGCACGATGCCGACGTAGTTCCACATGAGGCGGCGGATTTCATCCCAGTTGTGCGACACCACGACCGACTCGTCACTCTCGACCGCGTCGCCAGGATCCCATTCCGGTATCCGTTCCTGCAACGCTTCCAGGTCGCGCGATACCGGCAGCAGCTCCCGCGCTTTGAAAACGGCGCGATGCGACAGCACCAGCCCTTCCAGCAGCGAATTGCTCGCCAGCCGGTTGGCCCCATGCAGGCCGGAATAGCCCACTTCTCCGGAAACGAACAGGCGGCGGATGTTGGTCTGGCCGTTGAGATCGGCCATCACACCGCCGCACATGTAATGCGCCGCCGGCACCACCGGCAGGGGCTCGCGCGTCATGTCGAACCCGAAATCCATGCAGGTCTTGTAAATGTTCGGGAACCGTTCGCGGGTGCGGTAACCCTCGAGGTGCGTCACGTCGAGGTACACGCAGTCGTCGCCGCTCTTTTTCATTTCGTAGTCGATGGCGCGGGCCACCACGTCGCGCGGCGCAAGGCATCCCAGCGGGTGGTACTTTTCCATGAAGGTCTCACCGTTCTTGAGACGCAGAATGCCGCCTTCGCCGCGCACCGCCTCGGAGATCAGAAACGATTTCGCCTGCGGGTGAAACAGGCACGTCGGGTGAAACTGAAAAAACTCCATGTTGGCGATCCGGGCTCCGGCGCGGTAGGCCACGGCCACGCCGTCGCCGGTGGCGGTATCCGGATTGGAGGTGTACAGGTACACCTTGCCCGCACCGCCGGTGGCCAGCAACACGCCCTTGCCGAGAAACGTCGTCACGTCGCCCGTGTGTTCGTTCAATGCGTACAGGCCCAGCGCCTCATCCTCAGGACTGCCGGGTGCGATGGATGCGTCGAGATTGGCGCGGGTGATGAGATCCACCGCCATGTGGTAGGTGAACACTTCGATATTGGGCCGGCTGTGCACGGCTTCGATCAGGGTGCGCTCGATCTCCCAACCGGTCATGTCGTCGGCGTGCAGAATACGGTGTTTGGAATGACCGCCTTCGCGCGTGAGGTGATACGCGTCTTCCGGCGTGCGGGTGAAGCGCGCGCCCAGGGTCGCCAGTTCGCGCACCAGCGCCGGACCTTCCTGCACGATGCAACGCACCACGTCTTTTCTGCACAGGCCGCGTCCTGCTTCCAACGTGTCGGCGACGTGCAGGTCGATGGAATCGTCCGCCGCCATCACCGACGCAATACCGCCCTGGGCGTACTTGGTCGCCGACTCATCCAGGGCGTTTTTGGTGATCAACGCCACGGAGCCGTATTCGGAAATTTTGAGGGCGAATGTGAGCCCGGCCAGGCCACTGCCCACCACGATGAAATCACGCGCAATTTTCATGATAGGATTGTATCGTGAAACCCTTGTTAAATCAATAACATATTGATTTTACAGCGATTTTTTGAGGCCTCCGGGATGGAAACGAAACGGGGTCGAAGCCGTCCGGATCGGTGGCGTTCAGCCCCTCTTCAAAGCGTCCCAGCGATGAACCGGCAGCCTGCGGAACGCCGTCACCAACACCAGGGTCAGGCCCAGCACAATCGCCAGGAACGACACCGCCTGCCCCCACACCAACCCCTCCGGGACGTACTTGAAGTGAAGCAGATGCTTGCCCGACTTCAACGACACCGCCCGGAAAAAATGATTGGCGCGCAACAACGTCGCCGGCTTGCCGTCCACCTGCACACTCCATCCGGGGAAATAGGAATCGAGCAGCACCAGGAAGCCGTTGCCCTCCTGCCGGGTGCGTACCGTCACATGGTTTGGAGAATACTCGATCGATTGCACGGTGCCGTCGAACCGCTCCGAAGGCTGAAACGCCACCGGCGTGTCCAGCAACACTGCCCTGCGGGGATCGAAGTCCTCGGCAAAGTAGGTGTTCAGCAGTTTGATTTTAGGACCCTGCTGCATGGACGGCACCAGGAACGCACGCGGCAACGCGTCCTCGAATTCGCGGATGGGACCGGATTCCAATC
Source organism: Nitrospina watsonii (assembly GCF_946900835.1). Classification (GTDB taxonomy): domain Bacteria; phylum Nitrospinota; class Nitrospinia; order Nitrospinales; family Nitrospinaceae; genus Nitrospina; species Nitrospina watsonii. The sequence continues at coordinate 2,778,180 of NZ_OX336137.1, forward strand.
CCTTGGAATTGCCACGATGCCGGGGCGTATCTTCACCGGTGATCCAGTAGCGCACGTTGCTGCGCGCGAGCATGCGCTTCTTCCTGTCGAGCGGCGATTTGTTGAACAACTGGGTCCACAGCCACGCATTCTCCAGTTCGATGGCCATCAATCCATCGGCGTACTCGAGGCCGAACACGGTGCCGAGGTTGGGGTTGGCGATTTCTTTTTCCAGGATGTGACTCAGTAAAAAATTGGGCGCTTTAGGAAACAGGGATTTCGGCCGGAAGTGTTCGCGGTCGAGCCCCCCGGTGAACACGCGATAGGGTCCCGGTGAAGACGGCAGCAACCGGGTCACCTCCGGGGGTTGCGTGATCAGCCTGGAGTCGATGAACGGCACCAGCTTGGAATGTGCCATCCACAGGTCGATGAACACCACAAGCACCAGCATCGTCTTCGCCCATTCCGGTCTTATCTTTCCGGTGAACGCGAGAACGGCGAGCCCCAGCACGGCTGCGAACACCGATGCCGCAAGCCCGAGGCGTTCTCCATTCGCGTACACGGCAAAGCCTGCCAGCAAGGCGCCGAATAAAAACGAGAGGAGAAGGAACGGTGACAGAAAATGACGGGATCGCGACTGGAACAGGTACTCCACGAAGTGCCCGGTCAAAAATGTCATCGCAAACGCGGAGAAGAAAAAAAACTTTTCCGGATAGCGAAACTTCTGCAACAGCGGATTGAACGACAGCAGGAAGGTGTACACCGGATTGTTGCCGCCCAGAGCGAAGAACACACCCACAGCGAACACACCCGTCCAAAAAATTGCGGCCCGGTTCCGGATCAGGATCGCCGCCGCAAACAGGGCCAACGCCGGCACCAGCCCCATGTACAACGAGGGCAGGTAAACCACTTCTTCCACCACCGTGGTCGTCATGAAGGTGTCGAAGTTACGGGTCGCGAACAGATGCCGCAACGCTTCCGGTTGCAGCGACCATTTCGTGTTGAACTCCGTGCCCAGGTCCCAGTTGCGGATGGAACGCTGAATGACGCGATACGTGGGCAACAGTTGAAACGCGCTCAAGGCGATGGCCGTGAGCGACACCCCAGCCAGGACACGGGTCGGACGTTTCCACTGCGTGGCGCGGCCCGGGGTCAGGAACACCGACGCAAAATACACGAGCAGCATGGACATCACGCAGCTTTCGGGACTGCCCCCCAGAACCTGCAACACGACCAGCGCCACCGCCGCCGCCAGCCAGCCGCAATGCGGCCCACCGGCGTGCGGCCCACCCGCGTGCGGCCGCATAAAATATTTCTGCACGCACAACAGCAAAAGCGGTGTCCATACGGTGGACACCAACTGGTTGCCGAGCGACACGAGGGACAGGAAGTAGCCTCCCAACGCCGCCACCAGCGCCGAAGCCGTGGCCGCGGTGGCGGACAATCCCCAAAAACGCATCAACGCATACACGGAAAACACCAGCACGCCATGATGCACAACCACGAACAGGTTGTAGCCGTAGGGAAAATCACCCACGAACAGCAGTGCGTTCAGCGGATAGGCGGCGTTGGGATGCAGCAGGGATAGAAATGGCACGCCGCTGAAGATCGCCGGGTTCCAGTACGGCAAGGCTCCCTCGGCATACATCTGCAACTGAAACCATTTTCCGGGGAGGCCAAACTTCATCACGTCGCGAAAGAACAACGTGTGGTCGAGAAACAGCACCGGTAAAAAGTACCAACCGAGAACGAGCGTCAACAAGGTCAGTGGCAAGGCGTGTTGTTGAATGCTTCGATTCATCGCGTTTTCCAAATAAGATAGGAATCTGTGTGTCCGCGCTAGAGACGGTCGCTGCATTGCCGGATCAATTCGGCTTTGATGGGAGCGGTGCGTTGCTCGATAGACTCGCTCAACCGCTGAAACACCTGCCACACCTGCTCCGTCCGGCCCACCGCCTGCAAACGAAACACGTCTTGCAGCCATTGCCGCTCGGCGACGGTGAAACGATTGTTGAACCGCTGTGCACGCTGCCTCGCTTCGTCCAACCGGTTCTGCTCGATATCCAGAGCGATTCCCTGCATGACCGGCACCAGGTACTGCGGGCAGGCTGTCATGAGGCGTTCAAAGATTTCCCGGGCGCGCTCGCGTTGACCCACGGTGAAATACGCATTGGCCACCGTCATCCACAATTGAGGATCACGCCGGGCGGCGAGGTCCATCCGCTCGTATTCCCGCAAGGCTTCTTCCCACCGTCCTTCAAAGCCGTAAGCGCGCGCCATCAGCAGGTGTTTGCGGTCCGGGTCCATATCGGTTTTACGCACGACATCCGACCACAACGTCACGCTGTCGCGCCACACCGGTACGCGTTCGATGGTCAACACGCCATACAGCGCAATCATTATTATAATACCGGCAAGACGCAACCGCGGCCGCCGAATGCGCAACAACAGCGATGCCAGGATGAGGCAAAATCCGATGGAAGCCAGATACAGGTAACGGTCGGCCAGGTAGATGGTGCGCGGCATGATGTTCGTGAAAGGCAAAAGGCCTGCAAAAAACACCACCGCGCCCCACAACACCGGGCCGTGACGCCGGGCGCGTTCGGCGTCGGCAACGCTCCGTTTGAGTTCCACAAACATCCAGCCCACCAGCAACGAAAGTCCCGGAATCAGCATGGCGAGAATCCAGGGCTCGAAGCGGTCGCGGATCTCGATCACGTACAGGGCGCTCAGGTTCAGCGGCCACAGCGCCAGTTTGATGTAGTACGCGTACAACTCGAAGAACAGAATGACGTGTTGAGTCGGCGTGAACTGAATGGTGCCCTTGACGGCGAGGCCAACGGTCATGGCAAACGTGGCGGCGACAAACACCAGCAACAGCGTCCACGCCACCACCTGGAAGGTCACAATGCGCCGCCACGCAAACGGCCGCGGCCCCAGCAGCAGTTCCGCAAACAGGATCAGGCCCGGCACCACGCCGACGGTCGGCTTGGTCATCATCCCCAACAGCAGCAGGACGAGCGCCGCCGCCGCATGCCAGGCATAGCGCCGCGTCTCCCGGCCCACGCCCTGCCAGTACACCCGCAGGCTGGCCAGCGCAAAGAAGAGAGACAAGGTATCCTTGCGGCTGGTGGCCCAGGCCACCGACTCGACATGGATTGGATGCACTGCGAACAAGAGCGCCGTCACCCAGGCCAGATCGGTGCGCCGTGTCATCCGCGCTGTCAGGTAAAACACGAGCAGCGCATTGAGCGTGTGCAAAACGAGATTGCCGAAATGAAACCCGGCCGGATTCATGCCCCACACCTGGTAATCGATGACGTAGGACAACACGTAGATGGGATCGTAATAGCCCGCCGTCGCCTGCGTGAAGGCCTGCGGAATGAAGCTCCAGTCCCAGGGCGTGTTCAGAAACGGGTTTTTGAGAATGCGTTCATCAAGGTCGTCGTAATTGACGAAGCCGTTCCGCAGACTGTGGATATACACCATGAAACTGAGCGCCACCACAGTGAACGGGGCACGGCGGGCAACGGCGTTGGAGGCATCGCTTGGGGTGGATGACACCGGTCTATTCTCGTTAAGGAAACGATGATTCAGGAAGCCCCACTGGAAGGGATCCCGCTGCAAGAAGCATTGGACTCTCTTGCCCGCGCCGTGTCAACCTGTTGCAAACCGGCCATCCGGACCGAACAGGAAAAGGAACCCGCAGCGGCGGCAATGCAAAAAAAAAACTCCCACCCCGGATACCGGGATGGGAGTCTGTATTTGAGTTTGGACTGACTCAAACTCGTAGCGTCTCACGACACCAATGGATTAGCTGATGTTGCCGTTCGCATCCATGGCGTACTGAGTCGTGCTGTCCAGATGCTGAGCCGTTGCCGCAAACGCGGTCTCGTTACCCGAACCCGAGATATCGACTTTGGTGGACTGCACATAACCGTACTCGGCAACGGTAACCGTGTTGACGGAACAATCCTGAGACGAACCCTGCTCGGCCCAGTAGGCTTTACAACCCAGGTACAGGTTGTGCAGGTTGGACTTGGAGTCCGAATTGTAGGCACGCGCTTTGTACTGGTTGAACTGCGGAATGGCGATCGCCGCGAGAATACCGATGATCGCGATGACGATCAGCAGCTCGATCAAGGTAAAACCTTTTTCGTTTCGACTAATCATTACTTCTCCTCCTGATTGAGTTAACAGTTACGGACAAAACCTTACGTTTAGGGACACTCGTCGTAATCGTTTACAGCTAAGATTGCAAGCCACATGCCGAAAAACGCCTCACCCCAAAGAAATAAAAATAAATCAATGTTTTTCAATAAGTTAAAAAATCATTAGCATACAGGGTAACCTATTACTCATCAAAAAGCACCCTTTTACAGACAATTTATGTCACTTTCAAGGACAAAAATTGTATGAAAAACCTCTGTTTTTGGGCCTGTGCGCCGCCTTCCCCGGACGCGTTCTCGCCTTATATAAGGGTCGAGAGATGGCTTCGACCAGGGGAAGGGCGTGGAGTTCCTTCCAGTGGAGGCTTTCTGCCTTGCAGGGGGCCCTCCGTACCATTGCCTTTTCGGTGCCCGCTGTTTTTACTTAAATAAAAGAAATCAAATCGATATGATGGATGGAGGAGTGCGGGCTGCCGACGAGGTTTCCGGAATGCGCGGCCCGCATCGATCAAAGATTTTCGGACACCATGGCCCCTTCTTCCACAACTCAACAGGTTGGCATTCTGGGCGGCAGTTTCGATCCGGTGCACAACGGGCATCTGGGTCTGGCCCGGCAGGCGCTCGCGACCTTCGGACTCGACCGGGTGGTGTTCGTTCCGGCTGACATCCCTCCCCACAAACGTCATCAGACTCTCACCTCAACGCATCACCGCCTCGAAATGCTGCGGCGGGCGATCGCAGGCGACGCGAATCTGGTCCTGTCAGAAATCGAAATCGAACGCGGCGGGGTGTCGTACACGCTCGACACCGTGCGCGCGTTGCAGTCGCAATGGCCGGATGCGGAGCTGTCTTTAATCATGGGCGCCGACACGTTTCAGGACATCGACTCGTGGAAGCAGTTCGCGGACGTGCTGCGGGCGAGCCACATTCTCGTGGCGTCGCGTCCCGGCCGTTCTCTCGATGAAACCGTAAACGACGTCGAGGCGTTGATGACACACCTGCCGTTTTCTTACCAGCCGGACCACACCGACAGCACAAAACGGGTGTACCGCTGCCACGAAACCGGACGCCACATCGCACTGTTTCCGATCCCGCCAAAAGCCGTTTCCTCCACGCAAATCCGGGACGCGTTGCAGCGCGGCGAAGCGGCCAAAAAGGTGTTGCCACCCGAAGTTGAAGGGTATATCATAGCCCATCGTTTATACCAAACACACCCCCATCCAATGTCTTGATGAGAGATTCTTTAAGTAAACTCCAGCAGTTGGTGGTCGATGCGACCACCGAAAAAAAAGCTTCCAATATCATTCTTCTGGATTTGAGAAACCGCACGGACCTGACGGACTATTTTCTGATTTGCAGTGGCAATTCGAAAGTCCAGGTGCAGGCCATCGCGGACAACATCCACCTGAAAACCTCAGGCACCCCTTACGAAGTCACAGCACAGGAGGGGTACCAGCAGGGCAATTGGGTGATCCTCGATTTGGGAGACATGATAGTTCACATATTTTTGCAGGAAGTCCGGACCCATTTCGACCTGGAGCGGCTTTGGGGAGATGTCCCCGTTATTGCAGCGATGAGCGACTGAACGAGTGAACGCGAGGAGATTCCGGAACCATGAACAAGAAGAAGATTTCCGAGTTGAAGACCCAATTGACCCAGATCCGTTCTGAGATTCTGGGCGACTTGGAAAAAAATATAAAATCCAGTCAGGACGAGGAGTTCACCCAGTTGGTCTCCGACGTATCGGACGATGCGGCGCGGTCCTTCTCCCGTCAAATGCTGCTCAATCTGGGAGAGCAGGAGCGGCAGAAACTGAAACTGGTCGAGGAAGCGCTCGAAAAAATCACGTCCGGAGAATACGGAGTCTGCGCCTTGTGCGAGGCAGCCATTCCGGAAGCGCGGTTGCAGGTGGTGCCATTCACTCAGTATTGCGTGAAGTGCCTCGAAAAACTGGAACAGGATGAAAAACTGAACAAACGGATGGATTCATTCGGCGACGAGCCCAGCCCTCTCGGATGAATTCCGGCTGCATCATCGACAACCCAACTACCTGAAGACACGACGTGACCCTGAAACTGATCTCAACCCTGATCGTTTTTATTCTTCTGATCGTTTACTTCACGTTCCTCAACCCCAGCGACGTCGAAATTTTCTTCACCCAGCACCTGTCGCTCAAGATGCCGACCGTGGTGTTCATGCTCGGCTCCATTCTCGTCGGCGTGGTGTGTACGGCGCTGGCCACCGGCCTGCAACAGTTCAAGGCGTCCCTCCGCCGCTACGGCAAGCAACGCGTGGTCCACAAGCAGGAAAAGCTGCACCGTAAATGGGACGACCTGTTTCAGAAAGCGGTCAACGAAATCACCAGCGGCCAGCGCGCCAAAGGCATCGTGCTGCTGGAAAAAATTCTCAACCAGGCCCCCGAACACTTTGAAGCGCTCGCCCACCTGGGCGATCAACTGCGGGAAGAAGGCGAGGCCGAGCGGGCGGTAACGCTGCATCAGCGAGCGATCCAACTCGATCCGGACAACCTGCCGGTGCGGTTTGCACTGGCGCGGGATTACGCCGCGACCGGCAACATCGAAAAAGAAATCGCCACGCTCAAAGAGATCCGCAACCTCAATCCCAACTCCCTGCCGACGCTGCGTCAATTGCGCGACGCGTATCTGAAAGCGGGCAACCCGGACCAGGCGTACCAGATGCAAAAGGCCATCATGCCGCTCATCCACGATTCCCATGAGCTGGCGGGAGAACAGGAATTGTTCAGCCAGATCACGTACGCCAAGGGATACCAACTCTATCAGGACCAGAAAATAGAACCGGCCATCGTCGAGTTGAAACGTGCGCTCCGGGAAAACAACCGCTGCCTGCCGGCATACCTCACACTCGGCCAGTTGTACCTGGAAAACAACACGCCCAAAACCGCCATCAAGTTCTGGAAAAATGGATTCGACATCACGCAGTCGCCGATATTTCTCATTCGGTTGCAGAACCTCTATCAGGATTTGAACAAGGTGCACGACAGTTACAAGATGTATCAGGAAGCCATCGGCGGTGCGCCCAACGATGCGTTGCGCGAGTTGTTTTCCGTGCTGTACGTCCACCACCTCATTCAACACGAGGAAAAAGAAACGGCGATGGAAGTGCTGGGCAATATCCCGAACCCGTCCTTGTCCACCGAGATGTACAAAGTCAAAACCCTGCTGGAGGAGAACAAGCTGGCGCAGGTGGAAGAGATCACCACGGCGGCGCATTACCGGGTGACGATGGCGGTCGAACAATACGTCTGCACCGCCTGCCACATCACCGAACACAGCTGGTTCGCGTTCTGCCCGCATTGCCACGCCTGGAACACGCTGCGGCTGCAAATCGAAGCGGCGCACTGATCCGGATTCCGGGCAAAAAAAAACATGGGTCCGAAGACCCATGTTTTCTCCTCCTCCAAGGTACCTGCTTGCCGGCATGGCGCCGGTCTTGTGTTGTCTGAGTGTTATCCCCCGTCAGGGATTCATCAACCGTGCATCCAGCAGCCGCGTGTTTTTGGAATACGTTTTTGCGGACAACAGAATGCGGTCGCTGAACAGAAAATACAGTCCCTCGTCGGGATAGCGCGCCACCTGTGCCGTCAGCGAAGCGGGCACGCCATAACTCTCCACCACATCTTCAAACTTGGCGCCCAGGCGAATGTCTCCCTGGCTGAATGCGCCCTTGAAGTTGGGACCGACCTCGATGGCCTCGATCACCTTGCCTTCCGTCAGAGCGCGGATCACGAGATCATGGTTCGGATAGGTGATTTCGATGTTGTCCAAACCCGGATCGGTACCGCGGTTGATCCGGATGAATTCGGGAATGCCCAAAAGATCGATGGCCTGCTGCAACGTCATGTCCACCGACAAATTTTTTCCCACAACAATGTCGGTCGGGGCGGTTTCACCAGGACGCGGCGCACATTCCTGTTTTTCTTCCTGCACCGGTGCCGGGGCGGGTTGGGGGGCATTCTGCGCAAACACCGGATGCGCCAGAAAAACCAGGCTCATAGCCAGCAAAATATAGTTTCCGGATTTCACAACGCTCTCCTACAAAAGTGGACTCATTAGTCTTGTCAAATCCTGCGCCTTACAGGGGAACCGGACCGATCCCTCTTTTCGTAACATTCTATCTATCAATGGATTATGGTTCACATTATAACCGATTTCGAACCACGGGTTAAGTCAATAATGCATTTTTCCCGAAAAAAATCAATAACTTCCCCCGATTTCAGGGAAATTTGGGGCTGTTTGGGCATATTTCACTCCAGAATGTCCGGCTTGCGGCGGCGGTCCCGTTTCTTTTTGGCCTTGTCCCGCTCGAACTTCCGCCGCTTGTAAGGGTCTTCCTTGAGTTGGGCGAAGGTGTCCTGCGGTTCTTCTTCCAACCACAGATCGTCGAGGACGCCCGCCGCCTTTGCCGTTTTCTTCGCCTCTTTGGGCAGGAAACGTTTGCGCTCTTCGGCTTCCTTGTTGGTCAGGCCCAGTTCCATCGCCACCAGGTCCTTGTCGCCTTTCAGCATTTTACGCCGCGCCAGCGATTCGCCGCGCGCCTTGATCTCTTTGGCATTCACGAGGCCGCTTTGCCATGCGCTGGAGATGGCGTCGTATCCGTAGAGGGCGCCCGCCCAGGCCCCGACCAGCGCGCCCAGCTTGTCGGCTTCACGCCCGTGGTTGAGCGTCGCCGTCACCACCGCCTCGAAGCCGTTTCTCCCTTCGACAAGCATCAGCAACGCGAACGGCAGCAGCGTCAGCGCATGCCCCTGCGTCGGGTGCGTGATCGCCATGCCGCAAAAATGCGACGCGTTTTCCGCAATCCATCTGCCGCAGGCCGCGGACTCGCCGGGCGTGTAGCGTTGATCCAACTGGCGCAGGGTCTGGCTGAACGCGGCGCCGTCTTTTTCCACTGCATGCCAGAGCTCCGCCTGCTCCCCCTGCAACGAGGCTTCCACTTCCTCGCAAAATGCGGAGGCCTCGGCGAACAGATGTTTCAATGCGCCGGGTTGCTCGCCGGGTTCCAACTCCAGACAACGTGTCACCAGGTATCCGGCCAACGCCGTGCCCACCAGTTCCCAGGGATGCCGGCTGAACAGCCGTGCCGCCTCCACGCATTGGGTGCGGAAGGTGACGGAGTCGCGCTTCATGAATACGGCAATGGGAATGGCGATGGAAAACCCGGCGCCGTAGGCATAGGGGTCGTCGGACGTCATGATCTGTGCACGGTTGGGAAACGATTCGACGGTTTTGTAAAAACATCCTTCGGGGCGGCGGAACACGCCGTAGTAACCTTCGGGGCCATTCGCGCCCATGCGCATCAGCACATCGGCAATGGCTTCGGGATGGGCTTTCTTCGTGGTCAGCAACACCTCGCTCACCGCCAGCGCCGCCTGGGTCTGCACACCGTACAAGCCTTGCATGCGATAGCGTTTGACGCCTTTGCCGAGGAAGGCCTTGACGTCGTGGTAGGCATCGACCTGTTTGAAAAACTGTTTGACGGTTTCCGGCTTGAGACCCTTGACCGACTGGCCGAGCGCGTCGCCCACGGCCATGCCGTACCAACTGCCCAGGGCCTTGTCATTCAAGTCGGTCATGGTGATTGCATCGCGCGGGAGAATAAAGATTTCACTGGATGTCGAACATCGGGGTCGGCCGGTCCTGCAGGGCCACCTGCACCGGCACCGGAGACGCGCCCAGCGCGCCGCGGGCGAGATTCAACGCCAGCTCCGGGCGGTTGTTCTGTGCGCTGAGGTGCATCAGCACCACCTTCTGCAGTTTGTCGTGGTTGAGCACGCGCAGCATGTCGGCGCAGGTCTGGTTGGAAAGATGGCCGACGTCGCTGGCGACGCGTTTCTTGAGCGGCCACGGATACGAGCCGTTGGCCAGCATGTCGGGATCGTGATTGGCTTCGATCAGCAACACATCCACGCCCTTCAATCGATCTTCGACCAAAGAGGTCGAGGAACCGAGATCGGTGGCGTGCCCCAGACGCAGCGACCCCTGCCGCACCACGAAGGCAACCGACTCCACGGCGTCGTGCGGTGTTGGAAACGATTCGACGCAGAGGTCGCCCACGGTGATCTCGTCCTCGCGCTGAATGCATTGCGCGTTCGGCAGCACGCCTTGCTTGCGGCGGGCGGCGTCGAAGGTGCCGCCTGTTGCATACACCGGGATACCGTGCTTGCCGAGCAACATCTTCATGCCGCGAACGTGATCGGAATGTTCGTGCGTCAGGAACACGGCATCGAGATCGGCGACGTCGCGACCGACCGCCTCCATGCGGCGTTTCAGTTCACGCAGGGAAAGACCGTTGTCGATGAGGATGCGCGACCGATCGCTTTCCACGAATAATGCGTTGCCTTTGCTGCCACTGGATAGAACGGAAAATCTGAGAATGACCCTCCCCTTTCTCGGATTGCATCCGAAGGAAACAGGCTACGCCTGAGGAAATATAACCAAATTTAAAGTGCGCCCACCATTCATCGTCCACCCGCTGGGCAGTAGCCATCTGCTTCGGACGCAGTCCGCGCCCACCGATCATCGTCCGCCCGCTGGGCAGTAGTCATCTGCTTCGGACGCAGTCCGCGCCCACCGATCATCGTCCGCCCGCTGGGCAGTAGTCATCTGCTTCGGACGCAGTCCGCGCCCACCGATCATCGTTCATCCACACGCCATTAACAAGTAACTCTCCCAGGCAGTGGGAATGTTTGCTCCAGGCATTGCCTGGCTAGTCGTGGTCGATCTGCGCCTTCTGCATTTTACCGCTATAATCGATGAATACCGACTTCCATTCCGAAAACGTTTCGAGCGCAGCAATGCCGACCTCGCGGTGGCCGTTGCCGGTTCCCTTGGTGCCGCCAAAAGGCAATTGGATTTCCGCGCCGATGGTCGAGGCGTTGACGTAGGTCAATCCCGTTTCCAGCATCTCTATCGCCTTGAACGCACGGTTGACGTCCTGCGTGTAGATCGCCGACGACAAACCGTACGTCGAGTCGTTGACGATGTCCACCGCTTCCTCAAAACCGTTGCAGGCGAGGACGCTGACCACCGGACCGAAGATCTCTTCCTGGGCGATGCGCATTTTGGTCTCAACGCCGGCGAACACGGTGGGCTGGTAGAACCAGCCGTTCTTGAGGGCCTTGCCGTTGGCGTAATTGCCGCCGGTCAGCAGTTTCGCGCCTTCTTTCTTGCCGATCTCCACGTAGCGGTGCACCTTTTCCCGCGCCTTGTCGTTGATGAGCGGACCCATGTCCACCTTCTCATCGAGTCCGTTGCCCAGCTTCAATTTCTTCGCGCGCTCCACCAGCATATCGGTGAACTTCTTCGCCACTTTTTTGTGGATGACCACGCGGCTGCACGCCGTGCACCGCTGTCCCGTGGTGCCGAACCCGCCGAACATCACTCCTTCCAGCGCGAGGTCCAGGTTGGCGTCGTCCATGATGATGATGGCGTTCTTGCCGCCCATCTCCAGCGAGTATTGTTTCATTCGCTGCGCGCAGGTGCTGGCGATGCCCGCACCGGTCTGCGTCGAACCGGTGAACGACACCATGTCCACCTTTTCGTGCTCGACCAAAGGCGCGCCCGCGTCGGGTCCGTAGCCCGTGACCATATTGACCACGCCGGAGGGCAGCCCCGCCTTCTCGAAAATGTTCATGAAGTTGACCACCGTGAGCGGCGTGTCCTCCGCCGGTTTGATGACCGCGGTGTTGCCGCAGATGAGCGCCGGGATGAGTTTCCACGACGGGATGGCGATCGGAAAGTTCCACGGCGTGATGCAGGCAACGACTCCCAAGGGCATGCGCACCGACATGGCGAATTTGTTTTTCAGTTCCGAAGGGACGGTTTCGCCCACCAGGCGGCGGCCTTCCCCGGCTGCGAAGTAAGTGAGGTCGATGGCTTCCTGCACGTCGCCGCGCGTTTCGGCGATGACCTTGCCCATCTCTTTGGTCATGTCCTGCGCCAGGGCTTCCTTGTTCTTAACCAAAAGCTCGGCGACCTTGTACATGATCTCGCCGCGCTTGGGGGCGGGGGTGTCCCGCCACATCTTTTTGGCTTTATGCGCGGCGGCAACGGCTTTGTCCACGTCCTTCTTGTTCGATTTCTGAAAACGCCCCAGCACTTCGTTGCAGTTGGCGGGATTGGTGTTTTCAAAAATCTCGCCACTGGACGAGGCCACCCATTTGCCGTTGATGTAGTTTTTGTATTCTTTAGTCATGCAACACCTCCGAATCGAAAGGCGATTGAAGAGTCAACTGGAAGCAAAGGAAGATCGATCGACAGCCCAGGCCGTGATCGCCCGGAGATCGGATTGGGGCCCGACGCAACACCTCGGAAAACGTGTTCTGGGAAAGAGACCGTGGCGGTGAAAACGTCCATCCTAATTGGAATATAGGTAAATGTCCGGGGGAAGTCAAGCGGGGGTATGGGAATCTGCCGAAGATGCAACCGTCACTGCGAAAGCAAGACTTTTTCCAGTTCCGCCTCGGGCACGGCATCGACAATTTCGACCTGGCCCAATGCGCGCACGAGAATGAAACGGATCTTTTTCTCGCGGGCTTTTTTGTCGCGGTACATGGACTCGATGTAGTCACGCGCCGGAAAGTCGGGCAACTGCGTGGGCAGGCCGTAGCGGTGGATGAGTTTCGTGATGCGTTCCACCGTGGCGGCGTCGCAATACCTCATCTGTTGCGACAGGCGCGCCGCGATCACCATGCCGATGGCCACGGCCTCGCCGTGCTTGAACTGAATGTATTCGGTCAACGCTTCGATGGCGTGGCCGACGGTGTGGCCGTAGTTGAGGATCATGCGCACGTTGCTTTCGCGTTCGTCGCGTTCCACCACACGCGCCTTGATGGCGCACGAAGTTTCGATGATGTGCGTCAGGCAGTCGGTGTCCTGCGCCAGAATGGCGTCCACGTTGTCTTCCAGATACGCAAATAGATCGGGGTCTTCGATGACGCCGTACTTGATGATTTCCGCCATGCCGGCGCGGAACTCATCCGTGGGCAGAGATTTCAAGGTATCGAGGTCGATGATGACGGCGCGCGGCTGGTAAAAGGCGCCGATCATGTTTTTGCCGAGCGGATGGTTGACGGCGGTTTTGCCGCCGACGCTGCTGTCCACCTGCGACAGCAGGGTGGTCGGCACCTGCAGAAACGGCACGCCGCGCTGATAGGTGGCGGCGACGAAGCCGGTGAGGTCGCCAATGACGCCACCGCCCAGAGCCACCATCAAGGTGTTGCGGTCGTAGGCGTGCTGCATCAGGTGGTCGTACACCAGGCCCGCGCTGGCAAGGGTTTTGTGCGCCTCGCCTTCCGGGATTTCCACGGTACGGGATTCCATGCCCGCCTGCCGCAAACCGGCTTCCAACGCGCCGCCGTACAGATGATGGAGGGAGGGGTGTGTGACCAGCACCGCCCGGCGCAATCCGGACAGAGCGGGGACGTGGTCCGCAAGGGCCTTAAAAAGATTCTGGCCGATCAGGATGTCGTAACTCCTGTCGGCCAGATCGATTCTCAAAACTTTCATTGGTGCCTATTCGATGTTTTCCCGCACGATGGTGGGCGTAACGAAGATCAGTAATTCCGAGATGGTATCATCTTGCGAACGATTCTTGAAGAGATAACCGAGAATCGGAATCTGATGCAGAAAAGGCACCCGCACGCGGTTTTCGTTGATTTCCTGCTGGAACAGTCCGCCCAGCACCACCGTGGCGCCATTGTCCACCAGCACTTCGGAATTGGCTTCCTTGGTGACGATGGTCGGCACGTTGTTGACCTGCTGACTGAAGTCGGCCTGGTTCTGGGTGGCGGTGATCTTCATGTACACGTCCTCTTCCGCCGTGATGTGTGGTTTGACGGTCAGGTTGATTTCCGCATCGACGAACTCGATCTTCGTGCCTTCGTTGGCGGAGAAGGTCTGGTATGGAATCTCCCGGCCGCTGCGGATTTTGGCTTCCTTGTTGTCCAGCGTCGTCACCTTGGGATTGGCGATGGTGCGCGATTTTCCTTCGCTTTCCGCCGCCGCCAGGGTGATCTGCAACTGGTGATCCGCGTCACTCATGGTCAACGTGTACAATCCGGCGGGGGTCGCCACGTTCGACGCCAGGTCCACCAGAAATTCCCCGTCCAACTGTGTCGGGAATCCCGGATTGGCAACGTCGATGTTGTTGTTCAAGGTCCACTGCAAACCCAGGTCCTGCGTGAACGACCGCGCAATTTCAATGATGCGCGACTCGATCATGACCTGCGGCGTTTTGATATCCAGAGTCTTGATGACCGATTCCATTTCCTCGATCTTGTCCTCGATATCGGTAAGGATCAAGGTGTTGGTCCGGGTATCGGAAGAAATCTGTCCGCGGTCGGCGGACTTGATTTTTTCAAGATTCGTGACCATCTCCGCAATGTCGGCATAGCTGATGCGAATCATTTCGGTCACCAGCGGCTCGCTTTTCTTGGCGGCCACCAGACTGGCCTTGGGTGCGATGCGGATGATGTTTTCCTGGCATTTTCGAGCCAGTCCATAGTTGTCCAGAATCAGTTCCAATGCCGTGTTCCAACTCACGTCCACGAGGCGGACGTTGACATTACCGCTGACATCCGGCGACAACACCACGTTGAAGCCGCTGACATCCGAGATGATGCGAAAAATGTTTTTGAGACTGGCATTCTGGAAGTCGAAGGTGTAAGCCTCTTTCTGTCCACCGAGAAGCTGCGAACAGGAATCCTCCAGGCTGGCCTTTGATCCGGATTCATAGAGGGAACCGCTCTTCTTACCTTTTTTCATCCCCATCTCTTCCTCGAAGGAAGAGGCCATCTTGTTGTCAACGTCCTGTTTCTTTTCTGCAGAGGCCGCCTGAATGCGCACATCCAGACTGGTGGGTCCCGTCTTGACGATTTCGTAGCTCGCCGTCTGGCTGAGCCCGATTTCAAGACGCAGGACTTTGGCTTCTTCAAAGTACGTCGGCGTGACCGCATTGACGATGCCCTGGTTGACCTGAATGGGGCCGGTCAGTATGCCCTGAACGGTACCCGGAAAATCGAGAACCAGGCGCAACGGGTTTTCCAGTTTGAACGCGGTGTAGTTCAGTGACCCGCTGATCTTGAGTTTGATGGACGTTTCCGCGCCTTCCTGCACGGCAGTCAGGTCCTGGATTTCGTTCATGACGGAAGCGGGCGCCTCTCCGGTCATCTGAGCAACGTTCCAGGACTTTCCCTTTTTCCCAATGACGGACTTGCCGGACTTGGTGACGGAAATTTTGTTGTGTTCAATCGTCCCCGGCTTGACGGAGGCGTCGCCCTTGTCCCCCGTGGCGCCGAAAACCGGGAACGCCGTCAAACCCACAACCAGCAGGACGGCGGTCAAACAAGAGATATGAATTTTCATGTTTTTGGTTTTCACAACACGCTCCTCATTCATCGGCCGGTTTATTAAACTCCAAATATCGGGTCTGAGTCCGGATGTTGCCCTGAAAGTCGCGGACACGTTCGAGTATCGTTATTTTTTCCCGATCGATGGCTTCCACCACACCGTACTTCGGCCCCAGCAAAGACCCCACACGAATGGTATGCCCGAACGAATCCGGAGTTTCCACCAGCGCCACGGTTTCCTGCCCGTTCCAGATGAGACCGGACAGTTTCAGCTCGGGCAATCCATTCTGCAGATCGGACCCAATCTGTGAGGCCCCGATGCCGCTGGCTTTTTCGATCAGGTTTTTGTAGTTGTTGATTTCTTCTACGATCTCGGATTTGTTCATTTCCCGTAATTCACTTTTATTCTTGAACAACGCCGCGTAGTATTCGAGATCGGAATGCAGACGCGGGTCTGCTTTCTTCATGGCGCGGTACACTTCATAAGGAATGGAAGGCAAACCGTTCAGTTCCTGATCCATCCGGCTGCGGAAAAGCCGCTGCTCTTCCATTCGTTCTTTCATCCGCTCTTCACGTTCTTTCGCTTCCGCCTGCTGCTGCATCAGTGCATCCATATCCACTTCATTGATCTGCGGCACAAAGGGATCCCGCTTGTCGGTGAACATGTACCGCAAGCCGGGAGCGAACACCGCTTTCAACGTGTCGAAATCTTCCTTGGTGGATTTGAGGCGCCGCACCACTTCACTCATAGCCTGACTCGCGCGGCGGTTCATTTTGGCGATGCCCTCGGCATTGCCTTCCTGATCCACACGGTTGAACCACGCGCCTTCCGGCGATTCATAGAATCGGACCATGCGCTCCAGATCCCGGTCATTGAGGGATTTGTAACGGAACAGGTTGTCAATGATGTGCAACGAGCGCTGATGGTCGCGCAGCTCCATCTTCAGCTTCATGATCAGCTTTTCGGCGCTGGTCACCGCGAAAAAGTCGTTCAACGGAGCCACTGTGCGCAGTATCGAAGATTTGAATTTGATTTCGTAGTCCACCTGCGCCTTCGCCTTCTCCAGGCGATCCATCAATTCCAGTCTCTCTTTGTCCGGAGGCCGGTCTGTAAGGCGATGGAGGAATCCCTCATAATCGCCCCACCGCTTCATGGAGCTGGCTTCCAAGGCCGCCACTCTGCGACCCAAAGGCGACCGGAAAAACCGAATGGCCCGCCGGATATGCGTGCGATGGAACCCATCCCGGATCTGCCTGAACTTGGTGTTATAAAATTCGTTTCCGTGGAACGCCCCTTCGTACACCTCGTTGATGAGGGTGATGTGTTCCTGCGACAGCCCAAGAGAACTCAGCAGCTTGGGACTGGTGAATACACCGGGGTCCAGTTGCATGCGGGCGACCAGCGCTTTCTCCCGCTGCACACCGCTGAGCACAAACAATTGTCGAACCAGCGACGTTTTGTTTTGGGTTTGGGCGGCTTCGGCGTGTGGTGCCCAGGAAGCCAGAATCAGCATCCCCATCATCACGACAGTGGTCAAACTGCGCGCGATGCCGGTCTGCATTGGAACGGTCGATTTGTGGGTCTGAGTTTTCATAATCGGGCTCACCATAACGCTCTATTCACCCTCTTTTTCTGAACCTTCGATATAAGCGAACGTTTTCGCCTGGATGTCGGTTCTCAACAACAGCACATTTTCACGCTGGGCTTCTCCCATGTCTCCCCGCGTGACGATCTGGGTTTGTTCACGACTCATTCTGAGTTTGGAAATGTTCACCATGCGGAGCAGGCTCTGCAGGGTGTCGAAAAATCCCGCAGTGCGATAGTAATCCCCGGTGATGGTCAGAGTGATGGGGATTTCCTTGTAAAACCGTTTTTCCGCAGCTTCCTCCAGACCGAAGGAAACGATGTTCACATCCAGAAAGCGGCCCACGTCCGAGATTTTATTCAGCAGAGTCGGCAGTTGCGCGACCAGCGGCAGCTGGCGTTTCTTCTCCACCAGGGTCCCCGACAATGTCGCCACCTGCTTGGTGATCAATTCTTTCTGCGACACTTCCTGTTGATACAGGGCCAATTTGTCTTCGGTCTTTCCCATCTTGGTTTCCAGTTGCTGGTACTCTTCCTGATAAGCGCCGTATATCATGATGTAATAAGCAATGAATACACCCAAGCACAGCGCCGCCCCCACCATGATGGCATGGGGCTTCTGGAACCGGGCCAGTTTGTCGTACGGGATCTTGTCGAGAATCTTATCCATGATTCAACCTTTTTCCGGAGCGGCAAGTTTTAATACGTGACTGTAGATCGTAAACTCCTTGACCGGGCTGTTCTTTTTCCATTTCTCTTCGGTCTTCGCCAGCATCACATGGTCGAAGTACGGCAACGTCCGCAGGCGGTCCACAAAGTGAACAATCGTCTGATGGTTGTCCCCCTGTCCGGTAATCTGAATGAACTGGTGCTGCTCGTACTCGCGTCCCTCCTGCTCCGCCTTGGCGCGTTCCGCAAGCAGGGCGGCCTTGTTGACGCCGAGAAACAAATCCGGAATGTTTCCCAGATCATCCAGCGAGCGCTGCTCCACCACCGTCAACCAGACGCCCTGCGGCAGGCTGCGGCCGAGATCTTCCAGCAATTCCGTGGTGCGGCTCCGCTTGGTGCGCAATCCGTCGATGCCGGTGATGATTTCCCCGTAGCGTTCTTTTTTCTTTTTGAGTTTCTGCACTTTTCGGTAGTCCGGCGTCAACGCATTCACCTTGGCCTGGACTTCCTCGATCTCACCTTCCAGTTGCGCGATGGTGACCATCTGCCAGGCCCAGAAGAGAAAACAGGCGGCAACCGCCAGCAGGCCAGCGCTGAAAATGCCGGCGAACAGCTTTTGTATGGTGATTTCCCGGACAATGCGCTGGTAGTCGTATAAATTGACGCGAATGAGATTCATGGGTTATTTCACCTTTTGTTCTTTTTTCTTGGCCTGATTCTTTTCCTTCATCGACTCAAGATAATCGAAACGCCTGGAAGCCAGACCGATCGCCACCGCAGACATGGGGGCCATGTGCGCCAGACTCTTCTTGTCAAAGGTCGATGGGATTTTGATCGATTCGAACGGGTCAAACACTTCGACCGGGACACTCATACGGTCGGCAATCAATCCGTCCACACCCGGAATCAATGCGCCTCCACCCACCAGAAATATTTTTTCAACCTGGCTGTTGGAGGTGGAACTGAAAAATTCAAACGCCTTGTGCAACTCCTCAATGACCCCATCGAAAGAGTCGAGGATGATGTTCACGACCTCTTCCTTCTCCACCTCTTCCGGGAACACGCCGTATTTGAATGCGGCGGCGTCCTTGGGCTCGATCTGGAAACGACTGATCAGGTTTTGTGTGCACACCGCTCCTCCCACCGGGATATCGCGGGTGAAGGTACTGATGCCATCCATCAAAATGTTCAAATGCGTGAAAGTGTGCCCCAGATCCATCAAGGCCACCGATCCGAGATCCTGAACCTTGCGGCTGTTGGCCAGCGCGTTGACCATGGCAAACACATCCAGATCGACGATGACCGGCTTCAACCCGGCGGCGGCCAGCACGCCGAGGCGGCTGTCTATGATTTCATTCTGCACCGCCACCAGCAGGATGTCCTGCTTCTCCTCTTCTTCCTCCTCATCGAGGTCGAATTCCTCGAAAGCCGGAAGCCCTTCCAGCACCTGGTAATCAATGCGGACATCGTCGATGTCGAAAGGAATATACTGTTCGGCTTCCTCCTGGATGGCGTCGGCCAGTTCTTCTTCCGGCAGCACCGATACCTTGATCTTTTTGATCATCACCGCCTCGCCGGACACCGAAACCACGGCGTGACGGTTGGTGATTTTTTCGGCTGCAAGCAGGCGAGTGAGCGCATCCGCAACCAGATCTTCATCGCGCACCACCCCTTCCGTCACCGCCTCCGGTTCCAGAGGAATGAGCCCGAAATTCTTCAACTCGAACTTCCCCGGATCTCCCTCAAGCTGGGCCACCTTGATCGAATGAGAGCCGATATCTATAGCCAACAACGGAGTTTTGGCCGAAAGAAACATGGAACATCCTTTGATATTGAGTTAGGTTGTGCCTCAACGGAAACCGCGTTCCCCTGCTGCCGGAATCGGGTTCCTTTCCCTCTACTTTCATCTTAAGGCGGCTGGTGGCCTCCACCACGGCCCACCTGAATTGACTAAAACCGCTGAACCCCATCCGGGATCATCATGCCTGCTTCCTGCCCTTTCCGGTCTGCCTGCGTACCTTGACCTTGGATTTGCTTGTGGATTTGCCCTGAGCCGCGCCCCGAATATCCGCAAGTGGCGTTTCCGCAAACACTTTCGAGCGCTCCCCCAGTTTGTATCCGAGTGCAAGTATGATTTTACGTTTGGTGTCCAAGCGGCAATCGTTCCCCTTCTCAATGCGGTCGATGGTTTGCACGGTGACACTGGCTTTCCGTGCGAGCTCGGCCTTGCTCATCATCTTCGACTCGCGGATTTTGCGGACATTATTCACATTGGCCACAATATTCCCCTCCTTTAACTAGAAATTGGGACGAATTGCGCATGACTTGGATGTCGTTACTATTAAGTTTTTACGGATGCCAACCAATATACTTGAATTCAATGTGTTATGTCAATAGTTTTTTTGAATTTACTGTTATTCATTTAAATTTATATTAATTTATATAAATTTAAAGCCTGCGCTCCCCGGGCCCCGAACGGGGGATCTCCGCTGTGGGTGCGGCATGCCGGCCGCTTCCCCGGCGCGAACCGACCCCCAGTGCCCCGGACCCCCCAGCCGCTGCCCCCGGTCTCCTCCCCACCCCCGCTCGTTTCGGTCCGTCCGGTCACAACGGCTTGCTTCTTTCATCAAGACAAATCCCGGTTGGAATGATCCGGCGATTCCGCTACAATCGGTCGCCATGAAACACGTTTACCTGGAAACTTTTGGCTGCCAGATGAATGTGGCCGACACCGATCGCATGGAACTGCTGCTGTTCCACTCCGGCTACACCCGCACCCAGCATGCCGAGGATGCCGACCTGATCCTGGTCAACACCTGTTCGATCCGGGACAAGGCCGAGCAGAAGGTGTATTCGCTGTTCGGCTCGTTCCGTCCCCTCAAGCAGCAGAACCCGGACCTGTTGTTCGGCCTCGCCGGGTGCCTGGCCCAGCAGGAACAGAACCAGCTCCTGAAACGCATGCCGTTTCTGGATTTCATCATCGGACCCGACGCGGTGGAAGATGTCCCGCTGGCGGTGGAGCGGGTGCGGCGTGAGGGAAAACCTGTGGCGTGGACGGAGTTCGACCGCGAAAAACATTATTCCATCCCGGTCGTCGCCCCGGTGAAACCACCCGGCCCCAGCGCCTTCATCAACATCATTAAAGGGTGCGACAAGTTTTGCAGCTTCTGCGTGGTGCCGTTCACCCGCGGCAGGGAGAAGTCGCGGGAAGCGTCGGAAATTTACGAGGAGGCGCGCCAGTTGGTGGATCAGGGCGCGCGCGAGATCATTCTGCTGGGACAGAACGTCAACGCCTATGGCAAAAACGGGCTGCAAACGCCGGTGGCGTTCCATGAACTCCTGTACGGCATTGCGGACATCCCCGGTGTCGAACGCCTGCGGTTCACCACCAGCCATCCGCGCGACTTCACGGCGGCGACCATCCGCGCCTATCGGGATCTGGACAAACTGGTCAACCACCTGCACCTGCCGGTGCAGTCCGGCAACGACCGCGTGCTCGACCGCATGCGCCGCAACCACACGGTGGACGCGTACATGGAACGCATCGACGCGCTGAAAGAAGCGGTGCCGGGCATCGCCCTGTCCACCGACATCATCGTCGGCTTTCCCGGCGAGACCGAACGCGAGTTCGAAGACACCCTGCGCCTGATGGAACAGGTGGAGTACAGCAACAGCTATATGTTCGCCTACAGTCCGCGACCCAACACCCCCGCCGCGCTGTATGAGGATTCGGTGCCCGACGAGGAAAAGAAACGCCGCCTGCACGCCACCATCGAACTGCAATCGCGCCTGACGGAGCAACTCGGCCAGCGATTTGTCGGAGAAGAAGTGGAGGTGTTGATCGAAGGCCGTACCGCCCGCAAGAGCCTGACCTTTAAAGGCCGCAACCCGGAATACTGGATGGTGATGTTTTCAGGCGGGGAAGAAGATCTGAAACCTGGCGATACCGTTCGGGTCAAGGTAGAGAGCGCGCAGAATCATGTTCTCAAAGGAGTGTATTGTTCTCGGCCCGTCGGGACCGCCGCCACAGCCGGCCGGTAATTCCTTCCACAAAGCAAACCCACGCCCTTTATCAAAGAAACCTTTAACGTTTCCTCGTCGCCTCCGGGTGCACCCGGCCATTTGCTTTGGACGCAGTCCGCGCCCGCAGACCATCGCAGGGACTACCGGGCAGTACATCGCCTCCGGGTGCAACCCGGCCATGCCCGGTTAGTAGATGCCGAGGTTGTTGTAGATGTCTTCTTCGATGAGGTCGGCGTCGGGGGCGATCATTTGCAGAGTCATGCGCATATCGCGGATGGATTTGACATCGGGCGGTTCGAGGCGGTCGGCAAGGACCTCCAGCGTGTTGGTGCAGAATTCGTCGAGATCCGCCAGCACTTCCAGCATTTCCGCAGGCAGGTCTTCCAGGTTCACGTATTGCGACTCGAGGTAGCGGAGGATTTCGATCAGGCGCAGTTTGATGCTCACCGTCTGGTTGCGGATGTCGGACACCGGTTTCGGTTCCGGGCATTTCAGATCTTCGCAGATGCCCTGCAACAGTTTGCGCAGGAACCGGTAAAAGGCCTTGTGCTGGCGGTCGTCGTAGAAGGTGTCGCGCTTGGCGCCGAACAGCAGATCGAACACGGCTTCGATGTCGAAATCGTCGGTGGCCATCACCGAATACAAAATGGCCTTGAACTCGAGATCGGTGAACGCCAGCCCCATGTCTTCGAAAATCTCGCCCAGCGATCCGGTACGGCCGCTGGGTGTCTGTTCCACCACTTCCCACTGGTACGGTTCCGGACCCATCGGGTGCGCCGGGGCCAGGTGAATGCCCTGCCGGTCGTCGCGCACCACCGCCATCTTGCCCAAACTCTCCACCAGCTCGGGAAACGAAAACGCGGGGATCTCCACCCGCCGCTCGGTCAGGGTGAACAGCGCGTACAACAACTGCTTGTCGAGGCGCGTGGGCTGCTGGCCCTTGCGCTGCGACAGGTCGCACAACACCCGCTCCAGCCCGATGTACAACGAACGCAGACGGACGCGGTCCTGCCGCACGCGTTCCGCCGGATACGGATGCAGCGAAAACACGCCGTTTCTGTAATCCTCCAGCCGGGCTTGCAACGCATCACCGGGCTGGATGCCGCCCTCGCGGTACAGCGTCCGCACATGCCACGCCGTCACCGTGAGCATGCTCTTGCCGGGCACGAACTGGTTGACCTTGATCTGATCGGGGAAATGCCGTTCATCGCAATACTGGAAATACGGAATGACGTCTTCGATGAAAAACGTTTTGCGTTGCTTCGGCACTTCGCGCCCGGCCGGATCGTAAAACGTGAGGTCGCCTTCTTCCAGCTCGCACGACACAAACGGCGCCATCCGGTGACCCGGCACCAGCAATCCCTGCTCCTGCTCGGCCTTGCCGGGATACAACACCAGTGGGATGCGTCCCAGCCGATCCAGAATCAAACGAAACGGCAAAAAATCATTGTCGCCGACTTCGATCAGGTAGTCATGGTTGTTGAGTTTGGCTTTGAGGTGATTCAGCGTTTGTGGCGCAATGCGGCGCTGCCAACTCTCCTGAATCCGGGACACGTATTCTTCCAGAGTGAAGGGAGCTTCGGATTCGCGGATCAGGCTTTCGGCCAGGGTTTGGAGCGTCAGTCTTGATGGCATGTATGTTGAGACCCGGTTTGGTTGACGATCGATAGAGGAAAACCGGAGTCAGCAGGAACGCTTCCCGTTGAGAAGGCAGGCTATGAAGGGCCGCTTGTGGGAATCTGCGACCCGGTATGCTGGAAGAATCGTAGCACAAAAGCCACACGCTGTTAACCCCTCATTTCCGGGCACGGACTGCGTCCGAGGCAAATGGCCGGGTTGCACCCGGAGGCGATGGGCTACTGCCCGGTGCAAGCGGCTAACTACATGGTGGGTACAGACTGTAATTTACGGCTATTGAACTCCGGCCCGAGTAATTTTATAATGGGGCAAACTCAAAGTATCGCTAAACGGGATACCCCCTTTACTATTAAGGAGTGCGTCATGTCCGATCATGCCCACGATATAGAAATCACTTACCGGAAAATTTTCGCACGCCTGCGGACCCGCAAGAAGTTCGCCATCAAATCGATCGAAGGCACCAAGGTCATCATCGAACAGGATGAGGAAATCTGCGGACAGAAGGAACCGCGGAAGTTCGAACTCGACGGCGAAAAAGAGCTGGAGCAGTTCGTCACCGCCGAAAACCAGGCCGAGCGGGAAATCGAGTCGCAATTGTCCGGCAACCAGATGCCCTACCGCTAACCGGACCGCATTCAAGAAAGTCCGGGCTCCCCCTTTACAAAGGGGGAGCCCACCGTCTTGCTCCCACAGATCATCGTTCGCCCTCAACGTACCAGCCTGTTTGCTCCGGGCCACGCCCGGCCATTTGCTTCAGGCGCAGCCTGCGCCCGCAGATCATTGCAGGGACTACCGGGCAGTAGCCCATCGCCTCCGGGTGCAACCCGGAATTTGCATCAGGCTCAGCCTGCGCCCGCAGACACACCATCGCAGGGACCACCGGGCATCAGCCCGTTGCATCAGGCGCAGCCTGCCAAGGCCTGCTTAGAATTTGCGCAGGACGAGGGCGGAATTTTTGGAGCCGAAGGAGATGCAGTTGCTGATGGCGACCTGGGTGCGGGCATCGCGGCTTTCGTTGGCGATGTAGTCCATATCGCATTCCGGGTCGGGATTGTCCAGGTTGATGGTCGGTGTCAGCACGCCCTGCTTCAGCGACATCGCCGTCACCGTCACCCCCAGCGCTCCCGATGCCCCCTGCGGGTGCCCCACCATCGACTTCGTTGAACTCACCGGAATTTTCATGGCGTACCCGTTGAGCGCCTGCTTGACGGCAAGGGTCTCGATCTTGTCGTTGAGGATGGTCGAGGTGCCGTGGAAGTTGATGTAGTCCACATCCATGTCGCTCAAACCGGCATCCTTCAACGCCAGCTTGATCGCGCGCGTGGACTGTTTGCCGTCGGGCATGATGGCGACGCGGTGGTAGGCGTCGCAGGTGGTGCCGTAACCGACGATCTCCGCATACACTTCGGCGCCACGGCGGCGCGCATGCTCCAATTCCTCCAGCACCAGCATCCAGCTGCCTTCCGCCAGCACAAAGCCTTCGCGGTCGCGGTTGAACGGACGCGACCCGCGCGTCGGGTCGGTGTTGAAATGCACCGGGTTGGCGCGCATGCGCTGGAACCCGGTCATCATCGCCGGCGTCACGCAGGCTTCGACGCCGCCGGTCAGGAACCAGTCTTCCTGGCCGAAACGGATGGCGTTGAAGGCATACCCCAACGCATCGGTCGAACTGGTGCAGCCGTTGGAGATGACATGGCTGCGCCCCTGCAACCGGAAACGCATCGACACCTCGCTCGACAACATCCCCACCAGGGAGTTGGAGATGGCGTAGGGGCTGATCTTGTGTTTGTCGTCGGAGTAAAAGAAGCCGAACTGCTTCTCTGAAAAATCCATACCGGAACCGCCGGTGCCGACCAGCACACCGAGGCTTTCGAAATCCTCTTCCGTGAACGCGTCGAAATCCACACCCGCGTCTTCAAACGCTTCCGCCGCCGCCGCCACGCACAGGGGCACCGAACGCGGCAGTTTTTTGAGTTCGGTCTCGGAATAGTAGCGGGTGGGATCGAAATCGCACACTTCTCCGGCGATCATGCAGTCCAATCCTTCCGGATCGAAACTCTGTATGCGCCCGATGCCGCTGACCCCGTTGCAGGTGTTTTTCCAGAATGTTTCTTTACCGATGCCGTTGGGACTGACCGCCCCGAGCCCGGTGATGACCACGCGTCTTGGATGCATAAGCGAACAAATCAACTCGTAAACAATGTCGAAGTATCGGGATTCTATCACAACCCGTTATTCATATTATATACGGGTTGCTCCCTTTCCCGCTGCAAGACCTCACCGGGTGCGCGGTCGGAACTATTCTCACAAATCCGTTTTAATGATATGCTTTGCCGAACCGCAAACGCATCGTTTGCACAGCCCTCGACCGGAGCCCGCTTTTTTTGAAACCCCAACTTTCTCTGCGCGAACAGACCGGACAAATGCTCCTGGCCGGGTTCGACGGCACCACCGTCACCCGAGAAACGGAGGACCTGATCCTCAACCACCACGTGGGCGGGTTCATCCTGTTCGACCGCAATTACGAAAACCCGCAGCAGTTGCACGCATTGACCCGCGACCTGCAACAGGTGGCGGCGGCATCGGCTTCCGGTCTGCCCCTGTTCATCTCCGTCGATCAGGAAGGCGGGCGCGTGGCGCGGCTGAAGGCCCCGTTCACCGAGTTTCCGCCAGCGCTCGGTCTCGACCGGACCCGGTCCGAAGACCTGGCCTATGAATTCGGCCGCGCCCTGACCCGCGAGTTGCACGATGTGGGGGTGAACATGGACTACGCGCCGGTGCTGGACGTGCATACCAATCCCGGCAATCCCGTTATCGGCAACCGCGCTTTCAGCACCGATCCGCACTGGGCGGGCGTGCTGGCCACGGCGTTCATGCGGGGCTGCCGCGACTCCGGCGTGGTGCCTGTCGGCAAACATTTTCCGGGACACGGCGACACGCACCTCGATTCGCATCACGACCTGCCGTGGGTGAGCCGCGACGTCGCCAGCCTGCAAACCATCGAGCTGGAACCCTTCGCCCACGCCATCCAAAACGGGCTGGAAGCGATCATGACCGCGCACGTCATGTACCCGGCCTGGGACGACCGCCTGCCGGCGACCTTTTCCCGTCCCATCCTGCATAATATTTTACGAGGACAGATGGGCTTCAAGGGAGTCCTCATTTCCGACGATCTGGAAATGAAAGCGGTGGAACACCACTTCCCGTTTGACAGCTTTGCCGAGCGCGCTGTGGAAGCGGGGCTGGACATGCTGCTCATCTGCCACCACCGCGACAAGGTCCTGGCCCTGCACGAACAACTGATAAAAGGCATCGAAGGCGGGGACATCGCCACCGGCCCGGTGGAACGCTCCGTGGAACGCATCCTGCACTTGAAATCCAAACTCTCCCCCTTCCCCGAGCGGCCGCCGGAACCCGCTGGCTGGACCTCCTACCACCAGCCTGTGGCCGACCGTTTGCGGCAGGCCTCCGAATATCCCTCCTGAATCAGAAAAGCGATTTTTTATCCCATCAACTTAGGAGAAACGAATCAAACCTCAGGCCTCCCCAAAACCAAACAATGTATCTAAATACAATGTTTGAGCGGCCCCACGCATGGAAGCGACCCGATACCAAAATAAAATAAGCCCGGAATGGCTCTTATTTATGAGCCGGGCGAAAAAAAAGTTTTTATCGGAGGGACCTAATAAACGGCCGGCGGCACGAATCCGGTTTACGCCCAGTTGCCCCGTACTTTATACGGTATGGGAGATATCTATTCCGGGCATCCCGTTCCCAGGCTTAAATATTTTTTGAATACGAACACCCCGATCAGCGTGAATCTTGGTTTGCTCCCCGCCAACTCCTTTTCTGGAGACCATGTCACAGAGTGCAGTTTTCGTAATTCCAATATTATCCATCCTCCTAATATTCGGCTTTTCAAATATTAAGATTATCAAGTTCGAACCCTCCGAAGCCCGCGATTCCCCAGACAGCCTGTTATCCCTGAGTTTTCAAGGTTTTGGTTGACTAAAATGCGGAATTGGCTAGTATTGGACTGCACTTCTACAATCCGCACGTGCTGCCTTGTTGGGAGCAGATGGCTGGTACACGAGTCCGGCCCACCCATCCTCCTTAATAAATTTAATAGGGAAAAAGGGGTTTATTAGTACGATAATGAATGAGGGTCGGGTGCGCTCGGTTTTCATTACCATTTTTCTGTTATCAATCGTTCATTGATTTCATCATGCCAGAAAAAAAACATAAAGGTACGGCCAAGCATCTGGGATCGCGTTTGCGGCAATGGCGCAAAACCATTCCGATGAAGTCCTACGAGCTGGCCAAGCTGATCAAAATATCTCAAGGGTCGCTTTCCGACATTGAAAACGAAAAGTCGTTGCCCTCTGCCGATACCATCGCCAAGTTGTACCAGTTTTCCAACCTCAACATCGTCTGGTTGCTGACCGGCAAGGGTCCCATGACCCGCGACGAGTCGGCGAGCGCTCAGGAAGAAGGCATGGTCAATTCCATGCTGGAGCAGTATGGAGAGGATCAGAAACTGCGCGAGGTGATTGAGAAGGTGGTCCGCATCTACAAAAAAGGCGGACTGGAAAAGCGGGCGCACTTGATAGGCTTCGTCAACGGAGCCGACCCGGGCGAATAAGTCCCGGTTGCCGCCTCCCCTTCTTTTTCGGAATTCCTGCCCGAATTCGACGCCTCAACCGTTCGTCCGGGACAGCGTCAACTGCAAGGCAAAGGCCTGAGAAGCGCCTGCGTCGAGACGCAGTGCCTGATGGGCCACCAGGCAGGACCCCTGATAGGTGCGTTCGAACCCTTCTTCCGACTGCGAAATCGTTTCGACGGGATACCACCACCAATCCAGCGCGGGCTCCACATCCAGCGTCAACCGGAACCCGAACGCCTCGTCCTGCATTCCAAACGTTGCAACCTCCTCCAATCCGCCCTCGCTGTCCATGCGCGGCCGCTCTGCGCCCAAAGCGGGTGACACGTAATACCGATCCGGTGCATTCCCCGCCAGCAGGGTGAAATTCATCTCTTCCGCCCACAGCACATCGAGCGGCCGGTCGCCCCGGTGCGTGACCGTCACCTGCACTGCGATCTCGCCTGCGTCCGGCGTAAAGGTGTAGCGCTTGCTAACGGTCACCGCCTGCGGCACACCGTCCTGCATCACGCGCCCGTCGCGCTGCAATGCCAGCTCGAACGGTTGGTGCGCGGCCCCTTCGGAACGATGCATCACCGCATAGGGATGCCCTGCGAAATCGCCGAGTTCCCGGTAGCGGCTGGATTTGATATCGGCAAGTGTGGTGTCTCCTGGCAAAAAACGTTCCAGAAAGGAATAGCGCTCAAACACATCGTAAACCAGCCGGTCCTTGAGGCCGGGCTCTTTCACCCGCACCCGGTCGTGAATGGACGCGGGCTGCGCCTCGTCCTCCATGTCCGCCGCCTCGGCTTTTTCCAATTTGCGGTGGTAGGCTTCTTCCCGGCGCTTGAGTACGTTGCTGAGATTGAAACAGGCGGGGCGGTGATCCAGTTCGAACAATCCGCCGCCGTAAGCGGGAGCGATGGCCGCGGTCATCACCGGATTCGACACAATCACTTCCTCATGCCCATCGTGGTTGTAATCCAGCACCTCCACCGTGAGGCCGCGATCGGCGCCGTCCAACAACGTGTCGGCGATGTTCTCTGCCGCAATGAGGTGGTTGTATAAAGCATGCCTTAAATAATTCAAGTACAGTCCGCCGAACAGGCCGTGCCACTGGGCGCAGTTGCACTGGCCGCGATACAGTTCCCGGAGCGCGCCGCTGTCTTGCTGCTGTGCGGCCGGCAACCGGTGCACCTTGCGGCTGACGTGCAGCATCTTCTTGTGCATGAGGTTGCTTTCCTCGTACTTGGTGAGGAAGTTGTCCCACTGCCCGCCCCGTAAAAACGTGCGGTACCCCGCCTCATCCATGCCCTGTTTCTTGAGGTCCGCCTTCAACGCTTCAAAGCGTGACGCCACGCGGTGCGGCAACGCCCATTCCATCATTTCATCATAAGAAGCCATCGGCAGATAAACGCGCCCCACCGGCGGCGTGCGGTCGATGTATTCGCTGAACGTCACCGTCTCCAGCCAGTCGTGGCTCGCCTCAAGGGCGGTGAACAGGTTGTTGAGGTAACCTTGTTCGTACACCCATTCATAGGTCTCCGGCCAGCCGCCGAATTTTTCGCCATCGTCGGCGTAGGTGACGGCGTCGAATCCGTTTTCGTCACGGAACCGCTTGAGGTGTTCGAGCGTCACGTCCGGCAGATCGAACGGGATCGAGTAGCGCAGGGTTTTGCTGATGGGAAAGATTTTGAGCGCGTGTCCCTGGTTTTCGGTGATGAAGTAGCCGTGGATCTGCTCCGCCTCCAGCCCGGCGTAATAAAAATGCGTGTCGTCGAGAACGGTGTACTCAATGCCCGCTTTGGCGATGAGGCTGGGCAGGGTGGGCGACCAGATGCGCTCCGCCAGCCACAGGCCGCGCGGCGTGACGCCGAACTCGGCCTCAAGAAATGCGTTCATCATGCGGATCTGCCCCACCGCATCTTCCTCCGGCAGGCTGGACAGGATGGGCTCATAAAAGCCGCCGCTCATGATTTCCAATCGGCCGGACTGCGCCATCCCGCGCAAACGTTTGAAAAAGTCGGGGCGGTGCCGCTGCATCCATTCCAACAGCGGCCCGGTGAAATGCGCCGCGGTCTTGAGCGTCGCGTGCGGCTCCAGCACATCGAAGTAGGGCCGGTAACTTTTTTCGAACAGCTCTTCGAACACGCGGTCGAAGTTGCCCACCGGCTGGTGATTGTGAACACCGAACAGCAGTTTCAACTTTGGCATGGAGATTCCATTGTTAAGGAGAAGCTTGCATCAGCAAGAGAAAGCAACCCATAGATTCTTCGCTTCGCTCAGAATGACACGCTGGGATTTGAGTTGTCATTCTGAGGCGCTGCAGGCGACGAAGAATCTATGTGTTAACCAATAATAACAGTTATTCAAACCTTTCGGCTTATAGTCAGTGCAGAATTCGTTACGTAGAGAGTAATTCAAAATCCGGTGGGGCAATACGAAAAAGATCGGGTGGGGGGAGTGGATGCTCAGGCTTCTTCTTCCAGCGTCAGCGGCGCGTCGTCGAACAGGCGCAGGCTGTAGAGGTGGTGGTACAGGCCTTCCTTCGCCATCAGCTCCGGATGCGTGCCGATCTCCACCACGCGACCCTTTTCCAGGACCACGATCTTGTCGGCGGTGTGCACGGTGCTGAGGCGGTGGGCGATGATGAACGTGGTGCGGCCTTTCATCAGTTTCTCCAGCGCGTCCTGAATCAGGCTCTCCGACTGGTTGTCGAGCGACGAGGTGGCCTCGTCGAGCACCAGGATGCGCGGGTCTTTCAGCATGGCGCGGGCGATGGCGATGCGCTGGCGCTCGCCGCCGGACAGCTTGACGCCCTTTTCGCCGACGATGGTGCCGTAACCGTTTTCGAGGTTGCGGATGAAGTCCTCGGCGTTGGCGGATTGCGCGGCGCGCTTCAGCTCGTCTTCGGTCGCGTCCAGTTTGCCGTACAGGATATTGTCGCGCACGGTGCCGCCGAACAGCAGCGTTTCCTGCGGCACCAGCGCCATTTGCTTGAGGAAGGCGGTCAGGTCGAGTTCGCGCAGGTCGTGGCCGTCGATGCGGACCATCCCGGCGTCCACATCGAAGAAGCGGTGCAGCAGTTGGATGAGGGTGGATTTGCCGGCGCCGCTCGGCCCCACCAGCGCCACACGTTCGCCCGGCGCGATGTCGAAATGAATGTCGTGCACCACCGGGCGCTCCGGCGCATAGCCAAAGGTCACATGGTCGAATTCGATGCGGCCCTCGACCTGCTCCAGCGCCACCGCGTTGTCCGGCGTGGTCACCTGCGGCTCGAGGTTCATGATCTCGTTCACCCGGCGGATGGCGCCCAGCGCTTCCTGCACCTGCGTGTACAGGCGCACGAAGGTGCCAATGGGTCCGGCGATGATGATGGCGTACAGGAAAAACGCCGCCAGCTCGCCCGGCGTCGTCGTCCCCGTCATCACCTGACGGCCGCCGTACCACACCAGCGCCGTGGATACCAGAAACGTCAGGAACAGGATAAACGGACCGAACGCCGCCGAAATTTTCACCTTTTTCACTTCCGCATCGAACGCGTCCTCGATGCCGCTTTCAAAGCGTTTCTGTTCATGAGGCTCGCGGGTGTAGGACTTGACCACCTTGATCGACGACACCATCTCTTCCAACACCACCGCGGCCTTCGCCAGCCGGTCCTGCACCTGCTCCGACAGATCCTTCAACCGCTTGCCGAAGACGCGCGCGAACAGCATGAGCGGCGGCAGAATGAGCAGGATGAGCCCGGTCAACTTCCAGTTCAGATAAAGAATGATCGCCAGCCCGCCCAGCAACGTGATGGTCTGGCGCAACACGGCGACCGGGATGGAGATGAGGGCTTTCTGGATCACCGTGATGTCGTTGCCCATGCGCGACAGGATTTCACCGACGCGCCGCCCGTGAAAAAAAGACAGCGACAACCGCTGGATGTGGCCGAAAAAATCCATGCGGAAGTCGGCGGTGATGCGGTTGCCGACGAAGCCGAGAATGTAGTTGGTGGTCACCCCAAACACCATCTGAAAGGCGATGAGGACGACCAGATCAAACGTCAGGCTGTTCAGCGCTTGGGCATTGTTCTGCACCACGACAGCATTGATCACGTTGCGCACGATCAACGGCAGAATCAGCGTGATGACCGATGTCAAGGCCAGGCACAAAAACGCAAAGACGATGTTTTTCGTGTACGGCTTCGCGTACCGGAGGATTTTGGCAAACTCTTTCATTAACGCTGAAACACCCTGATGTGAGTAGAAGGCCCGGCCCTGAGAGGCCTGCCGGAAGCTGTCTGGCGAAAACGTTCATCATACCGTTTAGGCCGCTTCAATTCAATAAGTCCGCGCCCGGAAAATCCGCAAAAATCCACCGGAAATCAACCCCTTTCCCGTTTTCTGGCACTTCCTTTTCGGATTGCCCTCATTTTTTAAAAAAAATCTTAAAAAGGCCCTCAAGTTCCCACAGGCGGCTGCCGTTGAGAAGTACGGGATCATTGTAGGGTCCGGCCCGGACCTCCCAAAACGGTGATTCCCGTGCAACATGAACCAGGGCGAACCCAATTTTGTATCGTGAGGTGATGCACCATGGCAACCGAACTCAACCAACCCGTGGGTCCGAAGCTGACTCCCAACACCCCGCCTGCGCAGGCCAGTGCCGCTCGTCCGGCAACCGCCGCCCAGAACGCGCCGTCCGCGCCGCGGGTCACCGGGAATCCGCAAAATGCCAGTGAGGACACCGTATCCATTTCGGCACGAGGGTTGAAAGCTTCCGTTTTCACGCGGAACGCTCCGGAAACCAGAAGTTCCAATAATCCGCCGAAACCCGTGCGGGACGTCACGGAAGACAACCAGATCGTGGTCAAGTTCGTGGATCCGGAGAACAACGAAGTGGTCCGGCAGATTCCGTCCGAGGAATTCCTGCGGCTGAAAGAAGCCGTCGGCGATCTGGTGGAAGAACACCGGGAAGATTCCTGAACTGGAAAACGGCAACCCTGAATCCCTGAGGATTTCATGGACATTTCTTCGATAGGATCGTTGCTCCCTGCAGGCCGATCCGGCTCCGCCCCCCTCGACGTGGGCCAGGAAAAAGTGACGCTGCGGGGTCAAAACACGGCCAACAACAACCGCGCCGCGCAGACGCAGGCACCGCGTCCGGTCGCCCCGGCATCGGCTGCCGAAAATACGGGCGGGGTTCTTCCCCCGGACGCGAGCAACCTGATCGCAGGCGCACGCGGGCAACACATCGATACACGCGCCTGACCGGATTCCTCCCGGCGGCACTCAGCCGGTTTGTGAAAACGCTTGCTAGCTGGTGAGCGTTTCCATGAACCGGCTTTTTATTTCTTCAGGGGTGTGGGTCACGCGGCCATTGTTGGGATCGAATCCCGGCTCCACCTTGATCAGCAGGAACGTGGGGCCGTCTGCGGCGTGCAGTTGTTCGTAGGCGGGTTTCAACTCTTCCTTCTTCGTCACACGCAGCACCTGCGTGTAACCGGAACTCTTCGCCACCTCTTCCAGGCGGATGGCGCTGGACAGCGACCGCTGTTTGCCGGTCGATTCGTACACTTCATTGTCGATGCAGATGTGCAGCAGGTTTTTAGGCTGGGCGGCGGCGATCATCGCCAGCGTGCCCATCGCCATCAGCACATTGCCGTCGCCATCCAGAATGATCGTCTTGCGATCGGGGCGCGCCAGCGCCACACCGAGGCCGATGGAGGAAGCGAGGCCCATCGACCCGATCATGTAGAAATTGCCTTTGCGGTCGTCCACGTTGAAAAACTCGCGGCTGATGTAGCCATTGGCGCACACCACGGGTTCGGCTTGCAACAGCGGCGCCAGTTCCCGATAGACCTCAATGCCTTTCATCGAACATGCCTTTCTTGACCAGCATCGTGTAGGGCAGGTGCCGGCCGTACGCACTCTCGGCACGTCCCAGCAGGTCATCGACGTTGGCCTCGCCGATCACATCGTACTCCATGCCCGCCGTCTCCAGCAGCTTCTCGTTGACGTCGCCCATGATGATGTGTTCCGGCGCGTCCTTGCCGCCACAGCCGCGCCAGCTCATGATCACCAGCACCGGCAGGTTGTAAATGAGGTTGAGCGACGTGAAGGCGTTGAGGCTGTAACCGAGGCCGGAGTTCTGCATCAGCAGCACCGGTTTTTTGCCCGCCATGAACGCGCCCGCGCACAGGCCCACCGCCGCATCCTCGCGTACGGAAGGGTAGTACGGCACGTCCTGGCGCGCTTCCAGCGCGGAGATCAGCCCGGACAGCAACGAACACGGGACTCCGGTGAAGAAGTCGTAACCGCGTTCCCTTAATTTTTCAATGAAGGATTCGGATGCCAGCATGCTGAGTGTGCACGAGGAGCGATTTGGCTGGAGAGGCGTTCACCGGGGTGAGCCGTCGTTCACCAGTTCTCGATCTTGCGTTCGCCTCCGTAGGTCATCTGCAGTTCGTGAACTTTTTTGATGTAATCGAGCACACCGTCGCGACCGCGGAAGGTGACGCCCAGGTCGCGCGCCGCCTGGTTGGACATGGGCACGCCGTTCTCGCCCATCGTGCCCTCGACCTCGCCGAAGGAATCGATGGCTTCGGCGATCATCTTCGCCAGGTCCATGTTGTGGATGTGGTCGTCCACCAGGTGGTAAATCTTGCCCGCGCTGTCCTTGTTGCCCAGCGTGTTGACGATGGCCTGCACCACGGAATCGACGGACACGTACTTGGTGCTGCCTTTCACGTCCACGTTGTAATTGGTCGCCAGAAAATCCACCGTGTTGAACCACTCCGACTTCTGGATTTCCGGCCGGACCCCATACGTCAGCACCGGACGGATGATGGAGACGTCGAAATAACGGCTCTTCTGGAAAAAGAAACAGAACGCTTCGATGGCGGACTTGATCGAGCCATACAAAGTGCCCGGCTGCACCGGATGGGATTCATCGAGGGGATGCTGTTCGTCCACCGTCGGCAACACCTGGCCGAACACATTGCAGGCGCTGATGAAAATGAACTGCTTCACCTTGGCGCGGCGCGCCGCTTCCAGCAGGTCGAACGATCCATTCACATTGACATTCACCAGCTGGTCGGCGGTCTGCACGGGGCCGGGGAAATGCGCCATGTGGACGACCACATCGCGGCCTTCCACCAGCTTGGCGAGCGACTCCTTGTCCTCCAGCCCACCGATGACGTAGTCCACTTCTTCAAACGGTTTGAGGTGCTCGACCACGCTGCCTTCACGGATGAGGGCGCGCACGTCGAAGTTCTCCGCACCCATCGCCGGGTCGGCGGCCTCTCCCGACTTCGTTCCATGGAGTCGGTTGATCAGGTGGGACCCCAGCATTCCGGTGATCCCGGTCATCGCGATCTTCATTACTGAACCTCCGTGCCTTTCAAAACCGGCAGCCTGCGCCGGAGTGCGGTTGCGTTTCGGAATTGTCCCTCAAACGGCCTGCTTCCACCGCAAGACGATACAATTTCATCAGAATGGGACAATTATGGTGGCCCCCATTTTTGAAGTCAACCCGATTCTGGAAACCGTGAACGGAAGGGAAATCAGGGCTTCGGGTCGCGGATGGCCGCCTGCGCCGCGGACAGCAGCGCCGTCGGCACGCGGAACGGGGAGCAACTGACGTAATCGAGCTTGATGCTGTTGAAAAACTCGATCGATCTCGGGTCGCCGCCGTGCTCGCCGCAGATGCCGAGATGGATTTTTTTGTTGGCGGCGCGGCCTTTTTCCGCCGCCACCCGCACCAACTCACCCACGCCGCTGACATCGACGCTGACAAACGGGTCCCGCTCCAGCACGCCCATCTCGATGTATTCCGGCAGGAACATGCCGGAGTCGTCGCGGCTGAGGCCGAAGGTGGTCTGTGTCAGGTCGTTGGTGCCGAAAGAAAAGAAGTCGGCTTCCGGCGCGATCTCATCGGCGGTGATGGCGGCGCGCGGGAGTTCGATCATCGTCCCCACCTTGTAATCGAGTTTCACCTTGGACTTCTTGATGATCT
The DNA here is from genome assembly GCF_946900835.1 of Nitrospina watsonii. Taxonomy (GTDB): domain Bacteria; phylum Nitrospinota; class Nitrospinia; order Nitrospinales; family Nitrospinaceae; genus Nitrospina; species Nitrospina watsonii. Next base: position 2,814,269 of record NZ_OX336137.1, read on the forward strand.
CCTGCGCCACTTCTTCCAGTTGCGCGCGGGTCTGGCGCAACTCCTCAACATGGCCGACCAGCGGGATCATGATTTCAGGAAACACCTTGGTGCCCTTCTTCACCAGCTTGCACGCGGCTTCGATGATGGCGCTCACCTGCATCTTGTAAATTTCGGGGAACATCAGCCCCAGCCGGCACCCGCGCAGGCCCAGCATGGGGTTGGCTTCCTTGAGCGAATGGATCTTCTTGCTCAATGCCGCCGGCGACACCTTCATCTGTTTGGCAAGCGCCTTGATCTCCTTGGCGTCGGCAGGCAAAAACTCATGCAACGGCGGATCGAGCAGGCGGATGGTCACCGGCAGGCCTTCCATCGCCTTGAAAATTTCGGTGAAGTCGCTGCGCTGGATCGGCAGCAGTTTTTTGAGCGCTTCGTCGCGGGCCTTGTCCTTGTCGGCGACGATCATCTTGCGCACCAGCAGGATGCGGTCCTCGTCGAAGAACATGTGCTCGGTGCGGCACAGTCCGATGCCCTGCGCGCCGAATTCACGCGCCACCAACGCATCGTGCGCGGTGTCGGCATTGGCGCGCACGTTCAGGTTGCGCACCTTGTCCACCCAGCTCATCAACTGCGTGAAGTACCCGGTCACGCGCGGCTGCACCAGCTTGACCTGGCCCTGCATGACGCGTCCGTCGGCGCCGTCGAGGGTGATCGGGTCCAACTCCTTGATCTCGACGCCGTTCAGCCACGCTTTCTTTTTGCGCACATCGACGCTGAGTTCGCCGAGACCCGAAACGCAGGGTTTGCCCATGGCGCGCGCCACCACGGCGGCGTGCGACGTCATGCCGCCTTTGGCGGTGAGGATGCCCTGGGCCACGCTCATGCCGTGGATGTCTTCCGGCGAGGTTTCCATGCGCACCAGGATCACGCGTTCCTTCTTGCGCGCCATCTCCGCCGCCGCATCGGGCGTGAACACCACCTTGCCGGTGGCAGCACCCGGGGAGGCGCCCAGTCCCTTGCCCAGCACCTTGACCTTGGTCTTGGGATCGATCATGGGATGAAAAATCTGATCCACCTGGTCCGCCGGCACGCGCAGCAGCGCTTCCTGTTTGCTGATCAGGCCTTCGTGCACCATGTCCACGGCGATGCGGATCGCCGCCGCCGCGGTGCGTTTTCCCGCGCGCGTCTGCAACATGTACAGCTTGTTTTCCTGGATGGTGAACTCGATGTCCTGCATGTCCTTATAATGATTTTCCAGCGTCTGGTACACCTCCAGCAGCTCCTGGTAGCTGTCCGGCATCTCTTCTTTCAGCTTGGTGATCGGCTGCGGCGTGCGGATGCCCGCCACCACGTCCTCGCCCTGGGCGTTGATCATGTACTCGCCGTAAAATTTCTTTTCGCCGGTGGCGGGATTGCGCGTGAAGGCGACGCCGGTGGCGGAACTCAGTCCCATGTTGCCGAACACCATCGACTGCACATTCACCGCAGTGCCCCAGTCTTCCGGAATGTGGTTGAGCCGGCGGTAATGAATGGCGCGCGGGATGTTCCACGAGTTGAACACGGCTTCGATCGCCATCTTCAATTGCTTGATGGGCTCGTCCGGGAACGCGTTGCCGGTTTTCTTTTTCACCAGCGCCTTGAAGTCCTTGATGACGGCCTTGAGATCGTCCACCAAGAGGTCGGTGTCGAACTCCACCTTGCGTTTGTTCTTTTGGCGCTCGAGGATGGTTTCGAAATGCCCGCCGTCGATGCCCAGCACCACGTTGCCGAACATGGCGATGAAGCGGCGGTAACAGTCGTGCGCGAACCAGTTGTTGCTGGTCTTCTTGGCGAGCCCCTTCACGGTGTCCTCGTTGAGGCCGAGGTTCAGCACCGTGTCCATCATGCCGGGCATGGACACGCGCGCACCGGACCGCACGGACAACAACAGCGGGTCCTTCTTGCCGCCGAAATCCTTGTCCATCACCTTTTCAAGATTTTTGAGATTCTTGACGATCTCGTCCCACAGGGACGGAGGCAGGGTCTGGTTCTTTTTGAAATAATAATTGCAGGCTTCCGTGGTGATGGTGAAGCCGGGCGGGACATGAATGCCCAAAGAGGCCATTTCCGCCAGATTGGCGCCTTTGCCTCCGAGCAACTCCCGCATCTCTGATTTGCCTTCGGTCTGGTCGGCTCCGAAGAAATAAACGTACTTGGGATTTGGACTCATTATCGTGAAAACACCCCGTTTTAAGAGGCGTGTAAGGAATTGACTCCTATAGGATTAATCGGAAAAACGGGCCTCAGGGTAACCAACCCGCATTTTCATTTCAACTTTTTTTGACGACAATTCTGGAAAAATCAGCCAGTTGCGAAAACAATCCGGAAACCGCCTTCAACAAGGCCATGCGGTTCTGCCTGAGCGCCGCGTCGTCGACGTTGACCATGACGCCGTCGAAAAACCGGTCCACCGCCGGTTTGATCTCAACGATCTTCGCCAACGCCGACGAATAATCGCGGATGTTGAGACAGCTTTCCACCGTCGGCTGCATGGCCTCCCACTGCGCATACAGTTCCCGCTCCGGTTCCTCCTTGAGCAGTGCGGCATCGACGGCATCCGGCACCTGCCCTTCAATGATGCTGGCCACGCGCCGGAAGGCGATGGCGAGGGTCTCGAAATACGGCTGCTTTTTGAGGTCGGACAGGGCGACGGCCTTTTCCCGGATATCCTTGAACGAATCCACCCGCGTGCCCAGCACGGCGTCGATGACGTCGTACTCGAACCCTTCCTGCGTCAGCAACGTTTTCAACCGTTGCGAAAACAACTCCAGGCAATGGTAACGGATCTTGTCCTCCGCCAGCTTCGCCTTGCCGCCCAGAATGGCGATGCCACGGTCGATGAGCCACTCCAGACTGGTCTGCAAATCGTATTTCAACAATATCTGGATGATGCCGAGCGCGTTGCGGCGCAGCGCGTAGGGGTCTTCGGAACCGGAGGGGATCAACCCGACGCCGATGCAACTGACGATGGTGTCCAGCTTGTCGGCGATGGCCACCAGCGCGCCGGTCATCGTCGAAGGCACGCTGTCCCCGGCGAACGCGGGCTTGTAATGCTCCTTGATGGCGGTGGCCACGTCTTCGCCTTCGCCCGCATGCAGCGCATAATAGCCGCCCATGACGCCCTGCAACTCCGGAAACTCGTACACCATCTGCGTCACCAGGTCCGCCTTGCACAACATCGCCGCGCGCTGGGTGGCCTTGGCATCGACGGGCAGAACCTGCCCCGGCTGAATCTCCCCGGTGAGCGCGGTGACGAGGGCCTGAATGCGTTCGGTGCGTTCATACACGGTGCCCAGGTCCTTCTGGAACACGACGCCGTTCAGTTCCTCGACAAACTCTTCCAGCTTGTGCTTCCTGTCTTCATCATAAAAGAACCGCGCATCGTCGAGCCGGGCGCGCAACACGCGCTGGTTGCCCTGCCGGATCAACGTGCCGTCCTCGGTCTTCATGTTGCTGACGGCGAGGAAGTACGGCAACAGGTCATCGCCCTTCCATACGGGAAAGTATTTCTGGTGGTGCTTCATGGTGATGACCAAAAGCTCCTGCGGCAACTCCAGGTAACGCGCCTCGAACTCGCCGCGCAGCGTCACGGGATACTCGACGAGATAGGTCACCGTGTCGAGCAGTTCGGTGTCCTCGCGAATGGCGCCGCCGACCTCCGAGGCCAATTGATCGAGCTGTTGGCGGATGCGTTGCAGGCGCGCCGTGGGATCGACCACCAGGCAGTGCGCCTCCGCCTGCTTCAGGTAGTCGTCGAAGCCGGTGACGGGGAAGGCGTCGGGCTTGAGGAACCGGTGCCCGCGCGAGGCCGTGCCCGCAGCGATGCCGCCGAACTCGAATGCGAGCGGCTGGCTGTCGAACAACGCGACGATCCAGTGCACCGGCCGCGCGAATGCAAGCTTGCCATCGGCCCAGCGCATTTTTTTGGGAAACGGGATCGAGCCGAACAGCTCCGGCAAGTAGGCGTTCAAAATGTCCGCCGTCGGCTGGCCCGTTTTCGCCACGCGGGCGCAGAGCACCTCGCCTTTCGGCGTGGCCTCGCGCGTCAGTTCGGAAACCTCGATGCCCTTGCCCTTGGCGAAACCGATGGCGACTTTCGTGGGGTTGCCCTCTTCATCGTAGGCGATGTTGACGCTGGGGCCCAAGTGGGTCTCGACCACGTCCTCCTGCCTTGCGGCGATGTCCGGCACGCACACGGCCAGGCGGCGCGGCGTGCCCACCCACACCGGCTTTCCGGCGTGCAGGCGGTGCTTCTCCAGGTAATCGGAAAGCTGCCCCGACAGGTGCTTGAGCGCGGGCTCGATGTAGCCGGCGGGGATTTCCTCCGTTCCGATTTCGAAAAACAATTCGGGCATGACCTTAACTTTCAAGGAAGTGGATCGGGTGAGCGTCGCCGCACATTAAACCGCCAATCCCCGACAAAGTCAACGCCGGGCGTGGCCCGGAGCAAACGGGCCGGGTTACACCCGGAGGCAACGGGCCGGGTTGCACCCGGAGGCAACGGGCTAATGCGTTGAGGGCGAACGATGGTCCGTGGGCGCGGACTGCATCCGAGGCAGATGCTAGTACGTTGAGGGCGAACGATGGTCCGTGGGCGCGGACTGCGTCCGAGGCAGATGCTAGTACGTTGCGGGCGAGCGAGGGTCCGTGGGCGCGGACTGCGTCCGAGGCAGATGCTAGTACGTTGCGGGCGAGCGAGGGTCCGTGGGCGCGGACTGCGTCCGAGGCAGATGCTAGTACGTTGCGGGCGAGCGATGGTCCGTGGGCGCGGACTGCGTCCGAGGCAGATGCTAGTACGTTGCGGGCGAGCGAGGGTCCGTGGGCGCGGACTGCGTCCGAGGCAGATGGCTAGTACGTTGCGGGCGAACGAGGGTCCGTGGGCGCGGACTGCGTCCGAGGCAGATGGCTAGTACGTTGCGGGCGAGCGAGGGTCCGTGGGCGCGGACTGCGTCCGAGGCAGATGCTAGTACGTTGCGGGCGAGCGAGGGTCCGTGGGCGCGGGCTGCGTCCGAGGCAAATGGCCGGGCGTGGCCCGGACCGGTTCCCCCTTGTAAGGGGGGCTAGGGGGGTTTTTCCTTAATCTCTCATCCTGAGCATCCGCGAAGGATTTTAATGAGGAAAGTCATCGATCACCCTCACCCCACCCGTCACTTAAGAAGTGCTTCCGTCAAGGGAGAGGGAGTTTTAAGGGTCCCTTCTCCCCTCGCGGGAGAAGGCTAGGATGAGGGGATTCCAATGCCCCCTCCTTTTCAAGGAGGGGATACAGGGGAGGTTACCGATGCCTCTTCCTCACTTCCCTCCTTGCCAGAAATCCAATGGGAACCACAGATGAACACAGATAAGACAAAGGTGTTCATATTGTTGTATGATAAACGGTTTCGCAGTACCCTTGATGCTTGGAAGAAAAGGAGGGAAAGCAGAGATTCTTCGTCGCTTTTGCTCCTCAGGATGACAGCGGGCGTAGTCTGTCCCAAACGAGACTGTCGATTCTCGTTCGCCCACCGGGCATTGCCTGTTGCTTCCCGGCTCAGCCGGGTTTATCTGTGTGCATCGGTGTTCATCTGTGGTTGATTCTTTTTTGTTTTATTATTAAGGAAAAACCCCCCTGGCCCCCCTTACAAGGGGGAAGGAATTGGAAGTTTCATGAAACGGTATGACGTCATTGTGATTGGAGCCGGGCACGCCGGCTGTGAGGCGGCCCTGGCCTCGGCGCGCATGGGGTGCGATACCCTCCTGCTCACGCTCAACCTCGACAACATCGCCCTCATGCCGTGCAACCCCGCCGTCGGCGGCGTCGGCAAGGGCCACATGGTGCGCGAGATCGATGCCTTGGGCGGCGAAATGGCGAAGGTGATCGACGCCACCGGCATCCAGTTCCGCATGCTCAACGCCTCGAAAGGCCCCGCCGTGCAGGGCAACCGCGCCCAGGCGGACAAGCACGCCTACAAAGCCGAGATGCGCCGCGTGCTGGAGACGCAACCCAATCTCGACATCGTCATGGAAGAAGCGGAAGAACTGCTGGTGCACAACCGGACGATTCACGGACTGCGCACCGCCGGGGGCAATGAGTATTACGCAAAAGCCGTGATCATCACCACCGGGACGTTTTTAAAGGGCCGCATCCACATCGGGCTCGAACATTACGCCGCCGGGCGCATGGGCGAGCAGCCGTCGAACAAGCTCTCCGACTCCTTCCTCGCCTGCGGCTTTGAAGTGGGACGGCTGAAGACCGGCACGCCGCCGCGACTGCGCGCCGGGTCGATCGACTTCTCGGTGTGCGAGGTGCAGGACGGCGACCCCGACCCGCAACCGTTTTCGTTTTCCACCGACTCCGTCCAGCATCGTCCACAGGTGCCGTGCCACATCACCTACACGAACGACCGCACGGCGGAAGTCATCCGCGCCAACATGCACCAGTCGCCGCTCTACAGCGGCGTCATCGAGGGCATCGGCCCGCGCTACTGCCCGTCGATCGAAGACAAGCTGGTGAAGTTCCCCGACAAGGCGTCGCACCATATTTTTCTGGAGCCGGAGGGGCTCGACACCGACTGGGTGTACCCGAACGGCATCTCCACCTGCCTGCCTGAGTCCATTCAGCAGGAGTTCGTGCGCACCATCCCGGGACTGGAGCGGGCGGAGCTGGTGCGGCCGGGTTACGCGGTGGAATACGATTTCATCCCGCCGACGCAGTTGAAACCGACGCTCGAGACCAAACGCGTGTCGGGCCTGTTCCACGCCGGGCAACTGAACGGCACCTCCGGTTACGAGGAAGCGGCGGCGCAGGGCCTGATGGCGGGCATCAACGCGGCGCTGAAAGTGCAGGGCAAACCGCCGTTCGTGCTGACGCGCATGGACGCCTACATCGGCGTGCTCATCGACGACCTCGTCACCAAGGGCACGCTGGAGCCGTACCGCATGTTCACCTCGCGCGCCGAGTACCGATTGTTGCTCAGGCAGGACAACGCGGATCAACGCCTGATGGCGAAGGGCCACGCGCTGGGGCTGATCGCCGACGCCACGCATGCCGCGTGCATCGAGCGTCACCGCAACGTGGCGGAGGAGATCGACCGCCTGCGCACGGCCACCATCGTGCCGGACAAGCTGACCAAACCGAAGCTCGCCCTTTTGGGCATTGACAATCTCAAGGGGCCGACGTCGTTGAGCGACCTGCTGTGCCGTCCGGACGTCACGCACGCACGGCTGACGGAAACGTTTGAGGCTGTAAAGCCGGTGCCGGAGGCGGTGGCGAAGCAGGTGGAGATCGAGGTCAAGTACGAGGCCTTCATCCAGCGCCAGAACCACCTCGTCGAAAAACAGAAGAAGCTCGAAAACTACGTCATCCCGAACGATCTTTCTTATAGCGACATCGCCGGGTTGTCGCGTGAGGAAATGCAGAAGCTGGAGAGCATCCGTCCGGCGACGCTCGGCCAGGCCTCGCGCATCTCCGGGGTGACGCCTGCGGCGGTGACTCTGCTCATGCTCATGCTGGAGCGCCGCGCGCGCGGCCGCTCCGCTTCCGCCGGCAACGCCAACGCCCCCGCCGCGTGACTTCCATGCATCCACCGCACGCCGATTCCCTGCAATGGATTCTTGAAGTGGACACGAAAGACATCGCCTACATCGTCGGCCTGTTCGAGGCTTACGACGGCCTCGCCGTGGTGCGCACGCTCGATCCCGCACGCGGCCACATCGAACTCATGATCGCCCCGGATTTTGAAGAAGACGTCGCGGGCGTCGTCGATGCTCTCTCTAAAGAAATCCCCGTACAGATTTTATCGCAATAAGCTCTTTGCCCAACCCACCTGAAATATTCTTCACTTTACTGGGAAGGAAATTCATTGGCTCCCCCTTCTCCGAAGGGCCGGGTAACACCCGGAGGAAACAGGATGTATTTGAGATTGGGCCCTCAGATCACCGTTCGCTGGGAGAGCAGCACCCGGTTTCCTCCCCTCGTAGAGGGGCTTGCGGGCTTGTTCCTTTTCGGTATGCTCCCTTGAGCGCAAGCGAAAGGGCACTGTTTGAAGGGTTCAATTAGATGTATCGAGATCCTTCGCTGACGCTCAGGATCACAGAGGAGGAATCCCCCTAACCCCCTTTACAAGGGGGGACCGGCTGGCACCCGGAGGCGGATGTTATCTAGTAACTGATCAGCGAATAGGTGGGGATGTTTTTCATTTTCTCGCGGCCGTCGAGGAAAGACAGTTCCATTAGAAACGTCACTTCCACCAGCTCGCATTTGAAATTGTCCTGCAACAACTCCAGCACCGCTCCCATGGTGCCACCGGTGGCGAGCACGTCATCGATGACCAGCACCTTCTGCCCCGGATCGATGGCATCCTGGTGCACCTCGATGGTGTCGGTGCCGTATTCCAGGTCGTAGGTTTTGCTGAAGGTTTTGTAAGGCAGTTTGCCCGGTTTGCGGATCATCACGCAGCCCGCGCCGATGGCGTAGGCCACGGCGGCGGCGAACACGAAGCCGCGCGCTTCCACGCCGACCACGGTGTCGATGCCGCGGTTCGCGTAGCGTTCCTTCCACATTTCGATGACGCGGTTGAACGTGTCGGAATGGTTGAGCAGCGGTGAGATGTCTTTGAAAACGATGCCTTCCTTGGGGAAGTCCGCGATGTCGCGGATGTATTCTTTGATCTGCTGCATGCCGTGTTTTCTCCTCTCAATCGATGGGCCGTTTGAATGCGGGCGGGCGAAAACCGAATGCGGGATTGTAGCCTATTCAGGGCAGATATAACAGGGGGTCTTTGGGATGCGTGTCGTTGCGCACTTCGAAATGCAGGTGCGGTCCGGAGGCGCGGCCGGTGGCGCCGACCTTGGCGATGATCTGCCCCTTCGTCACCTGCTGCCCCTTTTCCACCAGGTTCTTTGAGTTGTGCGCGTACACCGTGGTCAGGTGGTTGGGATGCTTGATGATGACCATGCGGCCGTAGCCGGTCGGCCCCCACCCGGAAAACTTCACCCGCCCGTCGGCGGCGGCGAACACCGGCGATCCGGTTTGCGCGCCAATGTCGATGCCTTCGTGCGTGCTGTGTCCGCGCGGTCCGAAGCGCGAAGTGATGACGCCATCCACCGGCCAGATGAGGTACTTGGCAAATGCCTTGCGCGCGGCGCGTTTGGACAGCGGTTTCTTTTTGGAAGAGAACGTTTGTTTTCCGGAAGGCGTTTCTTTCTGCGCGTAGCCCACCGTCGGCGGCACGTGCAGCACCCGATCGACACCCGGAATCCACAAATGACGCCCGGCGCGCAGTTGCGTGGGGTCCTGCAATCCATTGACCCGCGTCAGCACCCGCACCTTCACCCCATAGGCCTGGGAGATGGAAAACAGCGTCTGTCCCTTGGTCACGGTGTGGTACACGCCGCGCGGCGCCGGATACCGCCAGGCATCCAGCACGCTGCAACTGGAAAGAAACAGCACGGCGGCTGACAGGGCCGCCATTTTCAGCAAACGGATAGGGTCCATCACGCGCAATCAGTTTATAAGTAATTGAAATCACTAAAATTATACCATTGGGCGGCAAGCTGTCAAGCTGCTTATCCCACTTTACAAGCGGTTGAACTTTCTGTATATATGAGGAACTGTTGGTTGCCTGAATTGATCAATCCCGAATCTGGGCCGGTTCTCCGGTTTTTCAATATCGTGTCTCACCGCTTTTTTTCGTTTTTCGCCCTCACCCTTCTGTTGCTGCCGTTCCTGACCGGATGCGATGCCGCCGGTCCGCGCGCTCAGGACCCGGACCCGTTCCACATGCCCACCATGTACGACGTGGGCAGGAAGCCCTCGACCGTGGTCACCCACGACATGAACAACGACGACTTCCCCGACGTGCTGGTGGCCAATTCGCAGGACAACAACATCATGTTCTTCGAAGGACAGGGCGACGGCACCTTCAAGGACCCTGTCACCATGGGCACCGGCCGCGAACCGATGGCGCTGGCGGCGGCGGATTTCAACGGCGACGGCATCGGCGACATCGCGGTGTGCAATTACGGCGACGGCAACCTTTCGATCTTCATGGGGCAGAAGGATGGGCTGTTCGTTTCAGCGGGCACGGTGAAAGCGGGCAAGCTGCCGATCAGCATCACCACCGGCGATTTCAACAACGACCGCAAGGTGGACCTGGTGGTGTCGCTGCGTTTCGACAAGCTGATCATTTTCCTGGGCAACGGCGACGGCACGTTCAAGCTGGCGGAAGCCTACAAGGCGCACAGCCTGCCGGTGCGTGTGGTGGTTTCGGATTATGACAGCGACGGCAACCAGGACCTTGCCGTTGCGTTCAACGGCGTGCGCACGAATTACATCCGCCTCTTCTTCGGCAACGGCAATGGCACCTTCGCGCCGCCGAAAACCATCAAAGGCGGGCATCAGGCCAAGTACATCGCTCAGTACGACATGAATAAAGACGGCCACATGGATCTCGTCGTGTCCAGCCCCACCACCGACAGCCTGACGCTGTTTCTGGGCGACGGCAAAGGCGGGTTCCGCCAGACGGAAGAATTCGCCGCCGAGAAAGGGCCGCGCCACATCGTGCCCGGCGAGTTCACCGGCGACGGCGTGCCGGACCTGATGATCTGCAACGAACGCGACAACTCCGTGAGCCTGTTGCAGGGACGCGGCGACGGCACCTTCATCTACCCGCACTTCAACTATCCCGTCGGCCGCCATCCGTGGGCGATCACCGGCAGCGACTTCAACAAGGACGGCCTCAAAGACATCGCCGTCATCCTGTACGACCAGGCGGTGCTGGAAATCCTGATGCGCAAAATTCCGGCCCGCAACATCCAGTCCTGACAAGGTCAGTCCTGAGCGGGCCCCACCCGCCTGGACAAGGCCCGTTTGGACAAGGTCCGTTCGGGTCCGGCTCGGTCCCTCTCCACTCACTTCAATTGTTTTCGGGGTCCGCGTCGGGCAAGGGCGGCGTGTCCGTGTCCGGGATGGCATAAGCACCGTCCAGCCACTTGCCGAGGTCGGCCAGCCGGCACCGCTCCGAACAGAACGGAAAGAACGCGTTGCCGTCTTTCACAACGTTCTTTTTGCAGGTGGGGCATTTGAGAGATGAAGGGCTCATGGTGTTTCGATCCATTACAAAATTCAGGGCCGTGTGACTCCGCCCCCAAGTGTGCCGCAATGTCCTGCCTTCACGCAACCCCCACAGGCCTTGGCCAAAGTGAAATTTCTGCCGTTTACCTCCCCTCCTTACCAAGGAGGGAATTAAGGGGAGGTTTTGGTGACTCCTTCCGCTAACTTACCGAAAAAGCAACCCCACCCCAGCCCTCCCCTTGGTAAGGGGAGGGAGTGCTTGAGGTTCCTTCTCCCATGGTGGGAGCACTCCTTGAGCGACAGGTCAGGATGAGGGGAATTCATGACCCTTCCTTTGCTCAAGTAGCGTTCAAACCGTTGATTGACTCCCCGAATCCAAGTTATACCAACCCTCCCTTAAAATCGACGAAGCGCTAGATCAAAAAAAATCGTTAAAAATCAATCAGTTAAAATTTATTTTCGGTTTACATCCCCGCTAAACCTTTGTATAGTAATGCATTATTGAATTAGCGCCTGAATAAGCCATAACTCACTGATTTTAAAAAATTTATGTGACTGCGCGGGTTGCCGCGACTCCCTTTTATCGATATCCTCAACCGGCCACCGGAACTGCACTCATGGGCCAACCGCACGAGCTGGATTCGTACCAACTGCTGGACGCACTGTCCGCCGGCAAGCTGAATGACGGGCTGCCGAACGGCAACGCGGGCGCGGACACGCCGCCGCCTGCGTCCGAGGGCCCCCGCCGCCGCCAGACCTATCCGGAGTTTTTCGGCTTTCGTGAGAAACCGTTCGACCTGACGCCCAACCCGGATTACCTGTACCTGCCGCACCGTCACAAGGAAATGCTGGCGGCGCTGTTGATGGGCCTCGAAGAAGGCAAGGGTTTTTTAAAACTCACCGGCGAGCCGGGCACCGGCAAGACCACGCTCTGCCGCAGTTTCCTGAAAAATCTCAAAGGCCATTACCGGTTCGCCTGCATCAACATCCCGGCGGTGGACGGCATCGAGCTGTTGCAATCGCTCAACCAGCAGTTCGGTCTGCCCGCCGAATCGACCCGCAAAAAGGAATTGATCCACGACCTGTCGCGCTTTCTGCTGGCGGAGCACCGCGCCGGACGCCGCACGGCGGTGCTCATCGACGAGGCCCAGAACCTGGATGCCGCCGTGTGGGAAGAGATCCGGTTGTTGTCCAACCTCGAAACCGAAACCGAAAAACTGATCCAGTTCATCCTGATCGGGCAACCGGCGCTCGACCGCTGTCTCAACAAAAACGAGTGGCGCCCGGTGCGCCAGCGCATCGCGCTGCAACGCACGTGGACCGCATTCAATCGCGACGAGACGCGCGGCTACATCCATTACCGCCTCCAGCATGCCGGCGGCAAAGGCAAGGTGTTGATCGACGGCCGCGCTTTCGATTGCATCTACCGCACCTCTCAGGGTGTACCGCGTATGATCAACGCGCTGATGGATCGCGCCCTGACCATCGCCCACCGTGAACGCATCAAAAAAATTTCGGCGAAACTCATTCGCCAGGCGGCGGACGATCTCGGCGGCCTCGAGCTCGCCCCGTCCTTCCTGCAGAAATGTTTCAAAGCGCTGCTGGGACTGATATTGCTGGCGCTGGTGGGGGCGACGGGATTGTTTTTCGCGGTGCGCGATCAGGTGGACTGGCAACCGGCGTGGGGCATCGACCTCGACCCGGTGATCCAGCACAACCTGTTCAGCCCGCGCCCGGCGGGGAAACTGGTCACCGCCCCGCCCCAACCGGCAACGCTGCAACCGGCGGCCAGCCTGCCGGTGCGCACGTCTTCCGGCGCCTACCGCATCGTCCACCCCGGCCACCTGCATGGCTACTTTTCAACCCTTACGGGAGAAGAAAGCGAGGCCTACGCGCAACGCTGGCTGTTGAAAACCTGGGGGGCGGCACCGGACACCATTGCGGCGCTGAAAGAAATCGGCTGGCAAACCCTGCAAACCGAACACGCGCTCCATACACTCAGCCTGAACGCCAACCTCGAGCGCCTGACCATGCTGAATCACCCCGCGCTCATCACCCTCGACCTGGGGGGGACCACCGGCCGCCACCGCGTGACCTATCTCGGGCGCATCGGCAACGTGGGTCTGTTCGGATCGAAAGACCTGTTGCAGATTCCGCTCGGCCTCATCGATCCCGTCTGGGACCGCAAGGCGGAATTGTTGTGGAAAAATTTTGAAGGGTTGCCGGAGACGATGCGCCGCAATGACGAAGGCGAGACGGTGCTGTGGCTGCAACGCCAACTGCACACGCTCGGGTTTTTCGACGGACTCGAAGCACCGCTGTATGGTCCCCAAACGGAACAGGCGGTGAAACGGTTCCAGCAGGCGCACCGGCTGGAAACAACCGGCCGCCTCGACCCCGAAACGCAACTGTTGCTGTACAACCAACTCACCACCTACCCGACACCCCGATTGGCGAAAGGGGAATGAGGGCAAGGAATCGCTACGGTTTGATGTAGAGGTATCCCTGTTCCTGCAAATCGGCGATGCGTTTGACCGCCACCGGATGCTCGGTGGGAATGACCCCGGCCAGCAACTGTTCCAGAGGCGTTCCGAACAGCTTCATCGACACCTGGCACATTTCCGGCTCCACGCCCAGGTCCATCACCGTTTGGGTTTTTGACTTCAATTCCGGATCGACGGCATCCTTGTCAAACAACTTCAACGCCGGACCGTGCACCACGACCTTGACGTCGATCTTGTCCATGCCGCCTTCCGCTTCGATGTGTTTCTTCACCAGCGCCATGGCGTACTTGGCGACCGCCACATCACTGCCATCGATGTGGTACAGCACCTTCAGCTTGCCGTCCGCCGTGCGGTGCGATCCCATCTCCGCCTGCGCGGAAACGGTGAATCCGAAAATCAGAATTCCAGAAAGAAAAAATACGGCCAAAGGAAAACGCATTGCCTTCATCCATACATGCATCGCAAGACCTCCAAAAAAGATGATTTGCCCATGCGGGCGTTCGCTTCCCCTTCTGTGTGTGTTGCTTCGATTGTATCACCGCGGACGGTGACGAATGCAATCAGGATTTCGGGATGGACGGCAGGTCGTTGAAAGAAAGCGTGGTGCCGGGGTAGGCGTGTTTCAGCAGCAGGTCGATGACCTGGCGGACGGCGGCGACGTGGTGCTTGCGTTCGGGCATGCCGTCGAAATGCGGGTCGTCGATTTCAATGGTGATGGCGCCGGGGCGGGTGTAGTTCAGATAAAACGCGCCCAGTGGACGAAACTGTTCCAGCGGCTGGTCGTCGCCGCCGGAGTTGACGATGACCATGTGGGTGTCGGTGCCCGGCGTGGTGAACACTTCGAACAGGCCGCCGTTTGTCACGTTGTGGTGGCAGCAGTAGCTCAGTATCCGCTGAACGTCTTCGATGGATGCTTCTCTATAAACTTCATGCATGGCAGAGCCTCTGGGTTATACTGGGATTATGCAGGGGGCATGGCCTCTTTTCAAATTTAATCCTCTTTTGAGGGAAGCACGCCATGGGCTTGTTTGGATCGGAAGCGATCATCGAATGGTCGCTGGAAGGCCGCAACCGCAAAAGCGCGGCGAAGCTGATCGATAGCATTTGCCGTGTCGCCAAAAACGGCGGCGGCACCGTGCCCTTGGAACCGTTTCTGCACATCCTCGAGTTCGATGCGGCGGATATCAAACGCATCGTCTCGCAACGCGAAAAACTCATCGTCAAATGTCCCCAAAAGCCCGGTAGCCCGCTGGACGGCACCTTCTTCAATCGCGGCAAGGCCATGCAGAACCCCATCCCGCGCATGGAAATGATGAGCGCGGTGATGAAGATCGAGCGCATCGTGCAGGGCCGCTTCCAGGCGCAAAGCAATTTCCTGCGCCTGACGAACGTTCAGGGCATGACGGTGTTCAAGGAACTGCTCAAACAAGGCAACGGCGAATCGGTCAACATGTCGTACAAGGTCGAGCGCCTGCTGCTGAAACCGCAATCCCTGACGATTTTTTGAACGGACCCCCGCACACGCCCGCCCGCACCGCTTTCGCGGCTCCCCTCCATGCCGCTTGCCTTGCCGGGAATATGATATCTTAAAGGTATCCCATTAACCTGTTACCCCGCACGAGCGAAATCATGGAAGATACAATTCAACTCCTCATCGGCAAGATCAAAGATCTGGAAAACCAGTTGCAGAAAGAAATCGACATCCGCCAGGAAAAGTTTTACTACCAGATCAAGCGCAAGCGCGTGTACTTCGAAAAGCAGATACGTGAACAGCACAAACTGCTGATGAAAACCGTGTACCGTTACCTGCGCGAGGCGCGCATCCTGCCCGTTGTCACGGCGCCGGTGATTTATTCCCTCCTGATCCCTGCGGTGCTGATGGACCTGATGATCTCCGCCTACCAGGCCATCTGCTTTCCGGTTTATGGCGTGCCCAAGGTGAAGCGGACGGA
The DNA here is from genome assembly GCF_946900835.1 of Nitrospina watsonii. Classification (GTDB taxonomy): domain Bacteria; phylum Nitrospinota; class Nitrospinia; order Nitrospinales; family Nitrospinaceae; genus Nitrospina; species Nitrospina watsonii. The sequence goes on from NZ_OX336137.1 coordinate 2,829,793, forward strand.
CTACATCGTGTTCGACCGCCAGTACCTGCGTTATCTCAATGGGATCGAAAAATTCAATTGTGTTTATTGCGGATATTTCAACGGATTGATCGCCTATGTGCGGGAAATCGCGGCACGGACGGAGCAGCACTGGTGCCCCATCAAGCACGCCCGCAAGGTGAGGGATTTGCACAACCGCTACAAATATTTTCTGGACTATGGCGACGGCGCCAGTTACCGCGAACACGTCGAAAAAATTCGACGCGACTTCAGCGACCTCGAACAATAGAATGAGATTTTAAAAAAGGAACCGCCCGAAGAGCGGTCCCTTCAGCACCCATCCGGCAACCCCTTCCCGAGGACGCTTCGGTGAGGAGGTGGGAAGAAGCTGCCGAACTGGTATTTAAATGACCCCCGGTCCCCTCTTCCAGGCTCCCCCAGGAGCCTGAGACTGTCATGACGCGATGCAGGAGGAGGAGGGCTGGAGAAACCCCTGTTACAGGGTTGCACCTGGGATCACCGGGTCCGATCCAACACGGGGGTCCATCTTTGTCCGAGTGCAGTGATGCAATCGTAAGTACTGTTGAACAGGTTGTCCTGCGAAATGACATCAGGCACCATCTTCATTTTGTGGAACATCTCCAGCGGCTGACGCTGCGCTCCCGCCATGAGCACCTGAATTCCCTGCTCACTCAGTTCGTGTACCATTTCTTCCATCGCATACAAACCGGTCTGGTCGATATAGGGCACGCGGTCCATTTCCAGAATCACGCAGCGCGCGTTTTTGAGGCCGCGAATGTTCTGCGTTAGCGTCCGTGCAAAGCCGAAGAAGATGGGACCCGTCACCGTTTTCACGTAGATCTGCTCGGATACTTCCGCCAGGGAATGGAAATGACCGTTGTCGCCATTCCCATTGAAGTCCAGATTCAGGTCATTCAGCGGTGCCAGGGACGTCTGCTTGCGGCCGAGGTCGCTCATGGTTTTCATGAACACCACACAGGAGATGCCCATGCCCACCGCTACCGCCTCGATCAAGTCCACAAACACCGTGAGCAGGAAGACGGTCACGAGTACGAAGGAAGCCGAGCGCGGCATGGCGGCCAAATGCTTGAGGCCCTTGTAGTCGATGATGTCCAGCCCGACCGTCATCAGGATGCCGGCAAGCACCGGAATCGGGATGTACTGAGCGTAGGCGCCCAGTCCCAGCAGCACCAGCACCAGGAAACTGCTGGAGACGATGCCGGACAGGCTGGTGCGGCCGCCGGTGTTGATGTTCACCAGGGTGGACATGGTGGTGCCTGCGCCGACGATGCCGCCCAGCGCACCGGACAGCATGTTGCCGCAACCCTGCCCGATCAACTCGCGGTTGCTGTCGTGCTGGGTGCGGGTTTTGGTGTCGGCAATGACCGAGGTCAACAACGTATCGATGGCGCCCAGCCCGGCCAGCGTCAACGCCGGTATCAAAATCAGGGTCAGGTGCGACGCCTGAATGCCCGCCAACTCCTCCAGCTTGAGGGAAGGCAAGCCCTGCGGGATCTCACCGATGATCGGTACCGGCAGGCCCAGGAATGCGGCGGCCAGCGTCCCCACCAAAAGCGCCACCAGGGTGCTCGGCACCGCCTTGCTCACATGCGGGAACAGGTAAATGATGGCCATGGTCCCCGCGGCCAATGCCACCGCTGCCAGGTTTGCATTGGGCACCGCCGCCGGGAACTGGCTCAACACCGTCAGCACGTTCTTCGGGGACTCCAGGCCCATGAACGGGAACAGCTCGACGACGATCAGGATCACGCCGATGCCGGTCATGAATCCGGATATCACCGGATACGGCATATACTGGATGAAACTGCCGATGCGGAACACGCCGAGCAGCACCTGAATCAACCCGGCCAGCACAAAAATCGCTATGATCAACCCCAGCCCCGCTTCCAGGCTGCCGGTCTTATCGATCACCTGAGCGATGATCAAGGCGCTGACGACGGTCATGGGACCCGTCGGCGTGCTGATCAGGGTTTGCGTGCCGCCGAACAGCGCGGAAAGCAAGCCCAGCGCAATGGCGCAGTACAGGCCTGCGGTCGCACCTAGGCCGGACTGCACGCCGAAAGCCAGCGCCAAGGGCAAGGTCACCACGCCCGCCGTGACACCACCAAACAGATCGCCGCGCAGGTTGCTGAATTTGCCTTTGAACATGGCTTTCACTTTTTCCTGCAAGGGTTCTTTGTGGCCCGCTATTGCCGACGCCAGTTCCTGGGGCTTCATATTTTTTTATCCGCCTTTTGGGTTGAAGAGCCGTTTTTGAAAAAACGCTCAGCCCTCGCGTTTGATTGCTTTCATGCTGTCCACTTTAAATAAGGATAGAAGTTAAAAAAATCCTTAAAAAACCCGTTTTTATGTGGAATTGCTTCGAAAGGGGAGCGGAACTTATTCGAGGTACGGGTCCGAGATCATTCGAGAGGGGTGGACGTTTTTCTGATAACCGCTTAAAAAGAAGCGGCTGCGCCGGAGGCAACCCGGTGGCTTCAGAATGGCGCGCACCGCATTTAAATATTTGACTTGATTCGCCGTTCTCTGCTAAATAGCGGACCATGCATTTCCAAAACGTCATCATGACCCTGAACGCATACTGGACCTCGCGCGGCTGCGTTCTACACCAACCGTATGATACCGAGGCCGGGGCGGGCACGTTCAATCCCGCCACCTTCTTCCGCGTTTTGGGACCGGAACCGTTCCGCGCGGCGTATGTCGAGCCGTCGCGCCGCCCCACCGACGGACGCTACGGCGAAAATCCCAACCGCCTGCAACACTATTATCAGTATCAAGTGATCCTGAAACCGTCGCCGGAAGATGTGCAGGAACAATATCTCGGCAGCCTGCGCGCGCTGGGGATCGATCCCTTGCAACACGACATCCGCTTCGTCGAAGACGACTGGGAATCGCCGACTCTGGGCGCGTGGGGACTGGGCTGGGAAGTGTGGCTGGACGGCATGGAGATCACGCAGTTCACGTATTTCCAGCAGGTGGGGAGTCTCGATCTCGAACCGGTGACGGTGGAGCTGACCTACGGGCTGGAACGCATCACCATGTACCTGCAGAACATCGACAACGTCTATGACCTGCAATGGAACGACGCGTTCACCTACGGCGACATCCATCTGGAAACGGAAAAGCAGTTTTCCCGCTACAACTTCGAGGCATCGAGCAAGGAACGCCTGTTCCAGTGGTTCGACATGTACGAGGCGGAAGCCAAGGCGCTGTTGGAAAAAGATCTCGTCCTGCCCGCCTACGACTACACCCTCAAGTGCTCGCACAGCTTCAACCTGCTGGATGCACGCGGCGCCATCAGCGTCACCGAGCGCACCGGTTTCATCGGCCGCGTGCGGAAACTGGCCCGCCTGTGCGCCGAAGGCTACGTCCGCCAACGCGAAGAAATGGGCTTCCCCCTGCTGCGCGGCGCATCGGCAACACCCGACTCAACGCTCTCGAAGGCATAATCTGCGGTACTTTCTTCCTTAATATCAAACTTATACAATATATTGTATAAGTTTGATTGTTCTATATCCAATATATGGTAGTGAGCCTTACCCACGCCCAACTCAATACAACCAATTGATTTTAAGTAAGCTACAGTCTGGTTTAATTTTATCCCAGAAGAATAAAGATACTTTAATTTTAATTTTTTAAAAAAAGTAAAATTAAAAAAAATAATTCGGCTATAATTAAACTGGAGTGAAATTAAGAACCCTTTAATTTTAGTTTTTTAATAATTTTAAAATAGATACCTCTTGGAACCCAATATCAAATTCTTATGGCAACCCAAGGAAAGACCGCAAACGCTCGTGCAGGTAAGTACATAAGCCAACTGGAAGGATATAAAGCTTTTATACCCGAGCCTTTACCTCCAAGGCCCAATATCAAAATGGACCGCGAGCTAAGTCTCTTGCTGTCAGAAACAGATCAGGCTTTAGCACGACTGGATGGCATGACTACCCTCTTGCCCGATCCAGATTTTTTTGTGTCTATGTATATCCGTCAGGAAGCCATCTTGAGTTCCCAAATTGAAGGAACTCAAAGTACTTTGGACGATTTGCTGAAATATGAATTGGAGGGTCAAAAAAGAGGGACACCTTTTGACGTCTACGAAGTGTTCAATCATGTCCGGGCAATGAATTACGGCTTGGAGAGGTTGAAAGCCTTACCTCTTTCCTTGAGACTCATCCGGGAAATTCATAAGACCTTGATGGAAGGAGTCCGGGGTGGAGACAAAACGCCGGGTGATTTTCGCCATACTCAAAATTGGATTGGTCCCAAGGGCTGTTCCATTCGGGACGCCACATTCGTTCCTCCTCCTATAAATGACATGAATAGCGCGTTGGATAACCTTGAAACATTTCTCCACGATAACGCAACCTATCCGGTTTTAATTCATTGCGGGCTGGCCCATGCCCAATTTGAAACCATTCACCCATTCCTCGATGGCAATGGCCGGGTAGGCCGCCTATTGATCACTTTTCTATTATGTGAGCGCGGCATCTTGGCAATGCCATTGCTATACTTGAGTCACTACCTGAAGCGAAACAAGCAAGAGTATTACGACAGACTTATGGAAATAAGAAATAAGGGCGATTGGGAAGGATGGTTGAAGTTTTTTTTAAGCGGGGTAAAAGATGTAAGCATTCAAGCCAAGGAAACTTCCAAAAAAATCTTGGACCTTCAACGCGATTGCCGACAATTGGTCCATCAAAAAATCGGGAACAGTACCTTAGCCTTTAAACTGATTGATTACCTGTTTGAACAACCCTTTCTAAACAGTAAAAAAACGCAGGAAAGCTTGGAGTGCTCATCTGCCGCAAGCATTAATCTGCTTAATAAATTTGTGGACCTGGGTTTGCTTGACGAGCTAACGGGCGCAAAAAGATACAGATTTTACAGATTTTCAAAGTATGTGGATTTATTTAGGGCATAAAAAAACCGGACCTGGTGAAACCGGGTCCGGTTGGAAAAGCGATATGGTGCCGAAGAGAGGATTTGAACCTCCACGGGGTTGCCCCCACATGATCCTGAATCATGCGTGTCTACCAATTCCACCACTTCGGCATGTGATTTTAGAGACCGTAAAATAGCATAACGTTTTGTAAATTGGAAACTTTTTTAACGGTCGGGCAAGGCCCCTCCGGCCGCAGGCCACGCCTGCCGAATGGCACCGCGGAGCCTCGCAGGGACTGCCGGGCAGTAGCCCTCCGTCTCGGACAGTCCGCGCCCTCAGACCCTCGTTCGCCCACATGGCAGTAGCCCTCCGTCTCGGACAGTCCGCGCTCTCAGACCCTCGTTCGCCCACATGGCAGTAGCCCTCCGTCTCGGACAGTCCGCGCTCTCAGACCCTCGTTCGCCCACATGGCAGTAGCCATCTGCCTCGGACGCAGTCCGCGCCCTCAGACCATCGTTCGCCCACATGGCAGTAGCCATTTGCCTCGGACGCAGTCCGCGCCCTCAGACCCTCGTTCGCCCACACGGCAGTAGCCATCTGCCTCCGGACGCCGTCCGGGCCATTTTGCTACGGGCCACGCCCGCCGGACTGAGTCCGGTGACAACAGGATAAATTCAGAATCGCGCCCACAGGCCATCGCCGGAACCACCGGGCAGTAGCCATTTTGTCACGGGCCACGCCCGTTAGATTTCTTCTTCGATTTCAACGAGGTTTTTGACCGAGATGTGGTCGTGCAGGATGAAGTAGATGCCGCCCACCATGACCACCAGAAAATTGAGGCCCCACGCGACGAAGCCGAAACTGACCGCCGCCACTTCCGGCTCGTTCATGATCTCGTGCAGGGCGATCAGCACTCCCGCATTGAGCGATCCCAGAAACGCCGGCGTCGGCAGGATGGTGATGAAGATGCAGATCATCACCGTCAGCAGGATCGTCGAGGCGAGGGTTTTTTCATTGAGGTCGTAGGCGTAATACAACGGGTAATACTGCATGATCACCAGCGCCCACACCAGCGCCGTCGCCAGAAAAATCCAGATCAGCAAACGCATGCTTCTGACCACCGCCAGCCCCTGGCTGAACGTCTCCACCATCTGCACCAGCTTGTACTGCAACGCTTCCGGAAACGGTTTGATGAGCCAGTGCACCAGCTTCATGCCGCGCTCGTAATGAAAGCTCAGCAGGTAGATGAACACCACCAGCGCCACCACCAGGGCAATGCTGGCCAGCCCGAACTGGAACGCGATCGTTTGAATCGGAATGCCCGACCAGGCGATGTTGGATTCCAGCATGTCGGCGTGAAACACCAAAAGCCACGCGAACAACAAAAGCAGCAGCACCATGTCGAACAACCGTTCGACGACGATGGTGGCCAGCGCGCTGGCGAACGACAGGTTCATTTTCTTGCCCAGCAGAAAGGCGCGGATCAGTTCCCCCGCCCTGGCTGGCAGCACCCCCGCCATGAACCCGACCATCAACGGCGAACCCAGCTCCACCGTCCGCACTTCCTTGATGGGCGTCAGCAACACGCGCCAGCGGACGGCGCGCGCCACGTAGGTCAGGATCATCATCGTCATGGAAATCATCAGGTAGCCGTAATGCACCGTGGAGAACGAGTCCATGAGTTCACGCATGGACACATTGCGCACGGTGTAGTACACGGCGGCGATGGCCACCAGCATGCCGATGATCAGTTGACCGGATCGCTTCAAAACGTATGCCTGGCTAAAATGGATTTGACGGTTTCGATATCCTCGTTGATCTGCGCCACCAGTTCCTCGGCGGAGGCGAATTCCTTTTCGCCGCGAATGCGGGCGATGAACTGCACTTCCAGGTCGATGCCGTAGATCTCCTGATGAAAATCGAAAATGTGCACTTCCGCGCTGAGGCGGTCGCGGTGAAAGGTCGGGTTGAAGCCGATGTTGGCGGCGCCGTTGTACTCTTTCTGATTATGGATGACGCGCACCGCATACACGCCGGTGCCGGGAGTCTGTACCTTGCTGGTGTCCAGATTGGCGGTGGGAAAACCGATGCGCTGTCCGGTCTTGTAGCCGTGCACCACCGGACCGTGGATGGAATAATAGCGGCCCAGAAACTGCCGCGCTTCTTCCACCCGCCCGTCTTCGATCAACTCCCGCACATACGAACTGCTGACGCGGTGACCGTTGATTTTGATCTCATCCACCACGTGCACGTCAAAACCAAACTCTTCCCCCATTTTTTTCAGGTAGGACAGCGTGCCTTCGCGGCCACGGCCGAAGGCGTAGTCGAACCCGACCACGATTTCCTTGACGCCGATGAGGTCCACCAGAATGTCCTTGGCAAAATCGCGCGGACGCTGATCGGCAAACTGCTGGTTGAAATCGGCGCACACCACCTCGTCGATGCCGCACTGCTCGATCAACTCCATTTTCTGGCGGAAGGTGGTCAGCAAGGGCGGCGCTTTTTCCGGCGCCAGGATTTTCAACGGATGCGGCTCGAAGGTGAACACCATCGCCGTGCCCTGTTTGGCGTGAGCGATTTCCGCCACCTGGCGGAAAATGAGCTGGTGGCCCAGGTGAACGCCGTCGAAATTGCCCAACGCCACCACCGGATGCGGTAGCGGGCCCGAAAAATGCTTGGTACCACGGACGATTTTCATGAAAGCTGCTTGAGGTGATGCCAAAAACGAATAAACTGGAGACGATTCAATCGGTTGCCTGCCGGGTGAGGAGTGCCCTCAGGGTAGCCAAGTTTGCGGGAGGTGTCAAATGCCGGGTCCCTCCGAGACGGTTTTGCCGCACCGTCTTTTGTTGCTGCGCCCCACGGAGTTTGATAAGATCGGATCATACCAGAATCCTTTTATTTGGAAACCTTTATGTTCGATATCGGTTTTTTTGAAATCATGGTCATCATGGGCATCGGCATGTTCATCATCGGCCCGGCCAATCTGCCCCGTCTCGCCAAAGCCATCGGCAAAGGCTGGGGTGAATTCCAACGCACCTTCAACGAACTCAAACAGGAAGTGCTGGACGAAACCGAGAGCGTGAAGAAGACCGCCAACATGGATCAGCTCGAGCAGGAAATCTCCGCCGCCACCAAGGTGGACGTGGACGTCAACCTGGATACGGACATCCGCCCGAACGACAACCCCTGATCCCGCCCGCCTGGCGCAGCCAGAGGCTGGCACACATAGATTCTTCGTCGCCTGCGGCTCCTCAGAATGACAGCGGGCGTGGCCCGCCCCAAACGGGGCTATCAATCCGCGTTCGCCCACCGGGCATTGCCCTGCCGCTTCCCGGCTCAGCCGGGTCATTCTGAACGAAGTGAAGAATCTATGTTTTCTTTTTTGTAGTTGCCCCCACGGGCCATCGCCGTGACCACCAAGTATTAGCCCATTGCCCCGGACGCAGTCCGGGTCATTTTGCCGCGGGCCACACCCGCCTTGCCATGCTCAGCACACCCTCACTCCATCCGTTCCTGTCGCATTTTCCGGTGGCCCTAGCAGCCGCCGGACTGCTCATGATGTGGCTGGCGAACCGGCGCAATGACGCCCGGCTGGTGCAGGCCGCCGCCTTCAACTTCAGCGCCGGGTTGCTGATGGGTGTGATGGCCATCTTCTCCGGCCTGTTCGCCGTCGATCTCGGCCAGTGGCCCATCGCGCAGGTGGAAGGCCACCAGGGCTACTCGTTCGCCTTCGTCCTCGTCACCATCGTCTGCACCGTGTACGCCTACACCAACGCGCTGTCGCACAACGCCTTCTTTTTTTATATCGCCAACGCCCTGCTGATGGGCACCACCGCCTACAGCGGCTACGTGCTGGTGTTTCACTCGGTCAAAGGCTGACCGGCGGGCAATCCGAAGCGGTGCACCAGTTCGCCGCCGAAATACCCCGTCGCCAGCGTCGTGCCCATTCCCACGCACAGCAGCAGCAGGTACAACCGATCCGCCCACGTTTTGTGGCGGAAGCGGTAACAGATCATGGCCAGCGTGTACACGGTGATGGTGGTGAACGCATAGAGAATGTGAAATCCCAGAAATGAACGGAACGTTTGCTTCACTTCAATATCCAGAAGGCCCAGCAGGCCCACCGCCGCCGCCAGCAGCATGGCCCAGAACCCGAACTGCACGTTGAAGCGCCCGGCGGCTTGCGCCACCGGCTCTTTCTGCAGCCGTCCGTACAACTCCAGCAGACTGCCACTGGTCAGCAGCGCGATCGGAAAATGCACGATCAACGGATGGATGAAGGCGAAATTCATGATTTCCGTTTGGAATGGGAGTGCGACGGCGTGTGCAGCCGCCGGTGCATCTCGCCCAGCACCACCCCCGCCGCCACCGACACGTTGAGCGATTGAATGGCGGTCTCGCCGGGAATGCGCACCACTTTATCGCAGCGGTCGCGCACGCGTTTGGACAACCCCTCCTTCTCGCCGCCCAATACCAGCACGCAGGGAAATGGAATCTCTACGTCATAAAGCGAATCTTTCGCTTCCGGGTCGGTGCCGATCACGAACACGTTCTTGCTTTTCAGGTCGCGCAGGCCGGAAGACAGGTCCGCGCATTCGTACATCGGCACCACTTCCAGCGCACCCTCCGCGGTGCGCGCCGTGGACGAAGCCACCGCCACCGGACGTTGCGCTTTTTCCAGCAGCACGCCCCGCACGCCAAAATAAGCGCAGGAACGCAACACCGCACCGACGTTGTGCGTGTTGGCCACACCGTCGAAGGCGACGCCGATCCAGTTTGCGGGCACAGGTTTTTCCAGAAACTTATAGAGCGTGGTCACCGGCAGCGGCGCCGTCACCATCACCACGCCTTCATGGTGCACGCCTGCGGCGGCGCGGTTGAGCGATTCTTCATCCAGTTCGCGGTACGGCAGTTTGCGTTTGGCGCACCATTGCTTGATGCGGTACAACGCCTTCGACCGGTCCTTGTGGTAATACAGGCGCAGCAACCCGTCCGGCCGTTGCTCGAAGGCGCGCATGCAGGCGTTCCAGCCGCACAGCGTCCATTCGCGCTCTTTCAAAGGCACGTGTTTTTTCTTCGGCGGCGCGTTGCGGTGCGGGGATCGTTTATCGGGTGAGGATGCGAACGGCTTGCGGTCGGTCAAGAAAGGGACCTCGTGAAAAGGAAAGAAAACGCCTGCGGCGTCACCGCATGCGGGTGAGTTTGACCAGTCTCTGGTTCATGTCGTCGAGGCGGCGGATCAACACTTCGATCACCTGGTTTTTGATTTTCAAATGCAGGTTCGAACTGATCTTGTCCAGCAACATGGCATCGACCTTGAACACGATGCCTTCTTCGTCGGCGACCACATTGCTGTAGCGCTTGCGCGGCGACTTCAAACTGATTTCACCGAACAGATCGCCGGGGTTCAGGTGCGAAAGAAAAATATCATCGGGCTTGATGACGCTGAAGGTGCCCTTGATGATCACGAAAAATCCGTAATCCGCGTCGCCCACCCGCACCACGTAGTCGCCGGGCTTGACAAATTTCCAATGACTTTTGAATGAATACAGGTGCGATCGTTCTTCCGAGTTCATGAACTGGAAAAAATTATTGGCTTCCACCCAATGCTGCAACGTTGCCTGATCCATTCTCGCTCCTCCTCAGTGTGCCGAAACGTCCGCATGGATACAGAAACCGGGACACCCGCTCAGCCGTGGCCTGCATCGATTGGCCAATGCCCGGTGGACGAATCATAGCTGTCCAGCGCATTCCCAATACAATCCATTGCCTCCGGACGCTGTCCGCTCAGCCGTGTCCACCCATCATGAACGCTTCCGCCTCGTCGAACCGGGGCCGCGGCAAACCGGCCACGCCCCGGAAAAAGACCGCCCCCTCTTTCAACACCTCTTTCACTGCCGGCAGCTGGAACATCATACCGCGAAACGCCGCCGCGCCGGGATAGCCGTACGCCATCCACACCGCGAGCTTTCTGAGATACAGCACAGTGCGCCGCGTGTCGTACACCGGATGCAGCAACTGGTGAAACCGTTCGAGCAATTCCAGCGGCGTCGGCGACAAGGTCTCGCCCAGCGTGCCCAGGCACTCTTTAAAAATCCACGGATCGCGCAGCGCGCCGCGTCCGATCATCACCGCATCGACGCCGCTTTCTTCGAGCAGCGTGCGTGCGCGGTCGGCGCTCCGGATGTCGCCGTTGCCGATGATGGGGATGTCCGTTTTGCGTTTGACGTCGGCAATCAGTTCCCAATCGGCGAGGCCGCCGTAGCCCTGCACGCGGGTTCGGCCGTGGATGGCCACCCACTGGCAGCCGGCGTGCTTGGCCGCATCCACGCATTCGTGGATGGTGAGTTCATCGTGGCTCCAGCCGGTGCGCATCTTGACCGTCAGCGGCAGGTCGATGTTGCTGCGGATGTGCTTGAGAAACGCGTGCAGTTTTTCGGGGTCGCGCATGAGCGCCGCGCCGCAGCCCTTCTTCACCACCTTCTTCACCGGACACCCGAGGTTGATGTCGATGAAGTCCGCACCCTGTTGCTGCACGCTCGGCGCGACGCGGACATAGTCGTCAGCGTCCTCGCCAAACAGTTGAATGCCGACCAGCGTGCCGGGGTTCTCGTGCACGCGGATCATCTTGAACGTGCGGTCCGAGCTAAAGACCAGCCCCTTGGCCGACACCAGCTCGGAGATCAGCACCCCCGCGTCCATTTCGTCCAGAAGCTGGCGGTAGCAGAGATCGGTGATGCCGGACATCGGCGCCATCCAGAACGGATTGCGCATGCGCTGGATCAGCGGATACGCGGTATCCGTATCGGCCATCGTCATCGGTTTTTGTATCGGTGCGTTCATTCAGTCAAACTGTTTTCGTTCAGTCTCAGATTTTCACGTTGTTGGCAAAGACCAAAATTTCTCCCTCTCCTTACCAGGCAGACCTTTGCATAACCGAGTAGAAGAACCAAACATAGATTCTTCGCTGACGCTCAGAATGACAATTCAGATCCCTGCCTGTCATTCTGAGGAGCCCCTGGCGACGAAGAATCTATGGGTTCGCTCTTTCAAAAGACTCATGCAAAGCTCTCTTTAAGGGGTGAAGGGGTGATCATTCATTTCCCCATGCAGTTCTAAATATGAAACCTTTCCCCCGCCAGCGCACTGCGGTCGATGAACGGTTGAAAGTGATCCGGCCACGGAGCCGTGAGGTCCATCGTCCCGGCCAGCCCGGCAAAGCCCAGCCGGTAGGCGTGCAGGCCATACTCGTGCGAACCGTTCACTGCCTCCCCATACACCGGATCGTTCCACAGCGGCAGGCCGAGGCTCGCCAGGTGCACGCGGATCTGGTTGGTGCGGCCGGTGTGCGGCACCGCTTGGATCAACGACCGCCCGCCGCAGATGGCCAGGCATTCGAAATGCGTGACCGCCGGCTTCGGGTTGAGGGTGCCGGGTCCGACGCCGCGCGCCGAGCCCCGCACCTTGCCCACCGGGGCATCCACAGTGAAGGCGGGCTCCTCCGGCACGCCGTCCACCAGCGCCAGGTATTCCTTGCAAACGCGGTTGTGCGTGAACTCCTGCGACAGGTGATACGCCGCCTCGCGTGTTTTGGCGAACACCACCAGCCCCGTGGTGGTCGCGTCCAGCCGCTGCACCGGGCGCGGCACCTCATCCGGATACCGCTGGCGCAACAGTTCCGTCATGCTGTTCTGAAAGTAGCGTCCGCTCGGGTGCACCGGCAACGGCGCGCCCTTGTTGAACACGCGCAGGTGCTCGTCTTCATACACAATATCGAGGCGGCAATCGGCGGGCGGTTCCGTGCGCACGCCCATGTTGGTGACGATGTGGTCGTGTTGCTGCAACCGCGTGCCCACGGGCACGATCTCGCCGTTGACGGTGATGGATCCGTCCTCGATGCGGCGCTGCCATGCGTCGCGGCTGAAATAGGGAAAGCGCTCGGCGAAATACGCTTCGATGGCATAACCGATGTATTTCCCCGGCAGGTGGCAGGCGTAGATCTGTTCTTTTGGAGGTGGTGTGTGGTACCGGCTCATCTGTTTTCCTGTCCCGGCCGGTGGAGCCGGGAAGGTTGGCGATTCCCGCGTGCAGTCCCTCAATTCATGCGCGGGTCAACCGGCGCCGTGAGCAGGTACTCGTATTCCTTGCCGAGCGACTGCACCACGCGGCCCCAGATGTTGCTCTCCGGGTCGCCGAAAATGTGATCGTTCTTCGCGTCGCAGGTCAACCAACTGCGGTGTTCCATCTCCCCTGCCAGCTGGCCGCCGCCCCAACCCGAATAGCCCATGTAAAAGCGCAGGTTCTCCGCCGGGTTCTCCAGTTGCAGGTACACGCTCTCCAGAGGTTCCCAACTCATACCCAGATGAATGCCGTCGCAGATGTGATCCAGCCCTTCGATCGGCTGCGGCGAGCGCACCAGGTAAAACACCTGCGACTGCTGCACCGGCCCGCCCACAAACACTTCGTTGTCGTAGCCTGTCAGAAACTCCGCCTGCTGGAACAGGTCGGAGGCCATCAGCCCCGCCTTGCGGTTGACCACCAGACCGAACGACCCCTCGTCGTTATGGTCGCACAACAACACCACCGTGCGCGAAAAGTTGGGATCTCCCAGAACCGGATTGGCGATTAAAAAAGTGCCTTTGCCATAGGAGTCTTCGGACATGAACTCACCTGAACCCAATGGGCGGTTGATTTACAGATTAACGGACTGGCACTTGCGAAACAACGATCCGTTGCGTGCGTCGGAACGCCCCTCCATGGTGGTGAAATTGTTGTCCATCGCAATGGAAACCAGGTTGGGCAGTTTGGTGGAGCTGGCCAGCGCAAACAGGCCCTCGTCGCCGATCTCGTTCTGCGCCAGGTCCAGTTCTTCCAAGCGTTCCAGCTCGTTTTCCTCCGCCAGCGCCCTGGCCCCCTCGTCGCGCAGGTAATTGCGGTACAGGTTGAGGGTGCGGAGCTTGCGGAACACCTTGGACTTGATGATGGCGCGCAGGCCGTTCGGGCCCAGGTTGTTGCCGCCGAACTCGACCCAGTTGACCTTGGAAAACGCTTCCGCCTCGGCAATGAAATGCGCGCCCGCATCCTCGATGCGGTTGCCGCCCAGGTTCAGCCGCTTGATGCTGACGATGCGCGGGTCCTCGGCGATCACCTTGATGCCGTTGACGCCGACGCAGCAGCCGAACAGGTTCAACTCACGTCCGTCTTCGCTCAACTTGTCGGTGACCACCTTGTGCATGGTGTCGATCAGTTTTTGTCCGGTATAATTGCACGGTTCTGCCGTGTCGTAAATGTGGTAACCACTCAGTGAAGGCATATTCCCTCTTTCCCCGGCCAGAAAATTCAGTTTTTCAAACTATAAACCTTGATTTAAAGGCCCAATGACTATACATTGATCGGACACATCCCCGAATCCACAAAGCCTTTAGAATTGTCGGTTTAGTACACCGACAGGCTATTATAATGTTGACAGAAAATCAATATTATTTAAAATTCGCTGTTTTACCCGGGAGTCCCCAATGAAGCTCGATTTTGACAAGATGGACGGTCTGGTTCCGGCCATCATTCAGGACGCCAAAACCGGCAAGGTCCTGATGCTCGCCTACATGAACCAGATCGCCTGGGAGAAGACGCTGGAAACAGGCAATGCCTGGTTCTACAGCCGGTCCCGCGACAAACAGTGGATGAAGGGCGAAGAGAGCGGCAACGTGCAGAAGGTGAAGGAAGTGTTCATCGATTGCGACGACGACACGGTGCTGCTCAAGGTGGAACAGGTCGGCGACGCCGCCTGCCACAAAGGCTACCAGAGCTGCTTCTTCCGCAAGCTCAACGGGGAGCTGACCGTCATCGAAGAAAAGGTCTTCGACCCCGACAAAGTGTATAAAAAGTAAAACTGCAACCTTTCAAATACCAGGTAAGTGAATGAGTGGAAACGTATTGAAACTGGGTATTCCCAAAGGCAGTCTCCAGGACGCCACCGCCGCCCTCTTTGAAAAAGCCGGGTGGAAGATCAAATTCAGCAGCCGTTCCTATTACCCCACCATCGACGACGACGAGATCGAGTGCCTGTTGATCCGCGCCCAGGAAATCGCGCGTTACGTCGCCGACGGTGTGCTCGATGCGGGCCTCACCGGCAAGGATTGGGTGCAGGAAAACCGCGTCGAGGTGAAAGAGATCGCCGACCTCGTGTACTCGAAAACCTCGAGCCGCCCGGTGCGCTGGGTGATCGCCGTGCCCAACGACTCGGCCATCAACAACGTCAAGGACCTGCAGGGCAAGCGCATCGCCACCGAAGCGGTCAACATGACCGTCGATTTCCTCAAGCAGCACGGCGTCACCGCCTCCGTGGAATTTTCCTGGGGCGCGACGGAAGTCAAACCGCCGAAGCTGGCCGACGCCATCGTCGAGATCACCGAAACCGGCAGCTCGCTGCGCGCCAACAACCTGCGCATCATCGACACCATCATGGAATCGAACACCAAGTTCATCATGAACAAGGATTCGTTCAAAGACGACTGGAAACGCAACAAGGTGGAACGCATCGTGCTCATGCTGAAGGGGGCCATGGCCGCCAATCAAAAGGTCGGCATCATGATGAACGTGCCGCGCAAGGAAATGGAAGCGGTCATGAAAATCCTGCCGCGCGACATCAAGCCCACCATCTCGGACTTGACCGACACCGACTGGGTCGATCTGATGGTCATTCTGGAAGAAAAGCTGGTGCGGGAAATCGTGCCGGATCTGAAAAAAGCGGGCGCGGAAGACATCGTCGAGTTTCCGCTGAACAAACTCATCCACTAATCAACCGGGAAGCCATTGGCCAGGGACGAAGAACGACAGGAACCGGATTCCGAACCCCCGGAGTCCCAGTCCCCACCGCCGGAACACGAGGGCGAGGCGGAAGCTTGGCCCACGCAGGGGGACCCCTCCGGCGATGACCCGGTGGCGTCTGAGACCCCTCCCGAACACGGCGACGCGCACCCCGATGAAGCCACCACCTCCGAGGCCTCCGCCTCGGACGAACCCGGCGATCCCGCTTCGGGCGATCCCGCTTCGGGCGATCCCGCTTCGGGCGAACCCACTTCGGGCGAACCCGCTTCGGGCGAACCCGCTTCGGACGATGCGGCTTCGGACGATGCGGCGGACGCGCTTTCCGAAGAAACACCCCCCGCCGACGCGCCTCCCCAAAAAGTCAAAACCCCAGGCACCGGCAAACTTTGGTTCGTGCTGCTGCTGATCGTGGGCGCTGCCGGATTTTTCGGCTGGAAGGGGTTCGAGATGCTTCGCGGCCACCAGGGCGTTTTGGTTTCGCTCAGCCGGCAATCCAAGGACCTCGGCCGGGATATCCAGAAACTGCGCGAACTGACGAATCAACTCTCCGAGAAAAACGCGGCGCAGCTGGAACAGTTGATCGCCCGCTTCGAAGCCTCACAACTGCGCATCTCCAAAAATACCGAAGAACAACGCCGCACCCTGGAATCGCTGCAAGAGGAAATCGAAAAACTCAAGGAAGGGGTGCGCATCGGCACCATCCAGTTGCAATCGACGGAAGAGGTGCCTGGCTCCGGCGAGGAACTGGCGCCTGTTTCGGAAGAGGTGATGCAAACACCCGAAACCGCTCCCACGGAAATGACGGAAGAGGCCGCGCCGGAAGAAACCCCGGAAAACGAGGCGGGCATGGAAGCATCGACGCCGCCGGAAACTATGGGGGAAAACCTGGAGACGGACAGCGAAACGGTAGCCGGGTCGGTTGAACCCACCAACGAGGTCACACCGGGCGCACCGGAAGAAACGGAAACCGCGGTCGAAGAATCCGCCGAAGAAGAAAATGCGGATGCGGAAAGCGTCGAGGAACCGGAAGTGACCGGGCAATCGGCGCCGCAGGAAGAGACCGTGGCGGAAATCACACCGGAAGAAGACATGACGACGGAACCGGTCGAAACGGGAGACGCAACGCCGTCTGCCGAACCCCAGGCGGAACCCACGCCCGCGATGGAAACGGTCGAAGCGCCGCCGCAACCGGAAACTTCCAAACCACAGCAGGAAACCCAATCCCCCGAAACGCCGCGCGGTCCCCAGCGCAGCGAGGAAGCACAAAGCTACATCGACTTCGTCGAATCTTCCAGCAGCAAGGCGTGGGGCTGGGTCAAAGAGGGTTCCAGAAAACTGTGGGGCTCCCTCAAAGACCTGTTTTAAATCATCCCCAACCGCCCATTTCACTCAGAGCGTGACTCGGACAGGCGGCCCCTCACTCCGCAAACTCCAAAGCGGGGCGCATGTTCAAAACTTTTTTCTGAAAGCACTGATCGCGGAACGCTTCCAACCCCTCCACTTCACCGGGACCCAGCGTGTAAATGATTTTGGTTTCGAGGTAATCGCGCACCCCATTGGCATCGAGTCCGGTTTTCTTTGTCTGCTCGCGGACAATGGAATCCATTAACGCCCGACCTTGCGCAGGGGCGTCGGCGACCGCCTTCAGCATTGCCGGAGTGAGCGCCGCCTCGCGCCGCACCGCCACCACGGCGTGGACGAAGGCACGTCCGGTCAACTCCAGCCAGCGCTGGCTGAGATCGGTCACCGTCCAGCCCTCCGCATTGTCGTGCACGGCGAATCCCTGGTCACCGATCACCAGCGCCGCATCGCACGTGCGCATCATGTGGGTGATGTCCGGATGGATGCGTGAGTACTGCACCTTAGGCGGAAACACATCTTCGAACAGAATGCGGAGCAGGGTTGCCGAGGTGCGCGAACGTTCGTCCAGTGCCACGGTGCGCACCACCTCCAGCGGTCCCCGCGTGACCAAAAGCACCGTGTCCACGGCGCCGCGTGACGCGATGCACGCGCCCGGAACAAGCCGGTACGCATCGGCGTGAGCGAGGTACTCGATGGACGGAATCATGGCGAGGTCCAGCTCTCCGGCGTGCAGGCGGTCGGCCAGGTTGGCCGGCACATCGCGCACCAGTTCCCACCCCACTTTGGGCGCGGCGGCCTGCAACGGCACCAAGAGAGGCTGCGCGTTCAGGAAATCATGGAATCCAAATTTTAAGAGAGACGACATGGCTCAGTGAAACTGAAAGGTAAGGAGGCGTTGGACCGTATCACGTAGTGAGGAAAACCGGCATGAAGGCTGGCGACCGGCTCTCAATACAACCTGTTTCCTTCGGACGCAGCCCGCCGGGTAGCACCCGGAGGCAACAGGAAAAATTTCTTTGCGCGCTTGACGACCATCGCCGGGACTGCCGGGCAGTAGCCATCTGCTTTCGGACGCAGCCCGCGCCCACGGACCATCGCAGGGACCGTTGAGCAGTAGCCATCTGCCTTCGGACGCAGTCCGCCGGGTGGCACCCGGAGGCAACAGGAAAAATTTCTTTGTGCGCTTGGCGACCATCGCCGGGACTGCCGGGCAGTAGCCATCTGCCTTCGGACGAGGTCCGAAAAAAAACCGGGATGGGCGAACCCATCCCGGTTTCCAGTCACACAATTGAAAGAACCTTAGAGGAACAAGGGTGCCAGCACCAGTGAAACGATGGACATCAGTTTGATGAGGATGTTCATCGCCGGGCCGGACGTGTCCTTGAGCGGATCGCCGACGGTGTCGCCGACGACCGTCGCCTTGTGCGCATCGGAGCCTTTGCCACCCAGGTTGCCGCTTTCCACGTACTTCTTGGCGTTGTCCCAGGCGCCGCCGCTGTTGGCCATGAACAGGGCGAGCAGAACTCCGGTCAGGGTGGCGCCGACCAGCATGCCGCCCAATGCCTCGGCGCCGAGCACGGTACCGATCAGGATGGGCATGACGATGGCGACCACACCGGGAGCGACCATTTCCTTCAACGCCGCCTTGGTGCTGATGTCGATGCAGCGGGCGTTGTCCGGTTTGCCGGTGCCTTCCATCAGGCCCGGAATCTCGCGGAACTGACGGCGGATTTCTTCCACCATGGTGAACGCGCCGCGACCGACTGAGGTCATGGTCATGGCCGCGACCATGAACGGAATGCCGCCGCCGATGAGCACGCCGATGACGACGGTGGTGTCGGTGATGTTGATGGTTTCCAGTCCCGCCGCCTGCGTGTACGCGGTGAACAGGGCCAGCGCCGTGAGCGCTGCCGAACCGATGGCGAAGCCCTTGCCGATGGCGGCGGTGGTGTTGCCCAGGGCATCGAGGCCGTCGGTGATTTTGCGCGTGTCTTCACCCAGCCCGGCCATTTCCGAGATGCCGCCGGCGTTGTCCGCGACCGGACCGTAGGCATCGACCGACATGGTGATGCCGACCGTGGCCAGCATGCCCACCGCAGCCAAAGCCACGCCGTACAGGCCCGCCGCGCTGGCGGAAACGAAAATGGCGAGAGCGATGGTCAGGATCGGGGCGACACAGCTTTCCATACCGATGGCAAGCCCGGTGATCATGACGGTGGCGACGCCGGTCGAACTGGATTCGGCGATCTTCACCACGGGTTTGCCCGCCGTGTAGTATTCGGTGATCAATCCGATCGCCACACCGGCCAGACAGCCGAATGCCAACGCGACGAACACGCCGGTGGGCAGGCCCATGACCTTGATGACGATGAGAGCGACCAAAAGCATCGCGCCGGCGCTGACGAACGTCGAGTAACGCAACACGTCCGCCGGGTCCAGACTGGTCATGGCGCGGATGGAGCGGATGCCGATGATGGACGCGATCAGGCCCACCATGGCGACGATGACCGGCAGCGCCATGTACTCGAAGCGCATGACCGACATGCTGGTGGCGATGGCAATGGTGGCGATCATGGAACTGACGTAGGATTCGAAAATGTCGGAACCGAGACCTGCGACGTCGCCCACGTTGTCGCCGACGTTGTCGGCGATGACGCCGGGGTTGCGCGGATCGTCTTCGGGAATGCCGGCTTCCACTTTACCGACGAGGTCGGAACCGACGTCGGCGATCTTGGTGTAGATGCCGCCGCCGACGCGGGCGAACAGGGCGATCGAGCTGGCGCCCATGGCAAAGCCGCTGATCACGCTGACGGCTTCGCCGCGCGCAAACAGGGCAAACAGACCGCCCACGCCGAGCAGACCCAGGCTGGCCACACACAGGCCCATGACCGCGCCGCCGTTGAAAGCGATGTCGAGCGCTTTGGCCTGGCCGGACTCATTGGCCGCCGCCGCCGTGCGCACGTTGGCGGTGGTGGCGGCGTTCATGCCGAAATACCCCGCCGCCATGGAACAGGCCGCCCCGATCAGATACGCGATGGCCGTGCCGAGACCGATCCAGAATCCTTTTTGCGAACCGATGACAAACGCGAGAAGGATGAACACACCACCGACGAAGTACGCGAGGATTTTGTATTCGCGACCGAGAAACACCATCGATCCTTCGTGGATCGATTCGGCGATCTCGACCATCTTGTCGTTGCCTTCGGACTGATCGTCCACATATTCGTAAGTTTTCAGCGCGACCCACAGGCCGAAGATGCCAAAAACAAATCCGAGGTAAGCAAAATTGTACGACGCATCAAACGCCGCGAAAACGATATAAAGCAGAAGGGACAGGCCAACAAAAATGACCTCGCCTTTATATTCCTGAATCATTCCGTATTTTCCTCCGTCGTTTGATTGGATTGCGTTTCGATTTCAGTGAGGATCGCTTCCACTCGCTGCACAGCCTGTTCCACCACCTCGTTGAGCTGCTCCAGGTCCCCCCCGGAAAATGGAGAGAGCACATAATCCACGATCTGATGTTTGTTCTCAGGCCGGCCAATGCCGACGCGAATGCGCGCAAACCCGTCGGTGCCCAGCTGCTCGATGCAGGAGGCCACACCACGCTGTCCGGCATCGCCACCCTGAAACTTGCGTTTGATCTTTCCTGGCGCCAGATCGATGTCGTCGTGCACGACGATCATCCGGTCCGGGGACAGGTTCCAGGCGTTGAGGAGCGCCTGTGCGGCGCGTCCGCTCTCGTTCATGTAGGTCATGGGCTTGGCAAGAACCACCGGGTGCCCCCCAATCTCCCCTTGCCCGAACAGGGAGCGGTGTTTGTGCTGGGTCAGCGGAATGCGGTGTTTCTCCGCCAGATTGTCCAACACCAGAAATCCCACGTTATGCCGCGTCAACTCGTATTGCGGCCCGGGGTTGCCCAACCCAAGAATCAGATACACAACGGCTCAATACTGTGAAAACAGCATCATGATTCGGACTTGCCTTCCGCCGGAGCCGCCGCCTTTTCACCTTCCTCAGCTTCTCCCGCTTCAGCAGCTTCTTCCTCTTCCGTCTTCTCGACTTCTTCCTTGACCTCGTGGATGGAGACCACCGCTTCCTCCGGATCGTCGATGACTTCGATGTCCGCCGGCAGGGTGAGGTCGGAAACGTGCACGACCTGGTCCATCTCCACCTTCGTCATGTCCACCTTGATGTCGTGCGGGATGTTGCCCGGCAGACAGCGGATGTGCAATTCGTCCAAAGACTGCTGCACGATGCCGCCCAGTTTTTCGGCGGGCGATTTGCCTTCCAGCAGGATGGGCACCACGGTTTTGATTTCTTCCGTCATGTCCACCTCATAAAAGTCCACATGCACCCAGCCCTCTTTGATGGGATGAGTCTGGTGGTCCTTGATGATGACGGTGCGCTTGGGCACCGAGTCGCCTTCGACGGACAGGGTCATCAGGGTGTTGGTGCCGTAGGCTTCGATAAGCTTGCGCAGTTCCTTGTGGTTGATCGTCACCGCGACCGGATCCTGCTGGCCATACACGACGCCGGGCACGGAGCCCTCTCCACGCAAAATGCGGTTGGCGGCGGTGCCGCGTTGACTTCTGATTGTTCCATTCAATTCTTTTGACATAACTACAGATTATCCTCCGCATCGAACAGTGAACTGATCGAAGACTCGCTGTGAATCCGTAAAATGGCTTCACCCAGAAGCGAAGCGACGGAAAGAATCTTGATCTTTTCGATCGATTTCAAGTTTTCCCTTAAGGGAATCGTGTTGGTGGCAATGACAGACTTGATGGGCGATTCGCGAATCCGGTCCCCGGCCGGTCCAGACAAGACGGCGTGCGTGCAACATGCGTGGACTTCCGCAGCGCCCGCTTCCAGCAACGCGTTGGTCGCCTCAATCAGTGTTCCCGCGGTATCAATCATGTCATCCACGATGATAGCGACTTTCCCACGCACATCCCCGATGATATGCATGGCTTTGGCGACGTTGATTCCATCCCGGCGCTTGTCGATGATGGCCAGCGACGTGCCCATTCGTTTGGCATACGCGCGCGCCCGTTCCACACCGCCCGCATCCGGGGAAATCACAACAATATTGGGCAGTTTAAGGCTTTTAATGTAACTGATCAGGACATTGACTGCAAATAAATGATCGACGGGGATGTTGAAAAATCCCTGAATCTGCCCGGCGTGCAGGTCGATGGTCAGCACCCGGTCGCAGCCGGCGGTGTGCACCAGGTCGGCCACCAGCTTCGAGGTGATCGGCACCCGGGGCTCGCATTTGCGGTCCTGCCGGGCATAGCCGAAATACGGGATGACCGCGGTGATGCGCTTCGCCGACGACCTGCTGAGCGCGTCGATCATGATGAGCAACTCCATCAGGTTGGTGTTGCCCGGCGAACAGGTGGGCTGGATGACAAACACGTCGCCGCCGCGGACATTCTCCTCGATGCGCACATACACCTCGCCATCGGAGAAATCCTTGACCACGGTCTTGCCCAGTTCAATATTCATGTACTGGCAGATTTCGTGCGCCAGATCGGTGTTGGCCCGGCCTGAAAATACCAGCACTCTTCCGTTGTCGCTCATGCGTGTGGGGTCCCTGTCCGTGGGTACAATAGTGGCTGGGGCGGGAGGATTCGAACCTCCGAATGCAGGATCCAAAATCCTGTGTCTTAGACCACTTGACGACGCCCCAACAATTCGTTAATCCCTGATTTTTATCTTTTGCGTCCCCTGCTCCGTGCAAACGTTGTCCGTTCCCTGCCCGTTCCGCCGGGTCCCTGCGTACACCGTGTTGTTCGGAAAATGTGAGCTATGACATCGCGGGCAGGAGAAATGAGCCTGATTCGATGGGGTTTCCTGCGTGTGCGGCCCCTTGAATGGTCACGGATAATCGAGCAACTCTCCAGGCAAAAACTCCGCAAACCGGGAGACCGTCTCGGCCACAAAGACGTCCCAATCGGTTGCCTGAAGCCGGGAAAACGCCCGCTCCGCCTGGTCCCGGTTGGCAAAAATACCGAACACGGCGGAACCACTGCCGGAGAGAAGCACCCCCTTCGCATCGAGCGCACTCAACGCATCCCTGACCTGCCTGACAACCGGAAACCCTTCTAAAACAACAGATTCCAAGTCGTTGTGGAGATGGGCGGCCAGACCGGCGATATCCGATTGAGAGAAAAATTTTTGCAAAATACTAATCGTTTTTGGGGGGGTTGTCAAATCTAAAGTGAGCCGCCGATAGACCTCTGCGGTGGGCACGGTCAGTCTCGGGAAAATAATAACAAGGTGCATTTTTTCAGAGGGTTCCAACGGAGTCAGGCGCTCGCCGCGACCCCGCCCCACGGCCTGCGGCGCTGACAGGAAAAACGGAATGTCTGAGCCCAAACGGGCGGCTATTTCGTGCAGGGCGGGGCGCTCCAGTTGGAGGTCCCACAGCCGGTTGAGTCCCCACAGCACGCAGGCAGCGTTGCCACTGCCGCCACCCAGCCCGGCCCCGGCGGGGATGTGTTTTTCGAGCCGGATGCGGCAGCCCTGCCTGGCGGCTTCCGGCACGGTTTGCTGCAGCATGCGGGCGGCGCGCACCACCAGGTTGGTGCCGTCGGTGGGAATGCCGGGCGCGTCGCACTCCAGCGTGACCTCGCCCGCCGCCGCGGTTTCCAGTTCCACCTGGTCGTACAGGCTGACCATCTGAAACAATGTTTCGAGTTCGTGAAAGCCGTCATCGCGTTTGCCCAGCACAAACAGGCCGAGATTGATTTTTGCGGGCGTGCGGAATTTCAGCTTCATGGGGGGTGATGTTCAGGGGGTGGCGGACCGTTCCGGAAACAGCTCGAAGGCGGTATCGGGAATGGCCGGGTTCACCTGCGGGTTGCGGTAATTCAGGATCACTTCGTCGCCCTGTTCAAAACGCTGGATCGTGACCTGGTGTGGAAAAGAAATGGCGCCGACCGGTTTGGACTGGCTCCATGCCACATGGTACACCTTTTCCAGATTTTTGAACTGGGTCATTTCCACCGGCCGCAGGGTGTCGCCATCGAGCACGATGCGGTAACGCTCTTTGCGAAACGGATCGTACGCATCCAGCACGTAGCGGACCGGTGCGCCCTCGGCGGTGATGCCCCGCACCTCGAGCTTGTCGAAACGCGGCACCTTGCCCAGAAATACGTTGATGAATTCGCCGAAGTCGAACCAGGTGCCGAACAGATCGGACATCATATACCAGGCTTCGGCTCCGGTGTGAATCCGGTTTTTCTGCGGATCGTAAATCTGAATGTGGCCGGGCTTGAAGATGAACACGCCCAGCGGCTGGCCGAAGGCGCTCAGGGTGTCGAGGCGGATCGACTGGTCGTTGCGGGCGATCACCGTCTGCCTGAGGGTGTGGTTCAGAAATGGCGTGCGGATCTGGGTTTTAACAAAGGCGCGCACGCTGTGCACCGCGCTCTGGTGGGTTTCCAACGCGCTCAGGATGACCGCATCGGAAACCGTTTTCTCCGGCGCCGGTGTGGGCGCAGGCGGCACCGTCTGGCAGGCGGACAGCACGGCCAGCGCAATGGCCGCCAGCAGGACGCGGACAGGGAATGACGGGTTCATGAATACAACCGTGACAGCCGGTCTGGGAACGGCTTAAGGATTACGGGGTATGCAACAGCTCTTCGGCGTTGCGGATCTTGCTCTCCAACCGGTCCAGGTCGGGGATTTCCCCGGCCGCATTGTTGAGCCGTTGCCGCGTCAGCACCAGACTGGTTTTCCATGCCTTGCGGGCTTCCTCGATGTTTTCCAGCGAAAAATAAATATCGCCCAGATGGTCATATAAAACCGGGTCGGGCTCGGTGTAGATCAACGCTTTCTTGATGTGGGTGAGGGCTTTTTCCGGCTCGCCCTTTTTGTAATAAATCCAACCCAGACTGTCGAGGAAATAGCCGTTGCGCGGCTGGATGCTGAGCGCCTGCTCCAGGTGATACAGCGCCCGGTCGAGCTTGATGTTGCGCGACGCATACATGTAACCGATGAAGTTGTGCGCGTTGGAATGGTTGGGGTTGATCTCCAGCGCCTTGTTCATGTTGGCGATGGCTTCCTCGTACTTGCCCATGCGTTCCAGCAGCGCGCCCTTCTCAAAATAATACGCGTCGTGCGAGTTGTTGAGCGCGATGGCGCGGTCGATGGTCTGCAGCGCTTCCTCGTTGCGGTTGAGCGACATGTACGCCAGCGTCAAGGCGTGGAACAGACGGTGGTTGTGCGGATCGCGGTTCACAGCGAGGCCGAGCAGATCGACGGACTGCGACATGCTTCCGTCCAGCCCGTACAGGCGTGCCAGTTTCAGCAACACTTCCACGGTATCCGGTTCGTCCTTCTGGGCCCGGTAGGCTTCGATTTCCTGGACCGCCTTGTCCGGCCGCCCCAGCACTTCGTAAATGCGGGCGATGGTGAAGCGCACTTCCTTGTCTTCTCCCTGCGCCAGCACCAGCCGGAACTCATCGATGGCTTCCAGATACATGACCTGCTGGTAAAAGATGGCGCCGATCATGCGGTGGATGTCCGGCTCCGCCAGCGGCAACTCGGGCAGCGGCTGGGTGCCGGACGTCAGCGTTTCGGTGACCGGGTCCCAGGCTTCATTGAGCGTGTCGTAACGGTCCGCCACCACCGTATTCGCCGGGTCCAGTTTTTTCAGGATGCGGTACTGGGTGATGGCCTCCTGATACTTTTCCTGTTTCTCCAGCGTGATGGCCAGTGCCTGCCGGGCCTCGATCATGCTGGGCCGGAGCGACACCGATTTCTTCAGCTTCTCCTCCGCCGCGGGCAGATCGCCGGTGTCCAGCAGGCTGCGCCCGTAATAAAAAAATCCCAGGGTGTTGGCGGGATCGATCACCGACACATTGTGGAACCATTCCCGCGACGCTTCATATTCCTTCAGGAACCGCAGGGCGGTGCCGGCCATGAGGAACGCGCGCGGGCTTTTCGGGTCCAGTTCCGACACCTTGCGGTAATGCTCCAGCGCCTCGGCGTGGCGGCCGCGGCTGGTCAGGATGTCGCCGACGATGGTGTGCATGCGGACGTTGTCCGGGAACGTGCGCAGCCCGCGCTGACCGAGCTGCAACGCCTCATCCAATTTGCCGATACGCAGGTACAGCACCATCAGATGCGTGATGAAATCTTCTTTTCCCGGCTCGTGCTCCACCACCTTCGCGTAATGGTGGGCGGCCATGTCGAAATCGCCCTCGCGCTCGTACTTGAGGTCCATCATAAAGTGGTAATACGCGCGCGGGTCGCGGTAGCGGCCGGGATTCTGCTCATTGAGTTTGCTGATGTGGCGGACCGCGTAGCTGTCTTCGAAATCCGGCGTGCCTTCCGCAATCTCGATATCGAACCCGGGCACGGTGTCGCCGATCGTCGCGCAGTTGGACAATCCGACCACACAGGCGAGCGCCAGCGCCACGAAGCGGAACTTGTGCGCCAGCCCGGTGAGCGTTTCCTTCAGAGCCGGATCCGCAATGCGGTCCAGCGAACCCACGTCCACAGGCAGGGTGGGATTGGCTTCCGGCAGTTGGGTGTGTCGCATACGCTTGGGTTTCCTTTTATTAGAGGACGGCGGTTGGGTTTCCGGCCGAATGTCGTAATGAATGCGGGTGAAACAGGAGGTCCGGAGGGACCGGTTCAGCCCTTCCAGAATCCGCGTGTCCAGCGCCTTCAACGGAGCCAGCCATTCGGGACCGTCCACCTGCACAAACAGCGTCTTCTCCGTGACGCGGGTGATGCGTGTGTGGCCCGCGAGCTTTTCGCCGACCAGAATTTCCCAGACGAAACCGATGCGTTCGGTCACGTCTTCATCCTGTTGTTCCGGAATGGCGGTCAGCAGATCGGGAAGCACATTGCGTAGCGTCGCCCAGCGTTCCGGCCGACCGGGCCCGTTGGTCATTCCAATCGCTCCTTATAAATCCATCGTTCCATTTTAGAAGGGACCGGAAGCCATTTCAAAACATTTTATATGAATGAGGCCGCAGCCCGTATCCAACATCCCCTGCAAAGGCCTGCAATGTCACCTGTTCCGAAGATACGGCACAGGGTTCACTGCATTCACTTCTCGGCGCAGGCGATGCAGCGGGTGTTGGTGGGGTCGGCGTGCAGCCGGCGGGGATCGATTTCCTCGCCGCACACGAAGCAGTCGCCAAACCGCCCGGCGTCGATGCGGCGGAGCGCGCCTTCGATTTTCGTCAGCATCTGCTGGTTGCGCCGGGCCGCTTCCTGCGCCATCTGCTGGTCCTGCATGGCGTCCATGCGCGACAGGCGGCCCATGCGCGCCTGATCGAGCTCCACCGGTTTCGCCGATTTTTTTGACGCGGCCTCCAACGCCTGCAACTCCGCCTGCATGGAGAGCAACTGGTCGCGGAAGGTTGACAGCTCTTCGGGCTTCATGGGCCTCCGGTGTGTGGAACATCTTCTCTCGTTTGCGATGCGCTGTCAGGTGTAACCCAACCCGGCGGTAAAATCCACACCCAATCCCCGCCGCCCGGCGCGGCACGACCGGACCCACATTTGCCGTATCAAACTCGCGGATTCCGCTTATAATGCCGGGCGATGTCATTTTTCTCGGAAGAACACAGGCTGGCCGCCACCCGGCGGATGCTGCACCACCTGGGCGACACCCTCAACGCCCGCTTCTCCGTCCGCCTGTGGGAGGGATCGCTGATCCCGCTGGGCCGCGAGGTGGACGAGCGGTTTGTCATCGCCATCAACGGCTCCGGCGTGCTGGGCGGACTGCTGCGGAAACCGACGCTGGAAAACCTGCTCCTCGAATACGTCAAGGGCCACATCGAAATCCACGGCGACCTGATCGACTTCATCGCCCTCCTGCGCGACCGGCAGATGAAGAAAAACCTGAAGAAGCTCAACAAATTTTTCCTGCTGCGGCAGGCCCTGCCGCTGTTGTTCGCGCCCGCCGCACACAAAACGGTGCAACACGAATACACGGACGACGCGATCGGCCGCGATGCAGCGCGCCGCGACAACAAAAAGTTCATCCAGTTTCATTACGACATCAGCAACGAGTTTTACGCGCTGTTTCTCGATGAGGAAATGCAGTACTCCTGCGGCTATTTCAAGGACGCCGGCACCTCGCTGGACCAGGCGCAGCAGGACAAGCTGGAAATGATCTGCCGCAAGCTGCGCCTCCAACCGGGTGAAACCCTGCTCGACATCGGTTGCGGCTGGGGCGGATTGATCTGCCACGCCGCCCGCCATTACGGGGTGACGGCGCACGGCGTGACCCTGTCGCAGCGGCAGTTCGATTTCGCCACGGAAAAAATCAAAAAGCTCGGCCTGGAAGACCGCGTCACCGTCGAGCTCCGTGATTACTCGACGCTGGAGGGCGCCTACGACAAGGTGGTGAGCGTCGGCATGTTCGAACACATCGGCATCGCCAACATGCCCGCGTATTTCAAAAAAATCCACTCGCTGCTGAAAGAACGCGGCATCCTGATGAACCACGGCATCTCGCGCCGCGCCAAGGCCTCGCGCCGCAAGGCGCTCAAGGTCCGGCCCGAACGCCGCCTGCTGCTGAAATACATCTTTCCCGGCAGCGAGCTCGACAACATCGGCCACACCGCCGACCTGATGGAGATCGCCGGGTTCGAGGTGCGCGACATCGAGGCCTGGCGCGAGCATTACGGGCTGACCTGCCAGCACTGGTACCGGCGGCTGGAAGCGCGCCGGGAGGAGGCCATCGGCTTCGTCGGCGTGGAGCGGTTCCGCATGTGGGCGCTGTACCTCGCCGGGGTGTCCACCGGGTTCCGCGACGGCTCGATGCACATCTGCCAGGTGGTGGCGACCAAACGCGGCCCGAAAGGTCCCTCCGGCCTACCCCTCACCCGCGACGACCTGTACCGGTAGGCGGCTCCCTTACAGGGAGGGGAAACGGGCTGATGCGTTTTGGGGCGCAGGCAACGCCTGAGGCAATGAGTTAAAAAGATCGCGCCCTTGGCCCCCTCCCCTGTACCAAGGGGCACTCACGGAGTGACAGGTCGGGGTGGGATTTTGGAGCGCAACCCGTATTCACGGGTTGCCACGACCTCCCCTTAATCCCCTCCTTGGAAAGGAGGGGAGATATTCAGCATTGCGCCACGAAAATTCTTTAATGCAGACCTCACGCATTACCCCATTCCCTCCGGACGGCGTCCGGCGGGCGCAAACCGACGAGCACCCCCTTCCAAAGAGACCTTTGCATGCCTGTTTTTAATGGGTGAACCCATAGATTCTTCGTCGCCTGCGGCTCCTCAGAATGACAGGCCGGGGCCGGAATTGTCATTCTGAGCGTCAGCGAAGAATCTATGTTTTGGGTTTATCCCACTTACGCCAAAGTCTCCTTACCCAGGGGAACCGGTTTGCCGCCACATCAAAAGACCGGTGCCGCCCGGCGGATAGTTGTGGTTTACTGAAGTCCTTATGCGCACCCGCACCGTCCTCCTCATAACGGGCATCGGCTCCGTCCTCCTCTACCTCGGCCTGTGGAGGCTGTCGCTCGCGTTCAACTGGGGCGAGGGCTATGCGGAGCGGCCGATCCTCGCCTACCTCGCGCTCTACGCCGCATTGTTCGCGCTGTACGCGTGGGCGGCGTTCAAAATTTTAAAGTCGCCGTACCGGTGGAACACGCTGTGGCTGATCCTCATCCTCGGCCTGTTGTTTCGCGGCGCGGTCCTGCCCGCCAACCCCATCCAGGAAGACGACATCTACCGCTACCTGTGGGACGGCAAAGTGTTCGCCCACGGCATCAACCCGTTCAAATACTCGCCGAACGAGGTCAGCCGCATGAAGGAGTTCATGATCCGCGATCCGGCCAGCTTCGAGGCCACCTACACGCCGGACCAGATTCGCGAGCTGACGCAATTGTATCAACTGAAATGGGCGAGCGACCGCAGCCTGGTGTACATGGAACGCATCAACCACCCGGCGGTGCCGACCATCTATCCGCCGATGGCGCAGTACGTGTTCCGCCTGGTGCACACGCTCAAACCCGACAGCATTCCCATGATGCGCATCGCGTTTTTCCTGTTCGACCTGATGGCGGTCGCCTTCATCGCCCTCACGCTCCGCGAACTGGGGCAGAACCCGAACCTGTGCCTGGTCTATTACTGGTGCCCGCTGGTCATCAAAGAGACGTTCAACTCGACGCACCTCGATATCATCGGCATCGCGTTTTTGACGGGCGCGATTTATTTTCTCGTGCGGGCGCGGTATTACGCGGCGTACTTCTTTCTCGCACTCAGCGTGCTGGGCAAACTGTATCCGGCGATCCTGCTGCCGCTCTACCTCAAGCGCCAGTTTCAGAGTCGGGTGGAAAAAGGAAACGCACCGTGGAGAGCGTGCGCCGCGGGCGTGGCATTGTTCGCCGGGGTGATCGTGGCGGGCTATTTGCCGTTTGTGAACATCGGGCGCGATGCGTTTGAAGGGCTGGAGACCTTCACCACTTACTGGCAGAACAACGACAGCCTGTTCGCCTTGGTGCTGTGGTTTTACGGCACCGTACTGGGGGTGTCGTCGGAGTTGCCTGTCGGCTTCTCGTACGACCTGCCGTCGTTGCTGGCCAAGATCACCGTGCTCGTCATCGTGCTCGCCGTGCTGGCGTATCTGTTTTTCCGTAAGGCGCGGCAGGGGGAGGACGCCGACCGCGCCTGCCTCGGCGATCAGTTCGTCATCATGGGGCTGGTGTTTCTGCTGAGCCCGGTGCAGAACCCGTGGTACCTGATGTGGGTGGTGCCGTACCTGTGCTTCTTTCCGTGGCGGTCGTGGATTTGGCTGACGGGACTGGTCGGCTTCTACTACCTCGATTTTTATTTCGAGTACCAGGACATGACACCCCTCATCCCGTGGATCGTGTGGATCGAGTTCACCCCCTTCTACCTCGCCTTCGCCTATGAGTGGTGGTGGCGAAAACAAAAAACTTTAACCACCGATGTACACCGATGAACACTGAAATACGGATGCTGCCCTTCTCTAATGTCATTTTGTGGTTTCAGGTTGGGGACGCCATTTTTGCACACGGTTGTTGCCATAGTCCGCGACAAACACGGTACCATCGCCCATCACCGTAATGGCAATCGGATAATTGAACTCGCCGGGGCCAAACCCTTTTTTACCGAAGGCGGTCAAAAAGTCACCCTCGGGAGAAAATGTTTGAACGCGGTGGTTATAAAAATCGGCGACGAAAACATTTCCGGAAGGACCGGTGGCAATTCCCGTGACGGTGGCAAACCACCCCACAAAGGGACCGGAAATATCAATGGCAAACGGTCCGCCCCATTTGTGGCTGAAGCTTCCGCCGGGAGAAAACACCTGAACACGGTCGTTATACCCGTCCGCGACATATAAAAACCCTTTGGAATCCAGGGCCACATCCGTTGGGTAATTGAATTGCTCCGCCCAGATGCCCACCTTGCCGGTTTGCCCCCATTGCCGGAAGAAGCTTCCATCCGCCCGCAGTTGCTGGATTCTCTGATTGTAAAAATCCGCGACGAACAGATCGCCATTGGGAGCCACGGCCACGCCCCCCGGCGCTTCGAATTCCCCGGGGCCCGAACCGGACCGGCCCAGAGTTTGTTGGTGCGTGCCATCGAGGTTAAAGATCTCGATGCGGTCATTCCAGTAATCGGCCACGTATAATTTTCCCTGGGCGATGGTCAGGTTCATGGGCCGCTCCAGATGACCGGGTTCGGTTCCGGGCGTGCCGAATTGGCGTTTGAAGTTTCCATCCAAATCGAACACCTGAATGCGGGCATTGCGTGCATCGGACACAAACACTTCTCCGTTGGCGGCGGCGATGCCTGTCGGGTCGTGGAACTCGCCGGGCCGGTCGCCCTTGGAGCCCCAGGCGGTCTCAAACCGGTATTGTGGCTCGGTTTCCAAAAACACCGCGCATCCCGAGGCAGAAACACTTGTCATGAGAAGCAGAACCATCCATAGAGCTGGAATGAATCTTTGTTTTCCAATCATCATTTTTTAGAAATTAAATCGGAAACCGAAGAGAACGATATATTCTTTTTCCAAGGCGGTGCCGTTCAGGTCCTGAATTACGGGAAGCTGTACGCCGCCTTCCACAATCCAGCGGCGGGTCACATATTGCAAACCCGGCGTGAGAAACAGCGTGGTGCCGCCAGAATTGGGATTCTGGATTCCGTTATTTTTGTTTTGGTCCATGTAAATCAGGTTGCCTTCCAGAACGGCGTACAAGAACCCGGGAACCCCGCTCTCCAGGGTGGCAGGCAAGAGGCGGTGTTGCAGAGAAGCGTCGAACCGGGCGATATCTCCCAACTCAAAATCATTGGCCTCGGTGTTCACCTTGTAACTGAGCTGAGTGTCGACCTGAAAGTCCAGAGTCTGGTAGGTGGCCACAATCCCCGCGAAGGGATCGGCCGAACCGGACCCCGGCTGGACGCTGGGAGGCAACCGGCCGAACGCATCGGTTTCCTCATCGTCTCCAGTGGGCAACTCCACGCCTACAAAGGGAGCGACCCGGAAAGTCCTGCCCGGAATGTTGTCTTCGATCACGGTATAACGTCCGAACAAAGTGGCATCGCCGATACCATTCGCATCCCGGGAACGCCGTTGCCCCATGGAAGTGATGTCCAAACCCTTATCCACATACGGCAGGACACCGAACAGCGCGAAATCGCGGGTCACTCCGTAGCCGAGAACGGATACGGCGGCAAACGCTTTCCGGTCCCGCTCCGCGCCGCTGGGGTCATCGCCCGATTGATCGAGAACAAACAGTTCGCGGAAAATGAATTCTTGCTCCGCAACCGGCAGGGCCGTATTGAAGGTGATGGGCGCGGACCAACCTGTTCCGCTACCAATCAGCAATAAAAAAAGTCCTGCCGCACCACTTAAAAAAATAAACTGTTTCACAAAACCTCCACGCCTTGAAACCCTACTTTTTACTACTTGGATTTTTCTGTTCATCCTTTTGGACCCGTTCGAAATCGCGCAGGGTGAAACCAGCGGCTTCCACCGTTTTTCGGGCCGTGTCTTCATCCAGAGTAGCGCCCGGTTTCATGGTGATGACCGTCGCACCCGTTTTGAGATCGATATCGATGGTTTGCACGCCTTCCACCTCGTTGAATTTTTTCTCAATGCCATAAGTGCAGAACGGGCAGGACAGGCCGTCAACATATACTTTGTAAACAGGTTTGCTTTCCTGAGCGGTGACCTCGCCTAAGCTGAGAGCCCAAGCGAGAAAGAAAACTCCCGCAACCTTGCTAAAAAAAGAAACTTTGGAAATTAAAAATGACATGGGACATCCGTTGAGTTGAACAGTTGTTGAATTGGGTACATGCAGGACAAGCCGTAGCCCTTCATCAAGGAAAATGTGGGCAACTATTAAGGCGATGACCCGGCCTTCAGCCGCCCGCTGTATGTGGGGAACCGGAGGCCGGGAATCCGCCATTGCTGTTTCCGCATTCACTCACTGCGCGGACCCCATCGTGCAGGTGAAGCCGTTTTTGCCGAGCACGTTCATGAGCTGTTGTTCCTGCACCTTGGCGGGTTCGTAGCGGATGGCGACCCGTTTTTGCTCGACGTTGGGTTGGATTTCCAGAACACCGGGCAGCAACTCCAGCGCGGTGCTTATTTTGCTGGCGCAGCCTTCGCACACCATGTTGGGAACCTGAAACTCCACCTCAGCGGAAACCGTTTCCGTCCCCGCTTCGTCACGTTGCAGGTTGAGGAACCGGATGCGAAGCGTGTTGAGCAGAATGGCGAAGATGCTCAGGATCATGACCATGATCGCTAGCTCGGGCGTCACCAATCCCATCGCGGCCAGCACCATGCCGACGATGTTGAACAGCACGGCGACCACGACATTCGCGGTCAGCGTCCGGTAACTGGCCTTGCCCAGGATGAGGGCGCTGACCACATCGTCCAACCGGTCGCCGATCAGGATGACCCCGGCGGACTCGATGGCCACGTCGGTGCCCGCGCCAATGGCGATGCCGGCATTCGCCTGCGCCAGAGCGGGCGCGTCGTTGATGCCGTCGCCCACCATGGCCACCTTCCGTCCCTCCGATTGCAGTGTTTCAATGGCGGATACTTTGTCCGTAGGCAGAAGCTCCGCATGGACCTCGTCGATGCCAAGCTGTTTGCCGATAGCTTCCGCCACGTTTCGGATATCGCCGGTCAGCATGACTGTCTTGATGCCCCGGCGGCGCAGTTTTTCCATCACCCGTTCCGCGCCCCGGCGGGGAACGTCCTGCAGTCCAATCGCACCGACCGTGGTTTCCCCGCGCGCGACAGTTACCACGGTTTTGCCTTCGGAGGCCAGCGCGTCGATGCGGGCACGCATGTCTTCGGTCAGACGCACCCCGTTCTCTTCGAGGAAGGCGGGCCTTCCGGCCAGAACGCGTCCGCCGTCCACATTACCCGAAACGCCCTTGCCCGGCGTGGCGCGAAATCCATCCACATCAAGTTTGCCGACACCTTCCTTTTGCGCGTAAAAACCGATGGACAGGCCGACGGGATGCTCCGATTGCCGTTCCACCGCTTCCGCCCATTGCAGGACCTGTTCGCGGGAGGCGCCGAACGGAACGATGTCGGTGACCGTCGGGCGGCCGTAGGTCAGGGTGCCGGTCTTGTCGAAGACAACCGTATCCACGGTCGAGAGTTCCTGAAACACTTCACTGGCCTTGACCAAGAGGCCGATGGCCATGCCCCGGCCTCCGGCGATGGCCGCCAGCATGGGCGTGGAAATGCCCAGCGCGCATGGATACCCCATGATGAGCGTGGTGACCAGCACCACCGTCGCCTGCAGGTAATCGCCGGTCGCCAGTCCCCAACCCGCAAAAGCCAGAATCGCGACGATGAACACCACGGGACCGTAATAGTTCATCAGCCAGTCGGCCAGCAGTTCGATCGACGGCTTGCGCTCAGCGATCCGAGTCATGAGGCTGACGATCTGGTTCAGAAAACTATCCTGCCCCACTTTCGTCGTGCGAATCTGCAAACTGCCGTCGAGATTCAACGTCCCGCCGAGGACCGGATCGCCCTGTTTGCGGATGGGCGGAACGGATTCGCCAGTGAAACTCGATTCGTCCACACTGGCCGTGCCCTCGATCACTTCTCCGTCCAGAGGGATGCGTTCGCCCGGACGGACCATCACCACCTCACCAATGGCGATCTCTTCTGTAGGGACTTCCACCGGTTCGCCGCCGCGCAGGACGCGGGTGCGGCGCGGTTGCAGGGCCAGCAGTTTGCTGACCGCTTCCGAAGCCTTCTTGCGGGTGTCCAGCTTGAAGTAGCCGAAGAACAGATGCAGCGCCATCAGCCAGGTGGCGACCGGCAGGAAATTCGGCCAGCGCGGATCGAACAGGGACAGGGTGCCGATGACAAACGATCCCCAGGCACCCGCCGAAAGCAGGACGTTGGCATTGATCACCCGCTGGGTGAGCACCAACACGGTCTTGCGGAGGATCGGGTAGCCCACCCACAGCAGGACCACCGCCGCCACGGCGAAACTGAACCCGGCCCTGATTTGCGCAGGCAGTCCGAACAAATTCAGCGGATCGACCGCGAGCACGATCACCGCCAGGATCATGCCGATGATGCCGCGTTGCTTGATGAGCTTGTGGATGCCCTCATCGGTCGCGGCCTGTTGTCCCTGTGTGCCCGAAACGGTGTAGCCGAGTTTTTCGACGGCCTGGGCCAGATCGTCCCGGTTCATCTTCGAAGTGTCCGCCTCGACCAGGACGATGCCATGCACCAGGTTCACCATGACGCTTTTGATGCCGTCGTAATGCTTCAACGCACGCTCGATGCTCATGGTGCAGAACGAGCACATCATTCCGGAAACTTTAATTTGTACGGTTTCCGTTGCCATAACGGACCTCCTTATTCCAACCCGGCCAACACCCCGTGTTCCAGGGAGTGCCGTACCGGGATCCAATGTGTTTTGTTATTGCGCCGGCCTAGCGGCCTTTTCCGTATCGCCACAAGCCGGGCAATCGGTATCAACGCGATCCGGTTTTTTGGGCCAGGCGTTCCAGACAAAAGCCATGAACAAACCCGCCATGCCCCCGTATTCCACAAAGGGCTGGTTGAAATAAAATTTTCCCGCAAGAAGAAAGACGGAACCCACCAGTCCTAAAAAAAACGGACCGTATCCCCGCCGCCGTCCGGCCCGGTAAGCCAGCACGCCCAGCGCGGGCACCAGAAACACGGCCATCATGGGCAGGAGCCACGGCGTGTAGTTGATGAAGTCCAACCCCATCACGCCCAGCAGCCACGCATACGCGGGCCAGCAGGCCGGGCAGGTGAGTTTCGGCAATAACGCCACCCCCAATACCGGAACCACGCCTGAAAACTTTTTCAGATTTTTTTCAGCATGCGGTTTCAGCCTGCGCAGGATGACATCCACCGGCGGCGCACCGTGGAATCCGCCTTTGCCGTCGGCGTACAACCGGCAATGCCCGGCTTCCGTGTCCGGCGACAGGGCGACGTCCCGGCCATGAATGAGAACGGTCGGCGAGCCATACCGCATCACATACGGCGGGCTGGCCGGGTCACTGCGCTCCCATTCCTGCCAGGTGAGCGGCATCCCCACCGCCGTCAAGGCCTGCCGTAAATGATCCCGTGCAGCCTCCACGTTGGGACAATCCTTGTCGTAAACGAGCTCGATCCAGTTCATGACATTTCCACTTCCTTTTCGTTCGTCATGGGTTTAGCATAGAATCTGTAGTCACTACAGGTTCAAGGGATTTTTCAAAATTTTTCGAGGCGAGTCATGGCAGGGCAAATGACCATCGGCGGGCTTTCCAAACAAACCGATTGCAACATCGAGACGATCCGTTATTACGAAAAAATCGGCATGCTGCCCACGCCGCGCCGCACCGGGGGCGGTCACCGCGTGTACAACGACGAGCACGCGCGGCGTTTGCAGTTCATCCGCCGGGCGCGGACGCTGGGGTTTTCACTGGATGACGTACGCAGGCTGCTGGCACTGGCGGAGGGCAAACCCAAATCCTGCGGCAAGGTGAAAACGCTGGCGGAGGCGCATTTGGAGGACATTCAATCGCGCATCCGCGATTTGAAAGCGATGGAAAAAGTGCTGAAACAACTGGTGAGCCAATGCACCGGTCGCACCGCCCCGGACTGCCCCATCATCGACAGCCTGCAGCATTAGAGCAATGGCAGATACAATGGGATGCGGCGGAGCATCAACCCATAGATTCTTCGTCGCTTCCGCTCCTCAGAATGACAACACCAAGGCCGGTCTGTCATTCTGAACGCAGTGCAGAATCCAGGTTCTGATTTTGGAAAATGGCAACCCGTCTGAGATGGGGCCACCAAGCCCCGCCTGCCTTGAAAGCATTCCCCACGCGCTTTTCCTACGCAGTGGATCAGGCGTTTTCCATAACCAGTTCGTGGAAGGACTGGATGCGGGGGTGGGTGTCGGGGAAGCGGTTGCTGCGGTCGATGAGGATGGGGTGCACGCCGGCGTTTTGCGCGCCGGTGACGTCGGTCGCCACTTCATCCCCGATGTGGCAGGCTTCGTGCGGCTGGACGCCGCTCAATCTCAGCGCTTCCTGAAAGATACCGAGGTCCGGCTTGGCCGAGCCGACCACGGTGGAGGCGAGCACGAACTGGAAATACTTGCCCAGCCCGGTGTTGTCGATGATCTCCGGCAGGCGCGAGTCCCAGTTGGAGATCACCCCCAGCACCACGCCGCGGGCTTGCAGTCGATCGAGCAGGCCCGACTCGGTGACGTCCTCGAACACCTTCCAGCAGTCGCTGCCACGGAACACGTCGTAGATTTCGTCGAAGTAGGCGTCGAAGCGTTGCAGTCCGTAGGGCTCGAACACGCGCCGCACCAGTTCCTTCCAGAACCCGCGTTCCACCTCCGGCCCCTTGGCGGTGCCCAGCGATTCCATGCCGCCCAGGCCTTTCCAGTGGGTGCGGAAATGCCGGTTCAGGTCGTCGGGCTCGCCGTCGAATCCGTAAGCCCGTGCGTATTGCGCATAGACGTCGCCCACGGAAGGGTGGACGCGCAACAGCGTGCCGCCGACATCGAAAAACACCGCCTTGAAATCCTGAATCACGCCAACGCCTCCTGCTGTATGCCTGCCGAAAAATAGCCTTTACATAAGTCATTAAAACAAGTCAGGGGAAGCCACCCTCACCCCAGCCCTCTCCCGTCAAGGGAGAGGGGGTATTGAAGGTCCCTCCTCCCCTGGTGGGAGAAGGTTAGGATGAGGGGGATTCATGACTTTTCCTCTGTTCGGGGATCAACGACAATTCTTGTCTATCCCGAAATCAGTTGTGCAGAGCTCTCTCAAAAAAAAGACGCGCACCCAAGGGGTGCGCGCCCGCTTGCCGTAACGACAAGTATAACACCAAATGCAGGGAGGAAGATGCAGTCAGTGCCGGTCTGGAAACAGATTGACGATGGTCGCAACCACGGCCAGCAGTGCGGTGGAAAACCCGGCGTACCAGCCCAGAGCATTGCGGCCAAACAGATCGATGAGAGGAGATTGATTCAGAGTGTAAAGCCAGAACATGGCGAAGAAATACAGCACGGCGAGTCCGAGATACAGGCGGCCCAACAACCACAGAATGGACACCGCGCCCAGCACCAGAATGGTTCCCTCGACGGTCACTTCACATTGAGTCGGCCACATGGTCGTCATCTCCGGTGTCCGCGCGCCTCAGCGATGGCTCTGGTGCACGAAGGTGAAGAGAAGCAGGAACCCGGTCACCATGGTGAGAAACATGACCACGATCACGCTGGTCGGCGGCGACTGCAACATGGCGATCAACGTCAGCTTGTTGGTCGAAACCGCCAGATACATCCAGGACAGGAACCCCGTCCACACTGCGGTTTTGTATTTGCCCCAGATGAGAAGCAAACCCACGATGGCCAGAATCGGTCCCAACTGCTGAAGCGGAAAAGACAAATTCAACTGACTGAAATATTTTGTGACTTCTACCATCATGTTCATGGCTGAAACATCTCCCAAAAAAGAAACCAAAACGATCCGGTCACTCAATTTCCAAAGCTATACCGGGATAGAGCAAGCCATGTGCCAAAGCCCGCTATCGTATCGTCACAACTCGCGATGAACTGACTAAAACCAATAAATTCAATTTTTTAAATTCAGCGTGCCACGCGGCGGGTTTCTTATGAGGTTCGGCCATAGACGGGCATAATTATAAAAAAAGATACTATTGCATTTTTTATGTTATGAATTTTTACAACTATTACGCATGAATGATCTATTTAGAGCACAAGGAGGGCGATCAAAACGCCGCCAAGGGGTGCCAAGGCCGGGAAGGGTTGGTTCCTGACTGACTATAAAAGGGGAATTTCAGTAAATTTCGGGATTCTGATTGAACCGGGCGAGGGCTTCTTCGTAATCGTCCTGCGTATCAATTTCTATACACCCGTCCTGAAGAATGTAGAACGGGGAGATCTGGGCGCCGGGGGCGAGCTCCGAAAGCGGGATTTCCCACAGGCTGGTGTCCCATTCATCAGGGCAGGCATCGTAGAGGTCGATCAGCGCCTCCGCCAGCCGGGGCGTCAGCAGGAAAAAGCCGATGGCCTCGCCCGCCACCTTGTACCGCAGCTTTTCTTCCGCCGTCAGGTCGCGCTTGGTGACAAAGGAATGGATGCACAGGGATTCGTCGAGCAGCACCTTGCTCGCCTCGGTATCGTTGACATCCACCGACACCACGGCAAACGACGGCGCTTGCGAGTTGCTCACGTACTTTTCCAGCACCCGGCG
Source organism: Nitrospina watsonii (assembly GCF_946900835.1). Lineage (GTDB taxonomy): Bacteria > Nitrospinota > Nitrospinia > Nitrospinales > Nitrospinaceae > Nitrospina > Nitrospina watsonii. The sequence continues at coordinate 2,869,642 of NZ_OX336137.1, forward strand.
CGGGTAGAGCACGTCGCCGTCCATGACCAGCAGGGTGCCTGGGCGGTCGCGCAGGCCCAGCACCAGCGACAGCGTATTGCCGGTCTCCAGGTAGTCGGGGTTGTCCACAAATTCGACGGGCATGGCGCCGCCCAGGCCGCGCACATAGTCCTTGACCGCGTCGCGGTTGTGGCCCACGACCAGCACGGCTTTTTCGATGCCCAACTCCTCAAGAATGCGGAGGTGGCGCGACAGCAGCGTTTCGTCGCCAAAGGGCAGCAGGCTTTTGTGCGGGATGTCATCGCGCCCGAGACGCGATCCATAGCCCGCGAGAAGGATGATGGCTTGCATAAGAGTTGCAGATTTTACTAGGCCGTCGCTCAGGAAGCAACGATGGATTTGTCATCCAGTGCGTCGAAGGGGATGCGCCACGAGGTGCGGGGCAGTTTGGAGGCATAAGTGCGGCTGATCCAGCCCGGCTTGCCCTTGGTGAACTCCACCTGAAACCAGAGCGTCGTTTCTTTCAGCAGCGGCACTGTATCGCCCGCCTTGAGCTTGCCGATGCGCTTGCCGTTTGCGACCGAGGGTTCCGAGCGCACATTCAGATAGGTGCCGGGCTCGACCTTGACCACCACCATCACACGCTCCGGAGCGGATTGCGGTTTCGTTTCGGTCAGCTTTTTGGCAACGGACTCAGCTTCAGGTTGTTTTTGCGAGAAAAGTTTTTTTTTGGATGCGGTCTGTTTTGATTTGGGGAAAGAGGAAGGCGGCGTCGGCGCGACCGGCACCTTCTTGGTTTTGGCCTGGCTGTGCTGGGACGCGCTTTCCTCGGCCAGCGCCTCAAACGGGGCGATCATCTTCAGGTCGTCCGGCACGTCCACCGGTTCCGTGAGTTGCGTCACCGGCACCTCCTGCGTGCCGGAATTTTGAGGCGTCGGCATGTGCTGGCTGGTCTGGTCGGGCAGCACCGCGGTTTCCTCCGGCGGCGTCGGGGCCTCCGGCTGCACCTGCATGTCCTGATCATCGAGGCTCTTCAAAAAGTCGTCGAGCGCCTCGTCCGAGATCTCCGACCCGAACGGCTTCACTTTCTTTTTTGTGACCGCATCCTCCGGCCCGGCTTTGGCCCCCGCCGTCGCGTCCGGTTTCACCTGCACCGGTTCCTTGCTGCCGGCCGTGCCAAAGCTTTCGGAGTTGAAAAACGGGTCCTGGGAAGGTTTCAGCCCCGCCTTGGGCGCCTCCGTCTCCTCGACGATGGTTTCATCCAGCGTCTCGTCGATCAAAGGACTCTGCATGGTTGCCGTTTTCTTCTTGTCCTTTAAGAGCGGCGTCTCCACCGTCGTCTTCGGCGGCGCTTCCGGAACCGGCGGCGCCGTTTCCATCGTCTCCGGTTCGTTCGACAGGAAGCCGGGGATCAGCGAGGACAACCCGGAAGACTCCGGCTGGGCGTCGCCGACACCGAGCTCCTTCAGCCGCTGGCGGGCGCGCTGGGCATTGATGCCTTCCGGATATTTCTGGATGAAATCGCGGTAACTGTCCGCCGTGTCCACGCGCCGCACCTGTTCAAAGATTTTATCCTCGACCTTTTCAATGCGGATCTGGATGCCCTGCTGTTCCTCCTGCGACGCGATCTGGCGCAGGCGGTCGAGCTTTTCAATGGTGGCGTCGAAACGCTTGTCCTCATACAACAGGTTGGCCTGCAACTTGAGCGCGTCGGCCAGGTTCTGCTTGAGACGCGGGTCGGTCGGTTCCAATGCCAGGCCCTGTTCGAACTGCTGCGTCGCCTGTGTCAGCTTGTCCTCCAGGTAATACACGCGGCCCAGGTTGTTGTGGCCGTGGATCGACTGTGGGTAGCGCTTGATGAACACCTGCCACAGTTCTTCCGCCTCCTTCAGGCGGCCCCGGTTCTGCGCATCGAGGGCTTTGTAATACAACCGATTGTCCTCCACCTTCAAATCCGGAGGAGGTGTTTCATAGTGCGGCGTCAGGCGTTTCGGCGCGCAGGCCGTGGTGATCAGCAGGAGCAGCCCGATGAGGGACCATATGTATTTGTTATTTAAAGGGAACATGTTAAAAGGATAACCATTTTTTCGGAAAGGTCAATAACTCTTGACTTAGATTTTATTTTGAGTAATCTGGAAAAAATTTGCCAGGGGTGTTCTCTTGAACTGAGAGCTCGTTAGGGCAACCCTCTGAACCTGATCTGGGTAATGCCAGCGAAGGGATGGCACATAATAATGCACCGTTATTAAGGCTGTACCCTTCTTTTTACCAGGCGGGGGTGCGGCTTTTTTTGTTTGCGCTTTTCCCCCTCCCGGCTTGAATCCTGAGGTAACGCATGCTGCGTCTGGTCATCAACGGCGAAGACAGGCACACCGAGTCCAGCCAGAACATCCTAGATTTGTTGCGGGAGTTGGACATCACCGGCAGCCACATTGCCGTGGCGGTCAACCTGGAAGTCATCCCGCGCGCGGCCTACGCCGACACCCGGCTCAAGGAAGGCGACAAGATCGAAATCGTGCACGCCGTGGGGGGCGGAACAGGACTCCCCGGCTGCCCGTCAAACCCGATAACCCATAACGCAACGCTTTGCTGAGAATACACTATGACCACCGCAACAGAAACCGACAGTCACCAACTCAAAATCGGCAACAAGACATTCAACTCGCGCCTCATCGTCGGCACCGGCAAGTACCCGTCGTTCGAGATGAACAAGCAGGCGCTCGAAATTTCCGGCGCGGAGATGATCACCGTCGCCGTGCGGCGCATCGAACTCGACAAAACCAAAGAGTCCATCCTCAACTACATCGATCCCAAAAAGTACACGTTGCTGCCCAACACCGCCGGGTGTTTCAACGTCAAGGAAGCGGTGATGACCTGCCAGCTCGCGCGCGAGGCGGGGCTGGGCGACTTCGTCAAGGTCGAGGTCATCGGCGACCCAAAAACCCTGTTCCCGGACAACGAAGCCACGCTCGAAGCCTGCAAGCTGCTGGTGAAGGACGGCTTCACCGTGCTGCCTTACTGCATGGACGACGTGGTGTTGTGCAAGAAACTGGAAGACGCGGGCTGCGCCGCTGTCATGCCGCTGGCCGCGCCCATCGGCTCCGGGCTCGGCATCCGCAACCCCTACAACGTCAAACTGATTCTGGAAGCGGTGAAGGTGCCGGTCATCATCGACGCCGGCGTCGGCACCGCCTCCGACGCGGCCCGCGCCATGGAACTGGGCGTCGCCGGACTGTTGATGAACACCGCCATCGCGCAGGCAAAAGATCCGCTGAAAATGGCCAAAGCCATGCGCCTGGGTGTGGAATGTGGACGCCTGGCGTTTGAGGCCGGACGCATCCCGAAAAAACTGTACGCCACGGCAAGCAGTCCGCTCGACGGATTGATCGACGTGTGACCGGGTTGCAAAAACAAAACATAGATTCTTCGTCGCCTCCGGCTCCTCAGAATGACATTCTAAGGTTAGCGTGTCATCCTGAGCGAAGCGAAGGATCTATGTGTCCTGTTTTCCCTCCCCTCCTTTCCAAGGAGGGCTGGCCAACGGCCAGAGGAAACAGGCTGTGTCCGGAAGATGGACGAGAGTCGTTAGCGCAGTTTTAAATGGATTCGCGTTTGCTCCGGCTCCGAGCCGGCCCCTCCTTTGCAAGGAGGGGATTGAGGGGAGGTAATGAAGCTTCTTCCTCCTGTAACAAATATCAAGGTCTCGTGCTGATGACCGGCGAAGAGCAACCGATGAAAACGCGGCTCATTAAAGATGTGGCGCAAGTGAAAGCGGATCAGCTGCGGTTGCTGCTGATCACGGACCTGAAAGACATTCCGCGCGACCGGCATCTGGATACGGTCGAGGCCGCACTGAAAGGCGGCGTGCGCGATCTGCAACTGCGCGAAAAAGATTTGCCGTTGCCCGACCTGTTTTCACTGGCACTGGCACTGCGGCAATTGACGTCGCACTACGGTGCGCGGCTTTACATCAACGACCGGCTGGACATCGCCCTCATGACCGGGGCCGACGGCGTGCACCTGCCGGAAGCGGGCCTGCCCGCAGGTGAGGTGAAGGCGCGTTACCCGCACCTTTTGGTCGGCGTGTCCACGCATTCGTGGGAGGCGGCCAGGCAGGCGCAGGAAGCCGGGGCCGATTACATCACTTTCAGCCCCATCTACGACACCCCGTCGAAACGGGAGTACGGCGCGCCTCAGGGATTGGACGCGTTGAAAGAAGTCACCGAGCGGGTCCATATCCCCGTTCTGGCATTGGGAGGTATCAATCTGACACGCATCCCGGAGGTCAGGCGGCACGGCGCGTATGGAGCCGCTCTCATCCGCGGGATCTGGAACAGTTCAAATATCGAAAACGCATCGTCGCAATACATGCAAGCCATCAAAGGAGAGTTCTGATGAATATGCCCAAACGCCCTTCCGGCACCGCCCAGAAGGAAGAGCTTCAACTCACGCGGGACCCCATCTCCCCGAACAGCCGCAAGGTGTACGAGTCCGGCAAGCTGTTTCCGGAAATCCGGGTGCCGTTCCGGGAAGTGACGCTGTCGCCGACCGCCATCCACAACCCCCAGCCCGACCAGCCGACGGAGGAGCCGAACGATCCGGTCCTGATCTACGACACCTCCGGACCCTACACCGATCCGGAAGTGGAGATCGACGTGCGCCAGGGTCTGACGCCGCTGCGTGAGCAATGGATTCTCGATCGCGGCGACGTGGAAGCCTACGCCGGACGCAGCCTGCGCCCGGAAGACAACGGCTACAAAACCGAAGAACAGATGGAAGGCGTTGAACGCTTCGACCGCGGCAGCCGCAAGATTTACCGCGCCAGGCCGGGGTGCAATGTGAGCCAGATGCACTACGCGAAACAGGGCATCATCACCCCGGAGATGGAATACATCGCTATCCGCGAAAACGCCAAACGCCGCCAGTTGCTGGAAGACGCCGAGCGCGAAGGCCGCCTGGCGGGCAACAGTTGGGGCGCCGCCATCCCGCAGGAGATCACGCCGGAATTCGTGCGTGACGAAGTGGCTAAGGGCCGCGCCATCATCCCGGTCAACATCAACCACCCGGAAATCGAGCCGATGATCATCGGCCGCAACTTTCTGGTGAAGATCAACGCCAACATCGGCAACTCGGCCATCGCCAGTTCCATCGAAGAAGAAGTCGAGAAGATGGTGTGGGCGACGCGCTGGGGCAGTGACACGGTCATGGACCTGTCCACCGGCAAGAACATCCACGAAACGCGCGAATGGATCATCCGCAACAGCGCCGTGCCCATCGGCACCGTGCCCATCTACCAGGCGCTGGAAAAAGTCAACGGCAAGGCCGAAGACCTGACCTGGGAAATCTTCCGCGACACCTTGATCGAACAGGCGGAGCAGGGCGTCGATTACTTCACCATCCATGCCGGGGTGCTGTTGCGCTACGTGCCGTGGACGGCGAAACGCGTCACCGGCATCGTGTCGCGCGGCGGCTCCATCATGGCCAAATGGTGCCTGGCGCATCACAAGGAAAACTTCCTCTACACGCACTTCGAGGACATCTGCGAAATCATGAAGGCGTACGACGTCGCCTTCTCGCTGGGCGACGGCCTGCGGCCGGGCTCGCTGGCGGACGCCAACGACGCGGCGCAGTTCGGCGAGCTGGAAACGCTGGGCGAGTTGACCGAGATCGCGTGGAAGCACGACGTGCAGACCATGATCGAGGGACCGGGCCACGTGCCCATGCACCTCATCAAGGAGAACATGGACAAGCAGTTGAAGGAGTGCAAGGAAGCGCCGTTCTACACGCTGGGGCCGCTGACCACGGACATCGCGCCGGGCTACGACCACTTCACCAGCGGCATCGGCGCCGCCATGATCGGCTGGTTCGGCTGCGCCATGCTGTGCTACGTCACGCCGAAAGAACACCTCGGCCTGCCCGACCGCGACGACGTCAAGCAGGGCGTCATCACTTACAAGATCTCCGCCCACGCGGCGGACCTTGCCAAGGGGCATCCGGGCGCCAGGGTGCGCGACGATGCGCTCAGCAAGGCGCGCTTCGAGTTCCGCTGGGCCGACCAGTTCAATCTGTCGCTCGATCCGGAGACCGCGCTCAAGTACCACGACGCCACGCTGCCGGCGGAAGGCCACAAGCTGGCGCACTTCTGCTCGATGTGCGGACCGCAGTTCTGCTCGATGAAGATCACGCAGGACGTGCGCGAGTACGCGGCCAAGCAAGGCGTGGAGGAAGACAAGGCGCTGGAGAAAGGCATGGAAGACATGTCCGAAACCTTCAAACAAAAAGGCGCGGAAATCTACCACCAGATGTAACGCGACCTCGACAAATCCCTCTGCGTCCTGGAAAAAGCGCAGGGGGATTTTTTTTGCGGAAATGCGCCGGAGGTCAAGTCCTTTCAAAGACTCCAGGTCCCAGGCTTTTCAAAATTTGGATTCCACCCGCCATTTTTTTTGTTAGGATGGGCCAACACTCCACAGGAATATTTTCATGGCCAATCTCGACACCATTCTTTCCGTCATCGTCGGCCTGCTGATCGTGGGTGCGGCGGTGTACGTGTTCCGCTCGCGCAAGTACGAGCCGCCCCCCGACCGCGAACAACCGCCGTGGGAAGTGCCGCTGCAACCGGGTGCCGACGAGCCGCAGTTCTCGCCGGAGGACCGCAAGTTTTTCGAGGAAGTGCTGGGCGTCGATGTCGATGAACACAAGGAATTCTTAAGGCCACTGGCGGCATTGGAAGAAGCGCAGGGGGTGCACTTCCGCGACCTCTACGCCAGCAACGAAGACCTGGCGTGCAATTTCTGGGAAGGCGTCGCGCATTCCTATTTCGAGGAAAAGCATTATGAGCGGGCCGCCGACTGCTACCTGAAGTCGCTCGACTTTCATCTCAAGCAATCCACGGAAGAGACCTCCGAAACGGCGCAACTGCGCTGCAACCTGGGCGTCGCCCTCACCGAAACCGGGCGCGGTAGCGAGGCCATCCACCAGTTCGAAAAATCCCTCCACTTCAACAACGAATGCGGCGAGGACAACCGCGAAGTGATCGCCACTCTGCTGCACAACCTGGGCTGGGCGTGGGAAACCGACGGCGACAACACCAAGGCGCTCGACTACTACGAACGCTCTCTCGCCCTGTGCGAAGAGATCGGCCACCAGGATGGCATCGAAAACCTCAAACCGAAAATCCAGACCCTCCAACACGAAAAATAGCGGACTGCCCGGCCAGGCCGGGAGCAAACGGGCTACTGCCCCATAGTCGCACAATGCCTTTTTATCCTCCCCTCCTTTTCAAGGAGGGGATTGAGGGGAGGTTACCGATGCCCCTTTCCTCTTTTATTCTTGCTTGAGAGCGCTCGCGGAATGATGGACCAAGGCAAGAATTATTAGTAACCCCTCCTTGATCCTCCCCTTGAGAAGGGGAGGAAATAGAAAAATGTAATTCAAAATTGCGCCCACGGACCATCGTTCCCCAACCGGGCATTACCCCGTTTTCTCCCCACGTAGTGGGGCTGCGTCCAGGGGAAATAATTGCCATTAGGAATGCGCTCGGAGGTCATCGTCCGCTCAAAAACGGACTAGCCCGCTTCCTCCCCACGCAGTGGGGCCGGGCCACGCCCGGAGGGAACAGTTTGTATTTGGAACGGGCCCACGGGTCATCGTCCGCCCACCGGGCATTACCCCGTTTCCTCAGGCGTAGCCTGGATCATTTCGCGGGCGTACTGGAGGGTGGCGTCGGTGATGGTCTCGCCGCCGGACATGCGCGCGATCTCCTCCACGCGCTCATCGTAGGACAGTTCGGTGATGGTCGAGCGCGTGCGCTTGCCGGTCACGCTCTTGTGCACGCGGAAATGCGCCGTGGCCATGCCCGCAATCTGCGGCAGATGGGTGATGCAGAACACCTGCTTGCTGGCGGCGATTTTCTTGAGCTTCACGCCCACCTTCTCCGCCACCTTGCCGCCGATGCCCGCATCCACCTCGTCGAACACGAGGATGGGGATGTCGTCCTGCTCGTTCAAAATCGATTTCAACGACAGCATGACGCGCGACAGCTCGCCGCCGGAAGCGATGCGCGCCAGCGGTTTCAAGGCCTCGCCCAGGTTGGGCGAGAACAGAAACTCGACCGAGCCGATGCCCTCGGCGTGCGTTTTCACCGTCTTCTTGTTCCAGGGGGTGAAGCCCTCGGCATCGGCTTCGTAATCGAAGCGCACGCCGAACTGCACGTGCTTCATGCTGAGGTCTTTCAGTTCCTTCTCCACCGCCTTTTGCAAGGTGGCGGCGGCCTGCTCGCGTTTCTTCGCCAGCTCCACCGCGAGCTTCGCCACCTCTTTCTGACGTTCAGCAATTTCCTGTTTCAATCCGTCCACCGCCTCTTCACCGAGTGACAGCGAATCCAGTTCTTCCCCGATTTTTTCCCGGTGTTCGAGAATGACGGCGATATCCCCGCCGTACTTGCGTTTGAGTCCGTTGATCTCCGCCAGCCGGTCCTCGATCTCCTCCAGCCGGGCCGGGCTGAAGTCGATGTGCTTCACGTAATCGCGCAGTTCCGCTTCCAGTTCCTGCGCTTCGATGAATGCATTGCCCGCGCGCGCCGCCTGCGGCTCCAATGCCGGATCGATCTCCGGAAGCTTGCCGAGATCGCGGTCGATGCGCCCCAAAAGCTCGAGCACCGAACCGTCCTGATCGCCCAGCATCGCCAGCGCCTGTTCCAGCACGTCGTGCAGTTTTTCGGCGTGATTGAGTTTGTTTTTCTCGGCGCGCAACTCGTCCTCTTCGCCAATCGTCAGGGCCGCGTCGTCGATTTCTTTGACCTGGAACTGCAACAGGTCCTGCCGTTGCAGGCGATCGCTCTGGTGATTCAACAGGTGGTTGAGTTGTTCGACCTTCTTGCGGTACCCGCTCCACACCTGCTGGAACGCTTTCTTTTCCTTACCGAGTTTGCCAAAGCGGTCGAGCAATTCCACGTGCTGCTCCGCGTGCAGCAGGGATTGATGATCGTGCTGGCCGTGGATGTCCACCAGCCGCTGACCGACGGTCGCCAGCGCCGAAACGGTGAGCGGGCTGTTGTTGAGGTAGGTGCGGTTTTTGCCTTCCAGCGTGATGAGGCGTTTGATCAGGACCTGGTTGTCCTCGACCTCGATGCCGAGTTCGCGGATGAGGTCGAGCGTCACCACGTCGTCCACGGAAAGCACGGCTTCCACCGTGGCGGACGTTTCCGACGAGCGGATGCTGTCGGTGTCGGCGCGCCCTCCGAGGATCAGATTGAGGGCGTCGATGATGATGGATTTGCCGGCGCCGGTTTCGCCGGTGAGGATGTTGAGACCCGGGCCGAACGCCACCGTCAGGTTGTCGATGATGGCGAAATTGGTGATTCTCAGTTCCTGCAGCATGGAGGGGGTATCAATCCAAACGGCGCTCCACCTCGCGCAACAATTCGCGGATGTGCCGGCGGTGGTCTTCCATGTGAGGCTCTTCGTTCACGGACCCGGCCATCTTGAGAGCATCCTGCAATTCCCGCTTCGCATCCCGGTACCGCTTTTGGGACATGTAGGACTGGGCGAGGTAATAATGGTTCTCCCAGTAATCCGGCCCCAGTTGGACGGCGGTTTCCAGATGCTCGATGGATTTTTTCAGATCACCGCCCAAAAAGAAAGGCAATTCGTAAAGCATGCGCCCCAGAGCGCGGTCGGGTCCGCCATGATCCAGCGCCGGGTCGAGCTGCCGCGCCATCTCCATGGCGGTGCGGACGGGATCGATGATGTTCAAACTGGCCCACAACCCCTGCATCTGGCCCTGGCGACCCAGGCACAAGCCGCGCAGGAAATAGGCAATGCCCGCCTGCGGGTTGTGGTCGAGGGCCTTCTCCACGTTTTCCAGGCAGCGGTTCAGGTGCTCCGCCTTCACCTGCGGCTCCCATTGCGCCAGCTTGTAGTCGAGATGGGCGAGCTGGCAGAAGTCGCGATGCGTCAGCGGCTGGTACTGGAAATGTTTTACCAGCTCGATCTTAGTGCGCTGCACCGCATCCCATCCCGCCTCGCCTTCGTACATCGAACAAGGCGCGGCTTCCACTATGGAAGAATGGGCCGCCAGCGGGACCAGGACAAACGCGCAAACCAGAGTCGCGCTCCGCAAAAATTTTTTGAATGGAATGGGTATCATGCTCAACGAAGGTCCAGGCCAGCCCAACCATCAGGCTGGCCTGTCAGGCTGGTCTGTCAGGAAAAACTCCAGCTTTAATTTTTCATCCCCACGTGGAAAGGGTGTTTGCGATATAATCGGTACCATCAGCAGTCGCAAACTCTACGGCAGGGCTTACACACGCTTTGAAATTCCCAACAATCTATCACAACCGCCCGACCCCCTGGCAAGCAATCCTTACCCGCCTGTTCGGGATGACACTCGGGTTGTGCCTGTTGACAACCCTGCTTGCGACGGCCCCGGCCCGGGCCGAAACGCCACAGCAGGCGGTGCAGGCCCTGCTGAACAGCATCCAGCAGGTGAAGGAGATGGAGGCGCTGTCGCCGGAGGAGGCGAGGGCCAACCGTGCTGTCATGGACCGCGCCCTGACGCACCTCGACGTGGCGGAGGTCAGCCAGAAAACGCTCGGCAAACACTGGAAACGGCGCTCCGCCGAGGAACGCCAGCAGTTCACCCAGCTTCTGGGAGAGCTGTTCCGCTATGTGGCGTTTCCCAACTCGGCGAAGTTTTTCCGCGAACTGACGATCGAGTATCAGGACAATTCCAAAGATGGAACCGCCGCCACCGTGCCGGTCGTGGTGCATCATAAAGACGAAGGCGAAATCCGCATCGACTTCGACCTGTTGGAAAACGACCGCCGCTGGCGCGTGGTGGACGTCATCCTCGATGGCGTCAGCATGCGCAACAACCTGAGGACGCAGTTCTACCAGATATTGAAGAAAGACGACTTCGCCGGCCTGGTGCAGCGCATGCAGGACCGGCTGGACACCGCCCGCGGCGGCGGAAGTTGACCCGGTCCTCTCCCTTAGAAAAATTAGGCCCGCGCCCCGCCCTTGCTGTATGATGGCGGGTACTTTGAATCCCCTTTAAATGTAAAGAACGCGCATGAAAAAAATCGGCATGGTCAGCCTCGGCTGTCCCAAGAACCTGGTGGACACCGAAGGCCTGCTGGGCGACCTCAAACAGAACGGTTACGAACTGACCGACAACTCCGCCGAGGCGGACGTGCTCATCGTCAACACCTGCGGCTTCCTGCAATCCGCCGTGGAAGAGTCCGTCAACACCGTCCTCGAGATGGCGCGCTACAAACAAAACGGCGGCAAGTGCGAACGCCTCATCGTCACCGGCTGCCTGGCCGAGCGCCATCCGGACGAACTGTTGAAAGAAATTCCGGAGATCGATCACCTGCTGGGCACCAAGCAGTACCCCATGCTGAAAAATCTGCTGAAGAACGGCGGCAACGGCCAGCGCAACCTCGTGCACGAACCGGCGCAGTATTTCGAAGCCTACAATAACCGCGTCGTCACCACACCGTTTTACTCCGCCTACATCAAAATCGCCGAAGGCTGCTCCAACCAGTGCGCGTTCTGCATCATCCCGAAACTGCGCGGACCCATCCAAAGCCGTCCTGTCGAGTCCATCCTCGAAGAAGCGCGGGCGCTGGCCGAACAGGGCGTGAAGGAAATCAACCTGGTGTCGCAGGACACCACGCTCTACGGCTACGACCTGCGCATGAAGAACGGTCTGGTCGAACTGCTGGAAAAACTGTCGGACATTCAGGGCATCGAATGGATCCGCCTGTTCTACTGCTACCCGACGGTGGTCAACGACGCGTTGATCGACTCCGTGGCCCGGCTCGACAAGGTGGTTAAGTACATCGACGTGCCCCTGCAGCACACGCACGACGTCATGCTGCAACGCATGAAACGGCAGGAACGCGAAGCCGGCGTGCGCACCATGCTGAAGAAACTGCGCGACCGCATTCCCGGTGTGGCGCTGCGCACCACGTTCATCACCGGCTTTCCCGGTGAGACGCCGGAACACTTCGAACACATGGAAAATTTTGTGCGTGAGATGGAGTTCGATCACCTGGGCATCTTTGCCTATTCCGACGAGCCCGGCACCACCGCCTACGACTACGCAGACAAGATCGACCCCGCAATCGGCGAGGAACGCCGCGACCGGTTGATGGCCCTGCAACACGAAATCGCCGCCCGCAACAACACGGCGCGCATCGGCCAGGTGCACCCGGTGCTGGTCGAAGGCATCGATGACGACGGCCTGCTGCTGATGGGCCGCCTGCCGACCCAGGGCCCGGACATCGACGGCCAGGTGATCATCGAAAACAGCCCGGTCGAGCCCGGCGACATCGTCCCGATGCGCATCACCGGATCGCTCGACTACGACCTCATCGCCACGGTGGATGAGACTCGATAAGCATCGAGACCCTTCACTGCGGAAGGATAATAGAGGAAGAATCCCCCTAACCCCCTTTACAAGGGGGGACTGATCGGTCCCCTTCTCCGAGGAAAGTGGACATGCCTTTACAACGCATCGGCATTCTGACCGGCGGCGGCGACTGCTCCGGCCTCAACGCCGTCATCCGCGCCCTCACCCTCTCCGCCATCCGCAACCACAAGCTGAGCGTCATCGGCATCGAAAGGGGTTTTCACGGGCTGGTTTTCAATCAGACGCAGGAGTTGACGCTCCGCAGTGTGCGCGACATCCTGCCACAGGGCGGCACCATCCTCGGCACTTCCAACAAGTGCAACCCGTTCGCCTTCAAGGAACTGCACAAAGACGGACGCATCACCACCCACGACTATTCCGGGCGCGCCGTCCAGACCTTCCGCGACCTCAAGCTCGACTGCCTGTTCGTGATCGGCGGCGACGGCTCGTTGCAGATCGCCCACCAGCTGAGCGAGCTCGGCCTGCCCGTCATCGCCGTGCCCAAGACCATCGACAACGATCTCGAAGGCACCGACTACAGTTTCGGTTTCCACACCGCGGTGCAGGTGGCAACCGACGCCATCGATCGCCTGCAAACCACCGGGCGCAGTCACGACCGGGTGATGATCCTGGAAGTCATGGGACGGGGCGCCGGGTGGATCGCGCTCGAAGCCGGGGTCGCCGGTGGCGCGCACGTGATCCTGATTCCGGAAATCCCTTTCGATTTCGACGCGGTGCACGCGAAGATCAAAGAGCGCCAGGCCTTGCAGGCGCCGTTCAGCCTGGTGGTCGTGGCCGAAGGGGCGATGGAAAAAGACTGCCAGCCGATCACCCAGGAAGCCGCCACCACCCGCCTGCAGGGCGTGCCGCAGTTCGGCGGCATCGGCAACCACCTCGCCAGCCGGCTGGGGCGGGACACCGACCTGGAAGTGCGGTGCACGGTGCTGGGTCACCTCCAGCGCGGCGGCACCCCCATCGCCTTCGACCGGGTGCTGGGTACCGAGCTGGGCAGTTTCGCCCTGCACTCGGCGGTGAAGGGACGCTTCGGCACCATGGTGGCGCTGCGCACGCCGGATCTCAAACTGGTGCCGCTCAAAGAGCTGGCCGGACGCGCCCGGCAGGTGCCGCTCGACTCGCAACTGATCCGCACCGCCGAATCCGTGGGCATCTGCCTCGGCCGCTGACAGGCTGCGCCTGGAGCAGATGGCCGGACGTGGCCCGGAGCAAACAGGCCAGTGCGTTGTGGGCACACGAAGGTCCGTGGGCGCGCTCCTTTACGAGTAGAGGAAGAAACCCAACCCCCTTCGTTCGCCCACCGGGAGGAACCCATTCTCCCTGCTTCCGGTCACGCCGGACCCGGTCTCCCCATGCGTTTTTCCGCCGTTTGCCACCCGCCGGGAGCGCCCTGAAAATATTTGAAAAATTGTTTTGATTTCGTTCTGAAACAGCCCTATATTTTTTGTATAACCTCCCCGTTTTTGGGAAGTTATCCAAAAGTACGTAGGCCACGACGCCTATGGTTTTTTGGTGTTCCTTTTCTTTGCTTGATCGAGACAAAATGGGAACGCTAAAAGGCAGGACCAGGATGCGGGCAACCCAAATTGGACTCTCCGTCAAGAAATTTAAAAACGCCTTTTCAGGCAACTTTATTTTTTCTGGAGAATGAGACCCATGTCCAAGACCGTACGCAGCAACAAACCGCAGATGGAAAAAAACCCGAAACAGCAGACCGGCCAGCCGGAACAGCGCAAATCGGCGAAACCGAAACCGTCTAAAGGCAAGTAATCGGTTCACGGCAACAGTGAAAGCCGGGGAGGTGGTGTCCTGGGCCACCTTCCCCGGTTTTTTTTGTGTTGGCAAAGCCAAGGCGCAGCAGAAGAACCCCCTGCACCCCACAACCAAACAACCGCTTCGCGCCAGCTGAAAACCAGACCACCCCCCCTATTTATTCACTTCGCGGCCGAGGGTTTTTTCGATGGAGGCGATTTTCGAATCCAGCCGCCCCGATTTCCCCTTCCGGTAATCGATCTTGATCGAGCAGGTGATGCGGTTGCAGTCGGAGCTCATCTTCTCGTAGCACTGCTGGATGACGCCCATCACCTCGTCCCATTCGCCCTCCAGGCAGGTGCCCATCGGCGTCAGGCGGTAGGGGACGCCGCTTTTTGAAACGATATCCAGAGAACGGCTGACGTAGGGGCTCAGGCTCTCCCCCTTGTCCATCGGCGACATGCTGAATTCCAAAAGAATCATGATTCCTTGTCTCCCTTGATTACAATGAATTAACCCGGTAAATAGTGCTTGCATTTTAGGCGGGAAGTGTGGAATCATCAAGGCCTCCCACTGGGAAATCCCAAGAAAAGGTGGTAACGCACGTTTGGCCAAAATTGATGAGATCCGTGACCGGATCGACAAGATCGATGAAAAGCTGTTGGAGCTGTTCAATCGACGTGCCGATCTGGCCATAAAAATCGGTAAAGAAAAGTCCAAAAAAAATAATTCGAACCACTTTCACGTTCCGCACCGGGAACGGGAAATCTTCGAGCGCATGAAGCGCCTCAACCCGGGGCCCCTGCCTGCGCATTCCATCGAATCCATTTTTCGCGAAATTTTCTCGGCCACCCTGGCGCTGGAAAAACCGCTGCGCATCGCCTACCTGGGTCCGGAGACCACGTTCTCGCACCAGGCGGCGATCAAACAATTCGGGCATTCCTCGCAGTTCGAACCGGCGACGTCCATCGAATCCATTTTCTCCATGGTCGAGCGCGGTCACGTCGATTACGGCATCGTGCCCATCGAGAACTCCACCGAGGGCGTGGTCAACCTGACGCTCGACTGCTTCGTCGATTCCAACCTGCACATCTCGGATGAAGTGCTGCTTGGCATCAATCTGTACATGCTGTCCAAGTCCAGCGACCTCGCCCAGATCAAGGAAATTTATTCGCACCCGCAGCCATTCGCGCAGTGCCGCAGCTGGCTGAACCGGCACGCCGGGGGCATGGAGCAGATTCCCACGTCCAGCACCGCCGTCGCCGCCGAGGTGGCGAGCAAACACAAGCACGCCGCCGCCATTGCCGGCAAGCTGGCCGCCGAATTTTACGATCTCAAAATCATCGCCGAAAAAATCGAAGACCGCTCGCAGAACACAACGCGGTTTCTGGTGATCAGCAAGGAACCAGCCAAAAAAACCAAACGTAACAAAACTTCGGTCATGTTTTCGATTCAGGACGAAGCCGGATCGCTGCTCAAAATCCTGCAGGTGTTCGGGCGCCACCAGATCAACCTGACCAAAATCCAGTCGCGGCCGTTGCGCAACCGGTCGTGGGAATACCTGTTCTTCGTCGATTTCGAAGGACACATCGAGGACCCGGGCATCGACAAGGTGATCCGCTCCGTCAGCAAGCGCTGCATGTATTTCCGCGTGCTCGGATCGTATCCATGGAACGGTTGATCAGATTATGAACGCTTTCAAACAAATGACCATCATCGGCGTGGGGCTGCTGGGCGCCTCGCTGGCCAAGGTGTGCCGCGAACGCAAGCTGGCGGAACGCATCGTCGGATTCGGGCGCAATGCCGAAAACCTGCAACGCGCAGAACAGCAGAACGTCATCGACCACGGCACCACGGTGATCGAAGACGCGGTGGCCGAGTCCGATCTCGTCGTGCTGTGTTCGCCGGTGGGCACCATCGCCGAACGCTTCCGTGAAATGGCGCCGCACCTGAAAGCAGGCTGCCTCGTCACCGACGTCGGTTCCGTCAAAGCGCCGCTGGTGCGGGACATCGAGCCGATGGTGCCGGACGCGGTGCATTACGTGCCGGCACACCCCATTGCCGGGGCCGAACAGTCCGGCCTCGATGCCGCGACGGTCGATCTCTACGAAGGCGCACGCTGCATTGTGACGCCGACGTCGCAAACGAATCCACAAGCGGTGGAACGCATCCACGCGTTCTGGCAGGATGTCGGCATGCGCGTTCAAGTGCTCGATGCCGCTGAGCACGATTTCATTTACGGTGCGGTCAGTCACCTGCCGCACGTGGTGGCCTTCGCACTCATGAACACCGTCGGCCAGCTCAAGACCCGCGAGCAGGAAGACATCGTCCACCTGTCGGCAGGCGGGCTGCGCGACATCACCCGTATCGCGTCCAGCGATCCGGTCATGTGGCGCGATATCTGCCTGGCCAACAAAACGCACGTGCTGGATCTGATCGACCGGTTTCAGGACGCGCTGGGCGAGATCAAGCAACGCATCGAGCAGGACGATGCGGCAGGACTGAAAGAATCTTTTAAAAACGCCAACGGACACCGCGGCAAACTGGTAGGAAACAACTCATGATCGTCGCCATCGACGGACCCGCGGGAAGCGGTAAAAGCACGGTCGCCCGGCTCGTCGCCGGACGCCTCAAGTTTCAATACATCGAGACCGGGTCCATGTACCGCGCCGTGGCGTGGAAAGCGGACCAGGTGGGCATCGATCCGAAAAACCTGGACCAGGTGGCCACGGTGGCGCGGGATATCCAGATCGAATTCAAACCGGCCGGCGACGGCAGTCAGCGCGTGTTCGTGGAAGGCAAGGAACTCACCCGCGACCTGAAAAACGAAACCATCGGCCGCATGGCGGCGGTGGTGGCCGCCAACCCGGAAGTGCGCGACATCCTCGTGTCCAAACAACGCGAGATGGGAGCCCGGGGGGACGTGGTGATGGACGGTCGCGACATCGGCACCGTTGTGTTTCCCGATGCACATAAAAAGTTTTATCTCGATGCCGATCCCGTGGAACGGGCCCGGCGGCGTTATGACGAAATGAAAGAAGCAGATCCCGGCCTCGTTTTCGACCAGGTGGTCGAACAGGTCCGGCAACGCGATCACGAAGACAAAACCCGCGCCACCTCGCCGCTCAAACCGGCGGAGGACGCGGTGCTGATCGACACCACCGCTCTCAACATTGAAGAGGTGGTGAGCAAACTGGTGCAGGCCATCGAGGCCACACCGGAAATGGAAAACAAGCCGTAAACATTACTAACCCTTTTCAGCAGTACCTGAAACATCCTGGAGGATCCGCATTGTGAGTGAAACAGATTTTGACCTCGACGAAACCGTCGAAGAAATGAGCGAAGAGGACAAGGCAATCCGGGCGGAAATGGAAGCCTACCTGGAAACAAGCATGACCGGGTTCCGCGAAGGCGAAATCATCGTCGGACGCGTGCTCAACCTGGGCAACGGCATGGTGACCGTCGATGTCGGATTCAAATCCGAAGGCGTGATCCACCTCAACGAATTCCCGGAAAGCGAAAAACCCCTGAACATCGGCGACGAGGTCGAGGTGTATCTGGAGCGGGTGGAAGATCAGGACGGCATCGTCGTGTTGTCCAAGGAAAAAGCGAACAAGATCAAAATCTGGGAAAAACTGGTCAAAGCGTTCGAGGCGGAAGAAATCATCGAAGGCACCGTGGTGGCCAAGGCCAAAGGCGGCCTGACGGTGGACATCGGCCTGAAAGCCTTCCTGCCCGGCTCGCAGATCGATCTGCGTCCGGTGCGCAACCTGGAAAAGCTGATCGGCGAAAAGTTCAAGATGAAGATCATCAAGATGAACAAGAAGCGCGGCAACATCGTGCTCTCCCGCCGCGTCCTGCTGGAAGAGGAGCGCAAACACGCGCGCGCCGACACCCTGCAGAAAATGGAAGAAGGCAACCAGGTGGACGGCATCGTCAAGAACATCACCGACTACGGTGTGTTCATCGACCTGGGCGGCATCGACGGCCTGCTGCACATCACCGACATGTCCTGGGGCCGCGTCAACCATCCTTCGGAGATGTTCTCCATCGGCGACAAGGTCACCGTCATGGTGCTCAAATACGATAAGGAAAAAGAGCGCGTCTCGCTGGGCCTCAAGCAGATCACGCCGGACCCGTGGGTGGATGTGGACCAGAAATACCCGGTCAGCACCCGCATCACCGGCAAAGTGGTTTCCATCACCGACTACGGTGCGTTCGTCGAACTGGAAAAAGGCATCGAAGGCCTGGTGCACGTCTCCGAGATGTCGTGGAGCCGCCACGTGAAACACCCCAGCAAGATGGTCAGCATCGGCGACAGCGTCGAGGCTGTGGTGCTGACGCTGGACAAGGAAAAGAAACGCATCTCCCTCGGCATGAAGCAGACCGAGCCCAACCCCTGGGAGAACATCGAGGAGAAATACCCGATCGGCTCCACCGCCGAAGGCATCGTGCGCAACCTCACCGAGTTCGGTGCGTTCGTCGAGCTGGAAGACGGCGTCGATGGGTTGATCCACATCTCCGACATGTCGTGGAACAAGAAGATCAAGCACCCCTCCGAACTGCTCAAGAAGAAAGACAAAGTATCGGCGGTCGTGCTCAACATCGACAAGGACAACTGCCGCATCTCTCTCGGCATGAAGCAGCTGGAAGCGGACCCGTGGGACGACATTCCGGGACAGTACCCGATCGGTATGGAAGTCTCCGGCACCATCGTCAAGGTCACCGGCTTCGGCGCGTTTGCGGAGTTCGATGAAGGCCTCGAAGGCCTGATCCACGTGTCGCAGCTCAGTTCCAAAAAAGTCACGCATCCCGAAAAGGTGGTGAAGGTGGGTGACGAGATCAAAGCCAAGGTGATCAAGGTCGATACCGCCAACAAGAAGATCGGCCTCAGCATCAAGGCGTACGAAGAGAACCTGGACCCCTCCGAAATCGAGGACGTTCAGTTGGATGAAGAACCGAAGGAAGACAGCGAAAACTCCTGACGGAGCTTTCGGTTTTTATAAAGGAAGATTCCATCCCCCTCATCCTGGCCTTCTCCCGCGAGGGGAGAAGGGACCGGGGTGCAACCCGAAAGTAACGGGTTGTGCTGGAATGCGCCGGGCACTGCTCGTTTGCCCACCGGGCATCATCAGCCGGCTTGGCGCAGGCCACACCTGCCCCCTCTCCCTTGACGGGAGCACTCACGGAGTGACGGGCTGGGGTGAGGGTGACCTTCCTTTGCTATTAAAAAAAAGATGAAGCCCCGATCCTTATTTCTAAGGAAGACAAATTATGACGACCCCCACGACCCCCCCGCCCGCCGCACCCGCCAACAGTTCGAAAGGCAGTTTCAAAAAAGGCCTGGGCTGGTTCGTGGTGATCCTGCTGGCCCTGTTTGCAGGCTCGGCTTTGATGGGGCGTTTTTTCGGCAACGGCGAGTTCGACGGCCGTGAAAAGATCGCGCTGGTCGAGGTGACCGGCGTCATCATGGACTCCGGCGACATCGTGCGCCAGTTGTCGCAATACCGCCGCGATGACGAGATCAAGGCCATCGTGCTGCGCGTCGATTCCCCCGGCGGCGGTGTGGCGCCGTCGCAGGAAATTTATGAAGAAGTGCTGCGCATCCGCGCCGGCAACAAAAAAATATACACCTCGATGGGCTCCATGGCCGCGTCCGGCGGCTATTACATCGCCTGCCCCACCGACCGCATCTTCGCCAACCCCGGCACGCTGACCGGCAGCATCGGCGTCATCATGGCGTTTTCCAACGCAAGCGAACTGATCGGCAAAATCGGCATCAAACCGGAAGTCATCAAGAGCGGCAAGTACAAGGACATCGGCTCGCCCACGCGCGCCATGACCAAAGCCGAACGCAAACACATGCAGAAGGTGTCCGACGACGTGCACGATCAATTCATCACCGCCGTTTCCGAAGGACGCGGACTGGCCATGAAGGCAGCGCGCAAATTGTCGGATGGACGCGTGTTCACCGGACGTCAGGCCATGAACTATAAACTGGTGGACGACCTGGGTGGGCTGGAAGAAACCATTCAGCAACTCGCACAGGCGATTGGAATCCAGGGCCGCCCCCGGATCGTCGTCGAAAAACCGGAATCCAGCCTGCTGGAAATGCTGATGGGAGCCCGCATGACGGAAAGCCTCGAAACCTCCCTGTGGCCCACACAACTGCCGCGCCTGCTCTACCTCTGGCTTCCATAGACCCTTAAATTCAACCACTTAACGTGCGTCCGCCGCCCTCCCCGGCGGGTACAGGCAAGCTCCCATTTTTTAGAAAATCCGATATCAGTCCATTTTTTGACGAATGCGCCGCGTCGTCCCCGGCACGCTTCCCCGGCTTTTCAAAAATTTGCCGGGGTGTCCGTAAAGCCTTCAAAACTCTTGACTTCGTTGGGCTTAGTGATATACTTCCCACAAAAATCAATCTTTCAGGGGGAGATTTGAATGACCAAGGCGGAGTTGGTTGAAAAAGTTTCGGCACAAATCAATTTGACGAAAAAGCAAACTGAGGTTGTCGTAAACACGGTTTTTCAAAGCATCACCGAGTCTTTGGCGGAGGGTAAAAAAGTAGAGCTGAGGGGCTTTGGCAGCTTTCGGGTAAGAAGCCGTAACGCACGCATCGGCAGAAATCCGAAGTCGGGAGACCGTGTGGACGTTCCGGCAAAACGCGTTCCGTTTTTCAAAGCGGGCAAGGAGTTGCGGGAGTTGGTGGACGAGCACGAGCTTGGCAACGACAACTCCCAAGGCCACGCGTAACGCTCTGATTTTAAACCGCCCCCCTCCCCGGCAACGTACCGTTGAATTGATTGACATGCAGCAGGGTTTGCCCTGCTTTTTTTGTGTACGACGCCCACGTCCCCGGTCCGCTGGCACCCCTGCCTGCGTGCTGAACCCGTATTCATTCACCCGGAAACCACCGCACCATGCCCGGTAATACCTTTGGACAACTGTTTAGAATTTCCACGTGGGGCGAGTCTCACGGTGAGTCCATCGGTGTGGTCATCGATGGCTGTCCGGCAGGGTTGGCGATCAAACCGGAAGACATTCAAAAAGAACTGGACCGCCGCCGCACAGGACAGAGCAAAGTCACCACCACGCGCAAGGAACCGGACCAGATCCGCATCCTCTCCGGCGTGTTCCAGGGCAAGACCACCGGCAGCCCCATCGCCATGATGGTGGAAAACGCCGACGCCGACTCCTCCAAATACGAACTCATCAAACATCTGTACCGGCCCGGTCACGCCGATTTCACCTACGACATGAAATACGGCTTCCGCGACTACCGGGGCGGCGGCCGCTCCAGCGCACGCGAAACGGTCGGGCGCGTCGCCGCCGGAGCCATCGCCAAAAAGCTGCTGGCGCGGCACAAGATCAAGGTGTTCGCTTACACCCGGCAGATCGGCGACCTGGTGGCGCAGAATTTCAACTATAAGGAAATTGAAAAGAATATCGTTCGCTGCCCGGATAAAAAGGTCGCGGCAGAGATGGTCGAGGCCATCCTGCAGGCGCGCAAGGACGGCGACTCGCTGGGCGGCGTCATCGAAGTGATCGCGCAGGGCGTGCCCGCGGGACTCGGCGAGCCGGTGTTCGACCGGTTGGACGCGGACCTGGCCAAGGGACTCATGTGCCTGCCCGCCGTCAAGGGTGTGGAAGTCGGCCTCGGCTTCGAAGCGGCGCGGCTGCGCGGCTCCGAAGCCAACGACGTGTTCATCGCCAAAGACGGCAAGATCACCACCAAGACCAACCACGCCGGTGGCGTGCTGGGCGGCATCTCCAACGGCAACGACATCGTGCTGCGCATGGTGGTCAAGCCGACGTCGTCGATCAATCGCGAGCAGGACACGGTGACGCAAAAAGGCAAAAAAGCCAAGATCCGCGTTGAAGGCCGCCACGATCCCTGTGTCGCGCCGCGCGCGGTGCCGATGGCGGAAGCGATGGTGGCGCTGGTGCTCATCGACCACCTACTGCGCCAGGCGCAGGCGAAGCTATAAAAAATCAAACGTCACGTTCGCGGGAACTACCTTATCCCTTCTCCCCGGGTGGGAGAAGGCCAGGATGAGGGGGGAGTCGTGGAATTTCCTTTTTTCACCCTCACCCCAGCCCGTCACTCCGTGAGTGCTCCCGTCAAGGGAGAGGGGGACATTGCGAATGAAGCCAACAAGCCCGGTTACAAAACAGCACAGGCCCCTTGCCCGCCGCATTCCATCTGATACACTGAACTCATGAAACATCCACTTAAAGTCGGATTCCTGCAAACCTTGCCGGTATTCGGCGACATCGAAAGCAATCTGAAACAGGTCGAGTTGCGCCTGAAAACCATGAACGCCGACCTCGTCGTCCTGCCGGAACTGTTCACCACCGGCTACCAGTTCCGCAACCAGGCGGAAGCGCGGGACCTGGCGGAACCGATTCCCGACGGACCCACCACGCAGGCGCTGGTCCAGTTCTCCCGCCAGTTCAACATGCACATCGTGGCGGGCTTGGCTGAAAAAGACGGCGATATCCTGTACAACTCCGCCGTGCTCACCGGGCCGGAAGGCTACATCGGCAAGTACCGCAAGGCACACATCTTCGACACCGAAAAAAAGATTTTTGCGGCGGGCAACCTGCCGCTGCCGGTGTTCGACATCGGCAAGGCGCGGGTCGGCATCATGATCTGTTTCGACTGGCGGTTTCCGGAAACGGCGCGCACGCTGGCGCTCAAGGGAGCGGACCTCATCGCCCATCCCGCCAACCTGGTGCTCCTGACCTGCCCGCAATCGATGATCACACGCTGCCTCGAAAACCGCGTGTTCGCGGTGACCGCAGACCGCGTCGGCGTCGAGCAACGCATCGAGGACGAAACCCTTCGGTTCATCGGGCAGAGCCAGGTGGTGGACCCGGACGGACGCGTTATTGTGCGGGCTTCGGAAGACGGCGAGGAGGACCACGTGGTGGAGATCGACCTTGCCGACGCGCGCAACAAGAGCATCAATCCGTACAACGACCTGATCGCCGACCGCCGTGAGGACCTTTACAAAATCCTGTGATTTCTGCTATACAGGGATGAATTCTGACACCGAAACGCAGTCCGGACCGCCTTGCGGGCCCGGTTTTTTATTTGCACAGGGAGACTCATGGAAAAGCCCAAATCCCGCTTCATCAAAGGCGACAACGGCACCATCTACGACTCAATGACCAGCCTCACCTGGAAGGCCAACGACTCGTACCTGGATCTGGAAAAAGAAGTGTCCTGGGACGAAGCCCAGGAATACGTGAAGCAGACCAACGCCGAAAAGTTCGGCGGCCACACCGACTGGCGTCTGCCCAGCGCTCAGGAAGCGGTGTCGTTGTACGACGAAGAAAAGCTGAACAAGGATTTCAAGAGCGGCGACATTCACCTCGATTCCATCTTCCCGCCGGGCGGCGGCAACACCACATGGACCAGCGAGGAACGCGGCAAGGAATCGCAAATCCTGTTCTACGTCAACGGCTGCCCGTACTGGTACGACCAGAACGACAAGACCATCTCCCACGCCGTCCGCCTGGTGCGACGCGGGTAAGCCCCACCATTTGCGGTTCTTCAAAAATGATTCCCTCTCCCTGGATGGGAGAGGGTTGGGGTGAGGGTGCCTCATGACTCTCGCCTCTTTGCCCTCGTTCAAAAAACAAAAACATAGATTTATTGTTGCCGACGTTGCTTAGTTCGTCTGTCATTCTGAGCGTAGCGAAAAATCTCTGTTTTACTTTTTAAGAGACCAGAGAAGGGGGAGCCGGTCTGCCTCCTGAACAATCCTCGTTCGTCTGTGAAGCACCACCCCGCAGAAATGGGTAAGCCGTGTCATTCTGAGGGACGGGAGCGACGCAGAATCTGTATTTTGCTTTCAGGGAATTGGGAACCGACTTTAATTTAGATTGGGCTGGAAGACCCTCGTTCGCCCACGCCATAACACCCTGCCGCGCGCCCACGCAGTGGGCTCACCGGGGACACGACCCGTTTTCCCTCCTCACAGAGGAGCGGTGAGATCGTAAGCCCGTTCGTCGCCGGAGAGGGCGGGTTTTTCGATGCCGGAAATGAAGTTTTTCAGGCGGTGGACGTTGTCCATATCGGGATAGGGTTCGCCGCGCACCTGGCAGAGGATGGACTCGAACAGCTTCTGGTAATAGGACCGGTAGCTCTTGGTCAAGAGCGGGGCGTAGCTGTTTTCGATGACCTGATCGTAATAGCGGTCGAGCACGGCCTGAAACAGGGTCTGCAACGCGGCGGAATACAGTTTGAAATACGCCGTCTTCTGCTCGAACTCCACAAACGGCACGTTCTGCCAGGAATCCTTGAAGTACACGTAGATCAACTGCCGCTCCGTCTCCAGCCATTTCTTCTGGAAATACTCCTCCCACATCACCCGGTTGCGGGTGTGCCCCATCAGGATGCGGCGCAGGGCGCATTTCTGCGCGTAATGGCCGCTGGCAGCGCACACCTCGCCCAGCGTGTCGAAAAACTCACGGCGCACGTCGTCGTAAAACTCCGGATTCTCCTGGAGAGCGCGGGCAAACGGGTACTGAAGGGATAAGGCCCTGCTGCTGGCGTACTGGTGAAACAAGCGGGCGCTGTACGCCATGACGGTATCGAAATCCATAGTTCCTTGGGGGAAGACTGCAAACTCACTGGCTCTTTATTCAATGGTAACGACTGAAACCGGACCGGTAAACACAATTTGAATCGCGTTTGAAAATAAATTTTTCACTGTTTGATTTTTAAAGGCTTATGGTTTTAAGCTGGAGCGCACCAGCTTGCCGATGGTCAGCCCCTGCACCAGCACCGAGAACACGACAACGACATAGGTCATCATCAGGATGACGTCGCGCTCGGGCGACGCCGGCAAGGACAGGGCCAGGGCGACGGAGATGCCGCCGCGCAGCCCGCCCCAGGTGAGGATGCGGATGGTTTTGGGAGGGAACTCGCGGCGGAATTTGAGCAGGTAAACGGGAACGGACACTCCCGTAAACCGGGCCAGAAGAACCAGCGGAATGGCCAGCACCCCGGCCAGCAGGCTGGAACCGTCGAACACCAGGATCATCACCTCCAATCCCAGCAGCACAAACAGCACCGCGTTCAGGATTTCGTCGATCAACTCCCAGAACGTGTCCACGTGCTCGGTGGTGGTTGCGGACATGGCAAAGGTGCGGCCGTGGTTGCCGATGAGCAGGCCCGCGGCCACGGCGGCGATGGGTGCGGAAACGTGGATGGCTTCCGCCGCGGCGTATCCGGCGATCACCAACGCCACGGTGATCAACACCTCGACCTGGTAATTGTCCACCGTCTTCAGCAACCGGTACGCGATGTAGCCGGTGCCCAGGCCGAACAAGGCGCCGCCCACCGCCTCTTCCAGAAACAGCAGGGCGATGGCCCCGAACGTCGGCTCGCGCGCGCCGGTGGCGATGCCCGCAATCACCAGAAACACCACCACCGCCACCCCGTCGTTGAACAGCGACTCCCCGGTGATCTTCGTTTCCAGTTCCTTCGGCGCATTCGCGGATTTCAGGATCGACAACACGGCGATGGGGTCGGTCGGCGAAATCAACGCGCCGAACACCAGGCAATAGATCAACGGCAGGTTGAGTCCCAGAACCCCGGCCACGCCATAGGTGAAACCGCCGACCAGAAACGTGGACACCATGATGCCCACCGTCGCCAGCAGGGTGATGATCCATTTCTGTTTGGCGAGGTCCGCCAGGTCGATGTGCAACGCCCCGGCGAACAACAGCGCCCCCAGCATGCCGTGCAGCAACAGGCTTTCGAAATCGACGCCTTCCAGAATGACACGCGCCGTCTTTTCCAACGCCGGAATGTGCGCCAGCTCCCCCACCGCAACCAGCAACAGCGAAAACATCAGGGCAATGGCCATGAGGCCGATGTTGGGCGGCATCTTCAGAAAGCGGTGGTTGAGATACGCGAACGTCGCGGTCAGAAACAACAGGATGGCGATGATGTCGAAGGTGGCCATGAGACTCGCAGGACGGGGTGGACAGGAATTTATTTCATCAACTTCGGGTTGGGCAGTTCGAGACCGAACGCCGGTACCTTAACATCCTGAACCGTAAACCGGCGATACAAAGTTTGAAACTCCGGCGTACCGAGCCTGGGATCGAGAAATTGTTGCAGTTGCGGGAGCGTGATGGGCTGCAACGAGTTCTCGGCGAACAGGGAGGTGCCGAGACCGATCCAGTGGTCGTGCACGAATTTCTGATGCACCAGATGCCGCACGCCACCAAAGTGATACAGCGCCTGCTGAAGCGCATGACGGGCGATGTATGCCGGCACGCAGCGGCCGATGGCGACGACTTTCGACGGATTCCGCGCCGCCGGATACGGCCACAGGGCCACGCGGGTGAAGCCCATCCGCGCCATTTCCTTGCGAATGACGGGGAACTCGGGCTCCAGCCGTTTCGCCAGCCAGGCCTCGATCTTCACCGGCTGCTCCTCCACCGAAGGACACGGCGCCTCGTCCGCCGCCGCGTTGACCGCGGTCAACGCGAGCAGGCCCAGTGTCATAATAGCGGTAGCGAATTTACCCTCAATCGATCTGATATTCATGCCGCCCTGAAAAATTCACATTCCGTATCCTCATCCTCCCCTCCTTTCCAAGGAGGGGATTGAGGGGAGGTAATGAAGCTTCTTTCCTCGTAAATAATCAAACCCAAAAGCAACCCCACCCCGCCCGTCACTCTGTGAGTGTCTCTTGGTAAGGAGAGCTTTGCATAACTGAAAAAAGGAAAAGTAAGGAAAAGTCATGAACCCCCCTCATCCTGGCCTTCTCCCACCAGGGGAGAAGGAACCTTAAACACCTCCCTCTCCCTGGATGGGAGCACTCACAGAGTGGCGGGCTGGAGTGAGGGCGAACGATGATCTTTCCTTTGTTCGGGCACCACCAAAATTTTCAATCTGCCTATTTATACAAAGCTCTCCAAGGGGAGGGACTATTTAAATCCTCCCGCCTGTCACTCCTGAGTGCCCCTTGAGAAGGGGAGGGAGAAAGAACATCCCCATTGTTCCCCACCCGGCCCGCAAAACCAAGCGCACTTCTCATGCAGGCCAAACCGAACGCCAACACGGCGCGGGTAACCTGTCCTCGACTCAAAAAGGAGAATACGGTATGAAAAAGATTCAAGCCTTGACGCAATTCGTCACCCGCAACCTGAACATGCAACTTTTGATCGCGCTGTCGCAAAGCCCGGAATCCTCCAGCCGTTCGCAATCGCCGTATGCACTCGGCTATATTTTCGGCTTCGTTTCCGGCGGATTCGACTCCTTCCAGCTCAGGCAGAAGGGGGACCAGTTCGACGTGCTGATCGACGTCTATGAACACGTGTTCGAGATGGAAGGGGCGGATTACCTGAACCAATCGCTGCACCTGAATTGGAACGATGCCTTCCGGCAGGGCAACCAGTGCGGCTGGGAAGAAATGAAGCGCCTGCTGCACCGCAAGGAGTCGGCCATTGGCCTGGTGCGGTACCTGATCCACGGCGAGGTCACCACCGCCATGAATCCGGACATGTCCGCGCACAATGCCGCCCTGGCCTACGCAGGCTGAGGCGGTGCGTTTTTCCGAGAAGTCTCTTTTAAATGACCAAAGGACTTCATAGTTCCTTCTTCCTCCTCTCCTTCTCAAGGAGGGGATACAGGGGAGGTTACTGACGACCTTTCCTTCGCCTGCGCTCAGGATGACCCGGTTGGCAGCGAGCAGCCGCCCGTTTCCCCTCCTCGTAGAGGAGCGCGCCCACCGGCCATCGCAGGGACCACCAGGCAATAGCCATCTGCCTCGGACGCAGTCCGCGCCCACCGGCCATCGCAGCGACCACCGAGCAGTAGCCATTTTGCCTCGGACGCAGTCCGCGCCAGGCGCGGTCAGTCCACTTTTTTGACGTTTTCTTTGCGTTGACCGAGGAAGGGCACCGTGTCGTCCTGAATCGAAAACTTCTGGTACAGGGCGTGGAACTCGTCATCGCCCAGATCCGGGTTCAACAATTGCTCCACCTGTTCCGGCGTGACTGTCTGCTGCGACGGTTCGTCGAAGATGGTGGTGGCGATGCCGATCCAGTGTGAATGCAGGAACGCCTGGTTGACCAGGCTCTCGATGCCTTCCGTGTACTTGAGGCTGGTGTTCAGCACATGGCGCGCGATGTACGCCGGTACGCAGCGTCCCACCGCCACCACCTTGGCGGTCTTGCCCATGGGGAACGGACGGATGCGGGCCTCGGTGTGGCCGATTTCCACAAACTCCTTAATGATTTGGCGCTTTTCACGCGTGTGCTCACGGTTGATATAACCTTCGATCTTGACCTTTTTGGTCTCGACCGGCTCGCAAGGTTTCTGCTCCTCCTCTGCCGCCCCTACGGGCTGCACCAGACACACCAGCAAACTCCCCACCAGAGCCCAACGACCCGTAGTTTTCCATAATTTCAACACGTTGAACCCTTTCCACAAAAACGGTTTATTACCCGGGACGGGGCGTTCGTTTCCCCGCTCCGGGTGTGTTACAATGAATGCACGACGGAATTGAGCTTCCTTTGAAATCAATAAGTTACCTGCTTTGTTGCCAGATCAAAGGCACGCGCGTTCT
Source organism: Nitrospina watsonii (assembly GCF_946900835.1). Classification (GTDB taxonomy): domain Bacteria; phylum Nitrospinota; class Nitrospinia; order Nitrospinales; family Nitrospinaceae; genus Nitrospina; species Nitrospina watsonii. Next base: position 2,898,405 of record NZ_OX336137.1, read on the forward strand.
TTGCCGTGTCATTCGGGGTGAAGGAGCCCGGCACTCACCGGTGCGGGAGGTCCCTCGTCACGAAGCCGGTTGCTGTTTGTTCCGGTACTCGTCGGCACATTTTTCACTGCAGAAGAAATGCTCGTTGCCCTCAATGGTTTTGCATATGGCTTCGGGTTTGGGAACATACATGCGGCAGTTGGGGTCCTTCACCATTTCCGTTGCATCCGGATTCTCCCCGCGTTTCGGAGACGGGGCGAAGGCCCAGCGGAACAGAAAATAAAAGATCAGAATTACCAGCGCGATCAGTGCAAGACGTGTCATGCCTGCATTGTACTTTTATTGAGCCGGGTATTCAACGGCGGGCAAGGCCCGCAGCAAAATGGCTACTGCCCGGTGATCGCTGCGATGGCCGGTGGGCGCGGACTGCGTCCGAGGCAGATGGCCGGGCATGGCCCGCAGCAAAATGGCTACTGCCCGGTGATCGCTGCGATGGCCGGTGGGCGCGGACTGCGTCCGAGGCAGATGGCCGGGCATGGCCCGGTGCAAACGGGTTATTGCCCGGTAGTCCCGGCGTTGGTTTTCAGGGCGCACTCCTCTACGAGGAGGGGAAACGGGCTATTGCCCGGTAGTCCCGGCGATGGTTTTTAGGGCGCGCTCCTCTACGCGGAGGGGAAACGGACTATTGCCCGGACGGAATGGTTTAGATTGGCGCGAAGGTGACACAGAAATCGGATAACAGGGTTAATTCATGAACGACGATTGGAAACAGACAGAAGACGACGGCGAGGAGCGGGACGAGGACCTGCACGATCTCGGGGATGCCGATTCGCCCCCTCTGGAACCGGATGTCGTGGATGATGAGGACGCGGGCGAGGACGAGCGCCATCTGCCGATGGTCAGCGGCTCCAGCGCGCTGGCGCCGCTCGATCCCCTGGCCGCCTACCTGCAGGAAATCCGTCAGTACAGTGAATTGAGCCCGGAAGAAGAGCATGAGTTGGCCCTCAAGTACCAGGAAACCGGCGACGTGAAGGCGGCCTACAAACTGATCACCCACAACCTGATGCTGGTGGTGAAGATCGCGTTGACCTTCCGCCGCGAATGGCAGCACACCATGGACCTGGTGCAGGAAGGCAATGTCGGCCTCATGAAAGCCGTGCAGAATTTCGATCCCTTTCGCGGCGTCCGTCTGCCCGCTTACGCCAGCTGGTGGATCAAAGCGTACATCCTGAAATTCATCCTCGACAACTGGCGGCTGGTGAAAGTCGGCACCACCAACTCCCGCCGCAAGCTGCTTTACAACCTGCGCAAAACCAAGGAAAAACTGATTGCGGAAGGCGTCGATCCCTCACCCAAACTGCTGGCCGAACACTTCGGCGTGGACGAGCAGGACGTGATCGATGTCGAAGCCAGTCTGGGCGCCGCCGACGTGTCCATGGAAACGCCGTCGCAGCCGGACAGCACGCTGACGCCGATGAAGACCCTCGCCGATAGCAACAGCACACCTGCCGAGGAGCTGGAGGTCGAGCAGTTCCACCGCCTGATCCGCGAAAAGGTGGAGCAGATGCTGGACGAGCTGAAACCCATCGAGCAGGAACTGATCGCCACCCGCATCCTGGCCGAGGACCCGGTCTCGCTGAAGGAGATCGGCGAGCACTTCGGCATCACCCGGGAAGCCGTGCGCCAGGCGGAGCAACGTTTATTGAAAAAACTCAAGTTGTACCTCGCCGAACAACTGCCCGAAGTCGAAAACTATTTCAATAATTGACCCGTCCGCAAAAATACGTTAATTAAAACCACTCACTCTACGAAACACTCCATTCACGCCAGGGGAGGCCACAACATGGAATACCGGAAAGAAACCGACAGCATGGGCGCCATCGACGTTCCGGCGGATCGGTATTACGGTGCGCAGACGGCACGTTCGCTCATTCATTTCGACATCGGCTGGGAAACCATGCCGCGCGAGATCATCCGGGGCATGGGCATCCTCAAAAAAGCCGCCGCCCAGGTGAACACCGAGGTCGGCGTCCTCCCCGCGGACAAGCTGGCCCTCATCGCCCAGGCCGCCGATGAAGTGATCGAAGGCAAGCTGGATGCGCACTTTCCCCTGCGCGTTTGGCAGACCGGCAGCGGCACACAGAGCAACATGAACAGCAACGAAGTCATCGCCAACCGCGCCATCGAGATGGCCGGCGGCACGCTGGGCAGCAAGGACCCCATCCACCCCAACGACGACGTCAACAAGGGCCAGTCGTCCAACGACACCTTCCCCACCGCCATGCACATCGCCGCCGTCGAGCAGATTCACGAACGCCTCATCCCCGCCATCACCGGTCTCCGCGACGCGCTCCAGGCGAAGGCGAAAGAGTTTGACAGCATCATCAAGATCGGCCGCACGCACTTGATGGACGCCACGCCCTTGACACTGGGGCAGGAGTTTTCCGGCTACGTGCAGCAGATGGACAACGCCGTAAAACGCATCGAGGGCTGCCTACCGCGCCTGTACGAAATCGCGCTCGGCGGCACGGCGGTGGGAACAGGACTCAACACACACAAGGATTTTCCCGTTAAGGTAGCGAAGGCCATTGCGGACCTCACCGGCCTGCCCTTCGTCACCGCGCCCAACAAGTTCGAATCCCTGGCCGCGCACGACGCCGTGGTCGAGGCCAGCGGGGTGATGAAAACCATCGCTTGCGGCCTGATGAAAATCGCCAACGACATCCGCATGCTGGGCTCCGGTCCGCGCTGCGGTTTTGGCGAACTCATCCTCCCCGCCAACGAACCGGGGTCGTCCATCATGCCGGGCAAGGTCAACCCGACGCAGTCGGAGGCCATGACCATGGTGGCGGCGCAGGTGATCGGCAACGATACGGCGGTGAACGTGGGCGGCGCCAACGGCCATTTCGAACTGAATGTGTTCAAGCCGATGATGATTTATAATCTGTTGCAGTCGATCCGCCTGATCGCCGACTCCTGCCGGTCGTTCACCGAGCATTGCGTGGTGGGCATCCAGCCGAATCACGACCGCATCCAGCACTTTTTGTCGGATTCGCTGATGCTGGTGACGGCGCTCAACCCGCATATCGGCTACGACAACGCCGCCAAGGTGGCGAAAAAAGCCTACGAGGAAAACACCTCTTTGAAGGAGGCGGCGGTGGCTCTGAAATTGTTGTCCGCCGAAGAGTTCGACGATAAAGTACAACCGGGAAACATGATCGGTCCGAAGTGATATAATAAAAACAAGGGGACTCTGTTTTTAGCGCACGACTCTCATGAGGATACCGTGAAGGCACAGACTCTCGTCAATCAGGCTCTCAAGCAGGGATTCAAAGAGTTTCTTGAAAAGGAAACCGGTACGGGACGCATCGTTCATCTCAAAACCGAAGCGTTTCTGAAACTGATCAACGACAAGATTCTCCGTTTGGGGGAAGAGGATTACTTCACCCATTCCGACATGGACCTGGAAAACAACGACTACTGTTTCGTTTACAGCGACGGGTTTTCCGAAGACCTGTGGAGCTACCAGCCGCCGGACACGCTGGAAGACCTGCTCCACCATTCCTATTTCTGCCTGTACAACCAGAAACCGAAACCCCTGCTCACCCTGGCGTCGGTGGACAACGTGTATCTCATCCTGCTCGAACTGATGAAGAACATGGGCGGCCAACCGATCCCTCCGCTGAAAGAACAGAAGTTTCTCCAGTTCGACAAGGTCAATGTAGAAAAGATCACCGACCTGAAAGAGTTTTCAGGCCGCCTGGGTGGATGCGGTGAAAGCCATGCCTCGACCGACGACGCCTGCGGCGAACCGATGTGCCAGTCCACCTTCGCCTGGATCAAGGATTACATCTGCCTCATCTACATGGTCGGCAGTTGCGACGGTTTCCTCGAAATCAAACTGTTGCCCTTCCGCACCACCGACAAGCACGAACTCATCCCTATCGAGAAAGCAGAACCCGGCGAAGAGGACACCGAGCCCAAAAAAACAGAAAAGGCCTCCACCCCCTCCAAGAAAAAGTAATCGCACAAAACACGGCGAACGGTTGGAACCTGTTTTCTCCTTCTCTCCTGGCGGGAGCACTCACGGCATGACGGGCTGGGTGAGGGTGCTTTTTCTAAAAGGATAGAAAGTGGAAAGAAAAAATCACCAGAACCTCCCCGCAGTCCCCTCCTTGCCAAGGAGGGGAGAATGATTTACTGCTCGCGAATGTGAAGGCATCTGTGGAATGAACCTCACCCCACCTCCGCCTGCGGGCGGAAGCGGTCGAGCAGTTGCACGTCTTTGGAAAAACAGTAACGGATAGCGAGCAGCGTCACCAGCATGGCGGTGAGGCTGGCGGTGCCGGCGATCATGAACACGATGGCGAGTTGATACTTCACCGCTTCCAACGGCGATCCGCCGGCGATGATGAATCCCGTCATGATGCCCGGCAGGTGCACCAGGCCAATCACCTTCATCGAGTCGAGGGTGGGGATCATCGCCGCCTTCAGCGTGTCGCGCACCGCCCAGCGCCCCGCCTGCCTTGCGTTCGCGCCCAGTGCCAGCAGCGTTTCGATGCGCCGCCGTTGGTGACTGAGTTCGCCAGTCAGCCGGTTCATCGCCAACGAAGCGGTGTTCATCGAATTGCCGATGATCATGCCGCCCAGCGGGATGATGTACTTGGCTTCGGGTGCGATCACCCCCGCCGCCGCAAGGATGCCGAAGGTCACGCCCGATCCGGCAAGAATGCCGGCGAACGCAATCCCGTACGCGTTCGGAATCGGCTGTCCGCGCTTGCCGGAAATGGAGGCGGCGATGCCGCACATGAACAGGAGGATCAGCAACAACACCCAGATCTGTTCGAGCGTCAAAATCGCTTCCAGCAAAAATCCCATGAGCACCAGCTGCACCGTTGCCCGCGCCGAAGCGTAGAACACATCCTTTTCCAGACCGAGCCGGTTGTAATAGGACACGAGCAGCGAAACGATGACCAGACCGTAACACAACAGCAACGCTTCAACGCGCATCGGGGTGTTCTCCTTGCAGATCGGCATCCACACCGGGTTGCAACCGTCCCTCGAAAAAACGTTGCAGGCGCTCATCCTGCCGGTCGCGCATCAAATCCTGAATGTTGCCGTGGGCGATGATGCGGCCATCGATCAGCACCATTGTCGGCGCGTCGAACCGCATGGCCTGTGGCACGTCGTGCGTCACCCACACCGTCGCAATACCGAGGTCGCGATTGATGCGCTTGATCAGGTTCTCGATGGTGAGCGCCGCCGTGGGATCCAGCGCCGAGGTCGGCTCATCCATCAGCATCACCTCCGGCGTGTTGGCCAGCACCTGAGCCAGGGCCACGCGTTGCTGCTCGCCGACCGACAAGGTTTCCGCCTGCCGCGTCCGATACGCTTTCGACAGGCCGACCTGATGGAGCAGCGATTCGCAGCGCGCATCGTCCAACACTTCACGACGCAGGCTGGGCCCGAGCGCGATGTTGTCGCAGACACGGAACGGCATCAGCGCGGGCGTCTGGAACACCATGCCGACGCGCTGCCGCAATGCGAGCACGCTTGAATTTGAAACGTCCTCATTGTGCAAACGCACGACGCCCCCATCAAAAGGATCGAGCCGGTTGAGGCAGCGCAGCAGCGTCGATTTGCCGGAGCCGGAAGGACCGAGCACCACCAGCATTTCCCCTTTGCCGACATCAAAAGATACTTCCTTGAGGATCGGCTTGCCTCGCGTCACGCTTAAGTTTTGAACCTGTAACATGAGATCTCTAAACGCTTTCCGCGTTCTCTTCCCGGCACGTGGAAGCCACGGAATTACAAAAAATTTGAAGATGCCCGCCCGTTGTGGCTATAATCATGGTATCCGATTTTTCATTCTGTCTCATCGATTATTGGGCTTCTTCATGCAGAGATGCACCCGAAAACCAAAAACGCTGGTCGTGCACGCACTGGTTCTGTTGTGGGCGTTTTACTTTTGCGTCGGATTCACCTTCCATTATCACCCCGACTACGTGCACGCACACGCAGACGAATTGCAACCGCACGACCACACCGGGCATTTCCATTCGCACGAAGTGGAAGGCTTTGCCGCCGTCATCAATCCGGATGCGTCTCCGGTCTTGCCGGGCGAAACGCACCACCACACCGAATCCATGCCGGGCAGCGATTCCGAGACCCTGCAACTGAATTTCAACAAAAACAGCCTGCCACCCCTCAAATTCAAAGTCGTGGTCCACAGCGCGATCATTTCCGTTGCATCGCAGGACAGTCCGCGTATCGCGTGGCATGCCATGCAGCAAAACGTTCCTCTCAATCCAGCACTGCATTCACCCCTGGCCGCATCCGGCCGCGCACCGCCCGCACTCCTTTCCTGATCCGATTCGTTTCTAACTTTTAATACGGTCCTCATCGCGTGGAAACCGTTCCACTTCGATGAAGAACCCACGTGTTTCCGATTTTCAGCGACACGGAAAACCGGTCCGGGTATCACGGAAAGAAGCCATGACTGCATTCAACAAGCTGGCGGGAATGGGCGCGCTCGTTCTATTCATGCACGCCACCCCGGCGGTATCCCAATCAGCGCCCTCCCCCGACTTCATAACGGGACCGGAAGGCACCATCACATTTAAAAATAAGGTCACGTCCAACGATCCACGCGACCTCACCGGCGTGCTCACGCTCCGGCAGGCGACAGCGCACATCCTGCTGCACAATCCCGACTTGCAGGTATTCGGCCTCGAAATCCGCGCTCGCGAGGCCCGCGCCCTGCAGGAAGGGCTCCTCCCCAACCCGCAGGTGCAGGCGATGGTGCAGGACGTTCTGGGATCGGGACAGTTTTCTGGCGCCTCTGATTCGGAAAACCAGGTTCTGTTCACGCAATGGATCGAGTTGGGCGGCAAACGCACCAAGCGGGAAACCGCCGCCAACCTGAAAACCGAACTCGCCGAATGGGATTACGAAACAGCGCGCATGAATGTGCTCACCGCCACGGCCAAAGCATACGTGGACGTGCTTGCGCAGCAGCAAGCGTTGAAGCTGGTGCACGAACTGGAAGAGTTATCGGAACGTCTGCACACCGCCGTGGCCGAACGCGTGAAGGCGGGCAAGGTGCCGCCCATCGATGAAGTGAAGGCGCAGGTCACACTGTCCACCACGCGCATGCAGAGGCGGCAGGCTGAAAACGAATTGCATGCCGCGCGGAGGCGGCTTGCCGCGCTGTGGGGTCGGCCTCTCGCGGCCTTCCACCGGGTGCAGGGCAACCTGTATGGCATCCAGTTCCTCCCCCCGCTGGAAGAATTGGCGGCGCGCCTCAACCAGAATCCCGATCTCGCACGCTGGGCCACGGAGATGATTCAACGCGATGCCCAGGTTGACCTGGAAGAGTCGCGTTCCATTCCCAACCTGCAAATGGGTGTGGGCGCACGCTGGCTGCAGGAGAACCGCGACAACTCAGTTATGTTTCAACTTCAACTACCGATCCAGTTGTTCGACCGCAACCAGGGCGCCATCGCCGAAGCGCGCTACCGCAAGTCCAAGGCGGAAGCCCAGCAACGCGCGATGGAAATCAAACTGCAAACCGTATTGTCGAACCACCACGCGCGCCTGGTGAACGCGCACACGCAGGTGACCTCGCTCAAAAATCAGGTCCTGCCGGGCGCGAAGATGGCCTTCGATGCGGTACAGGAAGGGTATCGTTACGGCAAGTTCGGGTATCTGGAAGTGCTCGACAGTCAGCGTACCTGGTTTCAGGCGCGCGAACAATATCTGCAAGCGCTTGCCGAATACCATCGGGCGGTGGCGGATGTCGAACGCCTCATCGGTGCGCCTTTGAACCAGCAACGGATCGATGCATCCCCAACTGCGGAGGATTCCACACCATGAAACGCAAATCATTGCTGCCGGTGGCAACGATCCTGATCCTTGGCGCGGCGTTCGGCTGGGCCATCGTCAGTCCCGAGACGGTGCCGTTTCTCCACCTCGCACCGCACGAGCACAACGACACCATCCATAAACATGACGACGGAGCGCATGGCGCGGGCGATGATCACGACGACCACGCATCCGACATGCCGCGCGGTCCGCACAACGGCATGCTGTTCACGCAGGATGACCTGCAACTGGAAGTGGTGCTGTACGAACAGGGCGTGCCGCCGGAATTTCGCGTGTACCCGATGACGGCGGACGGCACGGCCATTCCTCTCGAAGACGTCACGGTGCAGATCGACCTGAAACGCATGGAGCGTACCGACGCCGTTCGCTTCAAGCCCGTGGGGCAGTACCTGCTGGGCGATGAGGAAGTGGTCGAGCCGCATTCGTTTGTCATGCAGATCCAGGCCATGTGGAACGGCAAGGAGCACCGGTGGACGCACGAGCAGATCGAGTTTCGCGTCGAAATTCCCGAAGAGCAGGCGGACAATGCCGGCATCGCAGTGGCCGAAGCCGGTCCGCGCGCCATCGGCGATGTGGTCACACTCGATGGCGAGATCGGTCTCGATGAAAAACGCGTCGCCCACATCGTGCCGCGCGTCGAATCGCTGGTGGTGGACGTGTACAAGGACATGGGCGACTCCGTAAACGTGGGCGACCTGCTGGCGGTGTTGCAGAGTCGCGAGTTGGCGGACGCCAAGAATGAATACCTCGCCGCGGTCAAACAGGCCAAACCGGTACGGCTGGATCACGAGCGGCAGAAACTGATCTTCGACAACACCCTCATCATGCTCGACCTGCTCACGAAAAACCTGAGCCTCGATGACCTGTATTCGAAAATCGACGACTTGTTTCTGGGCCACTCGCGGGCGCAGATCGTGCCCGCCTACGCCAAGCGGGTGCGGACGCAGGCGGTGTATGAGCGGGAAAAAACCCTGTACGAGAAAAAAATCTCGTCCCGCGCCGAGTACCTGCTGGCGCTGGAAGAGTTCCAGACCGCCAAAGCCCAATACGCCGCGTCCCGCGAACAGGTGCATTACCAGGGCAAGCTGTCGCTGTTGGAAAAGACGCAGGCATTGGAGATGGCGGAGTTGAACATCAAAACACAGGCCCAGAAATTGCGCACGCTGGGTTTGACCGGCCACGACATCGAACGCCTCACTTCGGCCTCGCCGCCGCCGTTCACGCATTACGAACTGCGTTCGGAGATCGCCGGCACGGTGATCGATAAACACATCGCGGTCGGGGAAGCCATCAAAAAGGATTTTTCCGTGTTCATGGTCGCCGATCTCTCCGAGGTCTGGGTCAACATCGCCATTCCTTCGCGCGACATGGATCTCGTCGAGCTGGGCCAGAAAATCCAGGTGCGGGCCGAGAATGCGGACATGAAGGCCGTTGGCAAACTGTTTTTTCTGGGTGCGGTGCTGGATGAAAAGACACGGACCGTGACCGGGCGCATCGTCATCCCCAATGATCAACTCAAATGGCGGCCGGGTACTTACGTGAAGGTCGATCTGATCCGCGACACGAAATCGGTGCCCGTCGCCGTGCCGGTGAAGGCCGTGCAAACGTTTCGCGACTGGGACGTGGTGTTCATCAAAGTCGGCAATCAGTACGAACCGCGCCCGGTCAAGCTCGGCCATTCGGACGGGCATTGGGTGGAAATCGTCGAGGGCTTGCGACCGGACGACACCTACGTGAAGGAAAACAGCTTCATCATCAAAGCGGAGTTGCAAAAATCCGCCGCCACCCATTCGCATTGAACGGGAGAGATCTGCTGTGCTGAAACGTTTCATTCATTTTTCCATCCGGCAGAGGGTGTTCGTCATCCTCGCCACCATCGCATTGGCGGTGCTGGGCATTTACAATTTCCAGAAACTGCCCATCGACGCCATGCCGGACATCACCAACATCCAGGTGCAGATCAACACGGAAGCGCCGGGGTATTCTCCCATCGAAGTCGAACAGCGCGTCACCTATTACGTTGAAACGGCCATGTTCGGTTTGCCGCAATTGAAGGAGACGTGGTCCATCTCGCGTTACGGCCTGTCACAGGTAACGGTCATCTTCGAGGATGGCACCGACATTTATTTCGCACGCCAGTTGGTGAACGCGCGTCTGCGTGAAGTTGGAACGGAACTCCCCAGCGGGCTGGAACCGATCATGGGGCCCATCGCCACCGGTCTCGGCGAAATTTATATGTGGGCGCTCAGCTGGAAAGACAGTCACCACGAAACCAAAAACAGCGTGGAGCAGATGGCGCAATTGCGCACCGTTCAGGAATGGACCATCCGGCCCCAGTTGATGACCATTCCCGGCGTGGTCGAGGTCAACAGCATCGGCGGTTACAAAAGGCAATACCACGTCACTCCCCATCCCAAAAAACTGACTGCCTACAACCTGACGTTCAACGATGTGCTGGAGGCATTGCGCAAGAACAACGACAACGTCGGCGCGGGGTATATCGAGCAGAGCGGAGAACAGTTTCTGGTGCGCACGCCGGGGCAGGTGAAAACGATTGAAGACATCCGCCGCATCGTCCTCGGTGCACATCGCGGCGTTCCGATTTACATCGAGGATGTGGCCGACGTGCTCATCGGCAAGGAACTGCGCACCGGCGCTGCCACGCGCAACGGCGAGGAAGTGGTGCTGGGCACGGTATTCATGCTGAAAGGCGACAACAGCCGTCGCGTGGCCCGCGCCGTCGATGGCAAAATGAAATCGATCGCCCGCACCCTGCCGGAAGGCATTCAGGTGACCACCACCTACGACCGCACCAAGCTGGTCAACAAAACCCTCACCACCGTGCGCAACAACCTGGTCGAAGGCGCGCTGCTGGTGGTCGCCGTTCTGTTCCTGCTGCTGGGCAATATGCGCGCCGCGGTCATCACCGCGTTGGTCATTCCCTTGTCCATGCTGTTCGCGGTGACCGGCATGGTGGCCAACAGCGTGAGCGGCAATCTGCTCAGCCTGGGGGCGATCGATTTCGGCATCATCGTCGATGGCACCGTCATCATCATGGAAAACTGCATCCGCCGTCTCACCGAACGGCAAAAGAAAATGGACCGGGAATTATCCGAAGAGGAACGCGTGCAGGTGATGGGCGATGCCACCGCCGAGGTGTCGCGGCCCAGTATTTTCGGCGTCATCATCATCATGATCGTGTACCTGCCCATCCTCACGCTGACCGGCATCGAAGGCAAGATGTTCATCCCCATGGCCTTCACCGTGCTGGCCGCATTGACCGGCGCGCTGATCCTCTCCTTGACCTTCATTCCGGCGATGGTGGCGCAGTTCGTCTCCGGCCGCGTGTCCGAAAAGAAAACCTGGTTTTTCTACTGGGCGCAACGGTTGTACCGTCCTGTCCTCACCACCGCGTTGAAGATGCGGCCGACCGTGTTGACCTTGGCGCTGGTGCTGTTTGTGCTGTCGGCGCTGTTGGCGGCTAAACTGGGGCGCGAGTTTGTGCCCACCTTGAATGAAGAGGATCACGCCATCCACGCCCTGCGCATACCGGGCACGAGTCTATCGCAGGCGGTGAGCATGCAGCACAACCTGGAAACCAAACTCAAACAGTTTCCGGAAGTGGATTACGTGTTCGCCAAAATCGGCACGCCGGACATTGCCACCGATCCCATGCCGCCCAGCGTCGCCGACGTGTTCGCCATCATGAAACCGCGCCGCGAATGGCCGGACCCCGATTTGAGCCGCGCCGACATCATCCAAAAATTCGAGTCGGTGCTGCACCCTCTGCCCGGCAACAAATACGAATTCACCCAACCCATTCAGATGCGTTTCAATGAGTTGATCTCCGGGGTGCGCAGCGACCTTGCGGTGAAAGTGCATGGCGACAACCTGGAGGTGTTGCTGGAAACCGCCGACCAGATTGCGCATGTTCTGGGTGACATCCCCGGCGCGGCCGACGTACGCGTTGAGCAGGTGACGGGTCTGCCCATCCTCACCGTGCAACTCAAGCGAGACGAAATGGCCCGCCTCGGTTTCAATGTGGCGGACATCCAGACCATTGTCGAGACGGCCGTCGGCGGTAAAAAGGCGGGCGTGGTGTACGAAGGCGACAGCCGCTATGATCTCATCGTGCGCCTGCCCGAGGACATCCGGCAGGACATTCCCAGTTTGCGCCGCATTCCTCTACCCTTCCCGGAACAACTCGCGCCCAACAACCAGCACATCGTGGGCAGCCAGCGGCCGCAACCCAAACCCCTGCCCACGTTCATTCCACTGGAGGCCGTCGCCGATCTGGAAGTGGTGCAGGGGCCGAATCAGATCAGCCGCGAAAACGGCAAGCGGCGCGTCTTCGTCAGCGCCAACGTGCGCGGGCGCGACCTCGGCACGTTCGTCGAAGAAGCGCAGGATCTCATCCAGCAACGAGTGACCATCCCGTCCGGATACTGGCTGACCTGGGGAGGCCAGTTCGAACATCTCATCTCCGCCGCCCAGCGTTTGTACCTGGTGGTGCCGGTGGCATTGCTGCTGATCTTCCTCATGCTGTTTGCCGCGTTCGGTTCCGGCAAACAGGCGTTGCTGGTGTTCTCCGGCGTGCCCCTGGCCTTGACCGGCGGCGTGTTCTCGTTATGGATACGCGGCATCCCGCTGTCCATCTCCGCTGCCGTCGGCTTCATCGCTTTATCCGGAGTGGCGGTGCTGAACGGCGTGGTGCTGGTGTCGTTCATCAACCGCCTGCGCGAAGAGGGAGTGGAATTGGACCGCGCCGTGTACGAGGGATGCCTGACGCGGTTGCGTCCGGTGTTGATGACGGCGCTGGTGGCGTCTTTGGGATTTCTACCGATGGCCACCGCCACCAGCACCGGCGCCGAAGTGCAGCAACCGCTGGCCACCGTCGTCATTGGCGGCATCGTGTCTTCGACCCTGTTGACGCTGGTGGTGCTGCCGGTGCTGTATCAGCGATTCATGCGCGACAGCCTGCCCCGCCGCGAGCCGGAAGAGCCCGCCTCCACTTCCACCGAATAGCGGGCGTGGCCCGCGGCAAATGGCCTCATGCCCGGTGGGCGAACGATGATCTTCCAGAGATATTCTATATTGGACTACTTCGCGCCCGGAACCCAGTCCGGTTATTTCGAGGTGGGTTGTTCGGCGTATTCGAACATGGCGTCCACGCAATGCAGGGCGTTGTCGCGGACTTCGGCGGACAGCTCGATGATCTGGTGCGGTTCCGGATTTTCCAGAACGCGCAGGACGTCGGCGAGGGAATTGGATTTCATGTAGCGGCACATGGTGCAGGAGCCGACGAATTTCTTCTGCGGAAACTCGGATTGCAGGATGCCGGTCAGGCCGCATTCGGTCAGCAGGAAAAACGTATCGGCATCCGAGGCGCGCACGTGGTCCAGCATGTTGGTGGTGCTGCCGACGAAGTCGGCCTTCTGCACCACGCCGGGCGCGCATTCCGGATGCACCAGCACATCGACGCCGGGGTTGGCGTTGCGCACGAAATCCACCGCCTCCGGCTGGTACTCCTCGTGCACGTAGCAGGTGCCGTCCCAGTAATCGATGGTCTTGTCGATGCCGTGGCGGCGGCAATGATCGATCACGTTCTGCGCCATCAGCTTGTCAGGCAGAAAGTAGATGTGATCGTTGTCGATGGCCTCAATGATGTGGTACACGTTGGACGAGGTCACGCACACATCGCACAGCGCTTTGACTTCCGCCGTGGTGTTGATGTAGCAGACGAAGGTGTGATCGGGATACTGCTTGCGCAGGCGCCGCACGTCCGCCGCCATGATGCCGTCGGCCAGCGAACAGCCGCCATTGGGGTTCGGATCGAGCACGATTTTTTCCGGATTCAGAATCTTCGCCGTCTCCACCATGAAACGCACCGCCGCAAACACGATGACATCCGCGTCCGACGCTTTCGCCTTTTTCGCGAGGCCGTAAGAGTCGCCGGTATGATCCGCCACGCCGTACAGCACCTCCGGCTCGACGTAGTTGTGAGCGAGGATGATGGCGTTTTTTTCCTGCTTGAGGTTGCGGATGCGTTCGATGGTCGGCCAGATGCGCTCGCAGTGCTCGCGCGTGAATTCGCACAGCGGGTTGCCGACGCGTATGGGTTTCAATGTTTCGTAAAATTCGTTGAAAGTCAGCATGGTCTCAACCCGGCGGCCATTGCATGGGCCGGCCGGCCAGTAAGTGAAAGTGGACGTGGAAAACGGACTGCCCGGCGCCGGAACCGCAGTTCAGCACCAGCCGGAAGCCGCTTTTCTCCAACCCCTTCTCCGCTGCGATCTGGTTGGCCACGCTCACGATGGAACCGATCATCGCCTCGTCTCCCGATTCCATATCCATGATGGTGCTCAGGTGCTTTTTCGGGCAAATGAGGATATGTGTCGGGGCCTGTGGATTGATGTCGTTGAACGCGAACACGCTGTCGTCCTCGTACACCTTGTCGCCCGGAACGTCGCCATTACTGATCTTGCAAAACAGGCAATTTTTCACACCGGCTCCTTGTGATATGGAATAAGCTTATATAATTATCATATACCGAGGCAGGTTCCCAAAGCAACCACAGGCGTGGCCCACGCAAACAGGCTCATGCGTATCAATTCGATTGAGAATTTCCGATAGAGAATTCGTTGCCTCCGGGTGTGACCCGGCCTTCGGAGAAGAGGAAGCCCCGCGTCCATCCACGGGGCATGGCCCCTTTGCGCCCAGACGCGGTCTGTTTAGCGGAAAAAACTGTCGCGGTCGAACGGCTGCTGCAGGTCCATGCGCTCCAGATATTCCTTGATATCTTTTTTGTAGGACACGAACGGATCCAGCATCAGAAACGGTTCTTCCTTGTTGAGGCGGAAGCCGATCCAATCGATGAGGTACCCGGTCTGGCTTTCGACCAGCCGTTTGACCAACTCGCCGCGACCGTCGGCACGGGTGCCGCGCGGCGGGTTGTGCTTGGCATGCTCGATGGCGGCATCGGTGGTCTTGCGGTTGGCGTCGCCGGTTTCTTCGAGACCCCAGTACAGGCCGACGTTGCGGTTGAGATTGTGGAACTCGAGGTCGAGGCTTTTCACCCAGGGGTCTTTCCAGCCCAGGTTTTCCGTTTCCATGAACTCGGTGAGCAGCCAGTACTTGGCAGCCCAATCCACGCGCCCGATCAAATGCTCCGGCCCCTTGGGCAGGTCGTCCAGCACCGAGCCCCATGCCTCGATCACCCAGTCGGCGTCGGCGGATTTCCCGGCGAGGTGCTCCTTGGCCGCCTTCCACATTTCGCGCTGCAATTCGAGCGCCGTGCTCTGGTTGCCGTCGCGCATCTGGATGTCCCATTTAAAATCCTGGTCGCGCGAGATCGACCGCATGGCAGCGACGGAGTCGGCCAGAATCCAATCCGGGTTGGCCACGCCCAGCTCGATCAATTCCATGATGAGCGAGGTGGTGCCCATCTTCAACGCGGTGGCGAACTCGCTCATGTTGGAGTCGCCAACCAGAAGATGGATGCGGCGGTACTTGCTGGGATCGGACAGCGGTTCGTCGCGGGTGTTGACGATGGCGCGGTTGTACTGCACCCAGCGGTAAAATTCGTTGGGGATGTGGTCGGCGCGCTGCGACAACTGGAAATTGACTTCCTCGGTGTCCTTCTTCGCCTGATGGATGTCGTCCCAGTCGCGGAACGGCTGCGGGTTGCAGGCGCCGGTGCGCCCGGCCCCGGCGTAGATCTGGCGCGTGACCAGAAACGATGCCAGCAGGCGCAGGTTTTCCCGGTTGTCGAACTGAAAAGCGCGGCTGACCAGATAGTTTTCGTGGCAGCCGAAGGTGGCATTGGTTTCCAGATCGACGTTGTTCTTGATGAACGCCACCTGATCGCTCCAACCCAGATCCTCCAGCGCTTCCTGCACCACCATGTCGCCGGCGCGGTCGAAGGTGACGAGGTCGGTCAGGTTGGAACATTCCGGCGATGCGTATTCGAGGTGCCCCATGTCGAGGTACACGCGGCCGCCATTAACGAGAAAGCCGCCGTTGCCCGGCGGCTCGTCGTTGGCGCGGTAGTGCAGGTCCAGCACGCCCTGCTTCTTGTCGAAGATGTGGTTCTTGACGCGAACCGCCACGTCGATCGGACCGTATTTGAAGTCCTCCTCTTTAATGAGGAGGCCGTACTCGGTTTCAATGCCGTAGATGCGTCGTTTCATAAGTCACACGCAGGTTTTTTTGAGCGTTTCCAATTCACCGGAAGTGACCCACCGGAACAAAGACTTTTTCCGGGTGGTGGTCAGCACCGCCGCTTCCAATGTCCAATTCTCGAAGACCTCGGCCAGCGTCAACGTCGTTTCCTTTTCCGAATCCGCCTCGGAGGCCGCCTGCTTTTTACTTTCCTCCCACATGCGGCTGACTTCCACCATCGCCTGCTCCAGCGGCAGCGATGCGAAGTCGCGTTTCCCGATTTCCTTTTCCATGAACTCCGCTTCCTTGTCGTTGCCCGCGATCACCGTGCCTTTTTTGAACATCTCCCAGTGCCCGTCGTAGTTGAGGCGGAAGAACAACGGCTTGTCCTCGAAGTTCATTTCCATCAGCAACAGTTTGACCAGGTACGGCGCGCGCATGACCTCTTCGAAATTCTGCTTCAACGCCGGGGCCACGCCGAACTGCAACAGGCGCGCGATGGTGACGTCTTTCTCCGAGCGGTTGAAGCCTTCCAGGTGCGCCATGTCGAGCAGCGTCATGCGCAGGCGCTCCACATCCGCCGGGTGACCCAGGCTGCCCAGCGCGATGCGGTCGTACACTTCAAAAATTTTTCCGGGCTGTATGGTGAAGCCCATCATCAGTGCGCCTTCGCTGAAGGGAACAGCGACCACCGGTTGACCCTTGCGCAGTTTTTCCTGCACATAACTGTGCCGGGTGGACATCGCCTCCATCCAGCGAAACGGTTCTTCGAACATTCAGGCGTTCCTCTTTATCGATTCCTTGAACAGATTTTCCATTTCGTCATCGGGCAGGAACCGATAGCCCTCTTCCGTGATGCTGGCAACAACGGGATAAATGCGGTCGTCGGGCCGCCCCTGACCGGTGGCGGAGTCGAACTGACCGGCGGTTTGCAACAGGCGCACAGCCAGCGTGGACGCCTCCTTGAAATCGCGTTCCGCCAGGGGACGTGCGCCCCACAGGTCTTCGTGCTCCAACACACCCCGGATGACCGGCGAACCGGAACCGGTGGCGGTGTGCGTGCGGATCTCGAACTGCGCACCCAATATGTCGTAAAAATAAATATAGGGTTTCTCTTCCTTGATGTCGTAGGAGGCGAAGATCGGACTCACCGCGCCCACACCCTGAATGGCCATGCCCATGTTGTCCTTGAGCAGTTTCGACAGGGCGCGGATCTTGCCTTCGGTGCTGAGCGACTGCAACTGCGACCGCCGGTAGTACTCGAAGTTGTGAGACAGGATGCGCGCCATCTCGAACGCCGTGGCGGGCACGCCGGCGATGGCCATCAACGAATAGTCGTCGATGGGGATGACCTTGTCGCAACGGTCGTACATGATGGCATTGCCCGCGGTGGCGCGCCGGTCGCCCGCGACCACCACGCCGTCCTTGTAATGGAACGCCAGCACCGTGGTGCCGTGCAGCAGTTGCGACGCGTCCACCGGACCACCCGGCTCCAGCCGGGAAGCCAGCTGGTAGCCCGACCGTTTGAGGAGTTCGTAGAAATCCCCCGGCCCCTGAGAATGCAAAATAGAATCGCTCATTGACCGGTTCGCTGTTTGTATTTCTCCGATTGCTTGGGGTCCACCTTTTTCATGCGCTTCAGCAGGCTGTCACGTCCGGGACGCGATACATCCGGTTTGGACGGGCCGCCTTCCTTCGGGTCCGGAGAAGATTCTTTCTTTTCTTCCCTTCGCAGGGGATCGGTCATTTCCATGCGAACAACTCCTTATTGGTTTCCAGGACCTGCTCCACATCCTGTTCGTGGATGATGTCGGTCAGATCCAGATATTCACCGTTCTTAAATTCAATACCCGTCCAGTGAATGCCGCGGATATTGTCCTGCTCCTGATCGACCATCTGGCCGCGAATGCGCGCCCGCGTGGTCGGCGGCGCGTTGTGGACCGCCCGGTCCACCTCGGCTTCGGGAGTGAACGTCTTGAGGTCTCCCGATTCCACAAGCCCGTAATAGAGACCCCGTTCCGGGTCCAGGTTGTGATACTCCAGATCGAGGCTCTGCATGACCGGGTCGTCCCACATCAACCCTTCCGCTTCGATGAACTGCGTGAACAGGTTCTCCTTGATGGCCCAGTCGATGCGGTCACTCAGCTTATGCGGGTCTTCTTTCAAATCATTCAGCGTGCGTTCCCATTCCTGCACGATCCATTGTTCCTCGTCCGCATCGGCCAGGTGGCCCGGATGCCGCTTCGCCTGCTCCAGGTACCACGCCTGAATGTCGAGCGGCGTGATGGTGCCCGCAGCGTTGGCGCGTTGCAACAACACCGTGCCGGTGAGGTCGCGCGAGGTGCGCTGCACATCGCGGACGGGATCTTCCAATTCCCAGGGCAACGCCAGTTTTTCATCGGCGATCAACGCCAACACCAGCCGCGTCGTGCCCAGCTTGAGCGCCGTCGCATACGGAGACATGTTGGCATCCCCGAGAATCAAATGCAACCGGCGATAGACGTCGGTCGAGGCGTGCGGTTCGTCGCGCGTGTTGATGATCGGACGCTGCGTCATGGTCTCGATGCTGAGCACGCACTCGACGAAATCCGAACGCTGTCCCAACTGCAACCCGGAGAACGGCTCGACCTTGCCGCCGTCGGTGCCGACCTTGCCCGCGCCCGCGTACAACTGCCGCGTCACCAGAAACGGCACCAGTCCCCGCACCCAGACATCGAAGTCAAGCCGGCGCGGGATCGTATAATTGTCGTGCGTGCCGTAACTGTGGCCGCTGTAGTCGGTGTTGTTCTTGAACACCTGCACATGCGGTCCGCCCAGTTCCTGATTGCGGCGGCGCACGCAGTCGAGCAGGATGCGGTCGCCCGCCTGATCGTGCGTGACCAGTTCGAACACGCCCCGGCATTCCGGCGTGCTGTATTCCGGATGCGTGTGGTCGTTGTAAAAGCGCGCGCCGTTGACCAGCACCCGGTCGCACTTCATGTCCCAGTAACTGTAGGGACGCTTGCGATCCTCCGCGCAAAATTCGTCTTCTTCCTCGTCCTGCGCCAGATGCGTGACCGTGAAGCCGCGCATGTCGAGGTGCGTGCGCTCGCGGCTGTAGGTCCAGGCCTGAAACACGCTCTTCATGGCGCACTGCTTGAGCAACGCCATCGACTCTTCAACGGGATCGGAATCGTCCAGGTCTTCGCGGATGATTCCGTATTCGGTTTCCAGTCCCAGCAGGGGTACGGCAACAGTCATATAATCGACCGGCTCATGGTTTGGTGCGCGGCCTGATCCGAATCCTTGGGACGGCGCACCCGCACGACATTTTTCGGATCGAAGTCCAGCAGTTGCAGCCAGTCTTCCATATTGGAATCCGCAGGCAGTACGTTGTTCTCCACAAACTCGTGTTCCAGCGCCTGCAACAGGTCGTCGCCTTTCATCATCAACGGCTCCCCGGCGATGGCGCGTTCGACGGCGCGTTCCTTGGCGCGCAGCACGATGCTTTCCAGAATGGCGCCGGAGATGAAATCCTTCCAGAACAGTTTGCGGAACTCGCCGTTGCGCAGGGTGAGCAACAACGCTTCCTGCGCCGAAGCCGTGCTGAACAGCGTGTCGAGAAACGGCTGGATCAATGCATCCAGACTGTCGCCCTCGATGGGCAATTCCTTCTTGAGGTACACCTTGAGGATGTCTTCGCACCCGGCGCGGTCGGGACGCGACACCTTGATCTTGCGGTCGATGCGGCCCGGACGCAGGATGGCGGGATCGATCAGGTCCGGCCGGTTCGTCGCCAGGATCACCACCATGTCGCGCACCGACTGGATGCCGTCCATCTCGGCGCAGAACATCGGCACCAGCGTGTTCGAGATGTTGTTGACGCGCATTGCCTGGCGCGTGCCCAGCACCGACTCCGCCTCGTCGATGAAAACGAAAGGCAGTTGGCCTTTTTCGCGGTAGTCGCGGGCCTTCTTGAAAATCTCGCGCACCTTGCGTTCCGATTCACCCAGCCACATGTTGAGGATTTCGGGACCTTTGACGTGGATGAAACGTCCCTGCAAATCCTTCAGGCTGCTGTCCTGTTCCTGCAATTTGGCGACGATGTCGGACAGAATGGCCTTGCCGATGAGCGTCTTGCCGCAGCCGGGCGGTCCGTAAAACAGAAATCCCTTGGGCATGCGGTATTCCATCTTGTCCAGAATTTCCTGGTGCAGGATGGGGTACTCAATGACCTTGCGCACTTCCTTGATGACGTCCTCCTGACCGCCGACCTGTTCCCAGGTGACGGACACAAACTCGTCTTCCACCACCAGCTTCTGTTCGCGTTTGGGCAGGCCTTTCAGGATGACGCGCTGCGTCGGATCGAGGATGATCTCGTCGCCTTCGCGGAAGTTTTCTTCTTTCAGCGCGTCGCAGACCTGCACCATGAACTCGCTGTTGCCGGTACCGCCGGACACCATCCAGTGCCCGTCGTTGAGACGGGTGACGACGCGGGCGATGGGGCCCTGTTCCGGCTTGGGCAGTTTGAGGATGGCGACGAAACCTTCGTTGACCGCCACCTGGTCGCCGACCTCCAACGCGCCGTTCTCCAGGATCTCCGGCGAGACCGCCGCCTGGTATTCGGTGCCGCCCACGTTCAGGCGCACCAGGTCGTCGTTGCCGGGACCCAGCACCGTGCCGATGCGGTGCGCGGGCGACTTGAGCTGGCGGATGGTCTCCTCCAACGTCTTGATTTTGAGATTGTATTGCTGAACCGATTGCTGGGCGGCGAGGAGGGCGTCGCGCAGATCGAAGATCTTCTGCTGCAGCTCCGGTTGGTCCTCGGTCTCTTCCAGAATCCGGTCAATCAATTCAATGATGTGAGTCGGGTCGCCCATTTTGCAAATCCTTATTTCCTAGTATGATACTTCAATTGTATGATTAAAAATTCAGATAAATCAAGCCCATTTACCCGAAGCCGCGTGGTACGGCCGCCTCGCTCCCTAAAAGGTCAAGTTTTTTTTAAAAACCGGCCCGCCCCGCCCCCGGCCGACACAAAAATCCCTGGGATTGAGATTGGGAACGGCAACCGGGTTGTGTATAATTAAACCTTTAAAATCAAACCATTATTTTGAATCGACGTACCCTTTCCGCGGCCCCGGTGCGGCCGCAAACGGGCTGCGGCTTCCACATTGTTTGAGTCCATGAACAAACCGACCATTGAAAAGTGCATCGTCAGTTTCAGTCACAACGCCTACGAGTCGCGCAAGCTCGCCGACAAGGAAGCCATCGAGAAAGCGCGCCGCGAAATCGCTCAGGGCAAGAAAGGCATCAGCCACCTCATCCTGCGCGCCCGCGATGACGAGATCGACCGCCTGAAATTCCTGTTCCCCATTCATGGCATCCCGCTCATGTGTTACGCGCTGGGCAACCTCCTCGTCTCCGACCTCAAGGAGATCGTTGTGGTCGGCTCGCAGGAAGTCAAGATCGTGCTCGATGCGTTCCTCGATGTGGTCGGGCGGGGCGGCAAAACGGTTCAGTTCGTGCACGAGGACCCGGATCACCTGGTGCTCATCAACACACTGGTGCTGGGACGCAACGCGCTGGCGTTGGCGCCGAACGAACTGGTGTTGTTCCAGCCGGGCGACCTGCCCTTTTTGTACGACCTCGAGCGCGTGCTGAAAGACAAGGATCTCAAAACGCACAGCCTGATCCTGTGGCTCAACTCCAGGCAGGACATGTTTCCGCGTTTCAAGGAGGAACCGGCCAGCGAGTTCGTGCAGCGCAATTACCACTACCGCGTCATCGACGAAAAAGCCGGACGCCTGCACGACGTCAAGGAACCGAACGTGTACCCGATCAACCTCGCCGCCATCGAGGAAGACATCATCGAGCTGCTGCACGAAACGCGCAAGGACGGCAAAATCCTGAACGCAGGCATCAACAAGGTGCTCACCTCGCCGACACGCATGCTGCGTCTCTTACCGGTGCTGGCGTCGCACTTCCGCAACTTCGATTCGGATCTCAAAACCTACCGCATGAACGACCAGTACAAGTTCGGCATGCACCTCAAGAATTTCAACAAGGGCACGTCCATCTTTCTCGACACGCCCTTCATCGCCAAGTTTCACGACGACCCGGCGTACGTCTCCGACGTCGATGCACTGGAAGACTGGGAAGATTTCGAATCGCTGACCCACTACGCGGTGCAGCAGGAAGGCGAAAACGGACTGGCGGCGGTGCATCCGTTTGGACGCGAGTTGCTGAAATTCAAACAGGAAGCCATGCCCGCGTTGCAGCAACGCATCGCCATGTATGCGGACTTTCCGGCGTACCTGAATCAACTCTACCGCACCCTGGAAATGCCGTATGTGCCCTTCGATGCCGACGGCCGTTACGACACGCCCAACCTGCACACGCAGCTGGTGCCCCGGGCGTATCAATGGTACCGGGAAAAAACCGCCCGCTTCCAAGTCTCCGTCAAATAAGGGCCAACGCTTTTGGGATTGCCATAAAGCATTGATTGATTTAAGCTTTTAAGGACGCCACGCGTCCCGGAAACGGCCCTTCGGGCCGCCTTTCGGGTCTCAGTACCGGGTTCCATTATTTGAAGAATTTTTGTTTGCGAGTAAAAATGAACCCCTAGATTCTTCGCTGACGCTCAGAATGACCCGGCTGAGCCGGGAACCAACGGAGACCGAGCCGATCCGGTGAACGATGGTTTTTAGACTCGTTTGCTGCGGGCCACGCCCGCTGTCATTCTGAGGAGCCGGGCCACGCCCGGAAGCAACAAGTGGTATCGGAACACGCCCTCGGGCCATCGTTTACCCTGTAGGCCATCAGCCAGTTGCCACTCCCTGCAAGGGAGGCGACGAAGAATCTATGTTTTGTTTTTTTAAAGCGGTCACTAAAAATATTTTTCATCCAAGGCACAACATGCGATTCCCCATCAAACCTCCACCGAAGATCAAACAGTTCGTGGTGCTGTCGCTCGGCCTGCATCTGGCGGCGCTCACTGCGTACCAGTTGATCCCGCCGGGTCCGCCGGAGGCGCCGC
This sequence comes from Nitrospina watsonii, assembly GCF_946900835.1. GTDB lineage: Bacteria > Nitrospinota > Nitrospinia > Nitrospinales > Nitrospinaceae > Nitrospina > Nitrospina watsonii. The sequence continues at coordinate 2,921,446 of NZ_OX336137.1, forward strand.
ACAAACCGCCGATCAAGGTGAAGTTCGTTCCCGAACAACCGAAACCCGAACCGCAGGCACCGCCGACCTTCGTCGAAACGGTGGAACCGAAAAAGATCGAGCCGCCCACCGAGTCGGAATTGATCTCCAACGCCAACAGCAAGGCGAAGTCGAACATCGAACAAAAAAAAGATAAACAGTACGCCAGCAAAAAAACGCTGATTCCCAAACCGAAACCGGAAACCATGCCGCAGCCCAAACAGGAACTGGTGCTGGACAAGGAGTTTCTGATCCCACCACCGAAAGCGCCGCGCGAGATGTATCAGGAAGCCAGGACCGGCTTCGTCAAACCGCAAACGGAAACCGCGCCGAAGAAAGAGGTGGCGAAAAAATATTCGGAAAGCACGCTGGCGCTTTTGGACGGATTCGATCCGGAGAAATACGCGTCCATCGAAACCGATTCGCTGGAATCGGAAAACGTGGACGATGAGGAAGTGATTTCGCTGAACACGAAGGAGACCAAGTACGCCTCCTACTTCCAGCGCATCAAGCGCCAGATCGAACGCGTGTGGACGTATCCGGAAGAAGCGGCGCGCCACGGCGTCAATGGCCGCCTGTCGCTGCGCTTTCGCATTGCGCGGGACGGACGCTTGCTGGAAGTGCTGCTGGTCGATGCGTCGGGATCGAACCTGCTCGACGAGGCGGCGGTGAACGCCGTCAAGGGCGCCGCGCCGTACTACCCCTTCCCCGTCACCATCGACCGCGACAACCTGTCGATCCTCGCCACCTTCATCTACAGCCCCACCTACAGCTCCTATTACCAGGACAGGCACGGACGCTGATTTTCATTGGGAGAGAAAATGGGTTCCCTCCTGCAAAGGGGAAGCCGATGCGCCTCTCTTTTCATAATTGGAACCCACCTTGTAGGCGTACCCCTATTGCCTCAGGCGTTGCCTGTTCGCTCCGCGCCTGGCGCGGTCAGACCAGTTCAACCGGAAAGGGCTTTTGATTTGGAACACACTCCCAAACCATCGTTCGCCCACAAAGCATTAGCTCTCTTCTTCAGACACAGTCTGCGCCCACAGATCATCGCAGTTACCACTTGAGCAGTAGCACGTTCTCTCCGCGCCTGGCGCGGTCAGACCAGTTCCAGTTGTTTGAGTTTGAGCGTTTCGGAATAACGGAGGGTGTCTTCGCCGGCGTTGCTGAGCTTGTTGCCGATGACGTTGAGGAAGGTGAGGCTTTTGAGCATGGTGGATTCGGCCAGATAGCGCGCGCCTTCGTCGCCGATCACGTTCAACCCCAAAACCAGCACGCGCAGGTTGGCGAAGGTGGTGGACTCGGCGATGGCCTTGGCCCCGCGCGGGCGGATCCAGTTGTCCTGTTCGAGATACAGTTCTTCCAACCCGGCCAGGTGCACCGACTGCGCCAGCGCGATCACCCCTTCGTCGGCGATGTTGTTGTTGTTGAGGCGCAGCTCCTTCAGGCTCGTCACGTTCGGGCTTTCCGCCAGCGCGATCGCGCCTTCCGCGTTCAACTGGTTCTCACCCAAATCGATCGCTTCCAGGTGTTTCACGTTTTCGGATGCAACCAGGGCCTCGGTGCCGTCGGCGCGGATGTCGTTGTTGTTGAGGTTGAGGCGGCGGATGTTTTTGAAGTGCGCCGACTGGCCCAGCGTGATGGCGCTGTCCGCCGTCAGCCCGGTGCAGCGCAACTGCAATTCTTCGATGTGTTCGAACAGGCCCGAATCGACCAGCGCATACACGCCGTCGTCGCCGATGGGGTTGTTGCTGAGGATGAGCGTCTTGAGATTGGGGAACACGTTGGCGCGGGCGAAGTATTCCATGCCGCGGTCCGTCAGGTTGTTGTCGGACAGGTCAAGCGTCTCCAGCCCTTCCAACTGCTGGCACTTCGACAACTGCTCGGCGCCGTCATCGCCCAGACCGATGTCCGCCAGCTTCAGGCAACGCAGACGGCGTCCCAATTCCGAGTTGGTCAGCGCCTTGATGCCCAGCGGCGTGATGCGGTTGTAGGAAAGGTCGAGCGTTTCCAGGTTGGCCAGCGTCTTGCTCGCCGACAACGCCTTCGCGCCCACCGGCCCGATCTCGTTGCTGGCGAGATTCAGCGTCTTCAGATTTTCGAACAGGGAAATGCGCGACAGGAAAAACAGGCCGTCGTCATCGACGTTGTTGTTGGCCAGCTCCAGTGTCTGCAACTGGCCCAGATTAGGCGAGGTGCACAACTGCTGGATGCCGCCGGTCTTGAGTCCGGTTTCGCTGAGGTTGAGGTACACGATGCGCGCCAGCGGTTGCAGTTCGGAAAGCATTTTGAAATCGCTTTCGCTCATCACCTGCCGGGTGAGGTCGAGCCGTGTCGGGTCTTTTTCCAGCCGGTGCTGAATGACCTGCAACAGGTCTTCCTTCTCCGTGTACCTCTCGAAGAAGCGCAGGAACTCAAGGCTGTCGTCGATGTCTTTCGCTTCCGCCATGATGCCGTCTTGCCCAAAGAAAAAATTTGCGGTGAGGGCATTATACCCCAGGCCACTCCTGGAGGGAACAGGCCATGCCTGAGGAAAATGGGGAAGCTGCTTAAAGCAGGTGGTTGTTGACAGGTGCGAACTGATAAGAAAGAGGCTTCAAAACCTCCCCTCAATCCCCTCCTTGGTAAGGAGGGGAAAATAGAATGCGTTTCCAGGTGTGGATGGACCAGGGCACCTCGACGACAATGGGGTAATGCCTCCGAACGAACGAGGATCTCACTTAGAATTAAACTCACAGAAAGGAGGCGCATCGGCTCCCCCTTCTCCGAAGGGGGCTGGGGGGCTTTTTCCTTCAGGCTGTTTCCTGAGGAGCCGCAGGCGACGGGGAAGCATAATGGCGGATTTTAGTTGTTCAGGTGGACGGAGACGACTTTGCTGGCGCCGCGTTCTTCCATGGTGACGCCGTACAGGGTGTCGGCGAAGCTCATGGTCTTCTGGTTGTGGGTGATGATGATGAACTGCGTCTTCTCCGACATCTCGCGCAGCATGTCCTGAAAGCGGATGACGTTGGCTTCGTCGAGCGGCGCGTCCACCTCGTCGAGCAGGCAGAACGGGCTGGGCCGCACCTGCAGGATGGCGAACAACAGCGAGATGGCGGTCATGGCTTTTTCGCCGCCGGAGAGCAGTTGGATGTTCTGCATGGTTTTGCCGGGAGGGCTGGCCTTGATGTCGATGCCGGATTCCAGCGGCTCGCTCGGATCGAGCAGAATGAGTTCGGCGCGACCGCCGGAGAACAAGCGCTCGAAGTTGGCCTTGAAGCGTTCGTTCACCAGCTCGAAGGTTTCGGCGAACAACTGCTTGGTGGTCTCGTCGATCTTCTCGATCGTCTGGTGCAGACCGAGAATCGATTGCGCCAGGTCGTCCTCCTGCTTCTGCAAAAACAGGAAGCGTTCGTTGGCTTTCTGAAAATCCGACAGCGCGGCGAGATTCACTTCGCCCATCTTGGCGACCTTGTCCTTGAGGCCCGCCAGCTCTTCCGCCACCGCGTCTTCGTCGATGTCCGTCTCCTCGCGGCTCTTCATCTCATCGACCGACACGTGGAAGTCCTCCCACACTTTTTCCTCGATGTGGGCGATCTGGATGCGCGTCTCGGAACGTTTCAGTTCGATCTGCGAAATCTCTTCGGTGATTTCCTGAATGTGCTTGACCAGTTCGCGCGCCTGTTTTTCGTGTCCATCGAGGGTGTCTTCCTTTTCGTTCAACGCTTCTTCCTCGTGAACGATGGCCTGACTGAGTTCGTCTTTTTCGCGCACCTGTTCCATGATCGCCTGCTCGTAGCCGGCGATGGCCTGCTCGCACTCGGCGATTTTCGTGGTGTTGGAACGGCTGTCTTCCTGCCGCCTGGCAATGCGTTCGGCGAGGTTTTCGCGTTGCTGGCCGAGACGTTTGATCTCCAGCGTCAGGTTTTCCGCTTTGCCTTTGAGTGAGGTGAGCAGCACGTTGAGCTGATTGCTCTCCTGCCCCTGCCGGTCCAGCTCTTCGCGTTGCACGGCGAGTTCGCGGCTCTGCTGGTCGCGCAGGGTTTCCGCCTGCTGTTGCTCGGCTTCCGCCGCCGTCACCGTCCCGGTCAACGTCTGCTGCTCGCGGCCCAGTTCTTCCAACTGCTGCCGGCCGGTGGTGCGTTCGTGATCGACCGTCGCCCGCTTCTGTTCGAGGCGGGTCTGTTCCTTTTTCATCTGCTCGAATTCGTTGTAACGGTGCGCGCGTTCGATGTCCGCCGCGTGCACGGCCTTGCTTCCCGCCTGCACCCGCGCTTCCAGTTCGGTGAGTTCCGTTTCCATGCGCTCGGCCTCCGACTGCAACGCGTCCATCTGCTGCTTGAGTTCGGCGACGCTGCCGGACAACTCCTCCATCTCGCGGTTGCGCGACAACAGGCCCGCATCGTTTTCACCCTGCGCGCCGCCGGTGACCAGGCCTTCGTCGTCGATGACCTCGCCTTTCAGCGTCACCACGCTGCCCTGAAATTCGGTCTGGCCATGCAGGTGCAGCGCCGTTTCCAGGTCGCGCACCAGCACCACGTGACCCAACAGGTGATCGAGAATGGGACGGTATTCCTCGCGCGTCTGGATGAGGTCGGACAGGCGGCCGATGACGCCCTGGTTGCCATTCATATAGAGCGGCGGGCGCGTCGTGGATTTGGGACGGAGCGGAATGAAACTGCCGCGACCGGATTTGTTGTCGTCGAGGTAGCGGATGGCCTCGACCGAATCGTTGTAGGAATCGACGATCATGCTCTGCAACTTCTCGCCCATGACGGCTTCGACGGCGGCTTCGAACTCTGCCGGAGCCTGCACCACATCGACCAGCACCTCGCGCAGTCCCTGCACGTGGTTGCCGGCGCCGTTGGCCATGAGGGCGCGCACGCCGTCGCCAAAGCCTTCGAACTTGCGGCGCAACTCCTGCAACGACTGCAACAGCGAGTTCTGCGCGAGATAGCGTTCGCGCGCCGCGGCGGCGGCTTCTTCCTGCGCTTCGAGGCGTTGCTTCAATCCGGCGGCCTGCTGCGTGAGCTGCTCCTGTTCCTGCTGCAGGCGTTCGAACACTTCCGCCTTGTCGCGGTACTGCGTTTCGGCTTCCTGCAGGGAGGCGGTGAGCGTCGCCAACTGCTGCGTCACCTCGTTCTGCTCGTTCGCGAGACGCTGGTCGCGGTCGTTCAAGCCCTGACGGCGCGTCGTCAGCGCGGTGAGTTCGTTTTTCTGACGCGAGATGTGATGCACGCGCTCCATAATCTGGCGGTCAAGCTGCCTGACCTCGCCATCGAGTTCGTTGAGCCGGTTGCGGGTGTGATCGTATTGTTGCTGCAAGGTCTCGCGAGCCTGCTGCCGGTCTGCCACCTCGGCGGTGAGGCGCTCCTGTTCGATTTTCTGCGCCGCGCACTGCGCTTCGTTCTGTTCGATTTCAGCGGCCATGCTCTCGACCTCGCCGATGGCCGACTCGATGTCCTGACGGGCGCGCTGCATTTCGCCGTTCTTCAATTCGATGTTGTGCTCGTTCTTGCCGATCGCCGTGTTGAGGCGGTGCACCGCTTCTTTTTTCTGGTTGAGCGCCGTCGCCATCTCGTCGATCTCGAACTTCAACTGCTCGACATCGGTCTCCAGCGTCGAAGCCTGCGCGTTCCATTCCACCTTCTGTTCGCTGCGCGCCTGGTGGCGCTGTTCGATCTCCGCCAGCTCTTTCTCGGCGCGACGGATCTTGCGGCTGAACAGGTTGAGGCTGAGCTCCTTGATCTCCGACTGGTACTGCTTGTAGCGTTCCGCCTTGGCCGCCTGGCGTTTCAACGATTCCACCTGCCTGGACAACTCCTGCACGATGTCGGAGATGCGGTCGAGGTTCTGCCCGGCGGCGTCCAGCTTGCGCAGGGCTTCGTGTTTGCGCGCCTTGAATTTGAGCACCCCGGCGGCTTCCTCGATCCACATGCGGCGGTCGTCGGGTTTGGAGGTGACGATGTCCTGGATGTTGCCCTGCTCGATGACGGTCAGCACCTTGGGGCTGATGCCAATGTCGAGAAACAGGTCGGTGATGTCTTTCAGACGGCAGGGTACTTGGTTGATGTAAAATTCGCTCTCGCCGGAGCGGTGGTAACAGCGCGTGACCTTGATCTCTTCCGACAGGTTGGGGATGTTGGCGATGCGCAACCCCGGCGGCACGTCCGACAAGGTCATGGAAACCTCGGCGCGGTGCACCGGTTTGCGGCTGGCGCTGCCGTTGAAAATGAGGTCGGCGATGCGGCTGCCGCGCAGATGCTTCGAACTCTGTTCGCCGATGACCCAGCGGATGGCGTCGGACACGTTGCTCTTGCCGCAGCCGTTGGGTCCGACCACGGCGGTGAAACCGCGGGTGAAATCGAGGTGGGTGGCGTCGGCGAAGGATTTGAATCCGGAAAGTTCGAGTTGCTTGAGTATCATGGCTTGGCGTAAACCTCTATTTTATAAAGCACTTTTGCGGCGTCCGAGCATCACGCCACATTATACCACGGTCTTGGGGATGTAAAGCAAAATATACTATCCTTGGTGGCGATATTGCTATAAGGGCCCCATATATTGTGGTTTACGTTTGAACCGGGACCACCGGTGCGGCCCGTTCCCGGCTGCCGGGTTTGCCATTCCGATAAAGTGCGATCGTGCTATAAATGGCAGGGGACTATTGCATTCGTTGAAGGGCCACCCCCTCTGCGAGGGGAAGCAACTGGGTAATGCTTTGAGGGCGAACGATGGTCTGCTTGCCCGTTCCCGATACGTTTCATTTCCTCCCTAACCGTTATACAAGGAGCGATCGGTGAACCACTACGCAAGTGTTCGGGTTCTTCTTGTCCTCCCCTCCTTTCCAAGGAGGGGACTGAGGGGAGGTAATGAAGCAACCATTCCTTAAAGAATCCATGTTTTTATTGTTTATTAGAGAAAAGGGAAATCATCGTTCACCCTCACCCCAGCCCTCTCCCATCAAGGGAGAGGGGGTGTTGAAAGTACCTTCTCCCCTGGTGGGAGAAGGCTAGGATGAGGGGGCTTTATGACTTTTCCTCTTATCAGTTCAGTTATGCAAAGCTCCCCTTGAAAAGGGGAGGAGTGGTTTTTGTCTTACCCGTCACTCCGTGAAAGTGGCCATGGCAAGGCGAGGAAGAATAATTTAGTTCGGCAACCATAAGGAGGGAATTCAGACATGAAGTTTTACGGCTACAACAAATGCGGCACCTGCCGCAAGGCGCAGAAGTTTCTGGACGACCAAGGCGTCGCCTACCAGTCGATCGACATCACCGAAACGCCGCCGCCCAAAAAAGTGCTCAAACAGGCCATCGCCCGTTACGGCCTGAAAAAACTGTTCAACACCAGCGGCGTTCAGTACAAGGAACTCAACATGAAAGACCGGGTGAAAACGATCACCGAAGCCGAGGCGCTGGATCTTTTGGCGGGCAACGGGCGGCTGGTGAAACGCCCCATCGCTGTCAACGGCGACACGGTGACCGTCGGCTTCAACGAGGACGAATACCAGCAGGTCTGGGCGAAATGAGGGTGCGTTGCCAGAGGGAATGAGTTTCATGGATTTGGATGCGATATGCCAGCGCCTGCGCGTGGCGTGCCCGGTGCGGCGCGATGCGGTGACCCCGCAGCCGGGGGTGGCGGCGGTGTTGGTGATTCTCTACCCGCACAACGGCGTACCGCATGTGCTGATGATGAAGCGATCCAAGGCGCTGCGCAGTCACCCGGGTGAAATCGGCTTCCCCGGCGGCCTGTTCGAGGACGGCGACGGCGACCTGTTGACCACCGCCCTGCGCGAAACCGAAGAGGAACTCGACCTCGCCATTTTCTCCGAAGACGTCATCGCCCGCCTGCCTCCGGTCGAGACGCTTTCCGGCATCGAGGTCACGCCCTTCGTCAGCCTGCAAACCACGCTCGCCGACTGCACGCCCAACCCGGAAGAAGTCGAAGAAGTGCTGCAACCGCCCTTGATCGCGTTGTGGAACAGTTACCGCCCCGAAGCCGTAGTGGAACCGCCCTCGGATTTCGCCTACTGGTATGGTCCACATCGCATCTGGGGCGCGACCGCGCGCATCCTGCGCCATTTGAGCGAGGTCGCAACCGCGAAATGATCTACGAAATAGGGACCGCCGGTAATGCCTGGAGAACGATCGACCCCCCTTGTAGGGGAGGGCGTTTGGTCCCCCCCTTGTGAGGGGGGCCAGGGGGGTTTTCCTTAACTTGCCATCCTGAGCGCCAGCGAAGGATCTCGATAATTGGCCGGGAGGTATAAACGGGCTTTTCTTTTTCCTCCCCTCCTTACCAAGGAGGGGATTGAGGGGAGGTTTTGGAGCATCTTCCTCTGGGAATAACCCATAAAAAGCAACCCCACCCAGCCCTCCCCTTGGTAAGGGGAGGGATCATTCAATTCCCCCTTTTATTAAGGAGAACCTGCTGATGCACGCTCGATCCGTTTTAAAACACTCTATTGCCTCCGGACGCAGTCCGCGCCCATGGACCCCCGTCCGCCCTCAATGCAATAGCCATCCGCCTCGGACGCAGTCCGCGCCCACCGGCCATCGCAGTGGCCTCCGGACAATAGCCTGTTTCCCCTCCTCGTAGAGGAGCGCGCCCACCGGCCATCGCAGTGGCCTCCGGACAATAGCCTGTTTCCCCTCCTCGTAGAGGAGCGCGCCCACCGGTCATCGTTCGCCCTCAATGCAGTAGCCAATTCGTTCCACGCCTAGCGTGGCCCTCTACCTCCCCTCGTAGAGGGGTGGGTTTACAAAACGCCTGCCCGGACTTATTTTGAAAGTAAGAACCCAAAACAGAAACCCGGTTTGGACCTTCATTCATCTCCCCGACGGAGGTACAAAATGCGATTTATAAATTGCAACAAAGGACTGCTCGCTGGAACGCTGGTGATCTTGCTGGCGCTGATAGCCGTCCCTGCCGTCCACGCCGATGACGCTGCGGCAATACTCTACAAACAGGGCGTCACGCTGGCCAAAAAAGGTCAGTATGAAAAAGCCCTGCCGAAGCTCGAAGCCGCCGCCCGGCAGGCGCCGTCGAATGCCGATCACCACAACTACCTGGGTCTGGTGTACACCAACCTCGGCCGTTATCACGATGCCATCCGCGCCTCGATGCGCGCCTTGCAGTTGCAGCCGGGGCGCACCGACGCGGACAAAAACCTGGTTGCCGCCTATAAAAGTCTCGACGACTGGCGGGGCATGATCGAGCCGCTGGAAAGGTTGACGCAGGCCGAGCCGACGAAGGCGCATTACCACGCCCTGCTGGGCCGGGCGCAGCATCAACTCGGCCACGATGAGGCCGCTATCGCCGCGCTCACCCAGGCGGTGAAGTGGAACCCGCACGACGAGGCGTCGATGTACCGGCTGGGCGAAATCCATCTGCACCAGGGTCATTATGAAAAGGCCATCGATTACCTCGAGCGCGCGGTTTCCGGGTTCCCTTTTCCGTACCAAAGGTATTACAATCTGGGGCTGGCTTACGCGCATACAGGGCAAACGGAACAGGCTCTGAAAAATTTCAACCGGTGCGTGGAGGAGCAACCCGGCTTCGCCCCGGCGTATTACAACATGGGCGCGCTGCACCAGAACACCGGTCACCCGCAGCAGGCCATCGAGATGTACAGGAAGACACTGGACCTCAATCCCATGCTGGCGGAAGCCCGGCACAACCTGGACGCTTTGAATAAATCCTGAACCCGGAACGGATCGCCTTGACCCCGCAAACTCCGCAGGACCGCCTGATCTTTGCGCTCGACGTGCCCGATCTCGATCGTGCGGTCGATCACATCAAAACACTCGGCGACTCCGTCGGCTGCTTCAAGGTGGGGCTGGAGTTGTTCATCCGCGCCGGAGTGGATGCCATCCGGGCGGTGCGCGATCACAGTGACGCCGCCGTGTTCCTCGATCTCAAACTGCACGACATCCCGGTGACGGTGGAGCGCGCCGTCACCGCCGCGCGCGAACACGGTGTGCAGTTCCTCACCGTGCATTGCGGCGGCGGCGAAGCGATGGTGCAGGCGGCGTTGAAGGCCGCGGGCGGCACAACGCAGATCCTTGGCGTCACCGTGCTCACCAGCATGACGGGCCGCGACCTCGATCCGGCCTGGGGCTACTCGGACGGCTTGACCGTGCACGAGCTGGTGATGGATCGCGTATTGATGGGACGCGACCTCGGCTTGACCGGATTCGTCTGCTCCGGGGAAGAGGTGGAGGACATCAAGAAACAATCCGGCGGACCGCTGCTCACCGTGGTGCCGGGCATTCGTCTGGCCGACGGCACCGTCACGGGCGACGACCAGAGCCGCATCACCACCCCCACCGACGCCATCCAGCGGGGTGCGGACTATTTAGTGGTGGGGCGACCCATCCGCGATGCCAAAGACCCACAGGATGCGGCGCGGCGCATCGTCGATGAAATCGCTCACGCTTTGAAGGCATAACAACCATGCATACCTTTCTCGCATTCCTGCATCTTTTAGGGCTGGTGGTCTGGCTCGGCAGCGTCATCTTCTTTTCGTTTTTCACCGCCCCGTCGGTGTTCAAGGTGCTGGACCGGCAACAGGCGGGCGACGTCATCGCCGCCATCTTTCCCAAATACTACGGCGTCGGCTACACCTGCGCCGTGCTGGTGGCGGCGACGGCGCTGGCCACGCCGCATGGGGCCAGCGGACTGCGCATGCCGTTTCTCGTGGTGATGGCGGCGTGCACGTTTTACGCGGGACTGGTGATCAACCCGCAGGCACGCCGGTTGAAACACCAGATGCGCGAGGCGGGCGGCGAGGACGACGCCTTGCAGAACCAGTTCCGCTCGCTGCATGGCTGGTCGGTGCGGCTGAACGCCACCGTGTTGATCTTCGGCCTCGGCCTGTTGTGGATCACGGCGATGGGTCTGCGTTTGTAGAGCGAACGGATTTTTTCCTCCCCTCCTTACCAAGGAGGGGATTGAGGGGAGGTTTTGGTGCTACTTGCCTTTGGGAATAAACCAGAAAAGGCAACCCCACCCAGCCCGTCACTCCGTGAGTGCCCCTTGGTAAGAGGAGCTTTGCATAATTGATAAGAGGAAAAGCCATAAAGCCCCCCTCATCCTAGCCTTCTCCCGCCAGGGGAGAAGGGACCGGGCTGAGCCCGGAAACAACAGTTTGTAATTAAAATTCGCTGGAAGACCCTCGTTCACCCTCGTAGTGGACCCTATTTGCCGCAGGCCCCGCCTGCTCCCTCTCCCTGGATGGGAGCACTCTTTGAGTGACGGGTTGGGTGAGGGTGGTTTCCTTAATCTCATTTTAATAAACCCATGCCCACACCGTCCTCACACCGGCCGTTCTACACGCGCACGAAGTTTTTCGTGTACCTGTTCGTCGCGCTCATCGTTTATGCCTACGGCTGGCGGGTGACCGGGATCGATCCCGCCGCCCTCGTCAAAGACTTCCACCTGGTGAAGCCGCTGGTGACGGCGCTGCTGCAACCCGACCTCATCACCCGCGACACCGAACAGCAGACTGTGGAAGCCCGCTTCCACGTGGCGGAAACCACAGGGGAGGAGTCGGCCCTCACAGCGCCCGCGCACAAGAAGCCGACGCTGCACCTGTCGCGCCTACGCGGACAGATTGGCGACACGTTGACGGTGGCGGGCTTTCATCTGCAACCCGAGCGCACGGGCAAGCTGTACTGGGTGAACGCCATCGAGCAGGAATACCCGTTGGGCGAGGTGACGACCGATGCCGGCGGCCATTTCGAAAAGGCGGTCACGGTGCCACCGACGGCGCGCGGCGACCGCCAGTTCCTGCGCGTGGTGCTGGAATGGGAAACCGGTGCGTGGCACATCAGTGAAACCTTGAAACTCACCGCCGATAAAATCGTCGAGACCCTGTTCCTCGGTTTGATGGCGACCACGTTCGCCCTGATCCTCGCGTTGCCGCTCAGTTTTCTGGGGGCACGCAACCTGATGACGCGGCACTGGCCCGGCACCACGATTTATTACCTGGTGCGCACCGGCTTCAACGTGCTGCGCGCCATCGAGCCACTCATCATGGCCATCCTGCTGGCGGTGTGGGTGGGCATCGGCCCGTTCGCCGGGGTGCTGGCCCTGGCGTTGCACTCGACGGCGGCGCTGGGCAAACTGTTTTCGGAACAGATCGAAAGCATCGATCCCGGTCCGGTGGAGGCCATCACCGCCACCGGGGCGCGGCCAATGCAGGTGGTGCTGTACGGGGTGCTGCCGCAGGTGGTGCCGCAATTTCTGGCGCTGGGATTTTACCGCTGGGATATCAACGTGCGCATGTCCACCATCATCGGGTTTGTCGGCGGCGGCGGCATCGGCTTTCTGTTACAGCAATGGATCAACCTGCTGCAATACAATCAGGCGGGCACGGCGCTATTGGCGATTGCGCTGGTGGTGATTTCTCTGGATTTGGTGAGCGCTAAAGTCCGGGAGAAGATCACGCTGGCATCGTGATCCCCTCCCGGCCTGCCTGAAGTCACCAGAGCGGCTGAGGAGTGGGAAGTCGAAGGGGCCGCTCGGTTTGCCCGGGAGCTTCCGATTTCTGGATGAGCTCCTGTTTGCCCGGAACTTTCTTTTTCATTTCCTGCGGTGCGGGTTCCGGGATTTTCGGTTGCGCTTGCATCTTCGGTTTCTGCTCGGCGGTGGTCACCGGATGCGAACGCTTGAGCTTGGTCAACACACTGGGAGACGCGGGCGCGAGCCGGTTCAGATTTTCCATGAACACGGCGCTGGATTTCGGGATGCGCGCGAGGCTGCCGTAAAACAACACCTGCCGGGTGGACAGGGTGGTGCGGTAATACTGCTGGGTGGAGTGCTGATTGGGCTGGAAGTACGCGCCCTTCACCGACACCCCGGCGAAGGCGCCCTTGCTGCGCGAATACGAATACACCTCGCCCTGAAAACGGAGATCGGTTCCGGCTTCGGTGTAGCGGCCGACGGGCCCGACCGACACCGCGAGGTCGCCGCCCAGAGTGAATTTATTGTCCAGCAAGGCGTTGACACCGCGTTCGCTCATCACCAAAAGCACCAGGTCCACCGCCTGCGCGCCGAACTGCAAGCCAAAGCTGCCGCCGTAGGTGCGGAGGAAGGCCGGCGGACCCCAGCGGCCGGTGCTGGCGTCACGCACCGAGACCACACCGCTGCCATAACGCGCCCCGACAAAGAAGCCGCCTTTCACCATCGTGGGCATGATGACGATGGCTTTTGCCTTGGCCATCAGTTTGGACGGGATTCCTTCGTCCGGAGCCGATATAATCTCCTCAAGGACAAACTGCGAATCCTGCAGGATCTGCTGCTGCACCGAAAGCTCGGCCTGCGCCCCGGGGGCCAGCAAGCCCGACAGAATAATGATCGCCGCCAACGCGGCCAGAATGGGTTTCATGCAAAGCCTCCTGAAAAACAGAAGTTGAAGGTCCGGAAAAACGGGCCACAGCGCCCGAAAAAACCAAGAAATCACTTTAAGTTTTACTGATTAAGTGAATTTATTATATTAAATAAACGATAAAAATTCAATAAGTTATTAGAAGCATGGTTTTCACAACTCCCTCCCCCTTTCAAGGGGAAGTTTGCATAAGGGAATTAAAAGCAACCCATAGATTCTTCGCTGACGCTCAGAATGACAATTCAGATCCTGATATGTCATTCTGAGGAGCCTAAGGCGACGAAGAATCTATGTTTTTTTAAAAGCCCGTGTACAAAGCCCTCCACCAAGGAAGGATTTGGTTAGCGCAATGCTTCGGTTCCAAAATTTGGGTGTGTATTTATGACGTTTCCCCCCATGCATGACTATTTCAACCGCGAGGGCGTGTTGTCCACGCGGTTTCCCGGTTTCGAGTTCCGCCCCCAGCAATTGGAAATGGCCGAGGCGGTGGAGCGTTCGCTGGGCGACGGCCAGCGTCTGATCGTCGAGGCCGGCACCGGCACTGGCAAGAGCCTCGCCTACCTGTTGCCCGCCATCCAGTGGGCGGTGGCCAACGAAAAACGCGTCGTCATCTCCACCTACACCAAAACGCTGCAGGAACAGATCCTGAATCACGACATCCCCATCCTGCAGGAGCAACTCGGTCTCCAGTTCCGCTACTCCCTGTGCATGGGCAACGAAAACTACCTGTCGCTGCGGCGCATGAAACGCGCCGGGCAGGCGGGACTGTTCAACGACATTCAGGAAGAGGAACAGTTGAACAACCTGTTCGGCTGGGCGGGGCAGACGCGCACCGGCTACAAAAGCGACCTGCCGTTCGAACCCCTGCCCGCGGTGTGGGAGGAAGTGGGACGGCAGAAGGATCTGTGTCTCGGCAAGAACTGCGAGACCTACGATTCGTGTTTCTACTTCAAGGAACGGCGGCGCTGGTTCGGCGCACACCTGCTCATCGTCAACCACCACCTGTTCTTCGCCAACGTCGCCAACAACGGCGCGGTATTGCCGCGTTTCGACGCGGTGATCTTCGACGAGGCGCAGAACCTGGAGGAAGCGGCGACGTCGTTCCTCGGCCTCGAAATTTCCAACTCGGGCCTGCTGTACTTCCTCGACCGCTTTTACAATCCGCGCACGCAGCGCGGCACGCTGTCGCGCATCCGCGACGACCTGACCATCGAGATCAAGCAACTGGTGACGAAGGTGCGCGTCGCGGTGGAGGCGTTTTTTCAGAACGTGCTCGACACATACGGGCGCAAGGACCACACCCTGCGTTTTTACCAGCCGCCGCCTCTGCACAACGGCGTTTTCATTCCCATGCAGGAGTTGTACGAGGCGGTGAAATCGCTGGCGACGCGTCTCGACAACGAGGAAGAGTATCTGGAAGTCCATGCGGCGGCGGTGCGTTTCTTTGAAGTCAACAACACGCTGTGCGCGTTGCTGAACCAGAACATGAAGGAATACGTGTACTGGATGGAGGTGGTGAACAAGAAACGCTTCGTGCGCGCCACGCTACGCGGCGTGCCGATTCACATCGACGGCGAGATGCAGGAACAGGTGTTCGCCAAGACGGAACGCGTGGTGCTGACGTCGGCGACGCTCACCACCAACCGCACCTTCGATTACGTGAAAGAGCGGCTCGGTTGCGAACCGCACGCCGAACACATTCTCGATTCGCCTTTCGATTACAGTTCGCAGGCGTTGCTCTATCTGCCGAAGGACCTGCCCGATCCCGGCGGCGACAGCGACAAGTACATCCAGGCGCTGGCGGCGCGGTCGCTGGAATTGATCCACGCCACCGGCGGCAAGACCTTCGTGCTGTTCACCAGTTACGACGCGCTCAACCGCGTGCACCGCATCCTCGATCCCGAGTTGCAAAAGTATCAGTTGCTGAAGCAGGGGGAGCTGTCGCCGACGCGCATGATCCAGCGGTTCAAGGAAACGCCGTCGGTGATCTTCGGCACCAGTTCGTTCTGGCAGGGTGTGGACATTCCGGGCGACGCCTTGTCGAGCGTCATCATCACCAAGCTGCCGTTCGACGTGCCCAGCGAACCTTTGGTGGAAGCGCGCATCGAGGATTTGAAAAAGCGGTCGATCAACCCGTTCCGCCATTACCAGATTCCGCGCGCCATCATTCAACTCAGGCAGGGTTTCGGCCGCCTCATCCGCAAGGGCACCGACCGCGGTGTGGTGAGCATTCTGGATGCGCGCATGAGCAACCGCGGTTACGGCAAACAGTTCCTGGCGTCGTTGCCGCCCTGCCGCACCACCGGCAACATAGAAGACGTGGCGGCGTTCATCGCCGACGGTCCGCGTATCGAAACCGATCCGGCGTTTCCTGAAAATAAAAATATCTGATGCGTCGTGCAGGTGGGGTGCAGGGGTGGGGTCAGCTGGGCGTTTCGGCCTTTTCTTCTTTTGGTTCGGAGCCGATGCCGGCGATCTTTTTGAACCACTTGGATTCGCGGAAGGTTTCCAGCAGGTGGTCCTTCATCAGCATCGCCGGAAGCGGCAGCACGCCGTTGGCCTTGCATTTTTGCAGCCATTCGCGGCAACCGGATTCGTTGTTCAACTGCGCCATGAGCCGGGCCATGTTGTAGGTGGCGGAGCCGGGTTGCAGGTCTTCCGCCTGTTGCAGATGGCCTTTGGCCTCGGCCAGCAAAGGGTGTGCGTTGATGCCGCGCTTGTTGCGCGCCTGCTCCATGAGGATGGCGGCCATCACATTGCGCGCCGGCGCCGAGGTCTCGCTCTCTTCCAGCGCCGTCTGCACGTGGTTCAATCCTGTTTCCAGAAGCGGCTCGGCCTTTTCCGCAGTCATGCCGCGGACTTTGTTCAACAGGCAGTGGGCGAGGCTCACCAGCGCATCGGGATGATTGGGCTGCTGCTCCAGCGCCGCTTCCAGTTTTTCTTCCGCTTCCTCAAACAGCAGGATATCCGGGTCCACGCGGCTGAGGCCCATTTCCAAAAGAGCCTCCCCCCAGACCAGATTTGACTGAAAGTGCATCGGCTTCAACTCCAACCCGGCCTGGCATTTTTCGATCGCACGCTGCAGCCAGCCCTCCGCTTCGGAGGCGTCTTTGATGCGGGCCTTGGACAGGCACACCGTCGCGACCTGCGCCAGCACATCGGGATTTTCCGGTTGCAGCTTCAACGCCGACTCAAAATACTCGATGGCCCGGGCAAACAGTTTGTCCGCTTCCGCCGGCTTGCGCCCCCGGACCAGTTCGAGGTGAACGCGACCCAATCGCAGGAACGCATCCACATTGCCCGGATACAGTTTGACTGCCGTCTGGAATTTTTCCGCCGCGCTCATGTACAGTTTGGCCGCATCGTTGCCGTCCTTGCGCTGGGCCACGTGGAACAAGGCCAGCCCCCAGCGGAAATGCACGCGGGGCAAATCCGGTTTCAGGCGGACGGTGGTCTTGTACTGGTCGAGCGCCAGCTCAAACAGGTCGTTGGCCTTGGCATCGGTCCGCGCCGAGGCCCGTTCGAACAAGGCGTCGGCCCAGCCGAAATGCGCTTCCGGCATTTCCGGTTTGACCTGGCAGGCGTACTGAAATTTGTCGCAGGCCAGGCTCAGCATGCGGTCGGCCTCCTCGCCTTTCTTGGAGCGTGAAAACACGAGGAGGGAATGACCCATCGGCAACAGGGCGTCGATGCGGTTGGGCTGGTACTTGAGCCCGATTTGCAGTTTTTCCGCCGCCTGCCCATACAACCGCAACGCTTCGCCGCCCTTCTTCTTGCGCGCCTGCGCATAAAGAGCCATGCCACACCCGAACGCCGCTTCGACGTTCTCCGGCTCCAGTTCGAGAAGCGCCTGATAATGATCGATGGCCTCGCTGAACAATCCGTCGGCTTCCGAATTGACCGACTGCGCCGCCAGTTCCACCAGCGCATGACCCAGTTGCATCTTGGCCGGTAGAAAATCCGGGTTGAGCGCCAGGGTCTGTTTGAATTTGTCCGAGGCCTGCGCCAAAAGGGACTTCGATGCCTCGCCGGGCGCTTGCGCTCCCTGTTGCGCCAGCAACTTGCCCAGCTTGAACACGATCTCCGACCCATCCGGTTGCAGGTTCAACGCCGCTTCATAATATTCACGAGCCCGGTCCCACATGGCGGCGTTGTCTTCTGCCGACTGGCCCTGGTAATAGGCATCGTCGCCTTCACGCAGGTAAGCCCAGATGAGCAGGTCGCCCAGTTGCGGGTTCGGTGTTTTGTCGTACTGCGCGCGCTGGGCGATGATTTTTTGGGAGTCGCCGTTCATGAGGCCCGCCTGCGCCGCTTGCAGGGCGCTCAACAACTCAGGTTCGTTGAGCACGTCCATGTCCAGCTCGCCCTCGACCAGGTCGCCCCACTCGCCGCCTTCATAATCCTTGATGGCCAATTTGATCTGTTGCAGCGCGATGTCCACCACGTGCATTTCTTCCACCATTCCCGGTGCCGGGAAATACGCGATTTTACGCAACACCTCTCCCAGATGACTGAACGGATAGGCCAGCAGATCCGGCACCTCCACCTTCAACTCCTGCATCATCAGAATCAGAAACGCATCGGCATCCTTGGCGTTGGTGTATTCGACTTCCTTGCCCTTGGTGAGGATTTTTTCGTGGACCGAACGTGAGGGGGAAATGCTTTTAGGCAGCACCCACAGCAAACCGTTTTTGAACTGCTCTATCTGGGTCAACTGCTGGAAAACGGGATCGCTGTCCTGGTCGTCATAGCCCACCACAAACCACGGGCCAAACTGGTTGGCGGCGTTATAGACCGGCGCAAGATCGCCGGGCACACCGCCGGGCATCTGTCCGTTCAGGTGAAAAATCGCCGTGCCCGCTACCTTCGCCGGGTCCAGACCTGTGGCCGCGGAACAGTCGTACACCGCCGGGAATACGTTGACCAGAGAACACGCGCGCTCAAGCAACGGATGCGTGCTGGTTGTCAACACGCGGCGGATGTACCCTTCCCGCATCATCAAGGCGATGCAGATGTAGGCCCAGTTGATGGTGGATTGCTCCAGCAACAGTTCCCGCAACTCCATTTTTTGATGCGGGGTCAATTGCGCCGTGCAGGCGGCGACGTCTTTGGCCGGGGCCTGCTCGTAGGCTTCGGGAAACTTTTCGCGGATCAACGCCACCCGCGCCTCGCCCACAGGCATGCCGGAACGGAGCGAACAGCCTTCCCCGATGAGCAGGGTGCCCCCCGATACAGCGCCGTCTTCCGCCTTGAGCAGGGTGACGAATTCCTTAATGGCCTGGTATAAATTCATAACGTGCTGAGAATGGAATCAAGTGACAGTTCTAAATTCAACCGCAACATTTCACGCGTTTCGTGCCTGCCTGAAACGGGAGTACGCAACATACCCGGCAAATGCCATCGAACCGATTGCCGTCACGGCAATGAAAATTTCGAGCAGATTGACCACCGCCATGGCGAACAGAAAATAAATGAAATCGCGATTGGCGATCTGGTCCACCAGGCTTTCCGTCGCCTCGACCGGCGCATCGGAGGAGCCGGTGCTGCGCTGGCTGAATATATCCGCCTGCAACAACAGGAAACAGGTCAGCGAACCCGCCACAGCCAGCACGCCCAAATAACTGTATGCCGCATTGCCGGTCGTCCGGTACAGGCCCAGGCCGATGCCCAGAAACACCGCGAAATGCACCACGTTGTCGGCGACAATGTCCAACATGCCGCCGAAGGGCGATTGCTGAAAGCGCAACCGCGCGATCTCGCCATCACAACTGTCCAACCACGCCGAGAGCATCAGCCACAAGGCCGCGGTCAACTGGTTGCCGTAGCCGCCCAGGTAAAAATACCAGCCGGAGACCAGGCCGATGACCAGATGCGTCCAGGTGATCTGATTCGGCGTCACCGGCGTCCGGATCAAAAACCGGGTGAACTGCCGCGACATGCGGCGTGTCACCAGGCGGTCCATCGGGCTGTCGTTGCTCATGCCGCCCTGCTGGAGCAGTTCTTCGTGCAGGCGGCGGAAATCGTTGCGATGCTGCACCCAGCGGTTGTGGTCGCCCACCACCCACCGCACGCAGTCCAGATTCAGCGGACCCGGCACCCGGCCGATCTTCCGCACCTCGTTCAAGCTGAAAGCGTCCAGACACGCGACCAACGCGTCCGCCGGTTCCACCGGCACTTCGTACACCTGCGTGCGCGCCATCAAATCGCGGTCGCCCGGTTCCTTCAAGACCGCCGCCACATCACTGTGCCAGTGCAGAGCCGACCCATTCACCACCAATCGGCAGGCTTCATCGGCAAACCGTTCCCGCAGACGTTCCGGAGCGGATTCCCACTCGACGGAAATGCACAGGCGGGGATCCTCCACCAGCGGGAGCAAGCGCCCCTTGCGGCCGCCTTTCAAATCGCGGTGATACACCGTCACCTGCTGCACGCCGGCTTTCTGCAAGTGCAACAGATTCAATAATAAAAAAGGCACACCCACTATCCGGCGTGCGTACCAGTCGGACAAGTCGGCGGAATCCGGAGGGTCGGTTAAAAACATAACCGCTTTAACTTCAATATTCTGGGTTTCCGTAATGCGGGACCCCTTGGTTGAAAATTCCACGCTGCCCAGAACATCCTGAAAGAATCGCCAGAAATTGCTCGCCAGAGCCTAAAGTGAGCCGGGATAGCCGTCTCAAGCATAGCAAGAAGCGTAGAAATTTCAAGAGGGTAACGCGTAATTACCCAAATATTTAGGGGTTCCCGCCCCATAACGGCTCCCTACCGGTCAGGCTCCGCCAGGTTTCGCATAGTCCCCATGCTTTCAAAATGTTATGAAAAAATTGCGGAGATGTATTAGTAGTTCCTATAATATATAAAATCTTAAAGCATCTTCCCAGATGCGGCTTGATTCGGGCTGCTCTGCACATAAGAACGGTATCGGATATGACATGGCATATTTTGGCCATTTCAATCGAGAGTTCGTGGGCCTTGCAGTGCCTGCCATTCGTATAGCTGTACGGAATTGATTGCCACGATTGAGGGTGGGCGGAGCGCAACGGAACCCTGTGGCGAGGACGCCCTCGACGGACAAGGGCCGCCACAACTCGTTTGCGAACGGGTATCATGGATGCGACGCACGATTCATCCTTCACCGGGGAAGACCGCATGACGGAACTCATCACCATCGCCCGCTACTCAATGCCTTACGAGGCGCATCTGGCCAGGTCGCGGCTGGAGGCGGAGGGCATCCCGGTGTTCATCGCCGACGAACACCTGCTCAGCATCAACTGGCTGTACACGCCGGCGGTGGGCGGCATCAAGGTGCAGGTGCCGGAAGACTGGGAGGAGGCGGCGCGGCAGATCCTCACCACCGATCATCAGGACGAGATCGCGGAGATCGATACCGAACCGCCACTCGCCTGCCCGCACTGCGGCGGGCAAAACGCAACGATGGTATTGGGCGATCCGTTGATGCTGATTTTAACGTTCGCCCTTTTAGGCGCACCGCTGTTCTTCCTGCGCGAAACCATGAAATGCCACACCTGCCGCGCAACGTTCAAACGGCCGAAACAATCCACACCCACGGAATAAAAATATTTTTCAACCACAGATGGACACAGATCAAAAAGAGATTCTTTGTCACCTGCATCTGTGTTCATCGGTGTTTATCTGTGGTTAAGGATTTTCACGTCGTGTACTCGGCGTTGATGCGCACGTAGTCGTAAGACAAATCGCAGGTGTAAGTCTCGGCGGACGCCCGGCCCAGGTTGAGGCCGATGTCGATGCGCAGGTCTTTCGCCTTCATCTGTTTATGAAGCGCGGCTACAGACAGCCCCGCCACCGGCGCGCCGTTTTTCACCAGCGGTGTGCCGTTGAACGCGATGTCGATCTTCTCCGGTTTGAGCGGCACGCCCGCATAACCGACGGCGGCGATGATGCGGCCCCAATTCGGGTCTTCGCCGAACAGCGCCGTCTGCACCAGTTTGGAGTCGGCGACGGCGCGGCTCACTCTCAGCGCCTGCTTCTCCGTCTTCGCACCTTTCACGCCGACGGTGACGAACTTGGTCGCGCCCTCGCCGTCTTTCACAATCTGAAACGCCAAAGACCGGCACACTTCGGTCAACGCGGCGACAAACTCTTTAAATGCTTGCGTGCCTTTTTTGACCGGTGCGTTGCCCGCCTGGCCGTTGGCCAGCACGAGGATCATGTCGTTGGTGCTGGTGTCGCCATCGACGTTGATGCGGTTGAACGTGTATTCATTTGCCACCTTGAGCGCGGCCTTGAGATCGGCCTTGCCGATTTTCAAGTTGGTGCCGACAAACGCCAGCATGGTGGCCATGTTGGGATGGATCATGCCGGAGCCTTTGGTGATGCCGCCGACGGTGACCCCGCCATACTCGACGCAGGCGGTCTTGATCACCAGATCGGTGGTGAGGATGGCTCTGGCCGCGTCGTCCCAGCCGTTCGCCACGAGGTTCCCGGCCAGTTGCGGCAGACCTTTCTCGACGGGAGCCAGCGGGAACGGCACGCCGATGACGCCGGTGGAAGCCACCAGCACGTCGCGTTCGGTCACGCCCAGTTGTTTGGCGGTGAGGACCACCATGTCGCGGCAGGCCCGGTCGCCGGACGGGCCGGTGCAGGCGTTGGCGTTGCCGCTGTTGGCAACGATGGCGCGCACGCTCTTCGCGGCTTGCAGGTGTTGCCGCGTGACGGTGACGGTCGGGCTGACCACCTGGTTGGTGGTGAACAGTCCGGCGGCGGTGGCGGGTGTTTCGGAGACGATCAATGCGAGGTCCGGCTTGCCGTTTTTCTTGATGCCGCAGGCCATTCCACCGGCGACAAAGCCCGGCACCGACAAGGTCTTTTTCGTTTTCAGTTTCATCAGCGTGTTTTGGAAATAGGGTTATGAATGTTCCGTTGCATGACGCACAGGACCCACCGCTTCCCCTCCTTTCCAAGGAGGGAATTGAGGGGAGGTAATGAAGGACCCCACCTTAATCCTCCCCTTGTAAAGGGGAGGAAAATTAAAAAACGTTGCTATGGAAACAGGGGTGGTGTGTCGAGCCCTGCGGTTTCTTCCAGACCGAGCATGCGGTTCATGTTCTGCACCGCCTGGCTGGAAGCGCCTTTCATCAAATTGTCGATGGCGCTGGTGACGATGGCGCGGCGGTTGCGCGTGTCCACCTGCACGCCGATGTCGCAGAAGTTGGACCCGGCGACATAATGCGTGTTGGCGTAACGGCCCGGCGGCAGCACACGCACGAACGGTTCTTTTTCGTAAAACGCTTCGTAGTGCGCGTGCAGGCGGTCGCGGTCGATATCCTGTTTCAAATCCATGTACACCGTGGACAACAGGCCGCGCGTCATGGGCATGAGGTGCGGCGAAAACGACAGGCTGACATCCTGTGCGGCGAGGCGGCTGAGTTCCTGCTCGATTTCCGGCGTGTGCCGGTGCTCACCCAGTCCGTATGCGGAGACGCCTTCATTGGCTTCGCAGAACTGCGTGCCGGTGGTCAGTTTGCGCCCGGCGCCGGAGACACCGGATTTGCAGTCGGCGACCAGGGAACCGACATCGCCCCATCCGGTCTGGATGAGCGGGGCGGTCGCCAGGATCACGCCGGTCGGGTAGCAACCGGGGTTGGCCACCAGCCGTGCGGGGCCGATGGCCTCGCGGTGCAACTCGGGCAATCCATACACCGCTTCCTTCAACAATTCCGGGTTCTGGTGTTCGGTTTTGTACCAGGTGTTGTACACCCGGCTGTCATGCAGACGGTAGTCGGCACTGAGGTCGATGATCCGGCATCCCCGTTGCAGCAACTCCGGCACATGCGCCATCGACGCGGTGTGCGGCAAGGCGAGGAACAGGATGTCGCACTCTTCGCCGATGGACGGATCCAACGCCACCAGTGTGTGGTCGAGGTACCCGGCCAGAGACGGCGCCACATCGGCGATGTTCTGACCGACGTGGGATTCGGCGGTCAAAGACACGATGCGCACAGTGGGGTGGCGCACCAGCAGGCGAAGCAGCTCGATGCCGGTGTACCCCGTGGCCCCTGCAATGCTGACTCGGTTCATATCGGGATCAAAAAAAAATGGAAGGTTCGGTGACGAACCTTCCACATGTTAAATCAGGAAACGTGCGGAAAGGAAGTCCGCAAAAGAATGTTAACGCTTGGAAAACTGGAAACGTTTGCGGGCGCCACGGCGGCCGTATTTTTTACGCTCAACCTCGCGGGGGTCGCGGGTGAGGAATCCGGCGCGTTTCAGGGTGAGGCGCAAATCAGGATTGGATTCCATGAGCGCTTTGGCAACCGCCAGCCGCAAGGCACCGGCCTGGCCGGACAAACCACCGCCGAGAACCGTCGCCTTGATGTCGAAGCTGCCCAGCGTCTCGGTCAAAACCAGAGGCTGCCGGACGATCATCTCCGCCGTCGGCCGTCCAAAGTAGGCATCCAGGTTTTTATTGTTGACCGTGATCTGGCCTTCACCCGGATGAATCCATACCTTTGCGATGGATTCTTTTCTTCTACCCGTTGCGTAAAATCGTTCTTCCATTCAAACACTCCCAAGCGCTTTAAAGCGTCACTGTATCCGGTTGCTGACCCCCGTGCGGGTGGGTCTCGTTGTCATAAATCCGGTAATTATTCTTAAGCGTCCGTCCCAACCGGTTTTTCGGCAGCATGCCGTCGATGGCATTTTTCAGGAGCTCTCTCGGTTGCCCTTCCATGATCTGGCGGGCGGTCTTCGACTTGATGCCGCCGGGCCAACCGGTATGGTGGTAATACACTTTATCTTCCCATTTGCGTCCGGTCAGCTTGACCTTGGCGGCGTTGATGACGATCACATTGTCGCCGGTATCAACATGGGGGGTAAAAATGGGTTTGGTCTTGCCACGGACGATCGCCGCAACTTTGCTGGCAACCCGGCCCACGGACTGGTCGGCAGCGTCCACCACGACCCACTTTTTTTCCACATCACTTTGTTTCGCGGAAAACGTTTTCATTTTCAATAACCTGGATATCTTTCGACTGGATATGTAAACGGGTTATACTAGAAAACTCCGGCCCCGGTGTCAACAGGAAAGCGAAACGAATTGAAAAATAATCGCTTCCGAGCCCGATCCGGACTTCCTTTTGAAGGCGGATTGAGGTATTTTAGCGTTTTCCAGACAGGCTGGAACCCGGCGTTGTCGGTTGAGAGTGACCCAATATACCATTTTTCGCACCCATGCAGAACTCGAATCTTAAAAAATCTTCCGCAGAAACCGCGGACCCGCAAGCGGCCCCGCAGGCCAGCCCGGAACGCGCCCGTTTGGACTCGTCCATCGCCCGCTCCCGCGATTATCATTTTTCCACGCAATACCCGGAAGGTTATTGGGTGGAGGAGCTGGAATCCAACGCCACCATCACGGCGGAGTACCTATTTCTTTTACATTTTCTGGGCATCGAGCAGCCGCAACGCACCGCCCGCATCAAGAATTATCTGCTCAGCACGCAGCAGGCGGACGGCGGCTGGCCGATTTATTACGGCGGTCCGGCGGACATCAGCACCACGGTCGAAGCCTACGTCGCGCTCAAGATGTGCGGCATGACTTTAGACGCGCCCGAAATGGCGCAGGCTCGCAAATGCATTTTCGCCCTGGGCGGCGTGCGCGCGGCCCGCGTGTTCACCAAAATCTTCCTCGCCATGCTGGGGCAGACCGATTGGAAGTGGACACCCGCCACGCCGGTGGAAGCGGTGCTCTTACCGACCTGGTTCTATTTCAACATCTATGAAATGTCGAGCTGGTCGCGCGGCACGGTGGTGCCGCTTTCGGTGGTGTGTTCCATGAAACCGGTGTGGCCGTTGCCAACGGAACAGGCGGTGCCGGAAATTTTTACGGGCGCTGACCGCGACCTCGGTGTGAAAAACCGCAACGGCGGCCTCACTTGGTCGTCGGCATTCATGCTGACCGACCGCGTTCTTAAAATTCTCGGTCAAAGCTCATGGAAACCGTTCCGCAAAATCGCCATGCGCCGCGCGGAAAAATGGATCCTCAAGCATCAGGAGCCGGAAGGCGACTTCAGCGGCATTCAACCGGCCATGTTCAATTCCGTGCTGGCGTTGAACCTGATGGGTTACCCGCTGGATCACCCGGCGATCGTCAAAGGCATGGAAGGCATCGACCGCTTTTTCATTCGTAAGGACGACATGGAATGGATGCAGGCCTGCGTCTCGCCTTTGTGGGACACGGCGATCTCGTGCAACGCGTTGATGGATGCGGGCGTGCCAGGGGACGATGCGCGCATCGTCAAGGCGGTGGAATGGATGATTAAAAAGCAGGTGACGCGCGGCGGCGACTGGAAAATTAAAAATCCCAACACGCCGCCCGGCGGCTGGGCGTTTGAGTTTTACAACGAGTCGTACCCCGACACCGACGACACCGCCGAGATTTTGATGTCGATCCACCGCACGGCGGTTTCCGATACGGAATGGAAGGAGCGCGAGTTTCAACGCGCCCTCACCTGGCTGATGAGCATGCAAAGTAAAAACGGGGGCTGGGGCGCATTCGACCAGGACAACGATCACGAACTGTTCAACGAAATCCCGTTCGCCGATCACGGCGCGATGCTCGACCCACCGACGGTAGACGTGACGGGACGCATCCTGTGGATGCTGGGGCGCATCGATCACGATCGCAACGACCCGCGCGTCGAGCACGCCATTCAATTCATCCGCGACAGTCAGGAAGTGGAAGGTTGCTGGTTCGGGCGGTGGGGCGTCAATTACATCTATGGCACGTGGCTGGTGTTGATGGGACTGGGCTCCATCGGCGAAGACAGGAACCAGCCGATGGTGCGGAAGGCGGTGGACTGGTTGAAGTCGCGCCAGAACGCCGACGGCGGTTGGGGCGAGACCTGCTACAGCTACTCCGATTACAATTTTGCCGGCAAAGGTGACAGCACCAAATCGCAAACCGCGTGGGCCCTGATGGCGCTGGTCGAAGCGGGAGAGGCGGACAGCCCGGAAGTACAACGCGGCGTGGAGTACCTGATCACCACACAACAGGAAGACGGCTCTTGGGACGAGCAGGAGTTCACCGGCACCGGATTCCCCGAGCATTTCTACATCCGCTACCACATGTACCGCCAGTTTTTCCCGCTGATGGCGCTGGCGCGCTACCGCCACGTGCTGGACCACGGCACCGTTCCCGAACGCCGAGCGCCGGGCGTCTGATTGTTTCCCCTGTAGATTTTATGAGAGGTGTCATCCTTCGTTTTCACTCAGAGTGGCACACCAAATGTGGAAATGTCATTCTGAGCGAAGCGAAGAATCTATGGGTTTGTTTTAGTCTTTGTAAGAGGAAAGATCATCATTCCCCCCCCTCACCCCAACCCTCTCCCACCAGGGGAGAGAGGGAAAATGCGGCCTGTAGCAAAAAAATATTTAGGGAATGGACGGGTGGCCCATCGTTGGCCTGCGAACACATTAGCCCGTTCCCTCCCCGCGTGGCGGGGCCGGTCAGTAATGGCGCAGCAGCTCAACCGCGAAGCGGGTGCGGTTCAACTGTTCGGTGGCGGAGGAAATGACTTCACCGCTGGCGATATCCACCAGCGCCACATGCACGTCGATGTTGGCGCCGATGTCACGGACCTTGCCGCTGATGATCGCCTGCGCTTTCAGTTCGTGGCCGATGCGTTGAATCTCTTCTTTCGTGTAGCGGATGGACGGTTTCAGTTCCAGCCGTTCCAGCGTTTCCATGACCTCGCCTTTCTGCGAAACGCGGAAGAAGCGGCCGCGGGTGATGGCTTCCACCACGCGCGAGGACATGTACTCGCCCAGAATGGGAACCCGGTTTTCGTCGTCCACCAGATCCATCACCACCACCTTGTTGATCTCGTATTCCTGCGCGCCCTGGGTGAGGTCTTGCACCAGATTCTCCGACTTTTTCTTGTAGTACTCGGAGTCGGTGTCCGGCGTGAAGACCGTTTCCCAGAATTTGGAAGGAGCCATTTTGATTTCACACGCCGAGAGGAATACCAGGATGAAAACCAGGCCGATCACCTTCGCGTGCAGCGCGATGAAATCGAAACTCCAGTTTTTAATCCGCTCCATTGATTTTTGAATTTGCTCAAACCCATTCATGTCGATCACCCCTCTCCTGATTTGTTTGCTTAAATGACATCCAGTTCGGCGTGCAGCGATCCCGCCGCCTTGATCGCCTGAAGTATCGAAATCAGGTCACGCGGCGTCACGCCGATGGCGTTGAGCCCGGTCACCACCTCTCCCAGGTCGATGCCTTCGGGCACGACAATCAAGCGGTCTTCATCTTCTCCCACGGCAATCCGGGTTCTGGGAAGGATCACCGTTTCCCCTTCCGATAAAGGCTCCGGCTGGGAAACGATGGGTTGCTCCGTGACCTGGACAAATAAATTCCCGTGAGCGACTGCCACCCTCGATATTTTTACGTTATCCCCCATGACCACGGTGCCGGTTCTCTCATCTATGATCACCTTCGCCACGGAATCGGGTTGGACTTCCAGCACTTCGATCTGCGTCACGAATTCCGAAACGTTGTCCTTGTAAAACTTGGGCACTTTGATGTGGATGGTGCGCCCATCGAGAGTTGTCGCGAATTCGTCTTTCAGGATCGAGTTGATTTTTTTTGCAATGCGGTTGCCGGTGGTGAAATCGGTTTGCTTGAGCGATAGAATGATTTCTTTTTTGACGTTGAACGTATTGGGCAATTCTCTTTCCACCATCCCGCCGCCGGAGATCCGGCCCACGTTCAAATGGTTTTCCTGAATGCCCTGCCCCTGGCCCTGAACGGCAAAACCACCAATGGAAACCGGGCCCTGCGCCACGGCATAGGTGGTCGAGTCCGGTCCTTTCAGCGGCGTCATCAGCAACGTGCCCCCTTGCAGACTGCGCGAGTCACCGAGTGAGGACACGGTGACATCGATGCGATCACCCTGATGCGCGAAGGGCGGCAGTTCGGCGGTCACCATGACGGTGGCGGCGTTCTTGAACTGCAACTGGTCCACTCGATCCTGAGGAACGGTCACGCCCAGCTTCTGCAACATGTTGACCATGGTCTGGATTGAGAAGAATACGTTGGTGGCCCGGTCACCGGTGTTGGCCAGTCCAATCACCAGACCAAACCCGATCAATTGGTTGGCGCGGACTCCGTTGACATTGGCCAGCTCTTTGATGCGAATGGCCCCGGCGTTCTCCGGAAGCATGAAGAAACAGAGCAGGAACGCAAACACCTTGAACAGCATCCGCTTACGAATCATTAGGTTCTCTCCCGTCTAAAATATGTGTTTGCTCTCTGATCATGACTAAAACGGCCAGATGCGCGCCAGGAACCGGGAAAACCAACCCGGGTTCTGTTCTTCCGAGACCACGCCTTTGCCTGAATACGTGATCGAGGCATTGGCGATGTTCTGCGACGAGATGGTGTTGTCGAAACCGATATCCACACGACGGATCAAGCCTCCAAGAACCATGGTCTGGTCCTCGTCGTTCACCATCACCGTGCGGCGTCCTTCAATTTTAAAAACTCCATTGGGCAAGACTTCCGTAATGACCGCCGCCATGGTGCCTGTCATGGTTCCCGCGCGCGTGGTGGTGCCTTCTCCATCGTGCGCACGGCCGACACTGGTACTTAAATTCGGATTGAACGACTGCGTGCTTCCAAGAAAATTGGAGACGCCCAGGTTCGTGGGCAGGCCCAGCACGCTCCCCGTTTCGAGGTCGATGGTGGAATCGCGCGAAGTGGCCGTGGTGGCCGAGTTTGAGGAAGTGAAGTTTTCCTCCAGCTCAATGGTCACCACATCTCCCATCTGTTTCGCCTTGGTGTCCGCAAAAAGCAAATTCTCCGAAGCTTCCCCAGGCCACAGGGAGCCCTCCATGCGTTGATACGGATTTGCTTTTTCCTCATAAATGGCATGCTTGAGGATGTCCTCAGCCGGATCCGATCTTTTTTCTTTCAATCCCGCACACCCGCCCAGGGCCAGCGCAGGCAGGGTGAGAGCCATTACCAGAATTCTGCGAAATATGGTTTGCATTCCGGCGTTCATTTTAAAATTCCACTTTCACGGTTTTGGAATCCATGACGGTTCCGTAAACGGTTTTTTGGGTTTGAAGGTTTTGCACCCTCACCATGGCATCCTGGAATCCGTTTTCCTGGACAAGTCCGGGTGCGGTGATTCGCAGCGGCCCCTTTTCAGCAACCAACAGGATCCGATCCCCACGTTTGACGACATGCACCCGCTTGATCATATAATTGGATATCATGTCCCCTGACCTGAGATTGCTCACAACCTCCTGGCCAATCACATCGGTTGTATTGGTCATGATGTTATTCATGAGCGGGTTGGTGGAAGCGATCTCCACCAGCTTCACATCTTCCTCGGAAATGACGTGACCCCTCTGCATGGTTGTCGTTGCCTGGACCACATCAAATCGAACTTCAACATTGGCCAGAATGGTTGCCCGATGCCTGATAACATTATCGACGCGGAAAGTCAGGTTGAAGGGTATCGTCCCCAGCCGGTTCTTATGCCCGGGAAAGCGGAATTCAAAATCCACCATGCCTTCCGGCAAGTTCACATCCCCACCTTTATAAATGATATCCACCTGCATGCGATCGCGAGGCCACGTCAACTGACGGGTCAAATATTGAAGCGCTTTCTCCCGGATGACTTCCACTTCAATCACCTGGGTGGTGGAAGACGCCCAAGCCGGGATGCCAGAAATTGCAATCAGGCAAACCAGAAGGCTGGCTACGAGCAGCAGGTGACTCTGGAATCTTTTTCTGGTTTTGTTAATCATTGTGGCCCCTCATCAACGTTTCAGGTTGCTCGCAATCTGAAGCATCTCGTCCGCGGTTTGAACTGTCCGGGAATTGACCTCGTAGGCCCGTTGCGCGGTGATCAGGTTCACCAGCTCCTCCACCACGCTCACATTGGACAGCTCCAGGAATCCCTGCTTGACGGTTCCCCGGTTATCCAGGCCCGGCGTTCCGACAATGGGCGTTCCCGAAGATCCGGTTTGTAAAAACAGGTTGTCACCCAGGGCCTGAAGGCCGGCCGGGTTTTGAAACGTGGCAGTCTGAATGTTTCCCACAACCGAGGGAGTCGGCGAGTTCGGCTGGGTGACGGACACCACCCCGGAGGGGTCCACCGAAATGGCCAGTGCGTTCTGCGGTATGGTAACGGCAGGCTGCATGAGCAAACCGTCCGAAGTGACGATCTGTCCCGTCTGATTCAGTTTGAACGTGCCGGAGCGGGTATAGGCGATGTTACCGCTTGGTGTCGTGATTTGGAAAAATCCCTCGCCTTCGATCGCGATATCCAACGGGTTCTGCGTCTGGGCAAAATCCCCTTGCAAAAATATTTTCTGAACCGCTGCCGGTTTCACACCCAGACCCAGCTGGATACCCGTCGGAACCTGGTTACCGGTGTTGGAAAGCGTTCCCTGTAATCTCAGCGTCTGGTACAGCAGATCCTGAAAATCTGCACGGCTTCGCTTGAAACCAGAAGTGTTCACGTTGGCCAGGTTATTGGATATCACGCTCACGTTCAGGTCCTGGGCGTTCATCCCGGTTGCTGCGGTGAATAGCGATCGAATCATGGCTATGTTCCTTTATTGCTGTAAAGTTTTGGACGGCGTGTTACGTCTGCGAACGTGTCACGCCAATCGCGCAATGCTGTTGACCGAATTCTGATCGGCTTCGTCTATTGATTGAATGATCCGTTGATACGCTTCGAACGTTCTCACGGTCTGGATCATTTTGCTCATTTCTTCAATGGCGCTGACATTGCTGGTCTCCACAAAACCCTGCATGACGCTCGCCTGCTCGTTGGGAAGCGGTTGCTGATCCGGATCCTCCATCACATACATGCCGTCACCTTCCTTTAACAACGCCGACTGATCTTCGAACCGCACCACCTTCACCTGGCCAACGGGCTGAACTTCAAGACCACTTCCGATCGAGACGGTGCCTTGCCTGTCGATGGTGATCTGACCCCCGGTCGGCGGAATCAAAAGAGGTTTGTCGTCTGTCGTCTGGATGAGGTGTCCGTTCTTATCTACGAATTGACCCTGCTCATTGAGCTTGAAGTTACCGACCCGTGTGTAACGGGTGCCCTGTGGCGTGGTCACGGCGAAAAAGCCGTCACCGTCCAGCGCCAGGTCCAAATCGTTTCCAGTGTTCAGCAGCGTGCCTTGTTGGAAATCCGTGGTCTGGCCGTTGACTTCCACATAACTCACAGCATGATTGGAAAGGCCCATGGGCAGCAGGGTGTTGCGGTTGTTCGCCATGCTTTCCTGAGCTGCGAATGGCGGCACCATTTCTTTGAATACGAGGTCGTCTTTTTTAAAGCCGGGGGTGTTCAGATTGGCGAGGTTGTTGCTGATAACCTCCAGCTTTCTGTGTTGCTTCACCCCGGCTGAGGATGCTATATATAAACCTTCTTGCATGAGTGACTCCTTTTGGCCCGATGCACCCAAGTCAGCAAGAACGGTGCCAAAACTTAAGCATCTGTTTTTCTGTTACTAAGCAGCCTGCAAACCCCTTTTATTGTTGGATTTAACACTCCCTTCCGGGGTCGAAACCAAGGCCGTTCTGGCTCACGCGGGCGTCGGATTTTTGGCAGAAATTTCCGGGACACCGTGTCTCAGGTGTCAAAATTGCCGGGTTCCGGGATTTTAACAATCAACTAACGGAGTTCTTCTGTTTCTAAAGAGGAGAGGGTTCGTCTATGGAACATATAAGCGTTGATGAATTGCACGAGCGGGTGTCTGACATGGGTCCGGATGATTTGATTCTGGATGTGCGTACGGATGAGGAATTTGAGGAAGGTCACATCAAAGGTGCGCGCAACCAGACGCACGAGGAAGTAGCCGGTATTGCCGAAGACCTGAAGAAATATAAAAATGTCTATGTGCATTGCAAAATGGGTGGACGTGCAAAGCAGGCGGCCGAAACCTTGGAGGAGGCCGGCCTGAGCAACATCATTTGTGTCAGCCAGGGTGGGATGCAGCGTTGGATGGATATGGGCTGGGAGATGGAGTGAGGCGGGCTTCCAGCTACCTCATCAGAAATTTTGCAGGCAATAAAAAACCGGGAATGGGTCGAAACCCATTCCCGGTTTGTATTTTGAGAATGCCCGTCAGTTAGTACTTCAGGGTATTCCAGGCCGTAATGGCTTTCTGGCCGTTACGTTCCTTGTTCTGTCCATTCCAGATAGCGATGGCCATCGGAACCTTGCCGCTCGAGAACTGAGCGTCGTTGGCATCATCCGTCTTCAAGCTGCGCTTGAAAACAACGGCCCACCGGTTGTTGCTCCAGTTGCCTTTGCCATCGACGTCCTGGTTCGCCTGCGTGGTCAGCGTGGAGAAGCCCTCAGCGTTGAGGTCTTCCACCGGAGACCGGCGCATGGAAGCGTCGGACAGGATATTGTGTGTAGCGCGGCCCGGGTTGTAAACGCCTTCGTTTTTACCCATGCCAAAGTCCACATAGGTCGAACGATTGGCGATTTCGCCCGCGCCACCGGTGTGAACGCCGCCTTTAGCGCGCTCGTCCTTGCTGCCGGTCATATCCGACTTCAGAGCGCCCTTCAGCAACAGATCGCCATCCGGCTCATACATGTAGTAACCCGCGGAACCCATGGCCATGTCGGCGTAGTAGTCCTCCATGTCCTGCATTCCAGAGTTACCGGCCTTGCCGGCGCCTTCCTTGTCCCACGTGGCTTTCCACTGCCAGATGTTGACGCGCTCGCCATCAGAACCCATGGTGAACGGAGGTTCACTGCCGGCTTTGACAGGGAACATCAGCGCCGCCTGGTCCTTGTAATGCTGCGACTGGACCATGATGTCATTGCGGTCACCGTCGCTCCACTCCAGGCGAACGGCGAGTTCCTTATCGTTCCTGGCCGCTTTGACGTTCACCCACTTCGTAGCCGGGTTCGGCCACATCGGGTTGGTGATCATCTGCGGGTCCATATCGATGACAATGTGCCGATCCTTGGTCGGACCATAGTTGGACCAGAAAGGATCGGTTGGGTCAATCGGAATGTCCCGCTTGCCAACATTCAAGGCTTCGATGGTTGCCGCCGACGACACCATCGCACTGCCCAGAACGAACGCGGCAATCATTACGAATACAACGGTTTTTTTCATTTTCACGGTTTTCCTCCTGTTTAGCAGTTTCCGGGTTTGCCAGCTCCATCCCTCGCACTCCAAACCGGGGTTTCAAACCGCCTCCCGGAACAGGGGCGAACCCCTGTCCCGGTATGGCAGATGAGACCCGACTTAGAACGCACCAGGATGTTCTTCGGGACGGACGTAGAAAGGCTCTTCAACCGTGACACGGATGATCTCCTTACCCTTCCGGTTAAACCCGATGATGGTGTCGTTGTACATCTCGAACTTCTTGCCGTGAATATTGGTCTCGAAGATCTTCGGACCCGGCTCGCGCTTCCACTTGAAGATGATGCGCTGCGTCGTCCGGAACAACTGCAAGACACCCAAAAGATCCCGGTCCGGAACCATGTACTGATCGATCGAGTGATCCACGCCCGGTCCGAACATCTGCTGCGAATACGATCGCGGCACATGGCGGGACGGAACATAATACCCGTTCGGCTCCGTACCAAACTGCGGGTACAACGGCAGAGCCACTTTCCGGTCCTTGATCAGGTAGTACTGAGGATTGTCCGGATCGTGAGCCCATTCCCCGTTAGAACCGATTTTCACGAGGCCCTGAAGACGAATCTTGCCGACGCAAGCCGCCATACAACGGGTCTCCATCTGGTCACCCTCGGTCAAAGGATCCAGTCCTTCGATGCGCGGGTAACACGCGATGCATTTTTCCGAAATACGCGTCGTACCCCGGAACATCGGTTTCTTGTACGGGCACTGCTCCACGCACTTTTTGTATCCGCGGCAGCGGGACTGATCGATCAGTACGATCCCGTCTTCCTGACGCTTGTAGATCGCCTTGCGCGGGCACGCCGCCAGACAACCCGGATACGTGCAGTGGTTGCAGATCCGCTGCAGGTAAAAAAACCAGATTTTATGTTCAGGCAGAACCGACTTCACGCCGTTGTCGCCGCCAAACGTTCCTTCGCGCGACTGCGTGAACTCACGGCCGTGAGCGGTGTCTTCACCGAAGTTCGGGAAGCGCCACTCTTCGTCCGTCGGAACGTAACCGATCGCCTGCTGATTCAAGCCGATCTTGGCCGGCGCCTCGAAGATGGTCACACCTTCGTACACACCGTGAATCGCCTTGTTCGACGTCTTGCGAACGTTCCATACGTTCTGACCCGGATTCGACTGCTCCAGCATCTTCAGGATCTTCCAATCCCAGAACTGCGGATACCCGCCGTAAGGCTTCGTCTCCACGTTGTTCCACCACATGTACTCCTGGCCCTTCGAAAACGTCCAGGTCGACTTGTGCGCCATCGTGCATGTCTGACATGCAATGCAGCGGTTCGTGTTGAACACGAACGTGAACTGTTCTTTCGGATGCTTCTCTTCGTAAATGTAGGTCATCATGCGACCCAACTGCCAGTTATAGACTTCAGGCATCTTGTAACCTCCATTAAAACCGTTGCCCGTCAGGGCTTCGGTCCCGGTTGCTGTTTAGGTTTGAAACACCGTTTTAAAGCCGGCGGCGGGCCGCCAAAAGGAGGCCCGCCACACACACTTTAAATCTTCACGCGGACGTACTGACCTGCCAGGTACATCTCTGCGAAACGGTCTTTCAACGGAGACTCCGGGGTGTAACCGGTACGTACCGGCTCCCACAGTCCCTTACCATGCATACCACCATCTTCCGCCTTCGAGAACTTGACCAGCGTCTCTTTCGGCGTGGCGTTGATGGCATGGTTGTCTGCTTCGTACCCGTGCAGGAACTTCATCTTGGATTTTGCCTTATGGAACAGACTGTCCGTCTGATGCATCGGCATCAACCAGGATCGGGTGATCGACTGCTGACCGCCGTACCGGAAGTTGGACTGGTACGGAGTCGTCATCGACAACGCACGTCCGTCCGGACGCTCTTCGTGCGCTTTCACCGAACGTTCCGTACTCGACCACGTTGCGTGTTTCATCATCGCGGTGTGATACGGATAGGCCGGGTTGTACTTCGCACGCAGCATCAGGCGGGCAACTTTGTAGCGCGGATCCGAAGGCTTCCAGCCCATGTACGGGCGGTCGGCCGGATTCGCGTCCACGTAGACGTAGTCGCCGTCGTTGATACCCAGGTCCTTACACAGGAACGGGTTCATGTGCACCTGCCACTCACCAACACCCGGAGACCGCTTGTCCATGCGGTAAGGATCGCCGAAGTTGTTGTTCCAGATCATGTTCCAGTCAGTCGTCGCCCAGGACGAATGAGCCGTATGTCTGGATTTCGGAGTGACGCAGTAGAACCGGTACCCCTTCTCCCACAAGAAGTTCTTGGTCGTACGCACCGATGACCACGGCTTCTTGATGTTACGAACGTGACGCAGATCCGGATCCTGCTCGTCTTCCGGAATCCCGTAATCGTCCGGGCGGATGTAGGGGTTGGTGGATACAATAACGTTCGGCAGATAAGGCGTCGCTTCCGGGCCTTCTCTGTGAACGATGAAGTTTTCACCCCATTCAATCGCTTCCGGCTCATCATTGTAGAACTGGATACGACCGTTCGGAGTGTAGAAGGGTTTCGACTCGGTGTACATCTCCCAGAACGGAGACCGCGGATAGGTGCGGTACAGCAACAGACAGGCACCCGGCTCACCATATTTGCCGTTGATGATGTCGTCGATGTTGTAACCCATACCCGAAGTACCCGTCGTGAACAGCCGACGGATCTGCGCCTTCGTCCGGTTGGGAGCTTCACCTTCGTAAACCTTCATGTAGTCCGCAAACCGTTTGTCACCCGTTACCTGGGCGAGACGCTTGGCGAACTCACGATGGATCAGGTTGTCATCGATCGTATCGAATACCGGTTTGATGCCGGTGCCGCCCCAGATCTGATGGAACGGGTTCGAACACGCCGAAGTGATCTCGTAAGACTCGAACTCAGCCCAGCTGTTCGCCGCCAGTACAAAGTCAGCGTACTCGCAGGAACCGGTGAACTCGATGTCCTGAGCCACGATCATGTCTACGTTGTTGTTGGTGTTGAACACCATCTCGTAGAACCACTTCGCGTTGTTGATGACGTTAACGTTAACGAACCAGATGAGCTTGGTCGGAGTCGGCATATGGGTGCGGCCCGTGAACACTTTACGTCCATACCGCGGGGTATTGACGATCAGCGCTTTATCACGATGCGCCCAGTAACCTACTTCCTCACCCTTCATATAACCCTTAACGCTTTTCCAGTCCACGTTCTGGCTGATATCGAGAACCGGATTGAAGGGATCTTCCGCAACCATCGCTGCAAAGCCCGGTCCCGACCAGTGAGAACCCTGGTAGTTACCAGCCTTGTAGTTACCCGCCCAGGTGTGGGAACCGGAACCCTTGGGTCCGACGTTACCCGTCAGCATGAGGGGCACATACGATGCACGGTTGTGCATGGTGGCGTGGAAGTAATGGTTGATGCCTTCACCGTAATGGATTTCCACCGGCTTGATGGTACCCATGTCGCGTGCCAGACGTACAATCAGATCCTTCGGAGAATGGGAAATCTGGTTAACCGTATCCAGATCGTAATCCTTCAGATGGATCTTGTACATCTCGTACAGCGGCATAACGGTGATGGTCTTGCCGTTGACCAGCTTGATGTCATAAACACCATCCAAAGCCGGGTCGATGTTCTTCTTCTTCATCTTCGCGCCAATGTCTTCACGCGTGATGGCGACCGGTTTGTCGGTGTTGGTGTCCCAAACTACGAAGTCCGGCATTTTCTCCCGGTTGAAGTTCTTCATCCACTTGGTCGTAAAACCATCCTTAGGCAGCGGCTGGTTTTTGTAACCGGGGATGTAGTCATCGGGATGCAACCGGATCAGGTTGTCCGTGCGGACCAGCAGGGGCATGTCGGTGTACTCTTTGACGTAATCCACGTCAACGAGACCCTCGTCCATGATGATCTTTGCGGTTCCCAGGAAAATGGAAATGTCGGAGGCGCCGGCTCGGCACGGAATCCAGTAGTCCGCCTTGGTTGCGGGCGGGTTGTATTCCGGAGAAACCGTGACCAGCGTACCACCACGTTCCATGATTTCCGTGTACCAGTGAGCTTCCGGCATTTTGTTTTCGATGAGGTTTTTACCCCACTGAATGGTCAGCTTCGCATACCGGTGGTCGGCGAAGTCGATGTCGGAAGTCTGCATGCCATGCGTCCAGGAATGTCCCGGAGCCTGGTCACCATGCCAGGTGTAGTTGGACCATGCGCGTCCACCCAGTACCTGACCCGGACCGCGACCGCGAACGATCGAATCCAACAGACCCATCATGTTCGAAACACGGTAGATACCGTATTTACCGATGACACCCAGCATACCCATACCACCACGATACTTCATGGTACGCGGGCCGGAGCCACCCATGGCTTCGATCATTTCGGGCTGATAACCTTCGTTCTTCAGGCGCTGAGCACCACGCGCACCGCTGTAAGCTTTCGCTACGGCTACGTGACCTTTGGCCAGATAGGTGAAGGTCTGATCCCAGGTCAAGCGAACGAATTCGTCCGTGCCCCGGCTGGTAAACTTATATTTTTCCCGATTCTCCTTGTCCAGATACGGAAAGCCGTCATCGGCCCACTGTTTCCAGCCAACGCGGAGCATCGGATACTTGTTGCGGTACGGTCCGTAAACACGACGCGGAAACGTCATGCCGCGCAGACACATGCGCGGGTTCCACGCAGCGTCGGCCTGGTTGCCGTACAGATCGCGAATCTTGTGATGATCGTAGTTCTGCTCGATCCGCATCAAGATGCCGTTACGCACGAAGCCACGAACACGACACTGATGGGTGTCGTTCGGGGAACAGCAGTACGTAAACGAACGTTCATACTTATACTGATCGCGATAAACTTCTTCCCAACGCCGATCCGGATAAGACTCCAGAGGATTGCCCACCTTGACGACGGGTTTCAACTGAGCGCCTACCCTCTTGCTCGAAAGCGCCATGGCCGAAGCCACACCAGCACTCACCTGCAAGAATTTTCTTCGATTCAAACGCATAAACTCAAACCTCCCTTAGGTTAACAGTTGGCTTAAAAACCGAACTTTAATCCTACAAAAAAGAACTTCCCCCGGCGGCCAGACTGCGACCGCCCAGAAACCCTCCTTTCCTACTTCCAAAAAGTGACAAATTAATAATCATTTTTCTGACCCTAGTGACTAAAAACTTACATGTAAATTTTTTCCAACAACATTAAGGCCCAAGCAAAAAAAAACCTGATACCCGTTTCAGCCTTATTTAAGGCCTTGAAACGAGATACCAGGTTCTTGCAAACTGGTTTTCCCGGTGTGGAGAAAATGTATTTTTAGGACCCGTTCGCCACATGTTGAAAACACCAATCCAGGCAAAATTAACGTGCTGGGGAATCCGTGCATGCCTCTTTATACTTAAATCCAAATGCCTTGTCAAACCCTTTTTATCAAGCCTGTTTGAAATTTTTCAGGCCCCTAAAAGGGGGTATTTATAGACTATTTTTTAAGCGATTTCCAGCCCCAAAACCCCCGTTTTCCACAGATCCCCAAAAAGGTCCTCCATTATAACCATAAAGCCTTTAAATACAATATATTTTAGGAAAAAGTAAGTGTTTTGCCGACACGAACTTTCATTTTATCAGAATTTAAAAACAGCCAAAAATAACATAAACTACTATAAATAAATGATTTATTCGCATTTTACGAACAGCGGGAGCGGCGGGCAGGATGGCTTTACAGGGGAGTTTTTCGCGGATAACAACTCAGTAAAAATCGAAACCAAATAGGAAAAGATTTATTATCATCTAAAAAAAATTGAATTAAGCTTTTAAATATAAATAGTTATAACTAATCATGGAGTCAGTTCGATGATTTCCACAAAAAACACGTGAAATCTTACATCTCTCATAGAATAATCCTATCTATACATAAGAGAAACGTCCAGGCTCTTCTAGGGGAATGAGGGGGCCGCGTCAGGAAGGTTTGCTGAGCCCTGAGCAGGATGCCATCCCGGTTTCTCCAGGTTTTTGTCCCCGGCGCGTGGTTTAGACTTTTCCAGCGACCGGGTTTGCAGTTATACTCCGCACTTTTTCAACTCTCTTTTCTGTCGATGAAACGACCACGCATCGCCATATACCCGGGGACCTTCGATCCGGTCACCAACGGCCACCTCGACATCATGAAACGGGCGCTGTGCCTGTGCGACAAGTTGATCGTGGCGGTGGCGTTGAATCCCAAAAAGAACCCGCTGTTTGCGGTGGAAGACCGTGTGTCGTTCATTCAGGACGCGGTGAAGAAATATGAGAGCATCGCGGTGCATCCGTTCGACACGCTGCTCACGGATTACGGCGACAGCATCAAGGCGTCGATCATCGTCAAGGGGTTGCGCGCGGTTTCGGATTTCGAGTACGAATTGCAGATGGGCTTGATGAACCGCAACCTCAATGACAAGCTGGAAACGGTGTTCATGATTCCGAGCCAGGAATTTTCATTTCTGAGCTCAAGTTTCGTTAAAGAAATCGCCAAGCACGGCGGCGACGTCAGCAAGATGGTTCCCAAAGCCGTGCTGAAAGGATTCGCAAAGGTTCAGCCGCTATGAAGTTCTCGCAACGCATCCAGAACATCAAACCGTCCATGACCCTCGCCATCACCGCCAAGGCCAACGCCATGAAGGCGCAGGGCGACAACGTGATCGGCTTCGGCGCGGGCGAGCCCGACTTCGGCACGCCGGAAAACATCAAGCAGGCGGCCATCGACGCCATCCACAACAACGACACCTACTACACCCCGGTCGGCGGCACCGACAAACTGAAAGACGCCATCATCGAAAAATTCAAGCGCGACAACGGGCTCACCTATGCACGCGATCAGGTCATCGTGTCGTGCGGCGCCAAGCATTCCTTCTACAACCTGGCGATGGTGCTGTGGGACCAGGGCGACGAGGTGATCATCCCGGCGCCCTACTGGGTGTCGTACCCGGAGATGGTGACCGTGGCCGACGCCACGCCGGTGATCGTCGAGACCGAACAGAGCAACGATTTCAAAATCACGCCCGAACAGTTGCAGGCCGCCATCACACCCCAGTCGCGCGCCGTGGTGATCAACAGCCCGTCGAACCCGACCGGCTCCGCCTACACGCGCACCGAGCTGGAAGCGCTGGCGGAAGTCGCGCTCAAAAACAAGCTGATGGTGGTGTCGGATGAGATTTACGAGAAGATCGTGTTCGACGGCTTCGAGCACGTGAGCGTCGCTTCGTTCAGCGAAGAGATGCGGAAGAACACCGTCGTCATCAACGGCGCGTCGAAATGTTTCGCCATGACCGGTTGGCGCATCGGCTACCTCGCAGCGGAAGCCGACATCGTGAAGGCGGTGAACAAAATCCAGGGACAGAGCACGTCGAACCCCACCTCCATCGCGCAGGCGGCCTGCGTGGAAGCGCTCGCCGGAGCCAAAACGGAGACGGCGATTGCCAGCATGGTCGATGCCTTCACCCAGCGGCGCAATGTGCTGATGGACCGCTACGCGGCGATCGATGGCGTGACGTGTTACAAACCGGTGGGGAGTTTCTACAGCTTCCCGGATTTCTCCGCGTACTACGGCAGGACGTATCAAGGCAAGACGCTGAACGGATCGCTGGACATCGCCGACTTTCTCTTGGAAGAAGCAAAAGTCGCCGTGGTGCCGGGCATCGCCTTCGGTGCCGACGCCAACATGCGCCTGTCCTTCGCCACCTCCCTGCAAAACATCGAAGAAGGTTTGGACCGGATTCAGAAGGCGTTGGGTTCGCTTTAAGCGCGCGCGCGAAAAAACGTCTCTACCCTCCCAGCGCACCGATCCACGCAAAGATCCTTAATGTGCGCCCGGAACAACACTTCCTGGCTTCCTGAAAATCAAAGCCGATCGTCCTCTGCTGCCGCGTTGATGACCGGGCGGTTGACTTCCTTGTAGATGTCCCAGCGGAACTGGCGTTTGGGCAAGGCATGCAGGGGCAGGGTCGTCCATGTTTCACTGCTGGGGTATTCCCGTCCCAGCAGTTTGCCCGCAAAGCGGCCGAGGTCGGTTTTGATGCGGAATACCGTCTCGCGTCCAAGGTCCTGCCCGTATTCCCGATCCAGGCGGCTGACCGGTGCGCCGCGTTGCAAATGCGCGAACACGCTTTCACGTGCTTCCACCTCCACGCCGCGGTCGCGCAACCGCGCTTCAATTGCCGAAGCCAGCCCGCTGACGCCGCCTTTGGGATCGATCACATGGCGGTGCTTGAGCATTTCACTGACGATCACGATGTGGCTCTTGTCGCGTTTCTTCAAACTGTAGATGAGCTTGTCCACCAAGTAAGTGTCGATGAACGCATCGATGTCCACGCCGATCTCTCTCATCTCGCTCACCAGCACGGCTTCGGGATTCACCGCATGCGCGAGGGCCAGTGCGAAGTGGCCGGACCCGGCGCCGTACACCTCCGCGAAGTGCACGCGTTCCATCGAGCGGCTGGTCCATTCCAGCATCTGAATGAGGCCGATGGTGGCGTTCAGCGCGGAGTCGAACCCCAGACAATAAACCGGCAGGTCGTTGTCGATGGAAGCGGGCAGGGCCACCACCGGATAGCCGGCGCGGAACAGTTTGTTGCTCATGCGCACG
Organism: Nitrospina watsonii; assembly: GCF_946900835.1. Lineage (GTDB taxonomy): Bacteria > Nitrospinota > Nitrospinia > Nitrospinales > Nitrospinaceae > Nitrospina > Nitrospina watsonii. The sequence continues at coordinate 2,963,578 of NZ_OX336137.1, forward strand.
GAGCCGTCGCCGCCCAGCACGATGAGCGCATCGCACTGGTGCTTGCGCAGGCTGTCGATGGCCTGGTATTCCGCGCCTTCCTGCTCGATGTCGCGGAACCGTTTGTTGCACTGGATCACGCTGCCCGAAGACGCCAACAGTTTGCGCTGTGATTCCTCGGTGTATTCCTGCCCGTCGTTTTTGAACACGCCTTCGATGCCCTTGCGGAACACGTAAGGCTTGACACCGAACGACAGGCATTTGTCGATGAATGCTTTCAGCACGGCGTTCATGCCCGGCGCATCGCCTCCTGACGTGATGAGCGCAATGCGGTTGACCTCCGACCGCGTGATTTCGATGATACTGCGCAGGTGATCCTCCTCCTGTTGCCGCGCTTCCTCTTCCCGTTTGATCGCTTCTTCTTCCTCGCGGGACAGGCCGACGGCGCAGGAATAACTGCTGAACAAACCTTCCTCGTAGATCAGAAAGATGGCGTTGTCCTGCCCTTCCTGGTAGGCCATGTATTCATAGTACGCTTCCGCAAACGGACGCATGTCGAGGTAGATCATCAGTGCGCGCATCATGCTGGAGTGAGTGAACAAAGACACGTGCGCGCCCGGGTGGTTGTGGGCGATCTCGTGAACGCCCTCCACGGTGGACTGGTAGTTTTCATAAAAAGTTTCGCCGCCGGGGTAGCAGAACAGGGGATCCTTCAGAATGCGTTTGCCCTCGTCTTCGGATACGTTCAAAAAACGGCACAACTGCCCGCGTTCTTCTTCCTTCGACTCGCCGGTCAGCAGGCCGAAATTCTGCGAGTCCAACGCTTCGTGGTAGACCATCGGCCGCCGGTCGCGGTAACTGTTCTGGTCTTGCAGAACGGACCGGATGATGCCCGCCAACTGCCGCGTGTTGGGCGAACGGCTGACATACACCGGCTGGTTTCGGGTTTGCAGGTAGTTGACGGAAGTTTTCAGCTCCACCGTCAGATTGGCGTGGTGGATCATGCGGCCGAACTCACGGCCGACGCGTTTGGCACGGTCGAAGCCCTGCGGACGCTCCAGGTAATTGCGGTACAGGCAACCGATCTTGTAGTCCGATGAGTTGCCTTTGGAGGCACCGTGCCGGAGCACCGAAAGGATGGCGCGCTCCTCGAGTTTTTCCGGAAGCAGGAGCAGTTTGTTGTTGGGCAGGTCGACGATGATTTTGCCCTCCAGCAGACTGGCGGAAACATTGTTGCGGTCAACCAGAACCCGGGGCCGCTGACGCGGTTTTTGATAACCTCGTCCGATTTTGGCGCGCGTGATCCGCCGGCGGAATGCCGCATCGCCGATGGCTTCGTTCCAGGCAATGGCATACAGCAATTCGTTGCCACGGCACGCGGCCTCAATGAAGTTCCGCTTGCGTTCGCAGTATTCGCGAAAAGTGACAGTCCCGGACGGCTCGCCCAGTTCTTCAAAAAAACGGTGCAGGCCTTCCAGCACCGCATCCACCCTCTCGAGGATTTTGGGATCGGTGGAGAGGTTGCGATCCGGGGGCTCGAAAAACGGTGCCAGGTAATGCGGATAGGGTGTGAAGGGACGGCGGGCGTATTCGGCTCGCTTCTTTTCCAGAAAATATTCGAAAAACTTCAACCAGCCGTGTCTCATGGTCTCATCTCAAGTCTTCAGGGGAGTGTCTCGGGCCCGCCCGGCGGTTTGTTCCCGTTTTCAAATGGGGTGTTTCACTTTGGGGCCACGAGCTCCAGCCACCCGGTGTCATTTCATTAGGAACTTGAACTCTTCCATTATACCCCTTCTTCCCAGGACACCCCGGACCTTCGATAAGGGCTTGGACATTCAAGTGCTTGAGAGCATGGTTGCGACAGCGTTCCGGACGGGCCGTTAGGGGAGATGGTCCCCGCAAACGGGCTATTGTTCCTTTAAATAATAGAAACCAGAATCCACTTCGAGTGGAATCAGGATTTCCCCGGTCAGGGTTTTCTCTGGATTGGCGGTCCAAATACCATTGATGGGTTTTCGTTCATCATTCCAGTAATGACAATCTCAATAAAATCTATGTGCACAGATTTTTTATCATTGAAGTTTGATACTTTGTAATTCCATATCCCAGTATTCTCGAAACTTCTTCCCTCTCGCAATATGAACGTCTGCGTAAAGGAACCATCCTCCTTCAGTTCCAAATAATCTTCTACCTTATTGTGATGCCCCTTATAGGTTCCAATCAGCTCTTTAGGATCGAATTTATCCGCGTCTATTTCGACGTCTAAATTCATTTCACACGCATTGAGGAAAAACAGATTGATAAAGAAAAATTTGATGAATGTTTTCTTTATATTCCTATTCATTTGGAGCACCGTCTTTTCTTGGCCACGAAAAATTGGAGGATACATCCGTAACCCCTCCCACCCCTCCCCTTGAAAAGGGGAGGGGGAATAAAGGTAGAGCTACTCACCAACCTGTTTACCGAAACCGTTTTTGTGTCGAGCATCCCTAAACACTTCCCCTCCTTTTCAAGGAGGGGATTGAGGGGAGGTTACCGATGCGCGGAATCGAGTCCCTCGATTCTGCTGCCGCTTTTCTACGAAGCTCCGGACGAACTGGCAGGCGCATCCAGCCGTTCCAGAATTTTTGTGAGCACGCCTTCCATGTTCCGGTAAACCTCGTCATTGGTGAAACGCAACACGGTGATGCCCAACTTCTCGATCCGTTGTTGCCGCACCGGATCCTGTTGTTCCGCCACGTCATTAAAATGCGTCGGACCGTCGATCTCGACCACCAGACAGGCCTCGGAGCAATAGAAGTCCACCACATATTCTTCGATTCCATACTGCCTGCGGAATTTGTATCCGTTCAATTGTTTGCGACGCAGACGGCTCCATAACAGGCGCTCGGCGGGAGGCGTTTCGCGCCGGAGCTTTTGGCGCAGGGAAGCGAAAAGATTATTGTTGAGCCGTTTGGGCATGGAGTAAATCAAATCCGTTTTGCAGTTTATTGAACGCGAAATTATCTGACTCATTCAAGCTTAATAAAGAAGCGGGGAAAGTGGAAGAATCATCCGTAACCCCTCCCAGCCCTCCCCTTGAAAAGGGGAGGGTCGCGCCAGGCGCGAAGCGAACCTGCAACTCTCTAATAGGAAACTTCAATTTTTCGGGAGGCCATCCCTGGCTGGCTCTTGTTTCTACCGGGCGTTGCCCGGTTCCCCTCCTTTTCAAGGAGGGGAGGTTACCGATGCGCGGAATCGATGGATTCGATTCCGCACCCGCATTTCATCTTTCAGATCATATTCCGGACTTAAATTCGCGCGACCCATTCAGAAAAGAACTCCGTGTTCTTTACCAAACACACGTTGCCCGCAACGAGCTTTTAAAGGATAATTGCGGGAGCGTAGCCCGACTCGCTCGCAAGCGGGAAGAAAGAGGCGCACCGGGTGCGGAGCGCTGCTAAAAATGGAATGCGGTGTCCAGGTTTTCCGGGCAAAAAAAATCCCGCCGGTTGGGGCGGGTCGGTGTGAATCCAGATCGGTGTATCGCTAAAGGGCAGGGGGGATGATGCGGACAGGGGGTCAGGGATTGCAGGCGTCACCGCCGTCGCAGGTTCCGGGCTCGGGAGGCGAGGCGGCGTCCTCTCCTTTGCTGCGTTTCGCTTCCACTTCCAACGCGCACCGGTAGGCATGAAGCTTATCTTCGATCTTCGGCCGGCAGCGTTTGGCCTTGCAGTTGCCGGTGCCGACGCGGATGGCGCGGCGCAATGCCTCAAAAGACAGCGCTCCGTCCTGGATGGCTTTCATGATGGTGCCACCGGTGATGCTGCGGCAAATGCAGACTTTTTTGAAGTGATCGACCCAGTCGATTTCTGTTTTTTGGGTCATGGTTGTTTCCTCGGCATGTGATTCCCAATTTGTCATTATATATTGGAATTACTGTACTTTAACCCTTTTTCGCTAAGGTGTCGATGAAGTTTTTCGGCCTGGCTCTGGCCACGGGTGTGCTGCTGGCGCTGTCGTTTCCGCGCATGGACTGGGAATTCCTGGCGTGGGGGGCGCTGATCCCCTTGTTTTTCGCCATCTTCGGGCAATCGCCGAAACGCGCGGCATTGCTCGGATTCGTCGCCGGCCTGGCCTTTTACGGCCTCAGCCTGAGCTGGGTGACGAACACTTTAGTCAATTATGGAAACATCCCGAGCGTGATTGCGTGGCCGATCCTTTTTCTGTTGGCTGCCTATCTGAGCGCCTACATCGCGCTGTTTTGTTTTCTGACAATCCATCTCAGCCGAAATCAACCGCTTTACTTCATCGCTCTCGCACCCTTCCTGTGGACGACGCTCGAATACCTGCGCTCCACCCATCTGGAGTACGGCTTCTCCTGGCAGGGGCTGGGCTATTCGCAATACCTCAACCTGCCGGTGTTGCAGATGGCGGACCTCACCGGCGTCTATGGCATTTCGTTTCTGATCGTCACCGTCAACGCCGGGCTGTTTTACCTGTTCCATCCGCGCCTGCGCCGCGAGATGCCGTGGCGTCGTTACCGCACGCCGGTGTCGGTGGTGATGTTCGGTCTCTACGCGCTGGTCCTCGCCTACGGCTGGGCGGCGTTGAACGCGCACGAGGAACAACCGGTGAAGCCGCTGAAAGTCGCCATGGTGCAGGGCAACATTCCGCAGCAGATGAAATGGGACCCGCAGTATAAGGAACAGATCCTCGCCACGTACCGCGAACTCACGATGCGGGCGGTGGTGAGCAGCCCGGACTTCATTGTGTGGCCGGAGGCGGTGACGCCGTTTTATTTTTTGAACGACCTCGACGGCACGTCAGCCGTTGTGCAACTCGCCGATGAGTTGAACACGCCGCTGTTGTTCGGCAGCCCGCGCGCCGAGCAGCAGGACGGCACATGGGTGTCCTACAACAGCGCCTATCTGCTCTCCGGCGACGGCAACATAAAGGGCCGTTACGATAAAATCCACCTGGTGCCGTTCGGCGAGTTCATCCCGTGGCAATCGGTGCTGTTCTTTCTCGACAAGCTGGTGGTGGGCATCGGCGATTTCGGCCGCGGCAGCGAGGCGACGCTGTTCGAGATCAACGGGTACAAGTTTGCGGTGTCGATCTGTTACGAGATCACTTTCCCCGATCTGGTGCGGCGGCCGGTAGGCAACGGCGCGCAGTTTCTGGTGAACATCACCAACGACGCCTGGTTCGGCAAAAGCGCCGCGTCGTATCAACACATCAGCATGGCCGCCCTGAGGGCCGTCGAAAACCGTGTACCGATTGTGCGCGCCGCCAACACCGGCATCACCGGCGCGGTGGACACGCTGGGGCGCATCCATCCGACCACGGAGCTGTTCGAGCGCGAGGTGCTGATCGCTTCCATTCAACCCCGGACCGCCCCGCCGACGCTGTATGCGCGTTATGGCGACTGGTTCTGCTACCTGTGCATGGTGGTTTCGATTGCGCTGGGCACGCTGGCCTGGAGGCGCACCCGCACGCTGCCTGCCGCCCCCCAGGCCACACCGCCGGGGCCTTCCCCCTCGTGACGTCCGGGATACCGGAAAACGGTTTTCTTGCGTCGCGGTTTGGCATACAGTATTCTTTAAGCCAAGGAGAATTCAATCGATGACAACTACGGAACAGGCAACCTTTGGAGCCGGATGCTTCTGGCATGTGGAACACGCGTTCGGTCAGTTGCGCGGGGTGACGGCGACCTCCGTCGGCTACACCGGCGGGCATGTGCAAAATCCCGATTACCGCATGGTGTGCACCGGCGAAACGGGCCACGCCGAAGTGGTGCGCGTGCATTACGATCCCGCCGTCGTCTCCTACGACGAACTGCTCAACGTGTTCTGGCAGGAACACGACCCGACATCGCTCAACCGGCAGGGACCGGACGTCGGGTCGCAGTACCGCTCGGCCATCTTTTTCCACACGCCGGAACAGGAACAGACCGCGCGCGCCGCCGTGGAGAAACTCCAGCAGTCCGGCAAGTTCAAATCGCCGATTGTCACCGAAATCACCGCAGCCGGGCCTTATTACCCGGCGGAGGACTACCATCAGAAGTATTTCGACAAGCGCCAGCGCTTCATGGGCGCCAACCGGGAGCAAGGGTATTAAGCCGTCCCGTGGGAGGATGTCATGCCGGAAGAACACAACGAAGCCGCACCGAACCAACGCACCGTCCACTACCTGAGCAAGACCCAGATCAAAAAAGAATGGGCGAAGCTCGACCTGGATGACCTGGAAAAACCACCCCCCAGCGAAGAAGCCCTCACCCTCAACGAACTCTACGAAGACGACCTGTTCGGCCTCGGCAACGAATAGCTCCCTTACAGGGAGAGGAAATGGAGCCAACGCTCATAGCGGATGGTCCGCCTGAGTTAGGGGCGAACGATGGCTCCTCTGCGAGGAGAGGCAGATGGCTACTGCTTTCACCTGCTCACGATGGTCTGCGGGCGCATTCCTGAAAACAATTTATTGGCGCGGGCCACGCCCGCCCGCCTCGCGGGCAGGAAGATGGCTACTGCTTTCACCTGCTCACGATGGTCCGCAGGCGCATTCCTGAAAACAATTTATTGGCGCGGGCCACGCCCGCCCGCCTCGCGGGTGAGAAGAGGGGTAATGCCCGGTAAGCGAACGATGGTCGGCTAGCCCAATTCCAAATCCACTCCGTTGCCCCCGGACGCAGTCCGCTCCTCTGCGAGGAGAGGCAGCATAGCCATCGCGCTACCCAAATGTTTGCGACGGCCGACACGCTGAACGATGGTCCTTCTCTTTGCCTCCCCTCCTTTTCAAGGAGGGGATTGGGGCAGGACACAAGGCAACCCCACCTCATTCCTCCCCTTGGTAAGGGGAGGAGTTATTTGAATGCCTCCGCAGCATCGGCCTGTTCGCCGCCGCCTGGCGGGCTAACCCGCCACCAGGGTTTCCATCACCACCTCGATGTTTTCATCACCGGCGTTGGCGTTGGCTTCGCCTTCCATATCGCCGGGCGTCGATTTCAGATTGCCGTCGTTGTCCAGCCGGAACAGCAGGGTGACGGGTCCGTCGAACTCCACGTCCGGCAGCATGGTATCGGCCTGGCCGATGCGGAACGCATACGGAAACTCCACGCCGATGACGCGCTTCACCGCCAAAGGCGCGCCGGTTTTGACGCCGTGGGGTCGGGCCAGAATGAACAACACCGGTGTCTGGGGCAGATGGCTTTGTAGTTTCGGGGACACCGACAGGGTGCCGGTGATCTCTTTACCCGTGCTCATCACCTCACCCAACACGATGTTGGCCTGCTTGTTGCCGGGCTCGACATCGATGCGGCCCTCCAGATCGCCGGGCTGCGCCTTGGGGTCGCCGTCCAGATCGAGCCGGGCGGAAACCGTCAGCGGTCCTTCAAAGCTCGTTCCGGCCAGCATCACCTCCGCCGGCCCCAGCGAGTATTCCATCGGAAAGGTGAAGAAATTGATCTTCTTGACCGCCAAAGGCGGCCCGCTCTCCACCCCACGCGGCCGCGCATACAGGAACAGCACCGCCGCCTCCGTCACCCTCGGCGCCTGCCCCGGGGCCAGAGTGACCACCCCCTCCACCGCCTGAGCCTGCAGGGCCGGATCGTTTTTCTTGGCCAGCTTCTCCACCACCGCAGGCGGCACCTTGTGCTCCTTCAAGTCGCGTTCGCACGCCGCTAAAAAGAAAACCGTGGATAACAGGCCCAAAATGAGCAATAATTTGATAATGAATTTCATATTTAGCAATTTTTTCGACATAGGATGAATCCTGACAAAGAGAAATGCATCCCAATACCAGAGGATACAAATAAGGTCATTTTATAACAGCAGTGGGTGCAAAAGCGAACACCTTGGAATCTGGGGATGTAGGGCTTTTTCTGATTTGGAAAGCGCTTCACCAGACGGTCTTGAAGTTGGAGCTCCGGACCCCATAATAAAAAGGAGGGATCCGCATGTTTTATCCCGTTAAAGTTCTCGATGAAGATGGAAAAGTCAAAAAGGTGGTGTCTCCTAAAAAGTTGAGCAAGGAGTACTGGGGCAAAATTTTTGACGATACGAAAAACCGCGCTTCCAAGCGCAAAGGCAAACGTTCGGTCGCGAAAACCGACGTGCTGACGGAGTCGGATGAGTACGCTCTGGAGGATTGAACTGGATCGCTCACGCCGATCCGTTTTGCAGTAACCTCCCGGTCCACCCGCTATGGGCTGGACGCTTCTCCCTAAAACTCAATGCCAACAAGAAGGGCTGGGTGCCTCGCATCCGGTCCTTCTTTTTTGCAGAAAGCCCTGGATGGGCAATGTCCGCTGGGAGAACGATAGTCCCACACCCCATTCAAATCCTTATTCGTTCCCCGCGGGTGCAACCCGCCTTTCAATCCCCTCCTTGGAAAGGAGGGGAGGAAAAAGATCGCCCGCCAAATACCAAGTTATGCCAAGGGTCATCAAACGCTCAATGTTTTTTTCCCGGGCCCGATGAGCGCGGCGACGATTTCCCCGCCATGCTGCGGCGAAAGTCATCTCCTTCCATCTTCACGAACCGGCACATCTCCGCCAGCCGCGAGAAGATGCGATCGCCCACCTTGTCCTCCAGCGTCTCTTCCCCCGCCCAGCTTCTGGACGCATCATTCCGCGAAAACTCCACGTGCGTGTCTTTCGATTTCTTTTTGTGCCCGGGCTCCGAAACTTCATCGGTGTAGTTGGTGGTGAAGATCGTCACCTTGTCGGCGGCGTTGTAACGGTTGGAGATGATCTGGTCGAGCATGGTCAGCTCCCATTCCGTGTTGCGGCCTTTGGCCAGCTCGTCAATCACCAAAACCGGCGCGTGCACGAAGGGATTGATGATGGCCTGCTCGGACAGGTCCTGCGAATAGCCGTGGCGGATGTCGGAGAGCAATTGAAAAAAATCGATGAACTTGCCGTTCACGCCTTTTTCCAAAAGCAGGGCTTTTAAAATGCTCACTGCCAGGTGGGTTTTGCCGACGCCTGGCGTGCCCATGAACAAAAGACCGCTTTGCGGCTTCTGCTCGAAATCCTTGACGAAATCGCGCGCCGTCTTGAGCGCCAGCTTGTTGGCCTGCGACCCGATGGGATGATAGGTGTCGAACTGGGTTTCGAGGTATTTGCCCGGCAGGTTGGCGTTGTTGAACGAATCAAGCCGCTTTTTCAACCCGGCGCACTCACAGGCGCGCATGAACGAAACGCCGGTCTCATCTTCGGCGAACACCTGGCCCCGTCCACCGCAGATCTCGCACTGAAAGCAGGCGCAGATTTCCGCCTGCACGCGTCCCGCCGGATTTTTGAGGACATAATGCTGGCCCCGGCAGTCCTTGCAGTTTTTTTCCGGCTGAGTGCGCGATCGCGTCATCGGGCCGCCCTTTCAATTTCCGTTTCTACCTGTTCGCGCAAGCCGGTCAGCGACACCTTCGCCAGCGGTCCGCGCGCCTGGTCCTCGGCACGGCGAAACGCCGATTCGATGGCGCGGCACAACAACTGCACCGGCACCTGCCGACTCTCCCACTGCGTGATGAGATCGTAGTCGCTGGCCGAAAGCGACAGGCCCGATCCCTTCAGCGTCAGAAAAAACTGCTCGACGTGGGTCAGGTAATTGATGTTGTCCCGTTCAAGGAGACTCATGCAAACGTGATGGGTGAAAAGGGAATGGTGTGATGTGTTACCGAATGGTACTGCCAGCCCGGACGCTTTTCAAGCCGTAATGTCGAGCAGGCTGCCGGTCATGTCATCGGCGGCGCGAATGGCGTTGGCATTGGCGCGGAACTGGGTGGATGCCACTATTTGCTGCACCATTTCCTCGCTGATGTCCACGTTCGACACCTCGAGGAATCCGGACTGCACGGTGCCGAGTCCGTTGCTGCCGGGGTTGCCGGCCACCGGTTGGCCGGAGGAACCGGAGACGCCGAACAGGCTGTTGCCCAGGGCGGAAAGCCCGGCAGGATTCTGAAACCCGGCGAGCTGGAGTTGTCCCAACGTTTGTGTCTGACCGTTGACGAGCGCCGAGACGCGTCCGCCGGGACCGATGCGGATCGTCTGCGCGCCACCGGGAATGCTGATTTCCGGCAGCAGCGGGTTGCCATCGGCGGTGACCAGCCGGCCGCCGCCATCCACTTTCAAACTGCCGGAGCGGGTGAAGCCGGTGCCGCCGCCGGCAAGGCCGACCTGCAAAAACCCGTTGCCCTGCACTGCGATATCGAGCGGGTTGTTGGTGGGCACCAGCGGTCCCTGCAAACCGGAACGTGAAACGCCGGAGACGCGGGCGCCGCCCGATGGGCTGTCCACAATGTTGACACGGCTGCTTTTGAATCCGGGGGTCTGGAGGTTGGCGAGGTTGTTGGCGCTGGCCTGCACTTTGCGGCTGGCCACGTTGAGACCGGAAAGCGAGGAAAACAAGGATTCGAGCATGCGTCACCTCCCTCAATGCACCGGCATCCGCCGATATGCTTCTTACACCGCGGCGATCGTTTCCATGCCGGTGACCGGTTGCAATCCGGTGACCGGTTGCAATCCGGTGACCGGTTGCAATCCGGTGACCGGCGTCAATGCAACAGCCGGTTCGTAAACGGGCACCGCGACGGGCACGAATACCAGCGGACGGATCATCGCCGTTTCGTCGCACCGTTCCTGCTTCGGGCACACGGTGCAATCTTTCCAGATTTTATCCGGCAGGCGGTTTTTGTCGATCACTTCAAAGCCGAAACGCTGGAACAACGGCGCCGCGTAGGTCAACACGAACACATGCGAGTAGTCGGCGCGGATGGCGTCTTCAATGCCGGCCTCCACCAGTTGACTGGCAATGCCGCGCCGGGAATACTCCCGGTGCACGGCCAGCGACCGGATCTCAACCAGTCCCTTGGCACCGTAACTGAGGGCCAGAACGCCCACCACCTGCCCATCCTGCCGGTACACCCGGAACTGCGACAGGTTGCGCTCGACATCCGCCAGCGTGCGCGGCAACATGAGACCGGTTTCCGCGTAGTCGTTGATGAGATTCAAAATGCCCGCGGCGTCGCCGGGTTGTGCGTGTGTGATCATGCCGATAAGGATTCGCTGTTTTCTTCGGGATCGAGGCCGTCCATCACCGACAACGCGTAATCGAAATCGTCGTGATTGACGATGTCCGAGTCGGGGTACGAAACGATCCTGAGGTTGATTTTTAAAAATGCATCCGCCGGACCGGGGTTGAGCGCTTCTTCCACGTCCGACTTCAACCGGTTGGCCATTTGACAGGCGGCGTCGCCACAAATTCCGGGGAGCAGCACCATGAAATCACCGTCGTTGACCCGGAACAGCAGGTCGCCATCGCGCGAATTTTGCTGGAGAATGCGGCTGATCTCGACGAGAATTTGATACCTGTCTATGTCACAAGTATTCATGAGATCATCCCAATAGTCAATCTGCAATTTGACGCAGGAAAGGCTTTTCTCATAGCGTCTTGCGCGGTCGAACTCGCGTTTCACCGCGGTCGCCAGGTACGACTCGTTGTACAGTCCGGTGACCGAATCCAGCAACGATTGATTTTTCATCCCTTCCATCAAAAGCACGTTGTCGATGGCGATGCCCAGCTTCTCTGCGGTGCGTTCCAGGTAGTCGGTGCGCAACCCCTCGTGAAACTGCGCCGGGTCCACGCTTCCCAGGCACAGAGCGCCCGCCATCTTGCCGTGCAACGGAATCGGGATCAGTACTTCGGAACGGATCGGCCCGCTATCCGTGACGTCGAACAATTCGGAACCCGGCTCCAGTTGATTGCGCAGCACCGGACCCCAGCCATCCCTGAACCAGTCGAACAGGGTGGCCTGATCGATCAGGCGCAGGCTTTCGGCGCCATCCCGCGACTGCATCTGCGGCAGGCTGTGCGCGATGAAGTGATCGGCGCCATCGACCAGGCAGATCATCACGCCGTGGATGCCGAAGCGTTTGATGATCTCGCCACGAATTTCGCTGGCCATCTGGAAAAAGTTGTGGCTGTACAGGCAGATGCGTTCGATCTCGAACAGGTGCTCGAGAATGCGCTCGTTGCATTCCGCCACTTCCATGAACCATTCGAGCTGACCTTTGATGTGTTCCTTGTCCTGCTGCACGCGGCGCAGAATGCGGTCGGCAATGCTCAAGGTTTTGAGCGGCTGCACGGGCAGGTCGGTTTCCTCGATGGTTTTGATCCGGGTCAACAACTCCGGGTAATCATTGAAAAACTCCGGGTGTTCGTTCAAATACAAAGCCACTTCGTCCTTGTTCATCGCGGGCATCCTTCCAACTTCCGGTTGATAAAATCGGCGCAGAAAATCACGTTTCCCTCTGCCGCTCCGGGGGGTTAACAATAAAACCTTAATAATCAAATAGCTATACAAATGGCCCCAAAACAGCCATCCTATAAGTCATTGAAATTTTTAATGTTGATTAGAAACCCATTATAACCGAAATATGTTTAACTGTCTCCCAAAAATCACACCTATTTTATTGATTTTTTGGGCTTTATGGGAGTTCTGGCGGAAGGGGTGTAAAAATGGGGGTTTCGGGTTCCGGGAGGGGGTCAAAAGAGGAAGATCAGGCAGGCGCGGATTTCATCAAGGGTAGGGCGGCACGGCGGGCGGTGCGTCCTCGCGTCCTCCGGCCGGGGTCTCCTCACCCCCCAGGGTCGGCGACTCTTCCAGCTGGCTTTCGGGGGCTTCGGTCTCAACAGAGGGCTGTTTGACGGGCGGCAGCGGCGGACCCTTGCGCCCGCAACCGGCAACCAGAACACCTGCCAGTATAGTAATTAAAAGGATGTAAAAAATGGTTTGGAAGGGTTTCGTCATTTTCAACGTCCGCGAGAGATTCGGAATTGCGCCCAAAAGCCATCGTTCGCCCATAACGCATCAGCCCGTTTGCCGCGGGCCACGCCCGCCCACGAGGTGGGCTGGGCTACGCTCCAGGAAAATATTTTGAGTTTGGAACGCGCCCAAAAGCCATCGTTCGCCCGTAACGCATCAGCCCGTTTGCCGCGGGCCACGCCCGCTACTTCCATTCTTTCGTCAGGCGCTTCAGTTGCTCGCGCACCTGGTTGCGGGCGGTGCCGCCATACACGTTCTTGCGATCGACCGCGCCTTCGATCGACACAAAATCGAAAATGTCTTTCTTGAATTTCGGTGAAAACTGCTGGAACTCGCCGAGCGTGAGATCGGTCAGCCCCTTGCCCTGCTTCAGGCAATACGCCACCGTCTTGCCCGTCACCTCATGCGCGTCGCGGAAGGGCATGCCTTTCAGCACCAGGTAATCGGCGATCTCCGTCGCCGTCAAAAAGCCGCTGGCTTCGAGCGACGCCACCGGCTGCGGCTTGAACGTCGCCGACTTCATCATGCCGTCGAACACATCGAGCGCCATCTGCACCGTGTCCACCGTGTCGAACAAGGGTTCCTTGTCCTCCTGCATATCCCGGTTGTAGGCCAGCGGCTGCCCCTTGAGCAGCGTCAAGAGTCCCATCAAGTGACCGTACACCCGCCCGGTTTTGCCGCGCACCAGTTCGGCGGGGTCCGGGTTTTTTTTCTGCGGCATGATGCTGCTGCCGGTGGAGAAGGCGTCCGACAACTCGATCAACTTGTTCTCGCTGGTGGACCACAGGATCACTTCCTCGCCCAGGCGGCTCAAGTGCGCCATCACCAACGACGCGGCGGCGAGGAACTCGACCACGAAGTCGCGGTCGCTCACCGCATCCATGCTGTTGTGGGTGACCGCCGGGAACTTCAACAACCGCGCCGTGTAGTGGCGGTCGAGGGGGTAGCCCGATCCCGCCAGCGCCGCCGAGCCCAGCGGCATCACGTTCACCCGCTTGAGCATGTCGTTGAGGCGGGCGCGGTCGCGCCCCAGCATCTCGACGTACGCCAAGAGGTGATGCGCCAAGGACACCGGTTGCGCCCGTTGCAGGTGCGTGTAACCGGGAATGATCGTGTTGACGTGTTTTTTGGCCTGGCCGATCAGCGTGCGGCCCAACCGTTTGAGGGCGCGTTCGATGTGCGTGATCTCGTCGCGCAGGTACAGGCGCAGGTCGAGCGCCACCTGGTCGTTGCGGCTGCGACCGGTGTGCAGTTTGCCACCCGCCGAACCGATCTTTTTGATCAACCGCTGCTCGATGTTCATGTGCACGTCTTCGAATTCCAACTTGAACTCGAACCGGCCGCTGTCGATTTCTTTCAGGATGGATTGCAGGCCGCCGATGATCTGTTTCGATTCCGCCGCCGTCACCAGCTTCGCCTTCTGCAGGGTCTTGCAATGCGCGATGGAACCCTGGATGTCGTAGGCGTAGAGCCGCCGGTCGAACGACACCGACTCCGAAAAACGGATCATCAGATCGTCCGTCGCCTGCTCGAATCTGCCACTCCAGGGTTTTTTCATGCGCGGGGCTCTAATAATAAGTGAGGAAACAATAAGTTAAGGCGAGATTGTACTGTCCCCGGCGATATTGGGCAAATTTTATTTACGAGGAAAGCGTTCACTAATTAAAGATTGCGCCCACAGACCATCGCAGTGTTCACCAAGCAGTAGCCATGCTCCCTCCGGCCGTGGGCCGGGCCTCGCCCGAAAGAACGGGCTAATGCATTGAGGGCGAACGATGGCCAGTGGGCGCAAATCGATGCCCCCCCTTCTCCGAAGGGGGCTGGGGGGATTTTTCCTTCAGGACTTGTCATTCTGAGGAGCCCCGCCACGCGGGGAGGGAACATGGGCGATTGGAATTGCGCCCGTGGATCACCGTTTCGAACGGGAACGCATCAGCCCGCTTCCTCTCCCTGTAAGGGAGGCGACGAAGAATCTATGTTTTAAAAAGACAGCACATAGATCCTTCGCTCCGCTCAGGATGGCATGCTATGATTTTGAGGTTATTCTACGGAAGGTTTACGAAGCTTATGACTAAAAAAATTCCGAAATTCAAAAGCGAAAATGAGGAACGCAAATTCTGGAGTGACCGCGACTCCACCGAATACGTGGATTGGAAAAAGGCAAGGCGCGTGACTCTGCCGGAGCTGAAGCCGTCGCTCAAAACCATTTCTCTGCGACTGCCCGCCTCGATGCTGGAAGAACTGAAACTGCTCGCCCACAAGCGGGACGTGCCCTACCAATCGCTCATGAAAATCTTCCTCGCCGAAAAAATCCGCGAGGAGATGAAGGTGTAGGAAAGAAGATGCTCACCTCTCCTTGGGGAGAGAAAAGTTGTTTATTCGCGCCCACCGATCATCGTTCGCTGGGAGAGCATTACCCTGCTTCTTCCCCTCGTAGAGGGGGCCGTGGCCGGGTCAGGCCGACTTGCTCCACTTTTCTTCGTGGACGATGTGGACCGGGGTGCCGGTGGGGAGGACGTGGGCGAGGAAATCCAGGTTCCATTCCTGGATGTTGGGACAACCGGCGCTGCCGCCTCGGTGATCGTAATTCTTTTTGAAGAACTCGTTGGTGCGCGCCACGTTCACGCCATGGATGCCGTAACTGCCGGGCACCGGTTTGCCCAGCCGCTTCATACCCAGCCACCAGTGGCCGATCTCGTGGTCCGGGTCGCCGAACGGGATGGCGCGCACGACGGTCCTGCCGTTCACCTCTTCCTTCTTGTACCACGTCGGCTTGTACAACTTGTTCTCGATCTCGTACTCGCCGACCGGCGTCTCTTCATCCTTGCGACCGAAGATGGCGGGCACTTCCAATATTTCCTCGTCGTTGTAAAACACCTTCAGCATGCCGGTCTCCAGTATGCCGAGGATGTACCAGTTCTCCGCATGGGTCGAATACTGCGCGATGGGTTTGCCGTCGAACAGCAACCGCGTGCTTTCGCCCTGCTTTACGTACTTCGCGCGCGGGTCGTCGTGGATGCGCTTGACGATGACTTGCAGATTCTGCGGCACTTTGTTGTTCTGGATCATCTGGTCGATCATCTGCGCCAGCTCGAGGTTTTTCTTTTTGGTCTGGACGAGGTCGCGCTCCAGCTTGTCGAGCTCGCCCTTGATCTGTTTCACTTCCTGCGGCGAGGCCATGCCGAGCTGGCCCAGCCGTTCGTAGATCAGGTAATCGACGCGCTTCTGCGTGGCGGCGTCGAGCACCAAGGCATAGACGAACCCCAGGCCGAGCACGGTGACGGCGAGAGCGGAACCCGACCACGCCAGCATGCGCCGGGTGCGCGCCGACAGGCGATGGCGGTTGACTTCGCTGCGCACCTGCCGATCCTTTTTGTCCAAGGCCTGGAACTTGGCGTCCTTGAACTTGTCGTGCAGACGGCGTTCGAGATCGGACAGCCGCGCCACGTTGTCACGCAACCGGGCACGGATGGCGTCGAGGTTCTCGCGCGTCCTGCGATCGTAACTGCCGACCGGGTCTTTATTGGCGATCAGGTTGTATTCGGCAATCGTCAGAACTTTTAATTTGGATATCTGCGCCATCACGGTGTCCGTTTATAAAACCTTGTTCCCGGTTCCCCCAGTCTGAGCCCAATTTCCACCCCTCCTTTCCAAGGAGGGGATAGAGGGGAGGTAATGAAGTTTCCTTCCTTGCAAAAAACAAAACGTAAAGGCAACCCCGCCCCAACTCGTCACTCTGTAAGTGCCCCTGGGTCAGGGAAGAAAATGTCATTGAGTTTGCCGCGGGCCGTGCCCGCTCACCCGCCAAACACGCTGAAGTGGGACGGGGTTTTGAATTTCTCCAGGTAGTTCAGTATAACGCGGTCCGGCTCGTCCAGCGCAGGGCAATTTTCCATACGCGATGCCAGCCCGAGCGCGATCTGGTCCATGCGGCCCGCCAGCGTGGTGTCCATGTTGTAAAACAGCGTGCCGCGGTTGTTGGTGATGTTCACCACCTTGTTCTGCGGCACCAGTCCCAGAATGTGAATGCGTTTTTTGTACTGATGGTACTTGTCCAGGGTGTCGAGGTACTGCCGCAAACGATCCAACGCAGGCGGCACCTCTTTCAAATCTTCGAGGCGGTTGAACACGAGGCCCATCTGCTTGTTCTTCATCGACCCAAACACCGCCGCCTTGCCATCCTTCGCCTGCACGCGCTCGATGTAGGCCTTCTCGATGCCGGTCAACTGGCCGCGCGTGTAGTCGGCGCTGAAATCCTCGTAATAATCGATGAACGTGTGCAAGGCGTCGATGCTGCCGTTGATGGCCAGGGTGTTGCTGAGGTCGAACACGAACGCCACCTGGTCGATCTGGCAGATGAGCGACGACAGGTGGTTGACGCCGCCCGCCGGGGTGTCGAGGATGGTGTGCTCGAACCGGTCGAACACGCCGCGCAGGAAATCGAGGAACAGCAACAGGAACTCCGGCTGGTTGACGCGCCGCCGGTGCTCGCGCTTGCCCAGAATCGGCACTTCGCCACCGATCAGTGAGAAACCATATTCTTCGATGTGGTTGATGTAATCGCCGGGGTCGGGTCGCGATCCGGCGTCCGCCTTCAACAGGACGGCGCGCAGTTTGTCCAGCGGAATGGCGTGGACGACGTCGGCCAGTTCCCGCACCTGCGCCGGGGTCTGCACCTCGCCGCGCTTGAGAAACAATTCGTGCAGCGCATCGGCAAACTCAAAGCCACCGAAGTGGAACAGCTCCGTTTTCAGCGTCTGGTAACGGCTGAACTGTTTTTGCACTTGCGGATCGCCGGTCTCGAGGGTGCCTTCGGTGTAACGGCGGAAGGTGGCGAGCATCTGGTACACGGTGCGCAGGAAATCGACCTGATAGGTTTTGTTGGCGAGCGCTTCGAATAGATCGTAAAAACTGCGCGACGGGTGGCTGTCCAACAGGCTGGCGATGGTGGGCAGGCGCAGGTCGAGATCGACGAGGCAGATGGGCCGGTTGGACTGCGTCGATTGCAGCGCCCGCGTCAGGGCGGCGGCGGTGTTGATCGACAGGGTCGTCTTGCCAATGCCCCCCTTCGGGCCGATGAACGAAATGATGGACATAACGTGTCAGAGCCTATTATTTCAATAACTGTCTAATGAATGAATGTTTCACAAAAACCCGTTTCCACTTTATATTTTCCCCTCCTTGAAAAGGCGGGGAAATAAAATCAAAACATAGATTCTTCGTCGCTTGCGCTCCTCAGAATGACAAGACAATCCCCCGTGATGTCATTCTGAGCAAAGCGAAGAATCTGTGTTTTTTCCGGCCTGGCCGGCTCCGTGTTCATCTGTGCGCATCGGTGGTTAATAATCTTCTTCGGCGTCTTCGCTCGCTTTCTTCCCACCGCGGCCGGTACCGGCAATCACCAGCGTGATCTCGCCCTTCCATTTTTTTCCTTTGTTTGTATCCACCAACTGTTGCAGCGAACCGCGCACGATTTCTTCGTGCAGCTTGGTCAACTCGCGGGCGATGATGGCCTGGCGATCGCCGAACGCATCGAAGAGTTCCGTGAGCGTTTTTTCCAGGCGGTTGGGCGACTCGAACAGCACCACCGCGCCCTGCAACTGCGCCAGCGATTCGATCGTTGCCTTGCGGCGCTTTTTGCGCGGCAGGAATCCGGCGAACGAAAAGCGGTCGATGGGCAGACCGGAAACCGTGAGCGCCGCCATCACCGACGACGGTCCAGGGATGGAGACCACGGGGATGTCCGCCTCCAGCGCCTGCTGCACGAGGTAGTATAAAGGATCGGAAATGCCCGGCGTGCCGGCATCGGACACCAACGCCACCGCGTCGCCGCCCTTTAGCGTCTTGATGAACTGCGGCGCTTTTTTGATCTGGTTGTAGCTGTTGAAACTGGAGAGCGGCGTGGCGACCTGGTAATGATCGAGCAGAATGCGCGAGCGGCGGGTGTCCTCGGCGGCAACGAGTTTCACCGCGCGCAGGGTCTCAACGGCGCGGTACGTCACGTCGCCCAGGTTGCCGATCGGCGTGCTGACAATATACAATGTCCCGTCTTCATGGCTGGCCATATCCCCGCATTGTACGGCCTCCCTCGCATTCACTCAATAACTATTTGGATTCAAAAGGGTTAAGAGCGGACCGTGAAAGAGCAGGGAAGGCCTGCGGGAAGTCTGCAAGCCGGGACGTCTCCACCCAGCGGGGGCGGAGGCCCCACACGGAACGGATCGGGAAGGAGGGGGGGAGTGCTTCAGTTTTTGTGGTCGGTGCCGGTTTTTTCTCCGGACTCATCCTTCACCAGGGGGACGATCTTTTTTTCGCTGGCTCCCATCTTGCAATTGCCGTCGAAGGTGGCGCCGACTTCGATGAACACCGAAGGCGTGTCGATGTTGCCGACCATTTCGCTGTTGGCGTGGATCTCGACGCGCTGCGTGGCTTTGATGGTGCCGTAGATTTTGCCTTTGCAGATGACGGTGCCCGCCGAGATGTCCGCTTTCACGATGCCCTTTTCGCCGACGATCAACGTGTCCTGCGTCTGCACTTCGCCCTCCAGCTGACCGTCCATGCGCACCGTGCCGGTGAAGCTGAGCGTGCCTTTGAAATGCGTTTCCTCGCCCATGTAGGCTTTGATGTCCTTACTGGTTTCCACTGGCTTTGCCATGCCACCTCCCGAGCTCTCTGTTTTTGGATCGAAAATACCCATAATCGTTTTTCTTTCAGTTATTTGATTATCATATCATGAATGCGTTGTAAATCGTCATTGTCGTAATACTGAATCACCACCTGGCCGCCCTTCTTGCCGGCGTTGACGCTGACCTTGGTACCCAGCGCGCGCTGGAACTGCTTTTCGAGGTCATTAATAAATACGTCCTTTTGGGCACTCTTTTTTGCCGGACGGGAGGCTGCAGGCTGGCTTTGGCGTTGCGCCATCTGTTCGAGCTGCCGCACGTTCAGACCTTTGCGCACGGCCTGCTGGCGCGCGTCTTCGCGGTCGCGTTCGTTGCCGATGGCGAGCAGGGCGCGGGCGTGGCCCATGCTGAGCCGCCCGGAGGCGAGGTCGTCCTTGATGGCCTTGGACAGCTTGAGCAGGCGCAGGGTGTTGGCGACGGTGGCGCGGTTCTTGCCGACCTGCTGCGCCACTTCGTCCTGCGTCAGGCCGTGATCCTGCACCAGCCGCTGGTAGGCCTCGGCTTCCTCGATCGGGTTCAGGTCCTGGCGGTGGATGTTTTCGATGAGCGCGAGTTGCAGCGACTCGGTGTCGGTGACATCGCGGATGACCACCGGGATATCCTTCTTGCCCGCCTTCTGGCTGGCGCGCCAGCGGCGCTCGCCGCAGATCAATTGATAGCCCTCGCCCTGCCGCTGCACGACGATGGGCTGGATGACGCCGTTCTGTTGGATCGATTCCACCAGCTCGGCCAGTTTTTCATCGTCGAATTCCTTGCGCGGCTGGTGGGTGTTGGGCACGATCTGCTCCAGCGGCAGCACGGTGATGTCGGAGCCGGAAGCCGCCTTGTCAGCCGCTTCGGTTTCTTTCGGGGCGTCGCCGAACAGGGCGTCGATGCCTTTGCCCAGGGCTTTGCGCGTCATGGCGTCACCTCGCTCAAATTAGAAGATGGGTTTCCCAGGTTGCGGCGGCCGCGCAGAATGATTTCCTTTGCCAGCTCGACGTAGGCGTCGGCGCCTTTCGACCGGCTGTCGTAGAGGATGACCGGCTGGCCGTGGCTGGGCGCTTCGCTCAGGCGCACGTTGCGCGGGATGACCGTGGTCAGCAGGAAATCCTTGAAATACTTTTTGACCTGGTCCTGCACCTGCCGGGTGAGGCTGGTGCGGGCGTCGTACATGGTGAGCAAAATGCCCTCGATACGCAGTTGCGGGTTCAGCGACTGCTTGACGCGTTTCAAGGTTTGCATCAGGTGGCTCAATCCCTGCAGGGCATAATACTCACATTGCATGGGCACCAGCACCGAGTGCGACCCGGTCAGGGCGTTCAACGTCAACAGGCCGAGCGACGGCGGACAGTCGATGACCATATAATCGAACCGCTCCAGCGCCGGTTGAATCGCCTGCTTGAGACGGGTTTCGCGCTGCTCGACGCTCACCAGCTCCACTTCCGCCCCGGCCAGATCGACCGTCGCCGGAATGATTTTCAGGGTATCGATTTCGGTGGCGTGCACCACCTCGTCCAACGTGGCCGAACCCATGATGAGGTCGTAAACGCCCGCGCCGCCGTTGGGGGTGACGCCGAGACCGCTGGTGGCGTTGCTTTGCGGGTCGATGTCCACCAGCAGCACCTTTTTCCCGGCCAGAGCGATGCAGGCGGCCAAATTCACCGCCGTGGTGGTTTTGCCCACCCCACCCTTCTGATTGGCCACGCTGATGATCGACGCCATGAATGGAAATGCCTCTAAGGATTGGACCTGCTTCAATTTAGCACGGTTTGAAAAAACCCGGCAACTCAAAAACCCCACCGCTACGGCTTAGGACGGGTTTTCAAAGGCTTCCGGGCCTCGCCCGGAGGAAAAGCAGGCAATCTATCCCTCCCCCAGAATAGCTCCATTCTGCGTGTGGCGCAGCCCCTGTTTCACGTGGAACGCCGGGCCTCGCCCGGAGGAAAAGTAGGCAATCTATCCCTCCCCCCCTGAATAGCTCCATTCTGCGTGTGGCACAGCCACTGTTCCACGTGGAACGCCGGGCCTCGCCCGGAGGAAAAGTAGGCAATCTATCCCTCCCCCCTGAATAGCTCCATTCTGCGTGTGGCGCAGCCACTGTTCCATGTGGAACAGGGGGCTGAGCCCCCATTCAAATTTATGCGCTTTAAATCTCCTGTGGGTTCGCCACCATTTTCTCCGGGCGAGGCCCAGCGTTTTTGGAGAAAATGGCCGGTTGGAGCGGTTGTTCCGGGTTCAGATGCGGCGGAAGGCCAAAAGCCGCGATTCCTTGCCGTCGTAGCCATAGATGGGATACGTCTCTGCTAGTTCGAAGGGCTGGTCCTCGGAAACCCCCGCCTGCTCTTCGTCCAGTCCCTTTTTGACCACCCCCTGCCCTCCGGGTTTCAGGAAGGGAGCCGCGAGGTCCAGGCACTGGGAAGTCGAACCCACGGCGCGGAAGGTGACGCGATCGAACCGCCCGGCCAGAGCCGGGTCTTCGGCGGCGTCTTCGGCACGTTGATTGAGCACTCGGAAATTATGGAAACCCAGCTCCGCCCCGGCCGCGTGCAGAAACCCGGTTTTTTTACGCAAACTTTCCAGCAGCGTCAGATCCAGGGTGGGATGAATGATTTTAAGCGGAATCGCCGGAAAGCCGCCGCCGGACCCGATATCCAGGGTTTTATGGCCGGACTGCACGAACCGGGCGTATTGCAGGGAATCGAACACATGCTGGCGGAAGAAGTTGCCGGCATCGCGTTCGGAGGTCAGTTGAATCTTCGGGTTCCATTTCTGCCACAGGCTGAGGAAACGCAGGAAGGGATCGATGCAGGCTGCGGGGTCGGGCTCATTTCCGGCAAAATCCAGATTGGGATGGCGCAGGATGTCTTCGATCAGCGATTCCAAAGGCGAGCCTTATTTACGAAAGAGAATCTGACGTTTCCACATAATGCGGAACCCTTCGTGCCCGCCGCAGGGGTGGCCGCAGCCTGGATAGGAGGCGGTCAGGGACTGAGAACTTTTTTGAACTCGGCCGTCATCACCGGCAGGATATCCAGCACGTTGCCAACGATGCCGTAATCGGCGACGTCGAAGATGGGCGCGTTCGGGTCTTTGTTGATGGCAACGATGCAGCGCGACGACGACATGCCCGCCAGATGCTGCACCGCACCGGAGATGCCGCAGGCGATGTAGAGATCGGGCGAAACCGTCCGACCCGTCTGCCCGACCTGATTGGAATACTCGCGCCAGCCGTTGTCCACCACCGGACGGCTCGCGCCGACGGCGGCGCCCAGCACTTCCGCCAGCTCTTCCAGCAGTCGGAAGTTTTCCGGTTTCTGCATGCCCATGCCGCCCGAGACGATGATGCGGGCTTCGCTGATATCGAGTTTGCGTCCGGCCGCCTGCACCACGTCCTTGATCTTGAGACGCAGCCCGTCCTCGGGAATCTCCGCCGTCACCGTTTCCACCGGGGCCGCTTCGGCCGCCGTGGCCTGGCTGGGACGGAACACGTTGGGCCGGAGCGTCAGCAGGCAGGGCCGGTGTTCTCCAAACTGAAAGGTGATGTGTGCCTTGCCCGCGTACACCGGGCGGCGCGCTTTCAGGGTGTCGCCCTCTACATCGAGCGCGATGCAGTCGGTGGCCAGCCCCACCCCCAGTTTCGCCGCCAGCGCCGGAGCCAGTTCCTTGCCGTGGTTGGTGGCGCCCATCAGGACGACGGCGGGTTGCCGCGACTGGATTTGCGCCGCGAAGGCCTCGACCAGACCGAGGCTGTTGTGCGGGTCCAGATGGGGATGCTGGATCAGCAACACCTGTTGCACGCCGCTTCCAGTCACCGCTTCCGGCACCGTGGCGTCCGGGCCACCCGCCAGCACGGCGGTCGCCGTCGCTCCCAGTTGTTCCGCCAGCGTCTTGCCGGCATGGAGCGCTTCCAGCCCGACCGGCTTCACCTGCCCGGCCAGCGTTTCCACCCAAACCCAAATCTGTTTGCCGTCGTTCATGCTCTCAATTCCTGTTTCGCGGGATGCTCGTCGCCCCGCATGGCGCCACCCGGAGCGCTCCCATATTAAACCGGAAGCGCCCCGGCGGGCAATATTTTATCAAGGCCCGTTTAGGCTTTTTTATATGAGCCGGGAAACTCCCCGTCCCCGCCCAAAAATAAAAACCCCGGGAACAAACGTTTCCGGGGTTTTTTGAAACAACTGAAACTGTTTACTTCTTCAGCGTCGCCTGCAGGCTGATGGCCGGGCCTGCCAGCGCCTTGGACACCGGGCAACCGACTTTTGCGGCTTCCGCGATTTCCTGAAATTTGGCTTCATCAATATCGGGGATGGTGGCTTCCATCACGAGATCGATTTTGGTGATGCCAAATCCACCCTCGACGGCTTCCAGGTGTACGGTAGCCGTGGTATGCACCGAGTCCGGGGTGAATCCGGATTTGCCCAGCGTCGCGGAAAAGGCCATGGAATAGCATCCCGCATGGGCCGCGGCAATCAGTTCCTCAGGATTGGTGCCATCCCCTTCTTCAAACCGGGAGGGAAACGAGTAGGGGCCTTCGTACGCGCCACTGCCCAGTTTCATGGATCCTTTGCCTTCCTTCAGACTTCCGTTCCAACGTGCCGATGATTTTCGTGCAGCCATGGTTCTCCCTTCCTTCTTATAATTAATTGAATTGAGGTCGGTAAAATAGGTAATTGTTGTAACAAAGATGGGGCAACCTGTCCAAGGTTATATTTTTAGAGGAAGGAGCGGGCAAAAAGATTTTTTTTCGGCTCAGATTTTTACCCTAATGCAGGATTTGGCCGTGTTTTTGACGCTCAAGCAATTTGAAACACTTCCTTTACCTTCAACAAAAATTCCTGTTTGGAATAGGGCTTGGCGAGAATGCCGTCACACCCCGCCTGGCGGATCTGTTCCCTATCCACGTCCGTGCACAGACCGGTGAGGGCGACGATGCGGGCCGGGCAGCGTTTCTGCTCGATTTCCCAAAGCCGAATGGAGCGGGTGGCCTGCAATCCATCCATGCGCGGCATGCGCATATCCATGAAAATGAAGGGGAAGGGGTTGCGCCGAAACTTTTCCACCACTTCGATGCCGTCGCTGGCAAACTCAATCATGCAGGGAAAGGCCCCCATGTAGTACTTAATGAGAAGCCGTTGCTCCGGCGAATCCTCGGCGAACAACACCCGGAGCGTTTGCAAACCCCGGGGCAGGCGCAGGTCGCTTGCCAGCCGCGTCATGGACGGGGTATCGCCCGGGGTTTTATTGAGGATGTCGCAACTGAACCGGCCTGCCGGGGAAGACCGGACCCATCGGCCCGGTGTGATATCGGATTTCACGCCCAAAGTCTCCGGTGCGGCATCCTTGAATGCAGACAGGACCATCTCTTTGGGCCCGCAAATGATGTTAGAAATCATAAACCTCAATGGGCCCTTCCGGCCGCCGGTTCCCCATCACTTTTCAAATTTCCGGAAAATCCACACGTGATGAAGCCGGGTCCGAATTGTATAACGCCCCGTTCTTCGTTTTAAAAAACAAGTCCAGTGGAATCGTTTCCTGCTGGAGAAATCCTTTGTGCGGCACCTCCCCCTGGGAGACCAGTTCGACCGTGGCGCAGACCGATGCCGCCGTGGTCCAGGAAATGGCCCGCCACACATGGCCCGCGACCTCTTTCGGATAATAACTGCGAACAAACTCCACGCGTCCCAGCTTTTTTTTACGCCAGCCTTCCACGGCCGCATACACGAACACCACGTCGTCGTTGACCGGCGGTTTGGCATTCACCAGAATCTCGCCTGCCATCTTGCGGTCATGACGCAGATACAATTCGTTGAAGAAAAACCGCATCAACTTATTGTGCCCGGGGTAACGGATGGTTTTGTAGTTGAGTTTTTCGACCCGGCCTTCGTAAGTCTCGCACATGGTGCCCAGACCGCCGGACGTGGAGAATGCCTCCAGTTGAACACCGTCGATGACAACGGTCTCCAGATTTTCCATCGCCGGAACGTTGGCGCGGACCCCATCCTGAATGACTTCGCAATCGTTGAGGTATTCGTTGACCACCCCCTCCGGCGACCAGTTGAAGGCATAGCCCAAAAGGCCGCTCGGGTTCTGCGGCAACGCCCCCACACGCAATTCGATGCCGCGCAGCCGGGTGAAGGTTTTCGCCAGTTCCGCGCCGACAATGCTGATATAGCCCGGCGCCAGCCCGCATTGCGGCGCCAGCACGCCTTTGCCCTTTTGCGCTATTTTCCGAATGGCCGCGGTCGTCTCCACATCCTCGGTCAGATCGAAATAGTGAATGCCCAACGCATGCGCCGTCGCCGCCACCTCGATGTTCAAATGGTAAGGCAGGCAGGAAATCACCGCATCCTGGCCCTTGAGCAATTTCGACAGGGACTGCTTGCGCGTGGCGTCTGCCTGATGCACCGCAAACGGCAAATCGCCCCGGCCGCCGCTGTCCACGCCGGTAACACGGAACCCGGACTCATGAAGCAGCAATCCCACCAGCTTGCCCACTTTGCCCAGGCCGATCACCAGAATCGATTCGATCTTGCTCGCCACATCCCCTCCCAGAGTCCTGCTGATTTTCCGCTGAATGCCTGTCTAATTGTATGATTTTTCACATTTTTATGTCTGATAATTCAACATAAATCGATACATTTTTCAGGTAAACCCAGCGGCATGCTTATCGGCAAGTCCTAATAAAATCTTTAGGCCTGAACACCCTTTTTTCAGGAATTTCTGAAAATTCGGGCTTTCGGTTGGGTATGAATCTTGAGCTGCATGCAAAAAAAGGGGAGGCTGAGGCCTCCCCCTTTGCTACGCTATTTACAGACGCGTTTCTTACAGCCAAACCCTGCGCCGCCAACACAATCCCCGTCCGTCCCGGCAACCCTGCTTGACAGAAATGCCGCCGGGTTACACCACCTTAATCTCGTCGCGCAGGATCTGGATCAGTTGGGCGCTGATCTCTTCCGCGCTGCCTTCCAGCATGACGCCTTTTTTGCGGGCTGGCGGTTTGGCCAGATCCACCTGGGTGATGCGGTTGGCGGTCGCGCCCTGACTGGCCGCATCGAATCCGATCGCCGCTGCATCGAGCACGGCAATTTCTTTTTTCTTGGCGGCCATGATGCCTTTGAGCGACGGCAGCCGGGGTTCGTTGAGTCCTTTCTGACAGGTCAGTACCGCGGGCAGAGGCGTTTCGATGAGTTCCGATCCGCCTTCGATCTGCCGCGTCACCTCGGCACTTTTCCCATCGCCGCCGACGTTCAATTTAGTGATCACCGAGATGAACGGCAGTCCCAGCAACACCGCCAGCGCCGGACCCACCTGCGCCATGTCGTCGTCCACCGCCTGGCGGCCGCACAGAATGAGATCGTAATCGAGCGTGCGGATGCCCGCCGCCAGCACCTGGGCCACGCCTAAAGAGTCGAGTCCCTCGAACGCCGGGTCGAGCAGATGCACCGCCTTGTCCGCGCCCATGGCCAAGCCCTTGCGCAGGGTGTCCTTGAATTTTTCCGGACCCATGCTGATCAACGTGACCGTGCTTTCGCCGTCGGCTTCTTTCATGCGTACGGCTTCTTCCACGGCGAACTCGTCATAAGGATTGAGCACGCGCGGCAGGCCTTCGATCTGCACCGCGCCGTCCTTGATCTCAATGGCGGCGCCGGTGTCGATGACCTGTTTGACGCAAACGAGGATATTCAAAGCCATCTCCGTCCTTTTAAAAAGTTTCGAACCAGATTTGTTGGTAATTATCGCAAAGTTGCCTGAAAATGATACCAGTCAATGTGAATCCGTCAACTCTGGAAAAACCGCCTTTGCAAAAACCGACCGCACCGCAATCCAGTGCCGCTCCACCACCCCGCGCTATCGCGCCGCAGGTCCACCCCGCCGATGAGGTCCGCCTCATTGCGTGGGCGCGCGCATTCATCTATGTCTGGGCTGTCGCCTGGTTTTTGCTGATCAGCGCCGATCCGGACCTGTGGGGTCACATCCACTTCGGCCAGTCCATCGTCGAACAAGGCGCCGTGCACCAAACCAATCCCTACTCCTACACCGCCGAGGGGTACCGCTGGATCAATCACGAATGGTTGATGGAAGTGATTTTTTACGGGATTTACCAGGTGGCGGATTCCACCGGCCTCATCCTCGCCAAACTGTTACTCAGCCTCCACATCATTCATCTGCTTTCGGGGCTCCACTTCGCCCGCACACGCAACGTCACCGTCTATCTCGCCCTGTTCCTGCTGGCGATCCCGGCGATGTCGGCAGGATTCATGACGCGACCGCACCTGGCGACGTTTCTGTTTTTGACATGGATGGTGGTGGCGCTCCACAAATTTTTCGACGGCAACCAACGCGTCCTCCGCTGGCTGCCGCTCCTTTTTCTGGGATGGGTGAACAGCCACGGCGGCGTGGTGGCGGGACTCGGCATCTTCGGCCTCATTGTCTTCATCGAAGTCGTGCGTGGCTGGAACTCCGGCGAGCGCGCGCCGCGCCTGCTGGCCGCAACCTTCGCAGCGTGCTGCCTCGCCGTGCTGGTCAATCCCTACGGTTACAGACTGTGGGTGTTTTTTTACGAATCACTGGGCCAGGAACGCATCATCACCGAATGGCTGCCGGTTCCTTTATGGAGTGCCGATTTCATTCAATACAAAATTCTGGCGGCGCTGTTTGTCCTCAGCTGGTTTCTGCCGACGAAAAAACGCATCTGGGAAATCGTCGTGCTGACGGTCGCCCTTGTTTATGGATTCAAACATCAGCGCCACACGGTGCTGGCGGTGATTCTGCTGTTGCCCTACCTGTCCATGCAGTACGGCCACACCCTCGCCAAACTCGATGTGCGCACTCACTATATGAGGCTGTCCCATCATTTCCACTGGGCGGCGCAGGCGGTGATGCTGACCTTCATGATTTTTTTTCTGATCAACCGCGGACAACAATTTGCCGACAACCATTACAAAATCTGGGTCGAGGCCAGCATCTACCCGACGTATGCCGCCGATTTCATGCAAGCGAACGGTCTCGACGGCAATGTCGCCGTGCCCTTCGACTGGGGCGAGTACTGGCTCTGGAAGTTTCCGGACTCGAAGATATCGATCGACGGACGCTTCCGCACCGCCTACCCGCAACGCATCATCGATCTCAACCGCGCCTTCGCCGAAGGCCGGCCCGAAGGCCGCAAGCTGCTCACCGAGTTCCCCACAGATCTGGTGCTGACGGCACGCCACGAGGCCGCGCACCGCACCATGGAACACCAGCCCGGCTGGGTGAAGATCTATCAGGGCCCGATCTCGAAACTGTTCGTGCGCACCAGCGAACCGCCGCACCCGGCATGGCAACGATTTCTCGCCGGAGACCTGATTGATCCCGGCCGCACGCCTCCTTATGCGTTTCCGGGGTGATGCCGTTTTGAAAAGGTGTTAGATTGAAAGAGAGTTAATGAAGATACCAAATGGTTTTTCCTTTTAAGGAGAGCGTTGCATAACCGAATTGAAGAACCAAAACATAGATTCTTCGCTGACGCTCAGAATGACACCTCCGGGCCCAGCGTGTCATTCTGAGGAGCTGAAGGCGACGAAGAATCTATGGTTCACTCTTTTAAATTATGCACAACTCCTCTTAACCAGGGAACGCTTACAGAGTGAGGAGCTGGAAAACCATCAAAAATGTTCCCTCCCCTTACGGGGGTCACTCACGGAGTGATGGACGCGGCGGGCTTGCTTTTTACCCTTTGTGCCCAATTGGAAGGATAATTTTATGAACACCGTCACACTGACTATATTCGGCGTGCTGATTGTCGCGCTGGTGGTGCTGGTGTCGCAGAACACGCTGGGACCGATCGTCGCCCTGGGCATCGCGTTTCTGGTGCCGCCCGCATTGGGCGTCCTCACCGGCTACATGGTCGGCGCCGGCACCACGCTGCAACGAAAACGCAGTCCCGTTTTCTTCTGGACCTATTTCACGCTGTACACCGTGCTGGGCGCGGTCATCCTGTTCATCGGCCTCAGCGCCACCCCCGTGCCGCCAACCAACACGCCTTGACCTTCAGCGAATACGCTCCTCGATTTTCTTGAGCGCGGCTTTGATGTGATCGGCCAAAGCCTGGCTGGAGATGCGCATCACCTCGGCCGCCTTTTTCTTTTTGAGTCCACCGTAAAACACCAGGCACACCGCGGTCAGTTGCTTGTCCGTCAATGCCGCGTCATTGAGATCAACCTGCGCCGATTTCAAATGCGCGAAGTCCGGCCGCGGCTGGTAGCCGCCCGCAGGCGCCTCCCACAACCCGGTGTTGACCATCGCTTCCAAAACTTCCGGCGAGGTCAAGCGCAGGTGATTATCGATGTCATCCATCGCCTCCGCGTCAAACACCGCATGCGTCTCCGCCGCCAGCGCGCTGTCGCCGCAGCCCGGGCCCGTCGCCGCCATGGGATACCGTTTGAGAAAGGACCCGACGCCCCACTCCATCAACTCATAGCGGTAATGCTGCTGACAGAGTTTCAACGGACCCGGAATGCGTGCCGCCGCACCCGCCGTACCCGCACCGCTCAGGTTCACCGTTTCCACCTCGCCCCAACAGGGTTTGGCCGCCCAGCGTTCCACATCGCACCGTTTCGCTTTTCGTCCCCTGTCTTTCATAGAACGCCTCAATGAGATTGCCTGGTTTGCAGGTACTGGTTGAACTGGTTCTCATCGCACTGCACGTAAAACCGGAACCACTCCGGCGGTCGCGGATCGTTGAGGTCGCGCACACACTCGGCGGGCAGCGCATCACCGGCACCGCGCACCGGCACGCCATTCACATACTCGCGCCCGCCCGCACTCTGCACCCGCCAGTACTCGCGGCCCAGCCGGAAATGGAACCACAACTCGTCGAGGCTGGGCGTCGCCGCATACTGCACGTTGCCGCAATAAAAACATTTGTAGCCCGCTTCGAACGGGGCCAACCCCCGACGGCCGCATCCCTTCTTCACCGTCTCGCCCGACTCCAGCGTGATCACCGTCACCGGACAGCGCAACAACCGCCGCCGGGGCGCACGCAGCACCGCCAACCGCTGTACTTTCAGCCGTCTCGATGCCAGACGGGACGACGGCACCGCCTCCCCCGCCACCGGTTCCGTTTTGATTTCAGGACTCCCCGGCCCGGTGCTATAATGACGCGATTTTCCAGGGACACACCCTTTCACTCCCTTTTCCGGTAGCATGGCAACTCCATTTTCTGCGTTGAATAAAACAGGCCGATTGCATTTAAAAAGGACTTTTGTCCTTCCTTGTGCTATAGTATGGGACACTTGTCCCTTTGTCAACAATTAAGTTGGATATGCCCATTTTATGAACAAGGTTTTAAAACGGATCGAGGCCCTGCAGAACAGTGAGACGTTGACGCGTTTCTGCCAGGACACCGGCGTCAATTACGAGAAGCTGAAAAAAAGTTTTCAGCGGGACACGCTGCCGGATTCGGAAACGCTGGCGCAGATCGCAAATTTTTTCCGATTGGATCTGCAATGGCTGGTGTCGGGTCAGGCGGGCGCGTCGCGTTTGCACACGCGCATCAGCCGCAACCTGAAAGAGTGCCGCACCACCAAAGGCTGGTCGGTGGAAGACCTGGCTCAGCGCATCGGCATTCCGGGCCACGTCCTCGATCAATACGAAAAAGGCAAATGCACGGTGTCGCTCGATCTCATCCAGGACGTGGCGCGCAAACTGAAGATCGACGCCCGCATGCTGTTGTCCGAGGATCGCATGCTGACGGTGCAGGTGCCGGACCTGAAAGTGTTCCAGACGGCCAACACGCCCGCCGCGCCGAAGATCGCCAACGAAGATTACATCTCCATTCCGCTGACCGACTCCTCCATCGCCGCCGGGCACCCGATCATTCAGGAAAACAACATCGAGGACTACGTGCTGCTGCACATCCGCGCCGCGGGCAAGCGCACCAACCTGGTGGCCAGCCGCGTCGATGGCGATTCGATGGAACCGATGCTGTCGTCCGGCGACATCGTGGTCATCGACCGCAACGACAAGAAGATCGTAAAGAACAAAATCTACGCCATCTTTTATGAAGACGGCCTGACGGCGAAATACCTGGAGCGCAAAAAGCACCTGCTCATCCTGCGCCCCATCAACCCCACCTCGGACGTGCAGATCATCGACATGTATGAAAACCCCGACCCCATCGTCGGCCGCGTCATCGGCGCCTGGAAAGAACTTTAATTTTTTCAACCACAGATGAACACAGATACAAACAACTCAATAAGGAAGAACCGATGGACTCCCCCTTCTCCGAAGGGGGCTGGGGGCTTTTTCCTTCAATTCGTCACCTTGAGCGTATGCAAAAGGTGAAACTATTAATGATTTCACCCATCGAGATCCTTCACTCGTGAAGGATGATTAAGGAAGAATCCCCCTAGCCCCCTTTACAAGGGGGGACCGATCTCTCGCATGATTCTATCTGTGTTCATCTGTGGTTTCATTTTTCAGGGATTCACCGGCCAATTGACATCCGTGCCCACATCGAACGCGATCTTTTCACTATCGGTCAAACCGGGCAGGGTGGTGGCGGCGGCCTGGGCCGCCTGGCGCACACTTTTGATCCAGGCGTTGGCGGTTTTGAGCTGATCGATTTCATCCTGTTCCGCGGGCGTGAAGCTTCCGTTGACAATGCCGTTCAGCAACAGCTCGTTGGAACGCGCCAGCATCTGCTTCTGTCGGGTGTCGCCGCCGGTGACCGCCAGGATGCGCCGATCCGCCTCCTTTTCTATCGCCACCGACAGCTCCTGTTCGGACGGCACATCCATAACCGGCGTGTTGCCGTCTGCGATCCATGCCTGCACCTGCCGGTAATGACGGTTGCCGGGATCGGCCGGGATCACCGCGCCGGTCTCCATGTCCAAATACCCGCCGGACCGCAGCGCTTGGTACGGTGCCGCCTGAACCGGCCCGGCCCACAGCGACAAAACAGCGATCATCGAAACAATCCATCTCATTTTTAGATCTCCTATAATTCAGCGTCGGCAGTCATATGGATCGATAAACGATCATTATCGTTAGCTGCGGAGGCAGACGATACCGCATAGACCGCGACCTGATCATTAATGTGTTGTTGGCTGAGGGGCTTGTCGGTGGAGTCGTCGATATTGCGGCCATTATTATTTGCCGCCGAGGGGTTGTATAGCGTGATGGTGGGGCTAGCCCGCATGCGGACCGGGAACCGCCACATAATCGATGCGACCCCAGAGTTGCCGTTCCAATACAAAGATCCGGTGACACCAGCGTTCTGAGCCGGGGCCGTCGCGATAGGGAATGTCTTAGCGAAATACCGTTCGCATAGACTCAATTCCAATCCTAAAGGCCGCCGCTCAAACTCGGTCGCCACGGAGCCCTTCTCGACCTGCACGTTAGCAATGTCAAGTGTAAAGGTTTCGTTCACTGCGGATTGGGCGACCCGTATGTCCAAATAGTCATCATCATTGGTCCCGATGGTTTTCCCGCTGATGGAAGGAACGGCAACTGTAAACGTCTTCTTAGACCAACTACCGGTAAAACTATAAGTCCCCACATTTACTGCAACATCTGAGGATGGCGCGCCTCCGGAGCCAAAAACCTGAACCAGAAAAACCGTCAAATCCGTAGCCGGAGCGGTGCCCTTCACCCAAAACGAAAGCGTAATGGTTTCGCCAGCAAATGTTCTGACGTCCTCGATACGCTGGACGATTTTGGGCACCGGACTCGATCCGCCCGTGGTTTGGTCATGACGCAGAAAAAATTCTGGCTCGCCCGGAACATCGACTTGCCCCAGGGCGAAAGATTGCCTTGATATTGTGACCGCACCACCACCTCCTTTTTCATGCCACCAACGATCCGCTGAATAACCCGTAGCCGTGAAGCTCGTCCCCCGTTGCCAGATGCGGAAATTACCGTTGATGAGGGCATTCTTGCCGCCGCGGGCGATCACCGGGTTTTCAATGCCCGCCGCATCGAGCTGGTACAGGTTGCCATCGTCCCGGAAATACAGCTTGCGATTGCCGGACGGAGGGTTCGCGGGCGGCGTCACCTGTTCCGGAAACAGGACACTTTCATCCGCCTTCAGATCGCCTTTATAAGTGATGGCGCCGGCCCAGGACACAGTCCCAAGAAGGGCGGTCACCATACCGGCGAGAACGATAAACCTTTTCATAGTTGGGTCACTCCTTTAAGGAAGGGGTTGAGGCTGGTAATGCACGACGAGGGTGATCTCGGAGCCGGCCACGGTCGATCCCACGCTTTTCACTTTGAGGCCGAAATCTTCCAGCGTCGAAAAGCTGAGGGCGGCGATCGCCGTGGCGGCGTTTTGCAATCCGGCAGAAAGCGACGCCACCTTGCTTTGCTCGGCTCCGTTTTTAAGCACGTCCACGGAAAACGCCGCGCCCTCTGGCGCCTGCCGCGCGAAGAGCGACAGTTTCGTGATGGCGACGGCGGCTTCGAAGCGGAACCCGTCGAACACCACCTCCTCATCGATGGCTGCGCCCGCAAGGTGCACGCACAGGGTCTGTGCGGCGGCTTCGTCCAGCTTGTCAGCCCAGCTCGCGACATCGGCCGACCACGAGGTGCTGCCGGTATCGGGCTGGGTGAGATTCAATCGGGGGGTTTGAGTCGGCATGGTTATTGTCTCGCGTAAGTGTGTTCGAGGGTGATCTGCAACGAGTCGCCCGCGCCTTTGTTTTTGACGGGGAAGGTGATGCGGGAGAGCAGGCTGCCGCCGGAGGCGGCATTGAACAGACCCACTTCAGTCAGCGCGCCGGTGCCGACGCCGGGACCGAAGTCGGCGACGTACACCACCTTTTTATCCGTGCGTGATTTTGAGGTGAAAGCGACGCGCGTCAACTCGGTTTCCAACGCGGTGTCGGCGGGCGACTCAACCGTCTGGCCCGTCCCCACCGCCATGTGGCTCATCGCCGCTGCGGCCTGCTCGGCCAGCTGGTCGGCGATGTGTTGCAGTCCGGCATCTACGATCATGGGTGTGTCTCCTTGCTGTAGGTGGAAGGAAGAATCATGAATCCCCCTCATCCTGGCCTTCTCCCACCAGGGGAGAAGGTATTTTAATCACTCCCTCTCCCTCAATGGGAGCACTCCAGAGTGACGGGCTGGGGTGAGGGTGGACAATGCGGCTCCTCTTTTTGAATAGAGTTCATAGTCACGGTTCGTCCAAACCTGTCCTGTGCATTCAAAAGCTTCCTTTTAATGATGGTGAACCGCTCTTTCACGGAGCCGTCGGGTGCGGTGAGGGTGACCGTGACGCGCTCTTCTTCAATCAACCCGCCGTTCACAGCGCCACCTTGCCGCCCCAACCGCTGTCGCCCCAGCTTTGCGCGCCCCAACCACCGAACTCGTTCACGAACGCGGCATCGGCCAGGCCAACGCCCTCCTGCCAAACTGCGGCGTACTGGGCAATCGACGACCACGCCTCGGCGGCGAGGGGGGTGTCGTTCAGGTTCAGGAATAGAACGTTCAACCGGAACAGGCGCAGGGTCACGACCAGGGTGTGCAGGCGCCGATCTTTACCGGAGGCAAACCGCTGCGCACCGGGGAGCACCAGTCCCAGCATCCACGCGCCTCCCAACTCGGATTGGAT
Source organism: Nitrospina watsonii (assembly GCF_946900835.1). GTDB lineage: Bacteria > Nitrospinota > Nitrospinia > Nitrospinales > Nitrospinaceae > Nitrospina > Nitrospina watsonii. The sequence goes on from NZ_OX336137.1 coordinate 2,998,615, forward strand.
TTCCACCACGTCGCCGGGTTCGAGCTCGAGGTGGTTCGGGAACACTTCCATCTCGACGAGGGTCTGCGGTCGCGAGCTTTCGGCCAGGTAAAACCGGGCGAGGTCTTCCGCCTGGTCCGTTGATCGGGTCCAGTCGAATTCAAATAGCGCCGGATGCTCCTGTTGACCGTAGAGACCGATGTCGGAGGTGTCGGATGCCGCCGTCCAGCCGCGCCGTCCGCCTTCCACCCAGTTGCGGTCGTAGCGCAACTCAATGAGGTTGACCACATCGTCGAACGGCGTGCGGTAAAACCGCATGCGCAGCAGCCCGGTTTCGGCATCGCGGACCACATCCGCCTCGGCAAGCGTTTTCACTTCCAACCCCAGCGCGGTGTCGTAATCGTTGAACGGGCGAAAGGTCAGGCGCGCCTGCCCGTCGGCATTCCACATCAGCGCGCAGCGGCTTTCTTTCATCCAGCGCCTCCACACGTCGGCGAGGGCGGTTTTGGCAGTGAGGACTCCCGCCAGCGAATAGCCGCCCGGCAGTGCCGCCGCCAGAGCGCTGCCCGCATCATTGAAAGCGGCGCCATCGAGATCCGCGTCGCCCAGGCCGGCGGCGTTCAACAGAGACCAACGGAACAGGTGATCGGGGCGTTCGATGAGGGCGCTCGGCGTACCGGTGAGGGTGCCCAATGCATCGTCCTTCACGCCATCGACCTCGGCGCTGACCGCATCGGTGGTCACCAGGCGGCGGCGTGCGAACTCGATTTCAAACGCGGCGTGGATGATGAACGCGGTGCGTCCGTCCTGCGTGCCGGTGTACTCGATCTCCACCACACGGTTGGTGAACCAGCTCCAGTCTCGATTGACCAAACCGGTGATATCGAAGAAATTGATGACCGTCTGCGTGGTCTTGTCGGTGACTGCCGCCACCACTGGACTCGATCCATGTTGTGTGACGTCGCCGCCCTTCACGGTATCGAGGCCATTGCCCTGTGTCGCCGGATTGGGCGGATAGAACAGCGTGCGCTCGACAGACAGGATCTCGAACCACATGGAGCCGTTGTTCAGTTTGAAGTTCCAGGTGTCGCCGCCGGGTCCGCCGCTGACAGTGAAGGTTTGCGTGTAATCGAAATCGCCGCGGCTGGGATTGAACGTGCCAACGGTGCGCACGTCCGCGCCATCGACGAAGGTCGCCACCGGATTGGTGCCGGTAAAGGTGATGGTTTTGAAGCGCCAGTTGACACGGAACTCGGCGCTCAACACACTCCCCGCAGGCGGCGCGGGAAAGGTGATCGGCACGGTGTAGGGACCGACATCGGCGGGACCGGTGACGTGACGGCTGCCGCCGGGTCCGGTGGTCGCGCCCTGTACGGTGATGTGGTCGGCTTCCGACGTCGCGCCGTGCAAATGGTCGGGGTTGTTGACCGGAAAACCCAACGTGTCGAGATGCGTGTGGGTGATGTCGGTCGAACCGGAAGTGAGCGCCACATCGTCCGCAGACGGAGGCGACAACACCCCCACCTGGCCCAGGCCTTCAAAGCGGGCGACCACGGTATCGTTCGGCAGTTTTTCCTCGACGAAATGCTCGACGCGCAGAAACACTTTATTGATCTCGCCCAGCGCGGGCATGACGTCGGTCTGCTGCAATTTCAACAGAGGTTGAAACTGATTGATCTGCGCGTACCGGGTTTTGCCGGAAGGGTCGGTGGCCTTGATCGCGTCCACCGCCGTGTTGCCCGCCGCCACGGCATCGAATTGGGCTTGTAAAAAGCGCGTATCGATGGACTGCGTGCGGCGCGGCTTTTGGTTGAACACCACCTCGCCGTTGGCCACATCGACCGTGTACAGCGCCGGGTCGGCCGGTTGCCCGGCGACCTGCACGTTGCGGATGTCGGCGATGGGGTAGGCCGGATCGGAAAACAGGTAGCGGTGATCGGTCACCCACTCCAGCACTTCATCGTCGGCGTAATGGTAATCGTTGACGCCGCTGCACCCGGTGAACGTGGCCGGTGTGGTGCCGGTGTAGGCGATGAGGTCGTCGTTGACCACCAGTGTGCCGGTGGCGGGAAAGCCGGTGGTGTCGGCGACGTCCAGCGTGGCGGCGCCCGGGGTGGCGACGGAAGTCAGGCGCGTGGTGCGCGTCTTCCTCACCAGCAGGCCGGGCGCGCGATCGACACGACCGAACACGATGGGCCGGATCTGGCCGATGGCTTTCTCCGGCGCGTCGGGATAGTCGGTCAGGGTGAGGGCGCGGCCCAACTGTTTGCGTCCGTAAAAGGCGTGCAGGTCCACCAATCGCACCCGGCAATGCACCAGGTCGAACTCGATGGGGTCCACCAGGCGGCCGGTCACGAGCGGCACAAGATCAGCCGCGCCCAGGCCCGCATCGTCAAACCACTGGTAGAGGGTCACGGTGGCGGCTTCCGGCGGGTAAATTCGAAACCAGTCGGAAAAGCGTTGCGATCCGGTCGGGAACGCAACCGGTGTATTGATCACAGTCAGGGTGAGATGCGTATGCGCCTCGGGCACCAGTCCACCGGCGCTGCGCGGGGCGAGCTCGCCCCAGTCGGCAACCAGCGGCAACCAGGTATCGTTTCCGATGACAAGAAGCCGGTCGGCCAGTTGCAGCATTAGCGCCGGGTGGCCGCCCACTGCGGGCCAGTCGATCTGGAGCAGGTGCACGGGCCGCTGCGCGGACTGGTTTTTGGCCGCTTCGAATGTGGGCGTGAAAGTGCGCATGAGGGAAAGGGGTGGAGGTTATTGAAGGCTGCGGTCGTTCGCGTTCATCAACCGCAGGCGGTCATGGATGGAAACGCTGTTCTGTTTTTTGCGGCGATGCACCTCTTCGCGCACGCGCGCTTTCAGGATCTGCATCAACGCCGTCTCCCAGTCGGGCGTTTTCTTGAGTTCGCGGTAAAAGTCGGCGCGCAGGGAAACAGGTTGCGTGAATGCGGGGGTGCCGTCTTTCAACTTCACCGCAACGGGAAACACGAAGGTGTGCCCCACTTCCTGGATGTCCTCCACCTGCACGTCGAAAGCGAGGTCCGCAAGGTTGATGCTTTGCCAGTCGATCATGAGATCATTCCTTTCTGAGCGTGATGGTGCCGGAAAACCGGTCGGGCACGGTTTCTTCGAATTCGAAATCGTTGATCCAGCGCACGGTGTGGACGCCGCCTGTGGCATCGACAAACTCGAAGGCGTTGAACGCCTGCTGCACCGTCTGGAAAAAGGTTTTGAGCGCGCTGTGGTCGGCGGGCGTGATGCGATCGAACACCAGCTCCCAGTGTTCGCGGAACGTCCCGGTATCCTGCACGTGCACCGTGCCGCCTGCCGTTTCCCCCAGCGTCTGGCCGGGATAACGGCCCGTCCTCTTTACAGGAAAGCGCGGCGCTTTAGCAGGCGTCCATTGCGCCGTCGGCGCGGCCTGGGTCGGAAAATAAAAAGCGCTATTCATCGGCCACCTTGCAAGCTGAAGAGACGAAACGGTTGCCACAGGGCCTCGACCTGCGCAGGCAGGGCCTCGCGGTTCATCGCGGCCAGGCCCGTCACCTCGTCACCGGATTCGAACAGCCATTTCTGGTTGGCATAGAGCAGTTGCGTCCAGATCAACAAACCCTGCTTGATCGATTCCGGCACCGTCGCAGCCGCGCCGTACCCGGCAACGAACTCGATTTCCACCGCGTTCGCATTCCGCAAACCGGACGGCCACGAAGCGGAAGCGTTCAACACGATGCGCCCCGGCTGCGACGCGGTATCCACAAAATACCGGACGCTGTCAAAGGTGGCGGCCTGGTTGTCCGCACCGTAGGTTTTGAGGAAGGTCACCGACTGCAACGGCGGCAGAGGGAGATGGATGATGGGCGACACGCGGTCAAAATGATCGACCGGCAGATCGAAGTATCCCGAGTGAGGCGCTTCGCATCGGCTGGCGCGGGGGAATCCGTCGAGCCACACCGTCCAGGTTTGGGTGACCAAGGCGCGGCCGGTCCACGCTTCACAGGCGCGGCGCACACCGGCGAGAATGCACGTGATGAGCGCATCGTCATCCGCTGACGTGACTTTCAGGTACGCCTTGACCTCGGCCAGCGACAACGGCTCTTCGGCAGGGGCGGTTTTCAGTATTCGTGCCATGGAAAAAAGTTCCTTTTATAAGGAAGGATTAAATTCAGAAGGACCCATCTTTCCTTTAATAAAGAAAGAATTCATTGCTCCCCCTCATCCCGGCCTGTCACTCCATGAGTGCTCCCGCCAGGGGAGAAGGGACCGGGCTACGCCCGGAGGAAACGGGTTGTATTTGGAATGCGCCTTTCGACCCTCGTTCGCTTCCTAAGCTTTGTCCGGTTTGCGGCAGGCCACGCCTGCCCCCCTCTCCCTTGACGGGAGAGGGTCGGGTGAGGGTGATTGATGTATTCCTTATTTATAAGGAAAGAGCGTTCGGAGGATTTTGGATCACGCCACCGGCGCCTGGGCGGGGTGGCCGCGCAGGACAATGCCTGCCGCCTGCACCGAGGGCGTGGTGCCGGCGATGGTCAGCACGGCGCGGATGTACCGCTTGCCGCCTTTGTAACCGACACGCTGCACGCTGTTGGCAGCAAGGTTGGCGAGGGTGCCTTCCATGTCGCCCGCGGCGACGGCGGTGAAGGTCACGTTGTCGTCGGACTCTTCCACTTTCGGCGTGTACACCTCGTCGGTGTCGGTGGTGTCGGCAACGCCGGAGCTGAACACGACCATGGTGGCGTCGTGACCTTGCAGGTCCACGCCGGAGCCGTTGGCGCTGGCAGTGTAGGCGGCGGGAGCGATGGAGTTCACCGCGTCCATATTGCTTTGCATGTCTCGCATGATTTGTTCTCCTGGGATTGGAAATGTTTAAGAGTGAAGAAAGTCATCCATGACCTTCTCTCCTTAAAGGAGAGAAGGTTTGAAGGAAGAACCCCCCTGCCCCCTTACAAGGGGGTCTTGCTGAGGAGTCCTTTCGCTCCCGGCCTGGCCGGGTTAAGCGGCGATTTTCTGGATGACCAGGGCTTCGAAGTTGGTGACGTCGCCGCCGGTGTGCTTGGTCGTGTAGAACAGGACGAACGGTTTGGCGCTGAACGGATCGCGCAGCACGCGCACGCCGGAACGATCGACAATCGTGTACGCCTGTTTCCAGTCGCCGAACGCAATTGGCAAGGCGTTGGCGGAAACCGACGGCATGTCCTCCATGCGCTCGATCGGGTGACCCAGCAGCATCTGCGGTTCGCCTTCCTTGATGCCCGGCTCCCACAGGTAACTGCCGCCGCCGTCTTTCAGCTTGGAGATGACTTCGATGGTGGCCCGCGACATCATCCACCGTGCATTCCGGATGTACGGTGTCTTCAAGGCGTAGAACGCGGCGCGCAGGCCATCAGCAGTGATCTGGCTGGCGTGGCCAGAGTTCACCTGCTGCACCTGGCCGGGATGGGTCATGCCCGCGGGGTAGGTAAGCAGGCCGCGCGGTTTGTCGATGCCGTCGCCGTTGATGAACGCGGAGTTTTCGACGTACGACATCTTCGCCGCAATCTTGTGGCTCAGCCACTCTTCGACGTTGACGCGCGCGTCGTCGAGCAGCTTCTGCGTCGCCTTGGGCATGGCGTAGAGCTCGTGCACCGGGATGCGGCGCACGCCGATGGTGGGCGTGTCGGTTTCGCTGCGCACGCCGGTCTCGGAAGTCCAGCCGACCTCGGTGTCGCTCAGGTCTTCCGGAATCTCCAGCGCGTCGCTGCTGATCGTCTCGACCGTGGCGAGGTGACGCAGCGGCGAGCTTTCGGTGATCTGCATGATGACGCGTTGCGAAATCTCGGAGGTCACCCAGTACCCGCCCTGCGGATCGCTATCCGTCGAGAGCAGTTTGACTTCATGCGGGGTGAGCGCGTTTTCACCTTTGCGCAGGTAGGAGTTGATGGCCTGCTTGCGTTCGGGATCGCCGTGGAAGGCGCTCGCGGGATGGCTCTCGAACAGGGGGCGGTTGAGTTGCGTCTCGATGCGCTCCATGCGGCTTTTGACTTCGTTCAGATCCTGCACTTCGTGCACGAGGCGATCGACCTGGGTTTCCAGCAGCGGGTCCTTGCGGCCTTTCTCCAGCTCGCTGAGACGCTGGTCGTTGCGTGCTTTGAATTCCTGGAAGGAATGATTGATGTCGTGTACCAATTGTTTGATGTCCTGCATGGGTGGGTCTCCTTGTGGGTGGGCAAAGTGAAACGGGGGTTGAAAAGATAATGATTTATCACAAAGTATGTTCTCGTTAAGCGGATGTCCCTTATTGTTCCCTCCCCTTTACAAGGGGCACTCACGGAGTGACGGGGTGGAGTGGGGTAAGGAAAAGGGCTTCATTACCTCCCCTCGATCCCCCTCCTTGGAAAGGAGGGGCCGGCTAAAAGCCGGAGTAAACGTGAGCCTATTAAGAATTACGCTCACCGACCATCGTACGGCCGGCAACGCATTGGACCGTTGCTTCCGGACGCAGTCCGGTTAAGCTCGTAAGGTGGTGAGCAGGGACTGAAGCGAGTTGGCAAGCGCCAGGGGGCCGTGCGTCTTGACGCGCGTCACGCCCGCTTCCGGGTTCATGGGAAACGTGACGAGGCTGTACTCGAGCAGACGGATTTCTTTCAGGTGGCGCAGGCGGAAGTCGTTGGCGTCGGTTTCTTCACGCACCGTCTGGAATCCGATAGAAAGTCCGGTATGGCCGCCGATCTGCGCCGCCATCTTCATGAGGGAGTGGCGCTCCCGCGCCGCCTGCACGTTGAGGTCGAGCTGGCCGCGCACGAACAGGCCGTAGTCGTCCTCGCGCGCCTCCAGGTTCCAGCCCACCTGCCGCGCCGGATCGTGGTGATCGAGGATCGGCACGCGGCCCTGCGTCTCCAGCAGCGAGTGAAGGAACGCGCCTTTGTGCACGACGTCGAGGCCGAGATCGACGTTGCCGAACGTCGCGGCGTAACCTTGAAAGCGGCCGCTGTCCGACACGTCGTCGAGTTTGAATGCGAAGGATTTGTATTCCATTTAAGAACACTCCAAGAGGAAAGGATTCTGTTTTTCACTCCCTCCCCTTTACAAGGGGCACTCACGGAGTGACGGGCTGGGGTGGGGTAAAGAAAGGAAAAACACTCCATTACCTCCCCTCAATCCCCTCCTTGGAAAGGAGGGGGAGGAATTACCTGAGTAACGCTTAATCAGTGCACCGTCGGGGGATCGCGGTCGTCTGAAGGAGGAGACTTGGCGGTGTCGTCGAGAGCCGCGAGGTTTTGCGGCAGGAAGACACGGTTGCCATCGGGCACAGCGTCGTAGCCCACCATCTCGCGCTTCTCGTTGAGGGTGAGGAAATGCGACTGCACGGCACGCCGCCATAAGGAATCGCGGTCTTCAGACAGGGCCTCGATGCGGTCGGCGTCGTAATCCAAAAACAACGTCTCGCCGAAACGCGGCAGCAGCCAGTTGTTGAACGCATCGCGGAGACGCGCAAGCACCGGCAACACCACTTCCGTGTACAACGCCTTGCGTGCTTCCCGGCGGTTGCTGTAGGTGGCCGGTTGCAGGCCGATGAGCTCCGGCGGCACGTTGTAGATCTGCGCGATCTGCAAGGCGCTGAAACGCAGGCCGTCGATCCAGTCCATGTCGCGCGGCGAAAGGCCGATCTCTTTCCACTCGATGTCTTCTTCCAGCAACAGCGGCGTGCGTGCGTTGGCAATGCCCTGCACCTGGTCACGCATTTCGTCCTTGAGGCGCGTGTACTGTTCGTCGGTGAGCCGCTTCTTCGAGACGAGCGCGCCGGAAGGCACGGCGGAGTTTTGCAGGAGCGCCGCATTCCATTTGTCCGATGCGTTCATTTTGTCCACCGAGAGCGCCGCCACCTGGACGGGGGAAAGGCCGTACCAGTCGTCGAGCGGGTGAAACAGTTTCAGATGCAGCACCTGTTCCGGCGCAAAACGCACCGTCTGGCCGCCGACCGTGTACTCGTAACCGCGGATGAAGCGGGTGGGGTCGGGCAGGATGGTGATGCGGTCCGGACGCAGGGCGTAGAGTTCCGTCGGCGGGGTTTTGGCGTGCGCGGCGCGGCTCTCGGGTCCGACCGCTTCCACATACGCGTTGCCGGAAAGGTAGAGGTGGGCGACGCAACGCTCGATCAGTTCGAATTTGCCTTGGAAGGGGTTCGGCCGGTCGAAGAGTTTGAGAAGCGGGTGCGCGGAGACCTCTTCCAGGTCGCCGTCGGCTTTGCGCTGGTAGAGCGACCACGGCACGCCGGCGGCGGCTTCCGCGATCTCTTTGACGCAGGCATGGACGACGCTGTTCTGCATGTAGCCTTCGCGCGCCAGCGATTCGTAACTGCCGCGCAGACCCGAGCCGGGACGCAGCGGCATGAGCAGGGTGAGCGCACGCGTGGTGGCGCTGACTTTGCGTTGAAACCAGTCGGTGATGTTCATAAGCGAGGCGTTTCCGTCGAAGGAAGGTTGGAAGGTAAACGGAAGGGAGTTGCGAGGTTGCGTGGAACAACCCATCAACCCGTCCTGCATACAGCAGACAGGACAAGGTGGGATTTACCTAAACGGTTATGCAAAAAGGGGTTGGGGGACTGAAAAGGGAGGGGTGGGGTGGCTTGAGGAAAAACCAAATTGTTCAAAAGTTAGCTTTGTTCAAAAATATTGAACATCGTGGTTTTCTGAACAAATCAAAATTATGCGGGGACTTCCAAAAATAAAAAAGCGGCTTCAGTCGCCGCCTTATCCACTTGCCATAAAATAGTTTCTGCATGCCCGATACCATATCTAGCTTAATGTTTTTAATGTTTCTTTTAAACTCTCCTCCTGAATGAAACTTATGTCCTCTGATCTGATTGAACATTCAATCAATTCTTTAAAAATATCTATTGGCAAACAACCTAATTCACGCACATCTCTTTCTTTAAAAAATTTTCCCAACCAATCGTTATATGTGAATTCATAAAATTCATTTAACAACACCCATGTATTCTCATTTAATAAACATTTCCCTTGTGGGATAAAAAAATTGGGGTATTTATCATTTAAATTACAGCCATTAATTTCTTGTTTATAGGCTGGATTGCTTGTGGTTTTCGCTATGAGGTAAACGTTGTTTAAAGTGGGGGCGTCATTCAGAACGATTAAAATTTTGTTACCTGGTTCCGAACTGTCGTGAAATTCAAAGGAGGGATCATGAATAACTGTACCGGGTCTCAACTATAATTCCTTAGCATATCTTTATAATCGTTAATTTTTTCCTTTATATCTTCTGGAAGTTCATCATTATCGAAAACGTATTCATAAGGAATTTTCTGTTTCGGTTTTTTTTGAACTTCATAAACTTTATGCCAAGGCCCATCTTTTATATGAGTTTCTTCAACCATTTGATCTGACGTATATTCCTTAAACTTACTAGCTAAATCTTTCAATAAACGCCCTTCCCTTTTTGTAAAATGAGAGGGGTCAAAATCCACTTTGGGCTCAGGGACACACATTTCCCTTTTTTCTATCCTAGTAGTTATTGTTTTGACTTCTATTTTTTCTTCAAAATCCGATTCAGGAAAATCTATTTCAGTATTAAGCGAATCAGGTACAGGTCCTAACCGGTAAGCACTATAGTCTAAACCTGTTACACTCCTTCCAGTTTCTTTAAAATGTTCAAAATCTAAAAAATAAAGAAGTTTAAATAATTTAGTTTTGCCGCACTGCTCGGTATTTCTGCAAAAATAAATTATTGCATTCAGGAGTTTATCTCTTTGGTGAGTAATTATCACGATGATTTGGAAGGGAGAAATTATTTATTCTTAATAAGGAGCTTATAAACTTAACGCAAACAAAAAAGGCCTTATACCTCCTTAAATTCACTTTAATATTATGGGCACCTTTGCCAAGCAAATCAATAAAAAGTCAATAAATATAATATTTTTAGGTTATTGTGAAGTCTGTTTTCACGATACAGAATTACAATAACCGCACCCTCGGGCCGGAGTGATGGGCCTGGGTGATCAGGGAGAAGGTCATTTCGAGGGCGTCGGGGCCGTCGTCGTGGTCGGCTTTGGGGAAGTAGCGAAGCTGGTCCAAGAGCTGGGTCTGGTGGCGGCGGAAGCGGATGACGCCGTTCTTGATCTGCGGCTGGATTTTGGTGATCCGCAGCACTTTGTCGGTATTCGGGCGCAGGCCCTCCACCGGCAGATACAACCGCCGTTTCGCGCTCTCCTTGATAACGAGGTCTTTGAACAGTTCCTGGAACTGAATCTCCTCGATGCCCAGCACGGCGAGTCCGTACCGTTGATGGTAGGCGAACAGGTCTTCCATGATGGCGTCGGGATGCCGCTTTTGAATGTCCGCTTCCAGCACGTCGATGCAGCCCTCCGCGTCCACACCGGCGATGACGATGGCCGACGGGTCCGCCTTCTGCGACTGCTTGCCGAGTGAGGGATCGACGGCGCCGTAAATTTCCGTGTATTCCCCGCCAGCCAGTTTGCGCGCCACCTCCGTCTCGTCCACATAACGAAACCAACCCTCCTGAAACAGGCAGTCATCGGGATTGATCGGCTGGTTCTGTTTTTCGGAATCGAAGTACGCCGGGCCGTCGCTCACCCGCATCTTCATCAAATAGTAATAGTCCTCGACCTTCGGCCACAGCACCTCGGTGCCCGCCAGCATCTTCTTTTTATGCTGTTGAAAAAACCGATCCGCTTCCTTTTCCTTACGCGCAGCGAACAGGTGTTCCCATTCTTCCCACAACGGCGACGCCGACCACGCCATCACGGCGCACCAGGTGTCGGCCTGCCAGCCGGGACGCTTCAATAAATGCGCCAGTAAGGAATCGTAATGCAGCAACGTGCCGACGACGAGGTACACCGAGTAGCGTCCGCCGATCTTCATCAGCGCTTTGAAAAACCATTCGCGGTCTTTGGCGCGTTGTTCGGGCGAATCGATGTTCTCGTCGCTTTCCAGATCGTCGCAGATGATCAGGTCCGGCCGTCTGTGACCGTGCCGCGCGCCGCGCATGGCCTTGCGTTTGCCCCAGCATTTGAGTTTGATGCCGTTGGCGGTGATGACCTGTCCCGATTTCCACGTCCTGCCTTCGCCGCAGGCTTTCGGGAAATCCTCGATGAGGCGTTCGTTGACTTCCAGCTCCGCCTTGATGAATTCGAGGAAGTCCGCCGCCTGTTCGGTGGTGTCCGACACCAGGCCGATGAACTTGCGTTTGCCCGCCGCGATGCACCACAACGGCAGGATCAGGGAGGTGATCGTCGATTTGGCGTGACCGCGCGGCGCCGCCTGGGCGATGCGGGAGGGGAACGATCCCTTGCCGCGTTGCTTCGGCGACTGGGCGCGGTCGATCGCCTGCTGGAACCGCCGGTAGAAGTGGCGGTGCATCTTCGACGGTTTTTCCGTCAGGTAATGGGGGAAGTAGGTTTCCGCAAAGAACTTCAGTTCCCGGCACGCCCGTTGCCGCCGCTCCTCTTTATGCTCGGCGCTGGTGCGTCCGAACGGGGTGATGGCGCGGGCGAGGCTGCGGCGGATGTCGGCGTAGCCGTGGGCCAGTCTGGAAATGCTTTTGAATCCTGCCACGTCTCTTTCACCTTTTCTCCGATGGCCTCCAGATGGTCGCCCACAAATTGCGCCATGCCGTCCTCGCCCTCATCCAGCAGAAACCGCACCACAGCGCGCAGCGCATCGATCAGCAACGCCTCCTTGTCCGCCGCCTGCTCCTGCATGAGCGTTTTGCGGATGTCGAGGATGTGGCCGACGTACATGCCGTGGATGCGGTGCAGCTGCACCTCCTCCGGCGCGTGCCGCAGGATGTCCTGGATCGACTGCCGCAGCGCGGTCACTTCTTCCAGCAAAAGCAGCAGGGCGGGATCGGGTTCAGTCATGGGTTTGCGAGGCGCCGATGTTCTGGTTGACCACCCGGTTGAGTTCATTGAGCTGTTTGAAGATGCGGCCGATGGCGCTTTCGGTGCGGCCGGCGGTGTGGTGGAAGCCGTCCTTGTGCACGAACTGTTCGTACAGGTATTTGTGATCGGCCAGGCGCGACCGTTCCAACACCTCCAGGCCGTTTTCCAGCTTGTCGATGCGTTTTTCCAGCTCGCTGCCGCGCTCATCGATCTTGGCCTTGAGCTCGGTTTTGACCTCGGAGAAATGGCGGTCGTTTTCGGCAATCAGTTTTTTCATCAACCAGCCGACCACCCAGATCCCGACCGTCAGCAGCAACGTGACATAGGGCGTGAGCAATTCAATGAAAGGGAAGTTCATGGTTCGTGACTTTGCGAAACAGGGGGAACGGGAGCCGTGGACGGAACGTTCATCGGCGCCACCTCAATCAACAAGGCGTCGGTGAAAAACCAGGTGTGGCGGCCCGTGCCGTCGGGATCGCCGCACAGCTTCGGTTCGCGGTCGTTCAGCACCACCGTGTGCACGCGCCGCACGGGGAAAGTGCGGTCGCGGAACGGGTCGTAACGCAACACCAGTTGCCCGGCCGCGTTCAATCCCCACAGCGCATCCGGCAACCGCACGCGCTGGGAGAGAGAAGAACCGGGTTCGGCACCGGCCAGAGAGACCGCCAGGAGAGGGGTCAGGAAAAAAATGAAAGAAGCGAAAAAACGTTTCATGACAAACCCTCTCCCTGTTATCGGAATACGCTTTTGGTCACACCCGCACGCAGAGTGCCGAGTCCGATGCCTTCCAGCAGCGTGTTGAAGTGCGGACTGGAGACGAACGTGCCCAAGGATTCCTCGCCGCTCATGATATTGAGTATCGAAATGGCAACCATCATCGCCGCCACCATGTAGGTTTTTTTTCCTCGCAACCAGTTCATGATTTCTCCCTTAAATAGTGAACAGCAAACACAACCTGTGAAGGCAGGCGGAACGGACCGGCATGAACCGGTCCGTTCCTCTTCAGGGCAGGCTGGCGTCTTGTGCGCAGCAAGACGGGTGAGGTTGAAGCCGGGAAACAGCCCGGGCTGGCAACGGGATCCTCGTGATCACGCGTCCGCCTGCGTGCAGCCGTTTGCCACCGGCTTCTACAAACAGCGCGCCGCGCAAGGGATTGCGCACGAACCGGCTTGGTTTTAAAGGAGTTCGTGCTTTAAAAAAGGAGGGAAGAGTTATCCACAAAGTTTCCGGGTTGTGGAAAGTTTGTGAGAAACATTTTTTTATTCAGGCAATTAACCTGTTATTGCACGACTTATTTTTGAATGACCCGACTGCTCTTTTTTTGGGGTTGAATTGCAGCGGGACGTTTTATATATTCAACGCGTTCTCTCCTCACACACATTTTCGTCCACAAACGTTTTCACGCATAGAAGGGGCTGGGTT